>PLJH01000093.1 GCA_003139615.1 Alphaproteobacteria bacterium
TACTCATATGCGATAGCCCTACCCCGCGAGGGGGAAGGTGGACGCCTCGCGACTATCGCGAGGCGGACGGAAGGGGGGCCGCGCCGCCCTCGCCTACTTCGCCGCCTTCTCTTTTTCCCCCGGCCGATAATCCGACTCAATGTGCCCCGCGAGTTGCGCGCGTGTGAACAGCACCGGCTTCGTTTTCATCGCAACAAACAGTGGCGTCTGGTCGGCATAATGCGACGAGGTCTTATCGAGCGTGGCGGAGCCGAATTGGTGGATGCTTTCGGACGATAGTTTGCCTGCCTTGTCCCAGGTCACGAACATGATGAAGGTGTCCCCGCCTTCGGCCGTCAGTGTGCCGTCGGGCTGCGGCGCGCCATAGACGGCTCGATAGGTATCCGGACCGCCGTCAATCGCGAGATCAAGTTTGCCGCGGCGGATGCGATTGACCTCGCCCCACATCGGATCGAGCCGCCCGAAATGCGCCTTCAACGTCTTGATCGCCGCTTGCAAGGACGCTAGCGGATCGATGGGTGCTTCCTTTTCCGCCTTCGCATGCAGTACGGGTTCGGCCGTCAGGATCGCAAGCGCAGCGCCGCGGTTCGCCACATTCGTCACGCGGTCCCAATGGCGCAGAATATCCTGCGCCCGTTTGAGATCGGCATCGTTGCCCGGATCGATCGTCACGATCTTCGCGATCAGGTGCGCGATGTCGGAACGCGTGCTGTAGGCGATATCGAATTTGTATTTGCGGAACGCGGCCGCGGTGATCGCGCGGTCCGTGCCGAAGTTCTCCAGCGCGCGATAAGCCCGATTTGTCATGTCTGTCTGGATGCCCAAGGTCGGCGAAAAATCGCCCGGCTTCAGGTCGTCTTCCGGGGCGGTCGCCTGGAACGGCGTGTTGTTGGAATTGAACACGAAGCCCGATTTCGGATTCCACAATTGCGGAACTTTGTCGAACGGCAAATACCCGCGCCAGATCAAGTCGGAGCGATCGCCCGGCAGCACATGCTTCCAGTCGACGCCTTCCTTGCGCATGGGAAACTGGCCGTTATAGACGTAACCGATATTCCCCTTCTCGTCGGCGTAGATGTAATTGATGCTGGGCAACGCCTGCACCGCCATCGCGGCGCGCCACTCGCTGAGAGTGTTCGCCTTGTTGAGCCGGTAATATTGCAACATCTGGCGCACTTCGCCCATGCCCGCATAGCGGATCGCGAACACGCCGTGATCGGTCTTGAGCACGGGGCCTTGCGCCGAATAATAGACGGGCCGATGCACGGTCCAGATCAACGGCCCGAAGATCTTCACGCGCAATGCCGCGTCGCTCACTTCGAAATCGCGCCATTTGCCGTCGAGCAGATATTCGTTGGCGTTCGCAGGATTGATGGTGAGCTTGTAAACATTCGCGAGATTGGGCGCGTTGACGGTGTTCGCCCAGCCGAGATGTTCGTTATGTCCGTGCAGCATGAAAGGCGTGCCTGGAAAGAACCCGCCCGCGACATGCCAGCCTTCGTCGCTTTGCAGCACGGCCTCGTACCACGACACCGGTCCGACATAGGGTTGATGCGAATTGACCAGCAGGCGCGTGGCGCCGTCCGCGGAACGCGAAGGCGCAACGGCCGCGCCGTTCGAACCCACTTCCGGCCCGCGCGTGGCGCTCGGCGGGTCGTTGACTTCTTTCAGTGTCTTGTCGAGGCCATAAAAGAACGGTGTCTTGAACACGAAGCCGGCCGCGATGTCCTTGCCCGTGAGCGGCAACAATCCCGGCTTCACCTTGTCGGGGTGCAACGCCGCGTAATAATTCACGCCGTCGGCATAGGCTTCGGCGACGGCGCGCACGTCCGCCGGCAGATCCTTTTCGTAGCGCGCATCGATCGTTTCCCACACGCGCAGCAGATGGACGAC
The DNA here is from genome assembly GCA_003139615.1 of Alphaproteobacteria bacterium. Classification (GTDB taxonomy): domain Bacteria; phylum Pseudomonadota; class Alphaproteobacteria; order Micropepsales; family Micropepsaceae; genus Rhizomicrobium. The sequence goes on from PLJH01000093.1 coordinate 1,894, forward strand.
GTAATCGGTGGGCGCGGCCTTGATGCCTTCGGTCGCCGCGAGTTGTCCGCGCGTGGCCAGCGCCACATCCTGGATGGTCGCGAAATCGTCTTCCGAATGCGCGAACGCAAAACCGAACGCGACATCGACATCGCGATGCCCGAACACATGCGGTACGCCGAAATTGTCGCGCACGATATGCACGTCGTACTTCGCTGCCTTGGCGATGAGAATCGCGGGATCGGGAGCCGCCGGCTGCGCCAGCCTGTCCGACACAATGATGAACTCAAGCCCCGCCAGCACAACGACAAGAAGCGCGAACCCACCGATTTTCAAATAACGCATGCACCACCTCAATTCGAACGGCGCGCAAGTTAGGAGGTGTGAGCGGCGGGGGCAATCGCCCCGGTCCGTCGCCCGCAGCGGGCGAACCTGATACGCTCGATTAATCGCGAGGATTCAGGGCATGTGGCGGACGCGGATCATTTTCGTTGCATTGCTGATGTGGCCGATGAGCGCCCTCGGCATTACCAAGGCGCTTGATCCAGCCGCGATCATCCAACGCGACCCCGTCGTGTTCCAGTGCGATGTCGACGGCAACGTATATCCGATCGAAGGCACGTATCTGGGCATGTATTTACAGGCAACTGCCGCGGCTCAGATTTCACACATCCACAACGATGCATTCCGCGTCTGCAATGACCGTCAGAACAATCATCATTATTTCCTGCGCGATGTCCGGTTGACGGAGAACCATATCTGCCGCTTTACCGAGAAGGAGGCTTTCCCCGTTTACGGTCCGGGGAATCCGACGGATTCTCCGCCACGCTTGGTCATCACCGCATGGTCTTTGAATCCGCCGGAAGACTGGCGGGACAAAGACTACAAGTCACCCGAAAGATCATACGCGTATGCAGGCGATGGCGCATGCCCGCGTGCGGACAGCCCAAAATATGTCGAAGTCAAAAACGCTTCGACACCTCGATCGTCGACAAACCGATCGAAGCCCTTCTGAAGCCGGGAACCCCGTAACTCGCAACAGGCGCTTTCCTCCCCGTTCACGGAGGAGGTGCCGAGCGAGCGAGGCGGAGGGGGCACCCTTCGACGCGCTACGCGCGCCACTTCCCCCGTGAACGGCTAGG
>PLJH01000073.1 GCA_003139615.1 Alphaproteobacteria bacterium
TGTCCCAGGCGCCGCCGCCCGAGGTCATCGAGATCGCGACGAAGAGGCCCGTCACGATCACGCCGAGCAGCATCGCGCCCAGCGCATCGAACGCTTCCGTCTTGTCGGCAATCGCCTGCACGACGAAGTAGAGCACGATCGGCGACAGCACCGGCAGCAGCGAGGGCACGATCATCTCGCGGATCGCGGCCTTGGTGAGAAGGTCCACGGCGCGGGCGTAGTCGGGCTTCTGCGTGCCCTTCATGATGCCCGGCATCTCGCGGAACTGCCTGCGCACTTCCTCGACCACCGCGCCCGCAGCACGTCCCACCGCCGTCATCGTCCAGCCGCCGAACAGATAGGGCAGCAACCCGCCGATGAAGAGGCCGACCACCACCCACGGATCCGCGAGCGTGAAATCGGGAACGCCGATGCCCTGGAAATATCCGTACGTGTCGGAATGGCCGATAAAGTAGTGCAGGTCCGCCGTGTAGGCCGCGAACAGCACCAGCGCGCCGAGGCCNNTAGCCCTTGGTCACGGCCTTGGTGGTGTTGCCCACCGCGTCGAGCGCATCGGTCGTCTTGCGCACATCGCCTTCGAGGCCGGCCATTTCGGCAATGCCGCCGGCATTGTCCGTCACGGGACCGAACGCATCGAGCGCCACGATCATGCCGGCCAAGGACAGCATCGTGGACACCGCGATCGCGATCCCGAAGAGGCCCGCAAACCAGTTGGCGAGCACGATGCCGACGCAGATGGTGAGCGCCGGAAGCGCGGTCGCTTCCATCGAAATCGCAAGGCCCTGGATGACGTTGGTGCCGTGGCCCGTCTGCGACGCAGCCGCGATCACGCGCACGGGGCGATGATCGGTGCCCGTGTAGTATTCCGTGATCCAGATGATCGCGCCGGTCACGCCAAGCCCGACGACGCCGCAGAAGAACAGCGACTGGCCGGTATAGGTGGCGCCGGTGGAGGCCGTGAGCTCCGCGCTCATGTCGCCGCCCAGGATCCACTGCATCAACGGCCACAGGCCCGCGAGCGACAACACGCCCGTCGCGATCACGCCCTTGTAGAGCGCGCCCATGATCGACTTGTTGGCGCCCAGCCGCACGAAGAACGTGCCGATGATCGAGGTGATGATGCACATGCCCGCGATGGCGAGCGGGAGCAGCATGAGCTGGTTGCGCTGGTCGCCCGTGAACAGGAGCGATGCCAGCACCATGGTGGCGACGGTCGTCACGGCAAAGGTTTCGAACAGATCTGCCGCCATGCCGGCGCAGTCGCNNGCGAAGATCGAGATCAGCGAGGCGCCGAAGCCGAGGGCGACCAGCGCGACCACGATCGTGCGGCCCTGTGCTTCATCCGAAATGTCGAGCCCGAGGCCCCTGGTGAGGAAGGTGTAGTAACCGGCCACGCCGATGAGGCCGAGGCCCGCGACGAGCATGCCCGTCACGGCGCCCGAACGGAACGCGACCGACAGGCCTTGCGCCAGGCCGTGCCGCGAAGCTTCCGCGGTGCGCACATTCGCGCGCACCGAAACATTCATGCCGACATAGCCCGCGATGCCCGAAAGCGTCGCGCCGATGAAGTAGCCGAGCGCCACCTGCCAGCCGAACAAGAAGAACGCGATGATGAGAACGACGACGCCCACGATGGCGACGGTCATGTATTGGCGATTGAGATAGGCGTTAGCGCCTTCCTGGATCGCGGCCGCGATCTCCTGCATGCGCGCATTGCCCGGGCTCATGCTCAAGACGGAGCGGATCGTCCAGGCGCCGTAAATCAGCGCGAGAACCCCGCAGCCCAATATCAGATAAAGTGCCATGTCCATGCGCGTCGTTCCCTATGTCGAAAATGTACGGATGACTTGCGTCGCGGTCCCGAAAGGGTCGCGCCACCCCAATCCTCTCGCATCAGCCGCTGGGGACCGGCGCAAAAGGCGGGCGAACATGCCAAAAGAGGTGGCCTGAGGCAACGCTCGCGTTGGCTTGATTTGTCGCGGGGCGAACGCCGGAACGGAACTCGAACGGCGGGGTCAGGGCTTCAGCTGGCGCAGTTGCATCTGGACGATCAGCACACCGATTACCTTATCGGCGCCGACGATTCGGCGGGCGTCGGCGAGCATGCGGGCGGCCAGCGCGTCGGCATCGACCGTCTGGGGATCGCTCGCCTTGCCGATGGGGCTCGCATTCACGTCCCGCACATAGGCGTCCTGGATGAAGGGGGTTTTGGCGCGGATTTCGACGGCGGCCGCAGGCGAAGGCCCGATAATCGTGCTGGAGACATAAGCATAGGCGAACAGCTTGTCGTCCACGACCAGGGGCGCGATCAGATAGGGCATCACCACGCTGGAGCCGGCCGAAGGCTCCTTCAGGACGCCCGCTCCGATCACGGCCTCAATCAATGGTGGCGGCGCTGCCGCCTGGGCGGGAAGCCCGACGGCGAGGACCAAAAGGCAAAGGGCCGGGAGGATGCGCATGGCGCGAACGCTGGCAGATCATGCCTAACGGATGGTTACCGCTCAGAAATGGGTAAAGCCCTTGCGGGGTACGGCGATCTCCCGGCCGCCTGCGTCCAGCAGTACCACGCCGTGGCCAGCCTCCGCCCGCCCGATCTCGGTCACGGCTACGCCGGCACCCGCGGCGGCTTCCAGAACCACGCTGCGATTCGCCTCCGGCGCCGTGAATGCGATCTCATAATCGTCGCCCGCGGTCGCAGCCCGCACGCGGGCGACCTGGTCATCACGCCAACAAGCCTGCAACGCGGGCGAGAGGGGAACGCGCATTACATCGACCGCAATGCGAACCTTCGACGTTTCCGCAATGTGCCCGAGATCGGCGAGCAACCCGTCAGAAACGTCGAGCGATGCGCTCGCAATCCCGCGCAATGCGAGTCCCAGCGTCACGCGCGGCAAAGGTTCGCGATAGCGCGCGATCAATGCGGCGCGCTGCGCGTCGGAGATCGAATCGCCCTCGCCTTTCAAGATCGCAAGCCCGCCGCCCGCATCGCCGATCGTGCCGGAGACGAAAATAAGATCGCCCGCTTGCGCACCCGATCTACGGATCATCGTGCCGCGTGGGATCGAACCCATCGCCGTGATCGCCAGCGTGAGCGGCCCCGGCGTGCGCGTCGTGTCGCCACCGATCAAATGGATTTCATAGGCGCGCTGATCTTCGCCCAACCCGCGCGCAAACGTTTCAAGCCATGCGATGTCGATCCAATCCGGCAACGAGAGCGCGAGCAGATACGCCATCGGCTTCGCACCCTTCGCCGCGAGATCGGAGAGATTCATGCGCAGTGATTTCTTCGCGATCGATTCCGGCGGGTCGTCGCGCAGGAAATGCACGCCTTCGACCAGCGCGTCCGCGGTCACGACAAGCTCTTCGCCTGCAGGGGGGGCAATCGTCGCCGCATCGTCGGTCAGCCCGAATGCGCCGGGCGCGGAATGGGAAAGCGGCGCGAAGAGCCGCGCGATCATCTCGAACTCGCCGGGCCTGTCAGAACCGGAGTTCGTCATCGGGCGGCATCTCTCCAAATTCGGGCGCGCGCTTGCGATGCGCCAGCTTGTCGAGCACCGCATTGACGAAGGAGGCTTCGTCGGCGTTCGAAAATGCATGCGCGACGTCGAGATATTCGTCGATCACCACCTTCGCCGGCACATCCTTCTGCGCGATGAGCTCATAAGTGGCCGCCCGCAAAATCGCACGCAGGGTCGAATCGATGCGCTGCAGCTTCCAGTCCTTCGAAAGGCATTTCGCAATGGAGCTGTCGATCTCCGCCTGATGATGCGGCACGCCGCGCACGATGGCGCCGAAAAATTCTTCGTCGGGCGCGTTCTCGATTCCCCGCACGAAACGATGTTCCACGAATTCGTCCGCGACGGCTTCCGCGTCCGACCCCGTCAGTTCCATCTGATAGATCGCCTGCACGGCCGCCAGCCGCGCGGCGCTGCGCGCCGTGCGATCCGTGCGTCCGTCATTCGTGTGCGAAGCGTTCACCGATGCGCGCCGAGCTTGGCCCGCACCGCGATCAGCGCAAGACAGGCGCGCGCAGCATCGCCGCCCTTGTCGTGGCCATCGCGCGCGGCGCGCGCCATTGCCTGCTCTTCGGTGTCGACGGTCAGGATGCCGTTGCCGATGCACAGCGCATGCTTCAGGCCCAAATCCATCAAGCCGCGCGCGGATTCGTTGGAGACGACTTCAAAATGATAGGTATCGCCGCGAATGACGCAGCCCAACGCCACATAGCCGTCATAGCTGATGCCGGCGCCCTCACCCGCATGGGCCGCAAAAAGGATCGCCGCCGGAATCTCGAGCGCACCCGGCACGGAGATGCGCTGGAACTGCGCGCCCGCCGCTTCCAGCGCCGCCATCGCGCCGTCCAGCATCGCATCCGAGATGTGTGCGTAAAACCGCGCTTCGACGATCAGGATGTTTGGGGTCATGACGTCTTTCCCGGTTCCCTGCGGCCGCGGATCGCATGCGTGCCCACGATATTAAGGCCGTATCCGTCCAGCGCGACGACTTTCTTCTCCGGCGTGTCGGTCAGGAGAATCATGTCCTTCACGCCCAGATCGAGAAGGATCTGCGCGCCCACGCCATACTCCTTTACCCGCCTGCGGTCGATGTCTTCGGCCACGCGCCGGAGCACGACATCGGACACGAAGGTCGGTCGCGTCTGGCGCAGGATCACCACGACCCCGCGCCCGCGTTCCGCCACGATGCGCATGGAATCGGCCAGCACGTCCTGCTCGAACGGGCGATATCCCAGAAGATCGCTGAAGATGTTCAGCGCGTGCATGCGCACGAGCACGGGCTCGGGCGTGGTGATGTCGCCCTTCACCAGCGCGATATGCTCGGCATATTCGATCGTGTTCACATACACCATCATGCGCCAGGCGCCGCCATGATGGCTCTGGAAATCGGTCTCGACCGAACGCTGGATGAAATGGTCGTAGCGGCGGCGATAGGCGATGAGATCGGCGATCGTGCCGATCTTGAGGCCGTGAAGCTGCGCGAACTGCACGAGATCCGGCAGCCGCGCCATCGTCCCGTCGTCGTTCATGATTTCGCAGATGACGCCCGCCGGATAAAGACCCGCGAGCCGCGAGATATCGACGGCCGCTTCGGTGTGACCCGCGCGCACAAGCGCGCCGCCGTGGCGCGCCACCAGCGGGAACACGTGCCCCGGCATCACGATATCGGCCGGGCCTTTGGTGGGATCGATGGCGGTGGAAATCGAGTGCGCGCGGTCATGCGCGGAAATGCCGGTGGAGATGCCTTCCTTCGCCTCAATCGAAACGGTGAAGGCAGTCTGGTTCGGCGTGCCGTTGACCTGCGTCATCATCGGAATTTGCAGAGCGGCGGCACGTTCCTGCGTCAGCGCAAGGCAGATAAGGCCGCGGCCGTATTTCGCCATGAAATTGACGGCAGCCGGTGTGCACATCTGCGCCGGGATCACGAGATCGCCTTCGTTCTCGCGATCTTCCGCATCGCTGAGAATAAACATGCGCCCGTTGCGCGCGTCTTCGATGAGTTCTTCGATGGAGGAAATATAGTCGCGGAACATACGCTAACCCTTCACCAGCCGAGCGACGTAGCGCGCGAGCAGATCGATTTCGAGATTGACTTTGCTGCCCGGCTTCACCTTGCCGAAGGTCGTGACCTTGGTCGTGTGCGGAATGATGTTGACGCCGAAGCGCAGGCCGTCGACTTCGTTGACTGTGAGCGACACGCCGTCCAGCGCGACAGAGCCTTTGGAAGCAATGAAGCGCGACAGTGCCGCAGGCGCCTGAAACGACATGCGTGTCGATTCACCCTCGGGCACAACGAGCATGACCTCGGCGACGCTGTCGATATGGCCGGTGACGATGTGACCGCCGAGCTCGTCGCCCACCCGCATGGGTCGTTCGAGATTGACGCGGTCGCCCGTCTTCCACTGCCCCATAGTCGTTTTGAAAAGCGTTTCGCCCGAAGCCGTGACCGCGAACCAGCGGTCGTTCGTGCCGCCCTTGTCGACGACGGTCATGCAGACGCCGGAGCAGGAGATAGACGCTCCTATTTCGACTTGCGCCACGTCGTAATTGGTCGCGATCACGATATGCGTGTCGCCGCGCTTCTCGATGTGCCGGACATGGCCGACATCCGTGACAATTCCGGTGAACATGTTTCCTTTCTAGGCCCTGGCTTCGAAGCTTTCCAGCAGGTCCGCCCCGAGTTTACGGCGTCCGACGCACCGAAAGCGCGGCGTTTCGTCCAAACTTATCGCAGCCAGCGCCTCGACCGAAGCCTGGCTCGCGCCGCCCAGCAGAATCGGCGCGCGGAAGACTTCGAGCCTGTCGGCAAAGCCCCTATTTATGAAGGTGGCATGTACCGATGCGCCGCCTTCGACCAGAAGCCGCGTGATGCCGCGCTCGGCGAGCGCGTGCAGGACGGACGCGATGTCGGGCCGGCCCCGCGCGTCGCGAGCGACCTCGACAATCTCGACACCGGCTGCGCGAAGCGCCGCACCGTCCTTTGCTGTCGTGAACACGATGGTCGGAATATCGCGCGCAGTCTTTGCAAGCCTGGACCCTTCGCCAAGCCTGAGGCTCGTGTCGAGCACGACGCGAATGGGCGACGCGGTCTCCAATCCGGGCAAGCGGCAGGTCAATTCCGGATCGTCCGCAAGCACCGTGCCGATGCCGACGAGAATGGCGTCGTGTTTCGCTCGAAGCAGATGCCCGAAGCGCCGCGCGTCTTCGCCCGTGATCCATTTGCTTTCACCGGTGGCCGTCGCAATGCGGCCGTCCAGGCTCTGTGCAAATTTGAGGGTGACGAGCGGGCGATGCTCCGTGATGCGCTTGAAAAAACCTTCGTTGAGTTTGCCTGCCTCGCTCTTGAGCGTGCCGACATCGACGCCGATGCCGGCATTGCGCAGCATCGTAAAGCCGCCGCCTTTGACTCTCGTATCTGGATCTTCGATCGCGGCAACAACACGTGCGACACCCGCGCGGATCAGCGCATCGGCGCAAGGGGGTGTCTGACCGATATGCGCGCAGGGCTCGAGCGTGACATAGGCGGTGGCGCCACGCGCCGCATCTCCCGCTTGCGCCAGCGCGACAGTCTCCGCATGCGGCCGACCGCCATCCTGCGTCCAGCCGCGACCGACAATCGTCCCATTGGGGACAACAATCACGCAGCCGACCGCAGGGTTCGGCGCCACCCGGCCGAGCGCGCGCGCGGCCAGACCGAGCGCATGACGCATGTGTCGTTTATCGTCCAACGGGGCGCGCGGCGCTCAATCCCGGTCGCCGCCCTCCATCTCGCCGATCAGGGCTTCGAAATCTTTGGTTTCGCGGAAATTGCGATAGACGGATGCGAAACGGACATAGGCGACCTTGTCGAGACTCGACAGCGCCTGCATCACCAATTCGCCGATGACACTCGACTGGATTTCGTTTTCGCCCATGCTTTCCAGCCGCCGTACAATGCCCGTGACCATGCGGTCGATGCGATCGGCTTCCACGGGACGCTTGCGCAACGCATGCGAGAGAGAACGCTCGAGCTTGTCGCGCTCGAACGGTTCGCGGCGGCCCGTCTTCTTCACCACCACGAGCTCGCGCAACTGCACGCGCTCGAATGTCGTGAAGCGTCCGCCGCAAGCAGGGCAATGCCGCCTGCGCCGGATCGCAGAATTGTCTTCGCTGGGCCGGCTATCCTTGACCTGCGTATCGTCGTGTCCGCAAAACGGGCAGCGCATGGGCGCCAATATCTCCTGTTATTGATAAATCGGGAAACGGCGGCAAAGCGCCAGCACACGCGCGCGCACGCTGGCCTCGACGGCCGGATCTCCCGCCTCGCCATGCTTCGCAACCGCGTCGACCACTTCGACAATCAACTTGCCGACTTCTTTGAACTCCGCCTGGCCGAAGCCCCGCGTCGTGCCCGCCGGCGAACCGAGACGAATGCCGGATGTGATCGCGGGCTTTTCGGTGTCGAACGGAATCGCATTCTTGTTGCAGGTGATGTTGGCGCGGTCGAGCGCCTTTTCGGCCGCACGCCCCGTCGCATTCTTCGGCCGCAGGTCAACCAGCATCACATGCGTGTCCGTGCCGCCCGACACGATGTCGAGGCCTTCGGCGTGCAATGTCTCGGCAAGCGCCTTCGCATTCTCGACCACCGAACGCGCATAGAGTTTGAAATCCGGCTTCAGCGCCTCGCCGAACGCAACGGCCTTCGCCGCGATCACATGCATCAGCGGTCCGCCCTGCAATCCCGGGAAAACGGCGGAGTTGATTTTCTTGCCGAGGTCGGCATCGCGCGACAGGATCATGCCGCCACGCGGACCGCGCAGCGTCTTGTGCGTCGTGGTCGTGACCACATGGGCATGCTCGAGCGGATTGGGATGAACGCCGCCCGCGACCAGCCCCGCAAAATGCGCCATGTCGACCATGAAATAGGCTCCGACAGAGTCCGCAATCTCGCGGAAGCGCCTGAAATCGATCACACGCGCGTAAGCCGAACCGCCGGCGATGATCAGCTTCGGCTTGTGCGATTTCGCCAGCGCCTCGACTTCGTCCATATCGATGCGGTGGTCCTGACGGCGCACGCTGTAGGGCACCGGCTTGAACCATTTCCCCGACTGGTTGACGGGAGAGCCGTGCGTCAGATGGCCGCCCGCATCGAGGCTGAGGCCCATGAACGTGTCGCCCGGCTGCAGGAGCGCAAAGAACACCGCCTGATTCGCCTGGGCGCCCGAATGCGGCTGGACGTTCGCGAAAGAACAGTCGAACAACCGCTTGGCGCGGTCGATCGCCAATTCCTCGGCCACGTCGACATATTCGCAGCCGCCGTAATAGCGCCGTCCCGGATAGCCCTCGGCATATTTGTTGGTGAGAACCGAACCTTGGGCCTCCAGCACCGCCTTGGAGACGATGTTCTCGGAGGCGATCAGCTCGATCTTTTCCTGCTGACGCTTGAGCTCGTCGGCGACGGCATGCGCGATTTCAGGGTCGGCTTGCGCCAGCCCGCTGGAGAAAAAGGGAGCATTTTGCGGTCCCGCCGCGTTCGACATCGCTGCCATCTCACGCCTCACATTGCCCAACACCAGCGGAGAACCCTATAGGCCCCACATCGCTCGTGTACTAGGCGTAACCCTTTACCAAATCTAGCGCCAGATCACGAGATTTTGCGGCCCCAAAAGCCCGGCCGGGGCGCTATGCATGTCCCGCGCGGTCCAACAAAAGCTATTCATAAAACAGCGCCTAACCAGATAAACGCAGAAGTTGTAAGGAAACAACTTGTACGTGTGGGCGCACCTTAAACATAGACTAAAACGAGTACTCCAATATTCCAAGATCAACTCAAAACGAGTATGAGCCGATATGTCGTCTAACTTGCAAGACCTACAACCGGCCATTTCCGATATTTGAAGACTAGCTTGATTTTACGGTCCGTCTCGGCAATAGAACATGCGTCTTACATAAACCGTACAATCCAGGACTGGAGTAGATGGGCAACATGAGTGATTCACTGGCCGGAAAGACAGACGACATTCTGAAATTCGCAAGCGACATCGTTGCGGCCTATGTCAGCAACAACCCGATCCCCGTGTCGGAAATCCCGCACATGATCAAAAGCATCCATTCCACGCTTGGCGGTCTCGCGACCGGCATGCCCGGCGAAGTCGCCACCACGCAGAAGCCGGCCGTGAATGTGAAGAAGTCGATCACGCCGGAATATGTGATCTGTCTGGAAGACGGCAAGAAACTCAAAATGCTCAAGCGCTATCTGCGTTCGCGCTATGGACTTTCGCCGGAAGGCTACCGTGCGAAATGGGGCCTGCCGGCCGACTATCCGATGGTCGCGCCGAACTATGCGGCCCAGCGCTCCGAGTTCGCCAAAAAGATCGGTCTCGGCAGAACGGCGCCCGGAAAAAAGTCGCGTCGTCGCTGATCGCGTCGCGCATTGCCGAGTATTCGACGCGGCGGAGCCTTCAGGCTTCGCCGCGTTGTTTTTTGAGGACGTAGAGAAGCTTTTTCGCGGCGTTGCTTTCCAACACCGAGCGGGGCGCCGATGCCGGTCCGACGATGCTCGCTTCCGTGCCTGTTTTGGGATCGATTGCCGTCACCTTCACGACATTCCCCTGCACCACAAATTCGATCAGAACCTCGCCGCCCGTGCCGTCGGATTTGCGCGCCGGCATGATCCTCAGGCCGCGCGGGCCAGGCGATGCGCCGTCCAGACGGTATCGAGCGCACGCACGAGATCGCGCATCATCTCTTCGGTGTGGAACGGCGACGGCGTAAACCGCAGCCGCTCCGTGCCGCGCGGTACTGTGGGAAAATTAATCGGCTGCACATAGATTCCATGGTCGCGCAGCAAGACATCGGAGACCGCCTTGCAGGTCGCCGCATCGCCCACAAACACCGGAACGACATGGCTCGGCGAATTCATTACCGGCAAGCCCGCCTCGGTAAGCATCTGCTTCAGCAGCGAGGCGTTTCGATGCATCGTTTTGCGTTCGATTTCGCTCTCTTTCAAATGACGAATGCTTGCGAGCACGCCCGCGGTAATCGCCGGCGGCAGTGAGGTCGTGAAGATAAACCCCGGCGCAAAAGACCGGATGCAATCGACCAATTCCTTGCTCGCCGCGATATAGCCGCCCATCAGGCCGAACGCTTTGGCCAGCGTGCCTTCGATGATGTCGACGCGATGCATGGCACCGTCGCGTGCCGCGACACCGGCTCCGCGCGGACCGTAAAGGCCGACACCATGGACCTCATCGAGATAGGTCAACGCGCCATATTTTTCGGCGAGATCGCAAATCGCGGCGATCGGGCCAAAGTCGCCGTCCATCGAATAGACCGACTCGAACGCAATGAGCTTGGGCGCGGCAGGATCGGCGATGCGCAATTGCGCTTCGAGATCGGCAGGGTCGTTGTGGCGGAACAGTCGTTTCTCCATGCCACCGCGCCGCATGCCTTCGATCATCGAAGCGTGATTCAATTCGTCCGAAAAAACGATCAACCCGGGAAGCAGCTTCGCCAATGTCGACAGCGTCGCGTCGTTCGACACGAAGCCGGACGTGAACAAAAGAGCGGCTTCCTTGCCGTGCAGATCGGCGAGCTCGGCTTCCAGTTCGACATGATAATGCGTTGTGCCGGAGATATTGCGCGTACCGCCTGAGCCGGCGCCCGCCGCGTCGATGGCGGTGTGCATCGCCGCCAGCACCTTCGGATTCTGGCTCATGCCCAGATAGTCGTTGCTGCACCAGACGGTGATCGGACGCTTGTTCTGGTCCGTAAAGAAGTCGGCGCGGGGATATTGTCCGCGCTGGCGGACGATGTCGGCGAACACCCGATACCGGCCCTCTCGCTTCAGACCGGCCAGCGCCTCGCGGAACTTGGACACATAGGAGAATGCCATATTTGCCGACTCGCACGTCAAATGGGTGCCTTAGGATGGCTCCCGTTCCCTAATAATTTAACATAGTTCCGGGGGCCGCGCGCGCCCACGCCAATTGCCACAGGACAGCCATGGTCTTCGCACTGTTACTCGCCCTTTCGGCCCTGACCTTAATCTGGTTTGCCAGCCTTGCGCTGCAAGACGTCAGTATCGTCGACGTTTTCTGGGGGTTGGGATTTGTCCTGATCTCCGCTGCCGCGATCTGGCGCCACGGGCCGCCGGACAAACGCGGCGCGCTGATATTCGCCATCATCACGCTTTGGGCTGTCCGGCTTGCCCTTCACTTGTTCCTGCGCTGGCGGCGCCTCGGCCATGAGGATCGCCGCTATGCCGCAATGCGCCGCAAGGCCGGCCCCCGGTTTGCGATCCTGAGCCTTTTCACGGTCTTCTGGCTGCAGGCGGTCATTTTGTGGGTTGTCTCGCTGCCCCTCCAGGCGGCGTTCGCGGCCGCGCCGTCTCATTCGGGATCGCTCGATTTCGCCGGCGCTGCCATTGCGGTTGCCGGGTTCCTCATCGAAGCCATCGCGGACAACCAGCTGACCCGCTTCGGGCTGGACCCTCAGAACCAAGGACGCGTGCTCGACACCGGCCTCTGGGCCTGGTCGCGCCACCCCAATTACTTCGGCGATACGGCGATGTGGTGGGGCGTGTTTCTGCTTTGCGTCTCCGCAAGCCATGCCTGGTGGACCGTTATCGGCCCGATCGTGATGACCTATTTCCTGCTGAACGTGTCCGGCGTTCCCATGCTCGAGCGCAAGATGGCGGACCGCCGGCCCGAATATGCGGAGTATATCCGGCGCACGAGTTCGTTCGTGCCGTGGCCGCCTAAGCGCTAAAGCGCAATCCGGCGAAGTGTGCAGCGGTTCGCCGACAGATTGCGCAACATCAAGAAACTAAAGCATGATCCGATTAAATCGGATCATGCTTTAGGACGCAATCGCCACCACGGCGTTCACCGCCATCGCGATCAGCACCGTGTTGAAGAAAAACGATATGACGCCGTGGCCGAGCGTGGCGCGACGCATTTTGGTATCGGAAACCTGCACGTCGGACACTTGCGCGGTCATTCCGACGACGAACGCGTAATAGAGAAATTCCCACGGGCCTGGTTCGACACAACCGGGGAACATCAACCGCGGCCGTGGGCGCGAATCCGCCGACGAAGCCTGCGGCGCGTAGAATAGATCGGCGTAATGAAACGCGGCGGTAACGTGCAGCGTCAACCACCCGAGCGGCGCGCAAAGCAAAACAAGCGCGAGCGTAATGCCGGACGGTTTGTTGTGACCCTGATTGAGCATCGTGATGATGCCGGCGCAGCACAACGCAATGATCGCGAGCATGATGATGACCACGAGGAATATCCCCTCGTCCTCGTCCATTGCACGGCGACGCAGATCGTCCGGGGTGAAGCGGAACACCAGCAGGCTGATCAAAAACAGATAGACGACGAAGAACGCATTGCCCGCCGCGATAAAGCGCAGCGGACTGGGAAAGTCATGGGCGAGATAGAAGACCGCGACGCCCAGCAGCGTGCAGAAGTAGAATCGCACGTGTTGGCGCAGGTGCGTAAGCGCGGATTTGGTCAGGCTCAGCTCCCGGAATCGCAAATAGCGACCGGACCCTCGCACGAGTCGAGGGCGCCCGTCAGTCCGTCCGCACGCCGATCAGAGCTGGAAACGCACCTGGTCGATCCAGAAGCGCTCCATGCGCTTCAGGCTGACATTCAGGATTTCCAGTTCGCTCAAGCCGACATTGCCGACGGCTTCGAGCGATCCCAGGTGCCGCTCGAACAATTCGCGCAGCATGTCGCGCACGGCCTCGCCCTTGCGGGTGAGCCTCACCAAGACCGAGCGGCGATCGACTGCCGAGCGTTCGTGGTGAATATAGCCGCTCTCGACGAGCTTCTTGAGATTGTACGAGACATTGGACCCCAGATAATGACCGCGCGTGCGCAATTCGCCCGCCGTCAATTCCTGATCGCCGACATTGAACAGAAGGAGCGCCTGCACGCTGTTGATTTCGCGTTCGTCGCGCCGGTCAAGCTCGTCCTTGATCACGTCAAGGAGCTGCCGGTGCAATCGCTCGATCAAAGCGAGAGACTCGAGATAAAGCTTGCGTAGTGGCTGTGCGCCGTCGAGCGCCGCAGCCGCTTGCGGCCTGGCTAATGCTGTCATCGTCTTCACCCACCGGAGTTTTTCTCCGGACCCACCTATTTGATTCAAACCTTAGGGCAGAGGTGTTAAAGACGGGTAAACTCGCTCAGATCTCGCCCCTGAGCATTTTAATGATTCCGGAGAAATCGAGACCGCCCTGCCCCTTGGCGGCGAGCAGCGAGTAAAGCTGTGTTGCTTCGGCGCCCAGCGGTGTGGTGGCGCCCGAAGATTGAGCCGCCGCCTGGGCCAGCTTCAGATCCTTGAGCATCAGCGCGGACGCAAAGCCGCCTGCATAGCCGCGATTGGACGGCGATGTGGGCACCGGTCCCGGGACGGGACAATAGGTCGTCAGCGACCAGCACTGGCCCGATGATGTCGACGCGATGTCGAACAATTTCTGCGGATCGAGACCGAGCTTTTCGGCGAGCACAAACGCCTCGCAGGTGCCGATCATCGAGATCGCGAGCAGCATGTTGTTGCAGATTTTCGCGGCCTGCCCTGCGCCGGCGCCGCCTGCGAGCACAATCCGCTTTCCCATCTTTTCAAGCGCCGGCAATCCGCGCGCAAACGCCTTTTCGCTGCCGCCGCACATGAAAGTGAGCGTGCCGGCTTCCGCGCCGCCGACGCCGCCCGACACGGGCGCATCGAGAAAATCGAACCCGGCCTTCTCAGCCGCGGCGTGGACAATACGCGCAGAATCGATATCGATAGTCGAACTGTCGATCAGCAGCGCGCCTTTTTTTGCCGCGCCCAGAATGCCGTTGTCGAGATAAACGCTGCGCACATGCTGACCGGCGGGCAGCATGGTGACGACGATATCTGCATCTGTCACCGCCTCATTGGCAGTCGCCGCCTTCTTTGCGCCGGCTTTCAGGACGGGCTCAAGTACGGAAGCGCTCAGGTCAAAGGCGGTGACAGCGTGCTCCGCCTTGAGCAGATTGCGGGCCATCGGCCCACCCATATTGCCGACACCGATAAAAGCGATCGTACTCATAGCTTCAGCTCCTTTTCGCCAAGCGGCGCAAAATAGGTATCGATGTCCGCGTCAGTTACGGCTTCGAACGTCGCGGGGTTCCATTTCGGCGATTGGTCTTTGTCGATGATGGTGGCCCGCACGCCCTCGTAAAAATCATGACCTGCGATTACGCGGTTCACCATGCGGAATTCCATTCGCATGCAATCGTCGAATTCAAGTTTGCGCCCCTCGCGCAATTGACGAAACGCGATCTTGAGGCTCGTCGGGGATTTGGTACGGACAGTGGCGGCAGTCGCGCGCGCCCAATCGGTGCCGGCAGAATCGAGCGCCGACAATATCGCCTCGACAGAACTACCTGCGAAACAGCGGTCGATTGCTGCCTGATGCTCTGCCAAAGGTGGCGCACCGGCGTTGCCGGCGAGAGCAGCAATCGCAGCGTCCGGCGCCTCACTCGCCGCGAGGCGCTCGATCAGCACGTCCGTATTCGCCGCCGGGACGAAATGAGTCGCGACACCAGAATTCACCGCGCCCGCGCTCTTGAGCCGCGCGCCTGTCAAGGCGAGATACATTCCCGTTTCACCAGGCAGGCGCGGCAGGAAATAGCTTCCGCCGACGTCCGGAAAGAGACCTATTCCCGTCTCGGGCATCGCGAACATCGTGCTTTCGTCGGCAACACGGTGGCTGCCGTGCAGCGACACGCCCACGCCGCCACCCATCACGATGCCGCGGATCAGCGCGACATAAGGCTTCGGGAAGTGCTTGATCGTCGCGTCGAGCACATATTCGTCGCGATAGAAATCGAGCGCGTAGGGCGTACCGGCGCGGCCGGAATCGTAGAGTGCGCGGATATCGCCGCCGGCGCAGAACGCACGCTCACCCGCGCCGCGAACGACAACGGTCTTGATCGCCGAGGCGACCGCCCACGCATCGAGCTGCGCCTTCATCGCGAGGCACATACCATGCGTCAGCGCGTTGAGCGCCTTGGGACGATTGAGCGTGATNNGATCACGCGCATGATCTCGTTGGTGCCTTCCAGGATCTGATGCACGCGCAGGTCGCGCACATGCCGCTCGGCCGGAAAATCCTTCAGATAGCCGTAACCGCCGTGAAGCTGCAGCGCATCGTTGGCAATCTTGAAGCCCATGTCGCTCGCGAACCGCTTGGCCATCGCGCACAACATGGTAGCCTGCGGATCGCGGCGATCGAGCGCCGAGGCGGCATTGCGGATCATCAGCCGCGATGCTTCCAGCTCCGTCGCCATATCGGCGAGCTTGAATTGCGACGCCTGAAAATCGGAGATCGGTCGGCCGAATTGCTTGCGGTCATGGGCATAGGCTTTGGCTTCGTCGAGCGCCGCACGCGCGGTTCCCACCGAGCACGCGCCGATATTGATGCGCCCGCCGTCGAGACCCATCATCGCGATGCGGAAGCCCTCGCCTTCCGCGCCGATACGGTTGGCGACCGGAACGCGGCAATCCTCGAAGATCACTTGCGCGGTGGGCTGGCTGTTCCAACCCATCTTTCGCTCCTTCTTGCCGAACGAGAGCCCCGGCGTGCCCTTCTCGACAACAAGACACGAAATGCCTTTGGGTCCATCCTCGCCCGTACGCACCATGCAGACATACACCTCCGATGTTCCCGCGCCGGAGATGAATGCCTTGGCGCCGTTGAGCACGTAGTGATCGCCATCCTTCACAGCGCGCGTGCGCAGGCTTGCGGCATCCGAACCCGCTCCGGGCTCCGTCAGGCAATAACTCGCGATCTTTTTCATCGACACGAGATCGGGCAGGAAGCGCTTGCGTTGCGTCTCGCCGCCGAAGCGGTCGATCATCCAGGACGCCATGTTGTGGATGGACAGAAACGCCGCGGTCGAGGTGCAGCCCGCGGACAATTCCTCGAAGATGATCGCCGCGTCGAGCCGCGTCATCTCCGAGCCCCCGACATCGCCCTTCACATAGATGCCGGCAAAGCCGAGTTCGGCAGCGGCGCGCAGCACATCGACGGGGAAATGTTCCGTCTCGTCCCATTCGGCGGCATAAGGCGCGAGTTTCTCGATCCCGAAACGCCGGGCGGCATCCTGTACCGCCCGTTGGTCTTCCGTCAGTTCAAAATCCATGGGTCGCCTTGCGAGCGGTGAATTTCAGGGCTCGTAAATGAAGCCGTTGACTCGCTTTTGCAATGGCCGAGTTTCCCCGGTCAGCCACCCCTAGCCGCCCTTGCTTAGCGACGGCCGGGGTGATTAGAGGGTCTGGCCTTCAGCCGGGAACTTATCGCAATGGCCTCGCAACAAGCCTTTCCCGCGACCCGTATGCGCCGCCTGCGCCGCCATGACTGGACGCGGCGGCTGGTGGCCGAGTCCACGCTTTCGGCCGCCGATTTCATCTGGCCGCTTTTTGTGGTCGACGGCGAAAAGCGACGCGACCCGGTGGCGTCGATGCCGGGAGTCGACCGTCTGTCGGCGGACCTCGTGGCTGGTGCTGCGGAAGAAGCGGCGAAGCTTGGCATTCCGGTCGTCGCGCTGTTTCCCTACACGGATCCGGGTCTGAAAACGCCCGACGGACGCGAGGCGACCAACCCTTCCAATCTTGTGTGCCGTGCGGTGCGCGAAATCAAACGCGCGGTGCCGGACATCGGCGTGCTCTGCGATGTGGCGCTCGATCCCTACACCAGCCACGGCCATGACGGCGTCCTCGTCGATGGTTATGTGGCGAACGACGAGACGCTGGAAATCCTCGTGCGCCAGGCGCTCGTCCAGGCGGAAGCGGGCTGCGATATTATCGCGCCGTCGGACATGATGGACGGTCGCATCGGCGCAATCCGCGCGGCACTCGAAGCGGGCGGATTCAAGAATACGCTCATCATGGCTTATGCCGCAAAATACGCCTCGGCGTTTTACGGACCATTCCGCGATGCCGTGGGTTCGGCAAAATCGCTGACGGGCGACAAGCGCACCTACCAGATGGATCCTGCGAACGGCGACGAAGCGTTGCGCGAAGTCGCGCTCGATATCGCCGAAGGCGCCGACATGGTGATGGTGAAACCCGGCATGCCCTATCTCGATCTGGTGCGGCGCGTGAAGGACACATTTCATATGCCGACCTTCGCCTATCAGGTCTCGGGCGAGTATTCGATGCTGATCGCTGCCATCGAACGCGGCTGGCTCGAACGCGACCGCGTGATCCTCGAGAGCCTGATGGCGTTCAAGCGTGCGGGCGCCTCCGGCATCCTCAGCTATTTCGCACTCGATGCCGCAAAGCTTCTGAAGAGCGGCTAGCGGGAATCACGACCGTGTGAGAAACGACCCGCTTCAACTCGAAGTGAACGGAAATGGCCCGTTTTCACGCTACCAGACCTTGCTCTTGGAGTCGGCCCGCCCGAATAATTACGCCAACTTAACGCGAGGAATCGCCATGCGCTCACCCATTCTTGCAATCGCCTTCGGCTTCGTTCTCGTATCGGCCAGCGCCGCGTTGGCTGATCAGAGTCAACAGCCGACCGCCCAACCGGTCTCCGCCGTCTCGACCACCCCAGATCCCAACCCCGTGATCTGCCATGGGCTCGTGCATGATGGTGTGCTCCTCCACAGCAGCGAGTGTCACACCAAGCACGAATGGAATGCGATCCAGTTTCGCAATCAGCAAGCGATCCGCGAATTCCAGGACAGCGCATTGACGACGACGCCCAAGTAGGGGAATTCGATCAGAGGTCGTGACGCTGCGAAGCCGTGAACAGGCTTCGCAGGATGATTTCGGCGCGCGACGGAAGCACATCGAGTCCCGAGCGGCGCTGTCCAAGATCGATGACGTTCTCGAGGATCAGCATCGCGAGGCCGTGCACCGCGGCCCACACCGCGAGCCCGAGGGCGGTATCGTTCAAGGCAGCGCCGATTTCCGTTCCAACCGAGTCCGCGGCGACGCCAAGATCGGGAAATGAATCCCGGTTGGGCAGCTGCGGTCCGAACATCAATCGCGCCAGCGCGGGCCGGCGCGCCACGAAGCGCATATAGGCCGCGCCGATTTCCGAGATGCGCTCGTCCTCGAGCCCCGGCCCGGACGCCGCCATCGCGATTTCCGCGCGTAATTCCTCGAACCCTTCGATCGCAAGTTCCACAAGAAGTGCTTCGTGATTGGCGTAATGGCGGTAGGGCGCCGCGTGGCTCACGCCCGCGCGCCGTGCAACCGCCCTCAGGCTGAGCGCTGCCAGACCTTCCTCTTCCAGAATCGCGCGCGCGGCTTCGCGCAAGCTGTTGCGCAGGTCGCCGTGATGATACGCACGTCCACGCCCGTTTTCGTTCATACTCGACCGTCCCGCAGCTTTTCCATGCGGGCAAACAGGCTCGACGTATCCCAACGGCGGCCGCCCATTTTTTCGACTTCGGCGTAAAACTGGTCGATCAGCGCCGTAATCGGGAGCGACGCGCCGGACCGCCGCGCTTCGTCGAGACAAATCGCCAGATCCTTGCGCATCCATTCAACCGCGAAGCCGTGCTCGAAATGATCGGCCAGCATGGTCTTGTGGCGGTTCTCCATCTGCCAGGATTGCGCCGCGCCCTTCGAGATCACATCGACGACGGCCTGAGGATCGAGGCCGGCCGCACGCGCAAAGCTCAAGCCTTCGGAAAGACCCTGTACGACCCCCGCGATGCAAATCTGGTTGACCATCTTTGTGAGTTGGCCGGACCCTGCGGCGCCCAGCAGACGGCATTGGCGCGCATAGGCGGCCATCACGGGTTCGGCCTTCGCGTA
The DNA here is from genome assembly GCA_003139615.1 of Alphaproteobacteria bacterium. Classification (GTDB taxonomy): domain Bacteria; phylum Pseudomonadota; class Alphaproteobacteria; order Micropepsales; family Micropepsaceae; genus Rhizomicrobium. The sequence goes on from PLJH01000073.1 coordinate 19,302, forward strand.
ATCCGCTTCGCTGCCCCCGCACATGATGGTGAGCTGGCCGTTCTTCGCGCCCTGCTCGCCTCCGGAAACCGGCGCGTCGACAAAACCGAAATCGCGCCCGCGCGCTTTCTCCGCCAGTTTGCGCGCAATTCCTGCAGAGGCGGTCGTGTGATCGACGAAGACTGCACCTTTGCCCATTGCGCCAAACGCGCCCTGTCCACCCAATGTCACTTCGTGCACGTCGCTATCGCGACCGACGCAGGCGAGCACGATTTCCGCGCCCTCCGCTGCCGCAGCAGGTGTCGGCGCAGATCGGCCGCCATATTGCTCGACCCAATAGACGGCCTTGGCAGCGGTGCGGTTGTAAACGACCACTTCGTGACCCGCACGCGCGAGATGTCCCGCCATCGGGAATCCCATCACGCCCAAACCGATGAATGCCACGCGCAATGCCATCGCCATTCCTTCCGTCGTTAAGCCGGCGCCTGCTATTCCATCACTTCGATATGGGTTGGCCCGGACGCAGGCGGCGGCCGTTTCATCAGGAATACCACAAGCAGTGACGGCAGGCTGATGTAAAACATAAACAGGAAATCATTCGCATAGGCAACGACGGCCGCATTTTGCGTGATCATCATATCGAGATTTTGCATACCGAACGGAATTTGCAAATTCCAGAACATGCTGGGCGCATTCGTGGCCAGGTTCCGATTGAACGGATTGGCGCTTTCGGCCATTTGAGAATGCACGATCTGCATGCTCATCGCGAGGACCGTCGTGGTGATCGAAATGCCGATCGCAGCGCCGACGTTCCGGATCAGATTGACGAGCGCAGCACCGTCTGTGCGGAACACCGCAGGCAGTGTCGCGAACGCGGCCAGATTCATCGGCACGAAGACGAAGCCCATGCCGATGCCCTGGATAAACGTCGTGACGATCAGCCACCAGGTCGCGATGTCCGGCGTCCAGCGCGACATTTCGAACATCGACCACAGGAGAAGCAGCAGGCCGCCGGTCATCACATATCGTGGATCGAATCGCGCTGCGAACCGGCCCGCGAGAACCATTGCGATCATCGTGCCGACGCCGCGCGGCGCCATCAGAATACCGGTTTCGGTTACCGTACGACCACCGAGATTCTGTAGAAAGGGCGGCAGGAGCGCGGAACTGGCAAGCATCACGAGACCGATCATGAACATCAGGAACAGCGCCGAGACGAAATTGCGATCGCGAAACATTTCGCGCGGGATGAACGTGCCTTTGCCCGTGAGCATGTGCACGATGAAGAGATAAAGCCCCAGGCCGCCGATCACCGCTTCCGCCACGATCTCCATGGAACCAAACCAATCCTGCGACGTGCCGCGGTCGAGCATCAATTGCATCCCGCCCAAGCCCACGCCAAGCACGCCGAAGCCGAACCAGTCGAACCGCAGCGTCGAATCGCGGTGCGTGTCTCGCAGGAAAAGCGCAATGCCGGTTACCGAGGCGATACCGAACGGCAGATTCACATAAAAGACCCACCGCCAATTGTAAGACTCCGTCAGCCAGCCGCCCAATGTGGGGCCGAGAATTGGGCCCAGCATGACGCCCATGCCCCAGATCGCCATCATTTGTCCGCGCTTCTGCGGCGGATAAAGATCCAGCATGATCGCTTGCGACAGCGGGGAGAGCGCCGCACCGAACACGCCCTGCAGCAGTCGAAATATGACCATTTGATCGAGCGTCTGTGCGGCGCCGCACATCATCGAGGTGATGGTGAAGCCGGCGAGACTGACAAGCGCGACGTTCTTGCGGCCGAACCGGGACGAAAGCCAACCCACGGGCGCCGTCATGATCGCAGCCGCAACGATGTAGGACGTCAAAACCCAGGTGATCTGGTCGCGCGACGCCGCGAGGCTGCCCTGCATATCCGGCAGCGCCACATTTGCGATCGTGGAGTCGAGAGCCTGCATCAATGTGCCGGCCATCGAGCACAGCATCACGATGCGGAGCTCGAATTTGCTCTCATAGGCGTCCGACGAAAGACCTACTGCACGCGACATGGGAGTTTTCGACGCGCCTTAGTGTCCAAACAGCATGCGCCACCAGCGGCGGTGGCCCGTGTCAATCGACACGTCGGTGCTCATGCCCGCGCGCAGCAACGGATCGCCGGGCTTGATGTCGAGCTTGATGCGCGCGGTCAGGCGCTGCGTCACCTTCACCCAGTTTCCGCTCGCATTTTCCGAGGGCAGCACCGAGAAGTCCGAACCGGTGGCGGGGCTGATCGAGTCGACATGGCCGTGCCAGGTCCGTCCCGGATAGGTATCGATGGTCACCTCGACCGGATCTCCGATCCTGACGTTTGTGACGTCGGTCTCTTTCATATTGGCTTCCACCCACACATTTTCGGTGGACACCAGACCGACGGCGCTTGTGGTCGAAAAAGACGAGAGCGCCGAGATGACAAGCGTGCCCGGCTGAAGGGAATCGACCTGGGTGACGATGCCGTCGAACGGTGCACGCACTACGGTATGGTCGAGTTGACGCTGCTGCTCGTTGACCTGCGAAAGAGCTGCCAGATAGGCGGGCATCTGCTCGACCGGCGTGTTCAGATTGCCGCCGAGCTTGGCGAGTTGCACCTCCGCCTGATCTTGCAGCGAGCTGAGCGTGTTCTGCGCCGTGGCAAGCGTGAATTTCGCCGTGTCGTATTGCGCCTTGGCAATGCTGTTCACCTTGAGCAGCGCTGCGTAGCGACCGAATGTTACCTGATCGAGTGCAACCTGTGCCTGCTGGGCAGCAGCATCGCGCAACATGCGCTGATAGTCGTCTTTCATCGAGGTCAATGTCAGCCGTTGCTGCACGAGATTGGCCTTGGTGTTGGCAAGCGCAATCTGGAACTGGAGCGGATCGATGCGGAACAGCACATCGCCTTTCCTGACGGTCTGGCCTTCATGAACGTCGACGTCCTTCACGAGACCCGACACGTCGGTCGATACGTTGAGCTGTGCGGCGTGCACATAGGAGTCGTCGGTGCCGACATAGCGCCCGCCCGTCAGCCAGACGGCGAGCGATACCACCACGACCAAAGCGACGCCGCCGATCATCAGAAAACGACGCAAGAAGGCACGGTCGGTGCGCAAACGGCCAATGAAACCCCAACTCAATCCCCGCGGCTCGCGAAGGCCGGCTGCATATTGTGAGGTGTCGGTTTGTAACGCTGACATATTCCTACTCCGCGACCGCCATCTGCGGCGCGGCTGCGCCTTCGGCGTTCAGATTGCTTTTGATGTGAAGAAGCGTGTCGACAAGTTGCGAATGCGCGTGCTCCCCGAGGCCGGAAAAGACCTCGTCACTGATGAGCTCGCGATAGCTCGTAATCTCGTCGAGAATGGGTTGCGCCGCCGGCAGAAGGTGCAGACGGCGGATGCGACGGTCGGTGGGATCGGCGCGGCGTTCGACCAATCCGCGGGCCTCCAGGCGGTCGATCAACCGGCCGACCGTAATCGGCTCGACTTCGCAGATGGCGGCCATTTCGTTCTGGGAAATGCCCGGCTGGCGGCTGAGCCGACCCAGGATCACCCATTGCGCCCTGGTCATGCCGCGCGCCCGCGCGCGCTGGTCGAACCGCGTCCGCATCATGCGGGCGACGTCGTGCAGCAATATCAGCGGGTCGCGGTCGAAATTCTGCATTTGAAGCATCTCTAAGCGGAGATAACATAAGCAGCGTTATTATAAGCTGCAAGATATTCACGGAAAATGCTTTCCAATATAATAACTCGACATTTCAACAGCTTAGGTTCGCTAAGCTCTCTGCGCATAGCAGCCCGCCAACCGGAGTTCCCGCCGTTTTTCGGGATGACAGGACTTAATCCGTCAGCCGGACGATGCCGCCAATGCACCATAGCGGCCCCGGAAGAAGACCAGCGGCGCGCCCGCCTCGCGCATGGCGAAACGCAGGACGCGCCCCACCAGAATCGCGTGGTCTCCCCCCTCATGGGCAGCCTCCGCGGCGCATTCGAAGATTGCCAATGCGTCCGCAAGCGCCGGGGGGCCGAGTTCCGTGGGCAGCAATTCAATTCCCTCCAGATGGTGGGCGCCCTGTTTGGCGAGCCGCGACGACACGTTCTCGTGCGCGGTCCCGAGCACGCTGATCGTGTAACCGGGCGCCTTGGTAAACGTGTGGTAACGATCGGACCTGCGATCCAGGCACCAGAGCACCAACGGCGGATCGAGCGACACGGACGTAAACGAATTCACCGTGATGCCGAGCGGATGTTGTTCCGGCGGCGCGGCCGTCACCACGGCGACCCCAGTCGGAAAACTTCCCAGGGCCTGCCGAAAGGCGCGTGCATCGAAAGTCATCGGATGGTCCCCGCTAAACGCTTGGTTAAGTCGCGGCGTGCATTCTGTCGCGAAGAAATTAGGCGAGGCGCGCGACCGGGGAAAGCCCGGCGTGGACGCCATCGCTCCTGGGTTGGGGTTTTGGACATGGCGAACGACGGCGCCATCATCATCAGGCGTATCAAAAAGGGCGACCATGGCGCCCATCACGGCGGCGCGTGGAAAGTCGCCTATGCCGACTTCGTGACGGCCATGATGGCTTTCTTCCTGCTGATGTGGCTGATCAACACCACGACGCCGGAACAGAAGCGCGGAATCGCCGATTATTTCGCGGCGCAAAGCATTTCGCAGACGTCCAGCGGCTCCGGCGGCGTGCTGGGCGGCAAAGTTCTCGGTCAGCAAGGCGCGCGCGCAGCGGGCGTAACGTCGATCAACCAGAAAGACAGCCCGCCCGCTCCATCGGACCCCATTCGCTCGCACGATACCGCGAAAAAGAGCGGCGGCTCGACCGACGCGCAAGGCCAGGCCACCTCTTCGGAAGCCGCGAGCGATGCTTCCGAGCACGCGTCGGCCTCGACTCGCGACGAGCAATTCACCTCGGCAGCCGAATCGATTCGGCAAGCGATGCAGGACAGCCCCGACATCGCCGATCTGTCGCGTCAGGTGATGGTCGATCAAACGCCGGAAGGTTTGCGCATCCAGCTGGTGGACCAAGACGGACGGCCGATGTTCCAGCCGGGCTCTACGGAGCCCATGCCCTACACGAAGAAGCTGCTTCAGATGGTGGCGAAAATCATCGATCGGTTGCCCAATCGAATCTCGATCAGCGGCCATACCGGCGGCAAGGCATCCGAAGGCGCGGTGTCTAATTGGGAACTTTCCGCTGCCCGCGCCAATGCCGCACGCGCGATCATCACGGGTGCGGGAGTCGATCCGGACCGCATCTATGAAGTGGCCGGCAAGGCAGGGTCCGATCCGCTTCTGCCGGAGGATCCCAACGCGTCCGCCAATCGCCGGCTCAGCATCGTGCTCCTGCGCGAAGCGCCGCCCGTTCCGCCGGACCATAAACTTTGATTGCAGATTATGGCCGGTACGCACTGGCGCCCCGACCAAATCCATAGTCATAATTCGGTTCTGCGAACGGCTGGTGGAACAGGATTGACCGATCAAAGAACGACACGTCTGCCGCAATTCTTCCTGACGCCGGGAGGTCCGTGTCCGTATTTGCCCGGCCGAACCGAGCGCAAGGTCTTTGCCCGGCTGAACGGCTCCCTCGCGCAACCGCTGAACGAAGCCCTCACCCATTCCGGCTTCCGCCGCAGCCAGATGATCGCCTATCGCCCTGCCTGCGAAGGCTGTGCGGCATGCGTGTCGGTACGCATTGTCGTGGCCGAGTTCGGGCCGTCGCGGAGCCAGAAACGGATCAAGCGCCGCAATGCAGACTTCGTCCGCCGCGAAGTGCCGGCCGAAGCGACGCGCGAGCAATTTGCGCTCCTGCGCACCTATCTCGACTCGCGGCACTCCGGCGGCGGCATGTCGGATATGGGCCTGTTCGACTATGTCGCGATGGTCGAAGAAACGCCCGTGAATACCCACATCGTCGAATATCGCGAAACGGCGGCTGAAGGCGAACAGGGACGCTTGCTCGCCTGCGCGCTCACGGATGTGCTGCGCGACGGGCTTTCGATGGTCTACAGCTTCTTCCATCCGGGCGAGACGGCGCGCAGCCTCGGCACGCAAATGATCCTCGATCATGTCGATGCGGCGCGGGCGCGCGGATTGCCTTACGTCTATCTCGGCTATTGGATCGGCGGCAGCGAGAAGATGGACTACAAAATCCGGTTCCAGCCGCTCGAAGCGCTCGGCGCACAGGGCTGGGCGCGGTTGGTGTCGTAAGGCATTTTCGGACTGAATCGATTCACCATCCCTCACCGTGGCCGCCCTTGAGGCGGCCATCCAGCTGCCGCGCGTCCGCGCGGCGAATGACTCTTCACAAATTTCCGAAGGTACGAATGGCTCGCAGATGGGTTGCCGGGTCAAGCCCGGCAATGGTGAGAGAGGGAACCGTGTCAATTCGATTCGTGATGCGATAAATTTTTGCGCGCACACGATACAACCGAAAATGCCGGCGTTTGTGCGGAGTCCTGCACGCATATCAGGCAAACGCGCCGCCTGTTCTTCGCCTGATATTCCGCCTGTTATTTCGCCTGATCTCCGCCTGTTCTTCTCAGCAAAAAATGACTCACCCGATCGCCACAATCCGTTCGGCCCGCGTTCGATAATTTCCCTCACAGCAGGGAATAACNNCCGTAAACGGGGGAAGAAAAAGCGAAAGCGTCGTCAGCACGGTGATCCATCAATTTCGTTCATGAAATGTTCCTTCGAAGATTAAGCCGCGCCCGGTTCTTTTGTCAACTCCATTGGTCGGAGTGTCCGCCGCTTACGCCGGCGGCGGCAGGGCGAGGAGATAGGGCAGCCCGCCATTGATGCTCGGGCTCTCGCCCCAGATCGTCGGGTCGAAGCCGCTCGGCAATCCTGCTTGCAATTGCGCTGTGGTCAGGCCGGTGATGCCGGGATCGTTGTTGACATTGCCCGCACCCTGCGCCGGATTGGTGATGCCGCTGGTCGTCATGTCCCAGTAAGACGTCGTCACGCCGCCCGGCTGCGCATCTTCTCCGATAGAGCCACCGACCGTGCTGCCGGAACCTCCGTTGACGGCTCCAGTCGAATAAAAATTGCTGATTAAACCTCTGGTCGTGCCGGCTGCGAAAGAGTTAATGCCAACCAGTCCCCCCACATCAACGACTCCGGTTACGGATCCCGTCGAGTACGAATTGCTTATCGATCCTTCGTTTGATCCGACCAATCCACCATCGGCGTCCTGTTCTTTGCTGGTAACGTGACCGGACGCGTAGGAGGAATCGATGGTGCCGCCAGGCCCATTCAAACCGACCAAGCCGCCTATTACCGCATTGTTCCGCTTAGCGTCCGCGGAGACCTTGATCGTCGAAGAACAGTCCACGATTGTACCTTGATTGATGCCTGCAAGCCCACCTCCTGCCTCCTCGGTTACGCCCAATGTGCCGGACGTAGAATCGCCCGCGAGATATCCTTCGTTCGATCCCACGAGGGCGCCAATGGCTTGGGTACCACCGGATATCGCGCTCGTCGTCAATCGAACGTCGGTGATCGCGCCGCCGCTGCCCAACTGGGCAAACAGCCCGAAATTGTCGTTGCTGGCCACAAGGCTCAAATTTGAGATGGCGTTACCCAGCCCCTCGAAGCTACCCGTGAACGTCGTGATCACGAAAGACGGATTGCCCGTCGCGTTATAATCGCTCGCAAGGGCGAAATCGCCGCCGGGATTGGACGCGATGTCGCTTGCAAGAGTCGTCGTATCGGCGACAAGCGTGTATGCCACGCCGTTGATCGTGAGATTGTTGGCGGTGCTCAGAAACTTGACGTGACCTTGTGGGCCGAATGAGAGTGCTCCGCCCGTGCCGCCATTGTTGGTGACGAGGAGCAACGCGCCCGTTCCGTTCACCGCGACCGCCCTGTTGATGGTGATCGAGCGGTACGCGGTGAGCGCGAGTCTGTTGCTGCTGGCCCAGCTTAAGGCGGCGGTGACCGTGATATCCGAGGCCCTCGCGCCGCCTGTTGTGACTTTCACTTTGCCCGAGGCCAAAAGACTCTCAAGCTGGCCGACGTTCAACACGGCGAATTTTGCCGTCGGCGTGCAGACGCCGCTCGCACACGCGATGTTCTTCGTCGCGCCGGAGGAGATCACCACTGCTGCCCGCGTCGGGCTTGCGGCGCCGATTGCAACCAGTGCCGAAGCGGCAGCCAGATGTCCGATATTCTTTGCAACACGCAACGTGCTCATCGACGACATGCACGCTCATCCCCTCAAGATCGGCAGAAGCGTACATGGTTTGAGGATCGCGCGCTTGAAAAAGCGGTGATGCGGTGGTCGACGCACGATCCACCACCGCACGGTCGAATACGCCGCGCGACCCAACAATTCTTCGTTCGCGAACGGACTTACGCCGGCGGCGGCAGAGCGAGGAGATAGGGCAGCCCGCCATTGATGCTCGGGCTCTCCCCCCAGATCGTCGGATCGAAGCCGCTGGGCAATCCGGCCTGCAATTGCGCCGTGCTCAGGCCGGTGATGCCGGGATCGTTGCTGGGCTTACCAGCGCCCTGGCTTGGATTTGTAATGCCGCTGGTCGTTGTGTCCCAGTAGCAGGCTGAGTCGGGATTCGCCGTATCCTCCTCTCCGACCAATCCGCCAACGAAGCTGTCAGAGCCCACGCTCGCGGCGCCCGTCGAATAAGAACCGATGATCGTTCCGCCGGAGCCGGCAGAGTTGCTGCTTGAGGCGTTATAACCTGCCAGACCGCCCACTGTAGCGCCACTGCCGCCCTTCACAGAACCTGTGGCATAGGAATTTGCGATCGTTCCTCCCACATCAAAGCCGATCAGCCCGCCAACGCTATCATTGCTGAAACTCTTAACCTCGCCGGTTGCATAGGAGTTGCTGATCAAGCCCATGTTGTTATAACCAACCAATCCACCGACGAGGGAGTTTTCGCGTTCGAAACGATCGTTGGCGGTCACAGTCGCAGACGCATAGGACGCGACGACGGATCCCCCTTCGTTATACCCAACCAAACCGCCTGCAAATACGGTGTTTTGCCCTCTGACGTGGCCGTCGACCGAATCGCCTTCCAGCAGACCTTGGTTCAGACCGACAAGTATTCCACCCTGTGCGTCATTATTCTCGGACCCGATATTGTTGTTGATCGTGATAGTGGCCTTCGTGAGTCTGGTATTCTCAACCGTGCCGCCAGGGCCGACTTGCGCGAACAGGCCTGTATATTCGCTCGAACTCGTAACCTCCAAATCCGAAATCGTATTTCCGAGACCCTGGAAATTGCCGGTGAACATCGTGCCTACGAAAGACGGATTGCCCGTCGCGTTATAATCGCTTGCGAGGGCGAAATCGCCGCCGGGATTGGACGTGATGTCGTTCGCCAAAGTCGTCGTGTCGGCGACGAGCGTGTAGGCCGCGCCGTTGATCGTGAGATTGTTGGCGGTGCTCAGGAAGCTGATATGACCTGTTCTGCCGAATGACAACGTTCCGCCCGTGCCGCCATTGTTGGTGACGAGGATCAACGCGCCCGTTCCGTTCACCGCGACCGCCTTGTTGATGGTGATCGAGCGGTACGCGGTGAGCGCGAGCCTGTTGCTGCTGGCCCAGCTTAGGGCGGCGGTGATCGTGATATCCGAGGCCTTCGCGCCGCCTGTTGTGACTTTCACTTTGCCCGAGGCCAAAAGACTCTCAAGCTGGCCGACATTCAACACGGCGAATTTTGCCGTCGGCGTGCAGACGCCGCTCGCGCACGCGATATTCTTCGTCGCGCCGGAGGAGATCACCACTGCTGCCCGGGCCGAACCCGACGCGACCGTCAACATCAGCGTGGCTGCCAAATAACATATCGTTCCGCGAGACGCTGAGTTCCCGGTTATGGCCCGCATGTTGTCATCCCCCAAAGCACAACGAGGACTACCGCACATGCAGGTTTCAATTTCAATCTGCGCAGAATTTCCACCCGCCCCTTGAGGCTA
>PLJH01000034.1 GCA_003139615.1 Alphaproteobacteria bacterium
AATATGATGCGGTCACGCGCCTCAGGGATTCCCAGTTGGGCGACGTGCGCGTCAAGGACGTCAAAAACTACATCAAGCAGGGCAAGCTCTGGGAAGCGTTCAAGCTGGAAAAGCGCCCGGTGCTCCTGATCGACGAGATCGACAAGGCGGACATCGAATTTCCCAACGACCTTCTGCTCGAACTCGATCGCATGGAATTCTTCGTCTACGAGACGGGCGAAACGATCAAGGCCGAACGCCGTCCCGTCGTGATGATCACCTCGAACAACGAGAAGGAACTGCCCGACGCATTCCTGCGCCGCTGCTTCTTTCACTATATCAAATTCCCTGAGCGCGAGACGATGCAGAAGATCGTTGACGTGCATTATCCCAACATCAAGCAGAAGCTGGTCTCGGAAGCACTGAACGTCTTTTACCAGATACGCGACGTGCCGGGCCTGAAGAAGAAGCCGTCAACCTCCGAACTGCTCGACTGGCTCAAGTTGCTGCTCAACGAAGACATTCCGCCCGAAGCGCTGAAAGAGCGCGATCCGACCAAGCTCATTCCGCCCCTGCACGGGGCACTCCTCAAGAACGAGCAGGATGTGCATCTGTTCGAGCGGTTGGCATTTCTCGCGCGGCGGGAGACACGGAATTGAGGGTCGCGCTCGGCGCCCTCGCGTTTCTTTTCGTCGCGCCGATGGTTCATGCGCAATCTGCGCCGGGCGATGCGTTCGCGGACGGCAAAGACGGCGCGAAAGTGCACAAGGCGTCCGGCTTCGTTTGCCCAGCCAAGATCGGCCTGTTCGAGCGCGACGCCGTGGGCGATGCCGATCCCGAATCGCAAACCGATTTCTGCGCCTATTCCGTCCTCAATGGTGTTTACGGCACGATCAAGCTGACGCCATTGACCGGCACCTACGATCCCAAAGCATCGATGGCAGCGGATTTTACCGAACAGGAAGGCACGGGCGGCAAGCAGATTTCCGAAAAGCCGGAAGTCCTGCCCGGTGACGGCGAACCGCTCTCCGTCTATGCGCGCACCTATGAAACGTCGAAGCTCGAAGAGCTGCACTATCGTGTGCTCTTCACGGGCGCGGCGCTCAAGAACTGGGCGGTGGAGGCCACGATCGAATATGCCGATCCGCGCGACACGCCACTCGAGCAGGATTTCCTGCGCGCGATCTATGCCGCCGCACAAAGCCAGATCGGCACGAAATAGCATTGGGTCGCTTGTCGCGACGCTTGCGTTCGCAGCAACGCCGGCATTTGCGGCCGACGCGCTCGACACGCTCGTTGCAGCCTATCCCGAAACGATTCAGGCTCGATTAGGCAACGATCTGATCCTGCACAATGGCGCGCGTCTGGATGCAGGCGTTTCCGATAGCGCGATGCCGTTCGATATTGTGCTGATACATGCGTCGGTACGCGACATGTTTCGGATCGCCTATCCGACGGGTTCGCCGCTTACAGCGCCGGCAGAGAACTTCGATCCGGGCCGGTTCCGCAACAAGGCACTCTTCGATGCGATGTATGGCGATTGCCGCAAAAGCGAGGTCACGCCGAATCTCGTATCTGTTGTCTGGCTGCCGAAGCACTGGGGGCACCAAATCGAAGTCACGCGCATCAATGGCGTGGCCGACCGCTTGAGCCAGATTTCGTCAGAGATTGATGCGTTGCCGGAGCCGGTCCGGCGAGCTGCTTGGCCGATCGCCGGTACCTATGCCTGCCGCGGAGTGGCGGATGCGCAGCAGCCCTCCATGCACGCTTATGGCGCAGCGATCGATCTCAATCTCGCGTTCTCCAGCTACTGGCTCTGGGATAGCGGCAAAGTCGCGCGCGCCGTGTGGCGCAACCGGATGCCGGAACAAATTGTCGATATCTTCGAGCGTCACGGCTTCATCTGGGGCGGCCGTTGGTACCACTACGATACCATGCATTTCGAATACCGGCCCGAATTGCTGGGGTTGGCCCCCGCCCCCGCTTCGCGCTAGGATCGCTGAACCGCTATCGAACGAGACGCCCATGTTCTTCCAGTTTTTCGACGAGCTACGCTCCGCGCGCATACCGGTGACATTGAAGGAGTATCTGGCGCTGATGGATGCGCTGGCCCACGACGTCATCGATATGAAGGTCGATCAGTTCTATTACCTGTCGCGCACTGCGCTGGTGAAGGACGAGCGCAATCTCGACAAATTCGACCGCGTTTTCTCCCATGTGTTCAAGGGCCTCGAATCTCTGGAAGCCTCCGAGATCACCCAAATTCCGGACGAGTGGTTGCGCGCGTTGACGGAGAAGTTTCTTTCCGAGGAGGAAAAGAAGCTCATCGAATCCATGGGCGGTTGGGACAAGCTCATGGAGACGCTGAAGCAGCGGCTCGAAGAGCAGAAGAAGCGCCACGAAGGCGGCTCCAAGATGATCGGCACGGGCGGGACCTCGCCGTTCGGCGCCATGGGCTACAACCCCGAGGGTGTGCGCATTGGCCAGGACAAAGGCCGTCACGGCAAGGCTGTGAAAGTGTGGGACAAGCGCGAATACAAAAACCTGGACGACTCGGTCGAACTGGGCACGCGTAACATCAAGATCGCGCTGCGCCGCCTGCGCAAATGGGCCCGCCAAGGCGCTGAAGTCGAGCTCGATCTGCCCGGCACAATCAAGGACACCGCCAACAAGGGCTATCTCGATCTCAGGCTCATCCCCGAGCGCCACAATACGGTGAAGGTTCTTATATTCTTCGATATCGGCGGCTCGATGGATGCCTATATCAAGCTCTGCGAGGAACTGTTCAGCGCGGCCAAGACCGAATTCAAGCATATGGAATTTTTCTACTTCCACAATTGCATCTATGAAAGCGTGTGGAAGGACAATCGCCGCCGCCACAACGAGAAATTTCCAACCTGGGACGTGCTGCACAAATTCCCGCATGACTACAAAGTGATCTTTGTTGGCGACGCGACCATGAGCCCCTACGAAATCACCTATCCCGGCGGCTCGGTGGAACATTGGAACGAGGAAGCGGGCGCGCTCTGGCTCGATCGCGTGGCGCAAATCTATGAGCACGCGGTGTGGCTCAATCCCGTGGCGGAGAAGCATTGGGAATATACGCCGTCCATCGGGCTGATCCAGCAGATCATGTCCGGCCGCATGTATCCGCTCACTCTCGGCGGGCTCGACACGGCGATGCGGGAATTGAACAGATAGGTCTTCGCCCTTTGGCCAATCCCGATACATCTTCCTGCAAGCAACCACCGGGTGTCGTCGCGCCGGTGGTCGATTCGCACAAATGCGAGGGCAAGGAAGATTGCGTGCGTGTATGTCCGTATGACGTGTTCACAGTCCGCAAATTGTCGAGCGATGAGCGCGGCGCACTGCCCTTTTTCGTGCGCCTGAAGGTCGCCGTGCATGGCGGCAAGCAGGCTTTCGTGACAAAACCCGATCAATGTCATTCCTGCGGGCTCTGTGTCGCGGCCTGCCCCGAAAGCGCAATCAGGCTGGCCAGAATCTAAGTCTTGCGGGCATCCCGGCCACAAGCCGACGAATCCCGCGATCGTCGTCGTCCGCACTTGCCGCAGCGCTACAACCCTGCTCGGATACGCTCGACGATATCGGGAGACCCCCATGCTTCAAGTCCATCATCTGAACAATTCACGCTCGCAGCGCATTCTGTGGCTATTGGAAGAGCTTGGCGCGCCGTATGAGATCGTTCACTACAAGCGCATGAGCCCCGTGCCGCTGGCGCCGCCGGAGTTGAAGAAGGTGCATCCGCTGGGCAAATCGCCCGTCATTACGGACGGCAAGCACACCATCGCGGAATCCGGCGCCATCGTCGAATATATCCTCGACAAATACGGCAACGGTCGCCTGCGCCCCGATCCGAAATCGGACGACCACGTCAAATATATCGAATGGATGCATTACGCCGAAGGTTCGGCGATGCTGCCTTTGATGATGCATCTTTACGCCGGATTTCTGGGTGACGGCGCAGCGCCGTTGCGCCCGCGCATCGACAGCGAAATCGCCAATCAGCTTTCCTACATGGAGAACGCGCTCAAGGGCCGCGACTATCTCGTCGGCAAGGGGCTTACCGGCGCGGATATCCAGGTCGTGTTCGTCCTCGAGGCTGCCAATGCCAGTGGAGTCCTCAAGGATTATCCCGCTCTGCAGCACTATCTCGAGGCGATGCAGGCGCGGCCTGCCTACAAGCGCGCGATCGAGAAGGGCGGAGAATATTCGCTGGGTTCGAACCGAAGGCCTGCTACAAGCTGACCGCAGCGGGCATGGGCTCCTAAAGCGTAATGCCGAAAACCCGCTGCAGCATCACGGTGTAGGCGTAATACGCGACCACTGTAAGCGCGACTGCAATGCCGACGCTCGGCCAGAACGCGAGCCCTGCACGCAGGCATAGCGGCACCGCGATCAGGAACACCGAGCCGGGCGGGGTAAGCAGGAACACGTTCCACGCATAGTTTCCGGCGCGTGCGCTGTCCTGGGTGTCGATATAGAGCAGTATCGCAATCATCCCGCTGCCGATGGGAATGGAAGGCGCGATCGTCGCCACCATCGTCCATCGCTTGGCGAGTTCCGAGAGTGCAACGATGACACCGGCCGTGATCGCGACCTTGAAAATCGTCAGAAGAACCGGATTCATGCTCTTGCCGCCATGCCCCAATAATTGAACCCCGCGAAGCGCGGCGTGCCGGGAAGATACATCGTCTCCAGTCCGTCTACGCGAAACCCTGCGTCGCGGATCAGGCGCGGAATTGGCCGCCCCAGATGGCAGCCGCCTCCTACCGCCTTCCACACCGGTGTGAGCCTCTCCTGCCAACGCTTGACCCCGGCATCCGGTGCCTCGCCGTGCTCGCAAAAAATCATTCGCCCGTCCGGTTTCAGCACCCGGCGCATCTCGCCCAGCGCTTTCATCACATCGGGAATCGTGCACAGAGTGTAGGTGACGAGCACCGTGTCCACAGCGCTGCCATCCAGCGGAATCGTTTCGCTGGGTAGGTCGAGGAACTCGATCGCGAGCGGGGATGCGGCGACGCGCTCGGCTGCGCGCGCGCGCATTTCGTGGGACGGCTCGAGCGCCCACAGATGCGTCACTTTTGTGGCGTCGTAGAACGGAAGGTTATGCCCAGCTCCAAAACCGATTTCCAGCACGCGGCCCTCTGCGCGGGGAACGACTTTGCGGCGCTGATAGGTGATCGGCTTGGCGCTCATCGCCGCCGAAAGCAGCGGCGGCAGCAGATAACGATCATAAAGACCCATATATGTCCCTCCGTTACGGCCGACGAAACCGGACTATCATGCAGCTTTCAAGTGCCGGCGAATCCACGCGGCCAGGTCGTCTTCGGAAAATGCGCCGGATGCGAGCGAAAGGATGACGATCACACATTGCGCATCTTCTGCAGCTAGCTCGAACCCATTGAGTTCGAGAAACAATTCGAGCGCGACAAGGGCTATGCGTTTATTGCCGTCGACGAACGCATGGTTCTTCGCAAGTCCGAATGCGTAGGACGCGGCGAGCGCCGACGCGTCGGGTTCGCCATAGGCCGCAAGATTTTGCGGTCTGGCGAGGGCCGAATCAAACAAGCCCTCATCGCGAATGCCTGTGGCGCCGCCGTGTTCCTGGAGTTGTTCGTCATGCGCGGCCAGAAGGACGTCCCGATCGATCCATGTCCACTCCATCACTTCGCCAACTCGCGCAGGGCATGGCGGCGATTTTTCATCACCTTTCGTGCCACCTCGAGTTGCTTCGATTTCTCGGCGTCGTAAGAGCCGAGGCGAAAGCCGTCAGGCGCCGGCGTTAACGTCAGAGTGTCGCCCTTTTCCGCCTTGAGCGCGGCGAGGGCCTCTTTCGGCAATGTCACGCCCAGCGAATTGCCGATCTGGATGATCTTGAGAGAGAAGTGCTGCATGGCCGATTCCGTTGGTACGTTTGTTATTACAGAACGTTATAACAAGTGTTTAACGGACGCAAGGCCCTAGCCGGGCGGCCCATTGGGCGGATCGCCGTTGTTGGGCACATGGACGTCCTGCGGCTTGTCGCCGTAGCTCGGCTGCATGTCGAGGTCGAAGCCGCCGCCGGAGATACCCTTACCCAGGCAAATCAATGTTGCGAGTCCGGGCGGCATGCAAGGCAGGAGAAGCGGCTGCTGCTTGCGCATCAGCCCGCGCGCCCAGCGCACGGCATTCTTCGACCGGTCGGTGTGATCGGCATAGTCGACGGAATCGTCGGGCTTTTCGCCCGCATTCGCCGTCACGCAGTGGGCGCGCTGCTCCGGCGTGAGATTGATCAGGTTCTGCGGCGCACAGTCGAACAGAAATCCGTGCAACGCACCGAGATCCGTTTCCCGAGGCGAAGGCGGCAGATTGATCCTGCTGTAATCGGGATATCGAAACGGCGTCGATGTGACCCGCGCCCGCAGCTTCGCCGGCGTCTTGGCGCGATCTACAGGCAATGGCTTGGGCGAAAGCGTGAACCACACAATGTGTTCGTGCGACGGAGCGCTTGTCGGCCAGGAGATGTGGAGCGCGTGCAACAGCGCCGCAATGATGCCCACATGCAGCAGCACAACGCCTGCGACGCCGGCAAGTTTGCGCGCGGAAAATACTCGCACCGCGGTGGCACCTCTCAGGCGTCGGGCCGGAATTCCAATAATTCGCCAGGCTGGCACTCTAGCACGGCGCAAATCCTTTCCAGCGTCGAAAACCGAACGCCTTTAACCTTGCCGGATTTGAGCAGGGAAAGATTGGCTTCCGTGATATCGATCGCTTCGGCCAGTTCCTTCGAACGCATTTTGCGCCGCGCCATCATAACGTCGAGATTGACGATGATCGCCATCAGACGAACTTCGTGTTTTCGTCGGCGGCTCGCTGCGCTTCCGCCATCACGCGCGAAATCACCAGAACGACACCGGCCGTGAATAGCGAGGCTACGTCGCCCGATCCGAAATCGAGAGAAATTTCGCGATGGCCGCGACCGAGATACCAGGTCAATGCCATAGATATGGGTGCATGAACGGCGAAAGTGACGATCACGCCGGCAAAGATCGCGATCGCAATATTCTTCATCAGCCGCAGCGCATCGGCGGAAAAAACCTCGCCTCGGCTATAATGCAGAAACAGCCTGCGTAACGACCACAGGGCCCAGACCGTGAAACTCACGCCCGCCAGGGAAAATGCAAGGGCGTAAAGCCGATACATAAGAGGCACGCCTTCGTTGAGAACGCTGCCCATATGATCCGCATCGAGCATCATCCATTGGGTCATCTGAGGTCTGAGATAGATCGCGATATCGGCAAGCGGATAGATCAGGAGTCCGATGGTCGTGAGGCCCGCCATGAAACGGCTCAACGAGCGCAGATTGGACGGCGGGGTTTTGATGTCTGTCATTCCGACCTCCAGGGTGAGTCTGGCGCGGCCAGCGGAAATCCAGCAGCCGACGGCGTTCATCGGCGTTTTATCACGATAATAAATTATTGCAATACGATAATTCTATTCGGGTGCGATGGTGACCTTGATACCGTCGAGCTCCGGCGCGCAGGTGATCTGGCAGGACAGCCGGGAATTGGGTTCGACGGCCAGCGCCATGTCGAGCATGTCGACCTCGGCCTCGGAAGGCGGCGAAAGCTTTTCGTACCAGCCGCCCTCCACATACACGTGGCAGGTTGCGCAGGCGCAGGCGCCGCCGCATTCCGCGGAGATCGGAAGCCCCGCGTCGCGCAGGATTTCCATCACGGTCCAGCCGTCGCGGCCTTCGATGATGTGTTCCGCGCCCTTGCGGTCGGTTGCGACGATCTTCATGCCACGCCCAGTTTCTTCTGCAGGTTCGACGACGACGTTGTGTATTGAAAGCGCAGCTTTTCATTCGGACGGCAAATGTGGAATGCCGCCTGCGCCATCAGCGCGGCCTCGTGGAAGCCGCAGAGAATGAGCTTGAGCTTGCCCGCATAAGCGTTGATGTCGCCGATCGCAAATACGCCCGGTGTCGAGCTTTCGAACTTGGCGGTGTCAACGGGGATCAAATTCTCATGCAGATTGAGTCCGAAATCCGCGATTGGTCCAAGCTTGATCGTCAATCCGAAAAACGGCAGGAACGCATCGCATTCGTACCGCCGTTCTTGCTTGTCGGTGCCCGCGAGTGTCACGGCTTCAAGCGTTCCGTCTGCGCCGTGCAGCCCTTTCACGCTCGCGACCTCGAATTTGATCTTGCCCTGTTCGACCAGCTCGCGCATCTGGTTGACGCTGTGCTGCGCGGCGCGAAAGCCGTCGCGGTGATGAACAAGCGTCAAGCTCTTTGCGATGGGCGCGAGATTGATCGTCCAGTCTAGCGCGGAATCTCCTCCGCCTGCGATCAGGATGTTCTTGTCGCGGAACACGTCCATCTTCCGCACCGCGTAATGCACGCCTTTGCCTTCGTAGGCTTCGATACCGGCGATGGGAGGACGCTTGGGAACGAAGCTGCCGCCGCCGGCCGCAATGACGACAACGGGCGCCACGATTTCGATATCGGCGTCGGTTGACAGTTTCCAGCGTCCGTCCGGCAACTTTGTGAGAGCGCTCGCCATCTGGCCCAAATGAAATTGCGCACCAAACGGTTTGATCTGCTCCATCAACCGGTCGGATAGTTCCTGTCCCGTCACGATGGGCAGGCCCGGAATGTCGTAGATCGGCTTCTCGGGATAGAGCTCGGTGCATTGCCCGCCGGGACGATCGAGGATGTCGACCAGATGCGCCTTGAGATCCAGAAGACCCAGCTCGAACACCGCGAAAAGCCCGATCGGGCCCGCTCCAACAATGATCACATCTGTTTCGAGGGGCGCGGCCATGCTCTATTCCACAGCTATGTTTTGTATGACTGGAGAAACTAACGTTCTCTTATGTAGAAATAGGCCCGCACATCGTCAACCGCGGCCCAGTCACGCGATTCCGAGCGGCCCGCGTAACCCGCGCCCGATGCAAAATCAATTGCGGCAAGAGTGCAGGGCTAATGGCCCAGATAGGCGTCAATAAAGAGCCGGACAGCCTCGGCCTGGGCGTTAATCAGGCGCAGCGCGCCGGCCGCACTTGCGGCATCGATGGCGGGATCAATCGGCTCGGCGCTTGCCGCAGCATCGGCCAAACCGAAGGCGCCGATGCCCCGGGCTGCCCCTTTCACCGTGTGGGTGACATGGCGCCACTGTTTGGTGTCGCCGGTCCGGATCACGCTTTCGAGCTGATTCATCAACTCTGTGGCCTGATTGACAAAAAGTCCGAAAACCTCCGCATTGAGCGCGGCATCGCCGCCGGTATAGCGGGCCAGATGGGCCATATCGACAGGACGTAACTGCTCGCTCAACACCGGCCGGACTCCATTAAGGCGCGGGCCACTCTGACGCGGGATCGATCAAGACGGCGTTAACACGCCTCTAGATCGGCACGACCCCGCCTGGAAACGGCGAAACGCCGAAAATATGCGCGTGCGCGAACAGCACCGTAACGAACAGAAGCGCTGCAACCCAGAACCTCCAACCGAAACTTTCGCCCAGTTTCAGGCTGTTGCGACCTGTGATGGCCGCGGCGAACGGAATGTTCGAAGTCTTTGCCGCAAAGGCGGCCCACGCCTCACCCATCTTGCGCCGGCGCTTGGCATCGATCGAGAACGTGCCGAGGATCGAAAGAACAAAAAACGTTCCGAAGAATATCACCGATGCTTCGTCGCCGTTGGCCGATAAATGAAACGCCGACCAGATCGCGACGCCCCACAGGAACGGATGTCGCGTAATGCGCAATACGCCTCTGATCGTATCGGGATTGGCAGCGGATCCCTCCTGACGAAGCGATGTCGGGTTCGGCATGAACAATCCCTGCACGCCCAGCAGAAATGCGAGCGCGACAACCGGAATGCCCAGATGTTTTACACCGGGTCCGAGATCGTAGAGCAGGGGATCTTCGCCCCGCTGCGCCGCTTTGTATGCAATCGCGAGCCACACGATTGCGCCCAGCGACGCGAGCGAAAAGAGACCGAGATATGGGCCTTCGCCGATCGCACCAGTGATCCCGTCGCGAACACGCGTCCCGGCTATCAGCAAGTGAATGGCCAGAAAAACGGCCGCGGCCGCAATCAGCATTGTCATGTCTTTATCCCCTCGATCAGACGCGCGCTTTCAGCACATGCGCGCGTCCGCGCAATTTGAGGCCATCGGCGCGATTCGCAAAGTAACGCGGATTGAGAGCGCTCGCATCGAAATCTTCCACGGACGAAAATCCCAATGCGCGGAGATCGCGAACAAGCGTGTCGGGCTCAAAGAAGCTCTTGAACGGCTCGCCGGCCGCGGCCACGCGTTCCGCCATTGCCTCGAAATTGGCGCGCTGCGAGGCATCGAGTGCTCCGACGGGTTGGGCGTAGTCGAACATGATTTCGCTCCCCTCAGGCATCGATGACGCGATGAATTTGAGCGTTTCCATCACGGCGTTGCGCGAAAGATAGGGTGTGACTCCGAGCCAGGCGAAAAATGCAGGCCGCGAGAAATCGAATCCCGCCCGTGCCAAACCCTCGCCGAGCGTTTCCGATTCGAAATTGACCGGCGCATAAATCACATTCGAAGGTATCGGTATTGCGAATTCTTCCAACCTTGCGCGTTTCCAGGCCTGCGTTGCCGGGTGATCGATCTCGAAAATCGTCACGCCCGAAAAGTCATCTCCCGCGCGATACGCAAACGTGTCGAGACCTGCACCCAGCAAAACATACTGCCGAATGCCCCGCGCCACGGCCGATGAAAGACCGTCTTCCGCAAAGCGGCTACGCATCGCAATGAATGCACGCAACCCGCCGGCCCGGTCCCGGGCATGCCAGTCGGTCCCGCCGCGCAATTCCCGTTCGGCCTCGGGGCCGATGATCCGAACGGCGAGTGGGTCAACAAAAAGCGGGGGCGTGTCGAGCAGTTGGTGCGCCGCGCGATGCATCGCGGCGCCCTGGGCGGTTCGGCTGGGGGTCAGAGCTTCCATCAGGCCTTGGGCAAGAATCTCGGCTGTCATTTTGAAGGGTTCGGGCGCGAAGCGCCACTCGGCAGCCCTTTACGGTCCAAATCGTCTCTTCTTGTGTCTATCTCTCGAAGACTCCTCGCAAATCCTGCGTTTCATCGTTAATATGCGCCTGCGAAGGCGTGTCGAGGTTCCCCAGTGCCGATGATCGGATCAGAACGCAGCCAGCCTGTCGTTCTCACCACGAACGAAAATTTCACCGAGGAATCGAAGCCGTCCAAGCCGCGGAGAAGCGAGCCGGGCATCGGGCCCCTCGTCTTTGCGCTGACACTGGGGGCCTTCTGGATCGGGGCTGCCGGCGCCTATCTCTGGGGCTATCTGGGACCGGCAGGCTTCGCCCATCTCGATCCCCAACAGATCGCGCTTTTCGCGTTTGCGACCCTGATGCCCCCTGTTCTGATGCTGGCGTCCGCGTGGGCCTTTACCCGCGGCCAGGCGATGTCGGCTGCTGCTGAGGCCCTGGTCGAGGCGACCGATAAGCTGTTCTCCGCCGATGAAACCGGTTCACGGGTCGCGGCGAGGCTCGGTCGCGCGGTCCGCCGCGAGCTCGATGGGCTCAATGCCGGGCTGGACGGGGCTTTCACGCGCCTGCGGGCGCTCGAATCCGTGCTTGAGAACCAGATTGCGGCGCTTGACGAAGCGGGCGCCCGAGCCGACGTCCGGGCCGGCGCCGCGGCGTCGCGGCTGGCACAGGAGCGCGAGCGCATCGATGCCGTGGCAGGGTCTCTCTCCGATACCGCAACGCGGGCCAGCGAGTTGATCGCGGGCCGTTCGGCGCAATTGAAGGCGACCATCGAAACGGCCGAAGCATCGCTTCGCAGCGCGGGCGTCTCGCTTGAGGTGCAATCGTCCACCTTCAAGGCTGCGGCCGATGCGGCAGCGGAAGCACCTCATGCCGTGGCGGTCGAACTCGACCGTCAGGCCAAGCGCATCGAGACGGTTTCGGACACGGCCATGGCGCGGGCGGAATTCGTGCTCGCGCGGCATGAAAAACACCGCACGGCCATGGGCGAATTGCTTTTGCGGCTGAAGGACGAGAGTACGTCCTTCGAAGGCGCTCTCGGCGCGCAACGTCTTTCGATGGAGCAAACGATCGGCGCGCTGAACAGCGAAGCGCAGAAATACGAGACGGTCGCAGGTGATGCCGACCGTCAGCTCGAAATGCTGATGGCGAGTTCGACGGCGCGCGCCACACAGTTGACCGCCAGTTTCGCCCGCGAGGCCGAACGCCTGAAGGATGTGAGCGAAGGCGCGACGGTTGCGCTCGCACGCCTGGTCGAGTCGCTGCATGACGCAGGTGCCGGCGCCCAAACCCTGATCGGCGAAACCGCAGCCGAAGCGAAATCGAATGCGAAAGCGCTTGTCGGCGAGGCCATGGGCGAATGCGAGAAATTGCTGCGCACGGCCGGCGAACTTGCTTCGGAAGCGAAAGAAATCAAAGTGGCGCTTACGAGCGTCGTGGACGCCGTCGAACAACATCTGCTGACATTGCCGGGTGTCGCCAAACAGGAAGCGCAGCGCGTGCGCGAAATGGTGCGCAGCGAGACGGAAGAGATTCTCGATCTGTCGGCCCGCACGCTTTCGACGATTCACGCGCGCACGGCATCGCGTAACGGATTGCGCATGCCGATTGTTCAGGGCGAACCCGTCGCGGAAGTGACGGAAAGCGAAGGCCTACTTGGCCTCGCGCGACGGCTGACTCAAAGGCCGAAAAGGAAAGTGGAGCCCGCGCCCGCGGAGCCCAAAGCCTGGGATATGAGCACGCTGCTCGCGGCTGCCGAAAACACCGAGACGAAAAACCGCGAGTTGAAGCCGGATACCGCGGCCTCGCTCAGTGCGCTCCAGGCGGCGCTCGCCGATATCGCAATTGATCTCGAAGCGATCTCCGATGCAGCCGCTCCGGGCGAAGAGGATTGGCGGAATTATCTCGCAGGCGACCGGACTGTGTTTGCCCGCCGCCTCGCGGGCTCGATCGATTCCGAGATGATCGATCGTATCACCACGCTTTACCGCGAGAACGCTCGCTTTCGGGAAACCGCCAACAGCTACATCGAAGAGTTTGAATTGCTGCTGGCGCGCGCCCGCGACGGAGACGGCGGCGGACTTCTCACCTCGTCGATCCTCAGTGCCGATACCGGCAAGATCTATCTGGCGGTCGCCTACGCGCTAGGCCGGCTGTCATAGCCGTCTGAGCCGCGCCGCATAGAAGCCGTCCATGCCGCCTTTGTCCGCGAAGTGGCAGGGCAAGGTCCGCAGATCGCCGTCGTCATTGATGAATTCCGGCTGATCGAACAGTTCCGTGGCCGAGATGGGTTCACGCCGGAATTCCGCGTGGCGGCGTAGAAAATCGGCCACCTGCTCGGGGCCTTCTTCACGCTCCAGCGAGCACACCGCAAGAACGAGTGTGCCGCCATCCGCCACCATGCCGGCGGCGGCATCGAGCAGTTCACTCGACGTTTGTGTGCAGGACATGACATCCGCCGCGCTCTTGATCCAGGGCAGTTCCGGGTGCCGCCTGATCGTGCCGGTCGCGCTGCACGGCGCGTCGAGCAACACAAAAGGCACGCGCGCTTCCGGCGCATAGTCGCGAACGTCGGCTTCGATCAATTCCGCGCGGAGTTTCAGTCGCTCGAGATTTTCCTTGAGCCGCGGCATGCGCGAAGCTTCACGCTCGACGGCAATGACCTGCGCGCCCATCGATGCGAGCTGCGCCGTCTTTCCGCCGGGCGCGGCACATAGATCGATGACCGTCCGGCCGCGCACATCGCCCAGAAGACGCGTCGGCAAACTCGCTGCAAAATCCTGCACCCACCATTCGCCTTCCGCGAAGCCGGACAGAATATCGACACGGCCGGCATCGGCGAGTCGCAACACGCCGCCGGGCAGCACAATCGCATCCGGCAATCTTGCGTCGTCGAAACCGGACTGCGTTGTCAAAATATCGAGCGGTGCCGGGTTGATGTGCGATTGCGCTATCGCGCGTGCCGTTTCTTCGCCGAAGGTCTCGCACCAGCGCGTCCACAACCAATCCGGTGTGTTGAGGCGTGGCGCGTCCTGCGCTTCGAGCATGGTGCGTCCGTCGCGGGCGAGACGCCGGAGAGTTGCGTTGATCAGCGCTTTGAAATGTACGGCCTTGGTATCGCGCGCGGCCAGCCGGTTGGCGGCATCGACGGCCGCATGAGCGGGAACATCGAGAAACAGCAATTCGCAGGCACCCGTCAGCAATATTTCGAGCGTGGGTCCCGTGCGATGCGGTGCCAGCGGCTTGTGTAGGCATTCGCGCAACAACGCATCGAGCTGGCCGAAACGCCGCAATGTCTCGCCCGCGATGGCCCGTGCGAATCCGGCATCGCGCGGCGCAAGCTTCGCATCTGCAAGAACTTCATCCTGTGCCGCATCGAGCGGACGGCGCTTGCGAAGCACCGCGCTCAGGATGGCTTGCGCGGCCGCGCGCGCAGGAATTCCGGCTGAAGGGGGCAGATTGGGATCGTTCACGGGCCGGGCTTTGGCGCAGTTGTCATGATCATCGCCGGGGCTGTGCGCATCACGTTCATCATTGAAAATGCCTTTCGGGTGCGCCAGATTTGGCGGCGGCCGTGGTCATGTATGGCTACCCCATCGGCCGTCAAGGACGCCATGAGTTCGAAGCTAACCTCCAAAGCCGAGATTGCGCGTCGTATCCGACTGGCCGGCGAGCGGGCAAAGGCCGAGGCGGAAGCGCGCCGGGCTGCTCTCGCCAAACTGACCGAAGAAAAGCCGGCCGAAATCGGCGGTCCGAAGGGCCCCGAGCCCACACGCTACGGCGATTGGGAGCGCAAAGGCATCGTTTCCGACTTCTAACGGCCAAAAAACCTACTCGCGTCGCCATTGATCGAGATCGCCTCCGGGTCCATGTAGGCTTGTTGGAATGCCTCCAATGAGGAAGCCGGCTCCGCCGGGAAAGCCCATGTTCATCCAGACTGAATCGACGCCGAATCCGGCAACCCTTAAATTCCTGCCCGGCCGCGAGGTGATGGGCGAAAGCGCAGTCGCCGATTTCCCGGATAGGGAGGCAGCCGGCCGGTCGCCGCTCGCGGCGGCTCTTTTTGGCATTCCTGAAGTAGGCCGGGTCTTTTTCGGCTCTGATTTCATCTCGGTGACCAAATCGGACGGCGAGTGGCAGCATCTGAAGCCGGCTGTTCTCGGCGCGATCATGGAGCATTTCACCAAGGGCCTGCCCTTGATCGCAAGCGCCGCGGCCGAAGACGATGATGCCGAATCCTTTGCCGAAGGCGACGCCGAGATCGTCTCCCAGATCAAGGAATTGCTCGACACCCGCGTGCGCCCGGCCGTGGCCGGAGACGGAGGCGATATCATCTTCAGAGGCTTCGACGGCGGTTCGGGCACGGTGTTTCTTCACCTTCGCGGCTCCTGCGCCGGCTGCCCGTCTTCAACCGCCACGCTCAAAAACGGCATCGAGAACATGCTGCGCCACTTCATCCCCGAGGTGAACGGCGTCGAGGCAATCTGACTGCCTCAATTGCGCCCGCGCAGTTTCGATTCTAAGTCTCGTCCCCGGATTCCAGCAGGCGAGCTACCATGCACCGCGCCGTCAACGACGAAGCCCTCGATATCCTGTTTCGCGAGGCGCGCACGCAGAACAAATGGCAGGACAAGCCCGTCAGCACGGCGTTGCTGATGGCGGTGTACGATCTGATGCGATTGGGGCCTACGAGTGCGAATATTTCGCCCGCCCGAATCGCCTTCGTGGTGTCGGACGCGGCCAAGAAGCGGCTCGAACCTTTTCTGTCGGAAGGCAACCGCGCCAAGACGATGTCGGCGCCCGCCACCGCCATCATCGCCTACGATCTCGAATTCGCGCGGCATGTTCCGAAGCTGTTTCCGCACGCGCCCGGTGCAAAGGACTGGTTCGCCGATCCGAAGGTCGCTGAGGTAGCTGCCTTCCGCAACGGCACCTTGCAGGGTGCGTATTTCATCATGGCCGCGCGCGCATTGGGACTCGATTGCGGTCCGATGTCGGGCTTCGACAACGCCGGGGTCGATCGCGAGTTTTTTCCGGGCAGGAAAATCAAATCGAACTTCCTTTGCAGCGTCGGCTACGGCGACTCGTCAGGCGTCTTTGCGCGCAGCCCAAGGCTTTCCTTCGATGAAGCCTGCGAGATCCTCTGATATGCACGCGGAATCGAGGGCCGGCAAAAAACGCCGTTGCCGCGCCGGAGCGTAATGCCGATTAGAACCCTTGCCGTCGACACCGCGCTCGGCGCCTGTTCCGCTGCCGTGCTGGAGGGAGATGTCGTGCGTTCGCACCGCTTCGTCGCGATGGAGCGCGGACATGCGGAAGCGCTGGCACCGATGGTCGAAGAAGTGATGCGTGAATCGGGTCTCGCATTCGCCGATCTCGATCGCTTGGCGGTCACCACGGGTCCGGGCACATTCACCGGGCAACGTGTGGGTATCGCTTTTATGCGCGGCTTGCGGATTGCGTTGAAGAAGCCGCTTGCGGGTATCACAACGCTGGACGCGATGGCCGCCGCCGCGATGGCGGAAGTGCAGACGTCGCGCGCGGCCGTGCTGCACGATGCCAAACGCGGCGAAGTCTATGTGCTTGCGACAGGCGAAGACTGTCCGCACGTTCCCCTGCAGCTCGCGAAGTTCGAGGACGCGGTCGCCACAATCGCGGCGAACATGGCAGGCTCAACGACAGTCGCATTCGCGGGCACCGCCGGTGAGGCCGCCGCCGAGCGCATTCGTGCGATCGGTGGCTCGGTTGTCCTCACTGGAATTCGGCAACCCGACGCGTTGTGGGTGGCGCGTCTCGCACTGGCGGCACCGGAGCCGCACGAGGTTCCCAAGCCGCTCTATCTGCGCGCGCCTGACGCCAAGCTGCCTGCAAGCGCCCTTCGCTTGCGCGCCACGACGCAAGACGATCTCGGAACGCTCGCGTCTCTGCACGCACTTTGCTTCCCCCAAGGGTGGAGCGCACGATCGATCGGCCAGCTCCTGGGGACGCCGGGAGCCTTTGCGCTCGTTGCAGAGGCGGGCGGCGTGGCCTGCGGCTTCGTCATCGTTCGGGTGGCGGCGGATGAGGCTGAAATCCTGTCGATCGGCGTGGTGCCCCAGGCGCGTCGCGCGGGCACCGGCCGAAAGCTGGTTTCCGCCGGGGCTGAGAAGGCCCGGAATGTAGGCGCCGCCACGCTATTCCTCGAAGTCGCGCGCGAAAACGAGGCGGCCCGCGCCCTTTATGCGGCTTCGGGCTTCGCCGAAGCAGGCCTCCGCCCCGCCTATTATCGGGAACCGGGGGCAAAGCCTGAAGATGCGCTGGTGCTCCGGGCGAATTTGCTGCTGCCATAGTTGGGAATGGCGCCAAACTCGACTAAATTCGCCGGGTCGAGCGTTTTGCGAAAGGAATCTCCGCTGAACCGGGTCGAAAAATTGTGCGCCGAAAAGGGCATGCGGATGACGGACCAGCGCCGGACGATCGCGCGCGTGCTGTCTGATGCGAGCGATCATCCCGATGCGGAGGAATTGTATCGGCGCGCGGTCGCGCTCGATCCCCATATCTCGATTGCAACCGTCTATCGCACGGTCAAACTGTTCAAGGATGCAGGCATCCTCGAAAGCCACGATTTCGGCGACGGGCGTGCGCGCTATGAGGAGGCGCCCGATTCCCACCACGATCATCTGATCGATGTGCAGACGGGCCGCGTGATCGAGTTCCGCAACGAAGAGATCGAAAAACTGCAGCGGCGCGTGGCGGAAGAACTGGGCTTCGAACTCGTCGATCACCGCCTTGAATTATATGGTGTGCCAAAGCCGGCCAAAAACGGCGGGCGCTGAGACCCGATGCAGAAGATCCGCGCGGTCGTCATTTTGATCGTCTTCTTGGCGAGCACCCTTCTTCTGATTCCATGGCAGGCGTTTCTGTTGCGGTTCGATTTCAAGAGCCGCAAGACGTTTCCGTCCACCTTCAACCGATATCTGTGTCGGCTGTTCGGCATCCGGATTACCGTTTTCGGCAAACCGATCCAGGATCGCGGCGTGCTGATGGTGGGGAACCACACGTCCTATTTCGACATTCTTGTTCTCTCCAGCCTCGCGCAGATTTCTTTCGTTGCAAAGAGTGAGGTGGCCGGATGGCCGATCTTCGGCATCCTGGCGAAATTGCAGCAAGCCGTGTTCGTCGAACGCGCGAGGCGATCGCAGACCGGCGAAGCCAGGGACCAGATTCGCGAGCGACTGCTCGCGGGCGATGCACTGGTTCTGTTTCCGGAAGGAACCTCGAACGACGGCAATCGCGTTCTGCCGTTCAAGAGCGCGCTGATGGGCGCGGTCGAAACCGAGATCGGAAAAGACCCGCAGGGCCGGCCTCTGTATGTCCCGGTCCAGCCGGTGTCGCTTGCCTATGTCGGCGTGCACGGCCTTCCCATGGGGCGGGAGAACCGCCCGCTTTATGCCTGGTATGGCGACATGGATCTCGTCCCGCATTTGTGGGAAGCGCTGCTGTCGGGGCCCATGGAAGTGGTTGTCGAATTCCACCCTCCCATCACTGTTGACGTCGCAGGCGGGCGCAAGGCCATGGCCGCGCAGGTCGAAGCCATCGTGCGACGCGGCCAGGCGCGCGCACTTGCCGGTAACTATGAAGGCCAAACGGCTGCAGCGGAAACGGCTGTCGAGATCGAAAAAGGCGAACTGGCGGAAGCGGCGGCGTGAAACCGGATTTGGACGCACTGCTTGTCATCGCCAGCCTCTTCGCCGATAAAGCGCCGAATTCGAGCGCGCGCCCATGAAGAAGCTTTTCGTCAAGACCTATGGCTGCCAGATGAACGTCTATGATTCCGCCCGCATGGCGGATCTGCTGGCGGGCGTTGGGTATACGCCTGTGCTTGCGCCCGAAGACGCCGACATGGTGATCCTCAACACCTGTCATATCCGCGAGAAGGCGGCCGAAAAGGTTTATTCCGAACTGGGCAAGCTCAAGGAACTCAAGCAGGCGAAGGCGCAAGCGGGTGCGCCCATGCTGATTGCCGTCGCAGGCTGCGTTGCGCAGGCCGAAGGCGCGGAGATGATCCGACGTCAAAACGCGGTCGATATCGTCGTGGGTCCGCAATCCTATCACCGCTTGCCGGAGATGATTGCGAAGATTGCGCGCGGCGCCGGGCACGCGCTTGAAACGGATTTCCCTGCGGAAGACAAATTCGATTCGCTGCCGGAAGAACGCTCCACGATTGGTCCTTCGGCGTTTCTCACGGTGCAGGAAGGTTGCGACAAGTTCTGCACGTTCTGCGTCGT
>PLJH01000129.1 GCA_003139615.1 Alphaproteobacteria bacterium
AAGATTTTCGGTCAGCGGTGGTCGCCCAGCGATCTGTGGCAACATGTGCTGGTTGCGCTTGTCGGGCTGCGAGCTTTCCAAGATAAGTACCATCCTGGAAGGGCGCCTCGGTTGCGTGATGATCGTCGGTATCGGCGCCTTTATCCATATTAGAAATTGCCGGTGTGGTTAGTAAGAAGATTGCAGCAAGAACTGTCACAACAATGAATAGTTTCATAACAACGTTTGCTCCTTTTCATTTCTTGATACTTGATTAGATCGCAGGCGGGAGTTTCGTGTGTAAGAGATTTGTCAAATGCAAGTAAAAGAATTGACCACTTTCGCAAGGATAAAGAAACTATAGCGTTGAGGTTTGTTCCAATAGCGACGCTGAATATGCAGCGCCGCTTCCCCTTGACTTGCCGAACCCACCCTCGATCGGCATCGCAAACTCTAGCCTTTCGAGCCAAATTCTGGCACCAGTGACCGCCGGCGATGGCGCGGTGAGCTGCTCTCGTTGAAGATGTCCCCTCCATCCACGGCTCCCCTAAAAAGTGCCTGGATCAATTCCGACTGCGGACGATTCGTCCGAGCTGTCTCCCGCATCCGCTACCAACTCCTTCATCGGTTGAAAATGTGCTCCGCTGACATGAGCTCGAAAAGAGAACCTCGTCGAGACGCGCGAACTCAGTTTCCATTCCAACTTCCTGAAAGCGTCGCTGGAAAATACGGATCCCTTGGCACAGGTTTGACAATACTTTGACAACTCGGGCGGTTCGAATCTTGCTCTCGGCTACTCAAATAGCGAGAAAGAAAATCAAACCACAAACGAAATGGAAATTTATGCGCAGACTAGCGAAACTTACTTCGATCTCATTTGGAGTTGCCTTTCTCGGAATACAGTTGTTTTCGATTCCCATAACGCCCAAAGCCTCGGCAACCTCCGGGGTTGGCATGTCGCAGGCGATCAACCCCCAGGTGGGTGCGATTCTGGAGCGCTCATGCCAGGACTGCCACTCTAGCCACACCACCTGGCCGTGGTACAGCCGCGTCGCACCCGTGTCGTGGATGGTCTCCAAACACGTCAGGGAGGGCCGTGAAATGCTGGACTTCTCCGGCTGGACGGATCAGCCCCCCTCGACGGATGAACGCATGCTGATCTGCGACGCCGTATCCGACGGCCAGATGCCGCTCCCTGAATACACAATGATTCATCACAAAGCAAAGCTTTCAAAGCAGGATGTCGCATTGCTCTGCGGCTGGGCTGCCGCGACGAACGCACCCAGAACTTTGCCGCTGGTTAGCAACTCAAGAAATCAAAAAGAGTAACCGTGCATGACAGCTATCCTGGCGGGGAGCGGCACATCTTCAAAGAGAGCGAAATGGCGTGCTCCTCCCGGTGCAAGCATACATACGCTCACAATCTGCTTGACACCGGCGACATCGTCGAAGACGCGGATGTATCAACACCATCCGAGAAGATCCGTTGAGAGCGCGGGCGGCGGCCAGTATATAGGTTAGCCCGCGCCTATAGGATGCCGGCGTTTCGTTTAGTCGTTCAAAGGCAGGGTGGAACAGGGATTGAGAAGCAAATCTAAAAGGAGAGTGATTCGATGAGACGGAATTTGATTCAAGTGCTCGTGTGGGGCGTGGTATTTGTTGGCCTGATCGCCTGTGGTACAGGGCGTTCTCAGGCACAGAGCGGAGGCGAGGCCTAGTTTAAAGGAAGGTGTACGGTCTGTCACGGCCCCGATGGGAAGGCCGAAACTCCCAGGGCAAAGCAGCTGGGCGTTGCCGACCTGACCTCAACAGAAGTGCAGAGTCAGTCCGATCTGAAACTCACCAATGTCATAACGATAGGCAAAAATAAGATGCCGTCATATGACGGCAGATTGAACAAAGACGAGATTGCAGAGTTGATCGCCTACATCCGAGAGCTCGGCAAGAAACATTGATGTGTTCCCAAGATTGAATAACTTCAGTGGGCGGCGGCACCTTTCGGACTGTTCTTGAGCAGTCCCAGCCGTATCAGACTTTCGGCGGCGGTGACAATCGACTCTTCATTCGAGCGCGGGGTCCAGCCCAGCAGCCGCCTGGCTTTTTCGTTGGTCGCGTTCTTTTTCTTGCCGAGTTCGGGCAAAATCTGCTTTATCGCGGGATCGCGCAATGCTGCGAGGCGGACGAGCCAGTTGGGAAGCTCGCGTGTGGGCACTTTTTTGGCGGACGCGCCCATGCGGGATTTCAGCACATGCGCGATGTCGAGCAAGGACATGAAATCGCCGGCGACGGCGAGGAAGCGTTCGCCTTTGGCAGCCGGATTCGTCATCGCGCGGATATGCAGGTCGGCGACATCGCGCACATCGACGGCGCCGAAATACATCTGGGGCATGCCGGGAATAGCGCCGTCCATCATCCGCTGCACGATCAAAATCGAGGTCGAATAATCCGTGCCCAGAACCGGACCGAACACGCCCACGGGATTGACGACGGACAGTTCGAGTGCGCCGCCTTCCTTCGCGATGAAATCCCACGCCGCGCGTTCGGCGATGGTCTTCGATTTTGTATAGGGCGCCACGCCCTCGCCGTTCGGATTGGTCCAGTTCGTCTCGTCGAACGGCGTCTTCTGCGGCTTCTGGCCGTAGCCGATGGCGGCGAAAGAGGACGTCAGCACCACGCGTTTGACACCCGCATCGCGCGCGGCGCGCAGCACGCGCAGCGAGCCTTCACGCGCCGGCACGATCAGTTCGTTCTCGTCCTTGGGAAGGTTCGGTGGAAAAGGCGACGCCACATGCAACACATATTCGCATCCGGCAACGGCCTGCGGCCAGCCCGCATCGCTTTCGAGATCGGCGGCGACGAAGCTCAAGCGGTCGCCTGCGTCCGTGCCGCCTTCTTTCAGCATCGCCCGCACTTCGCTCTCGCGCTTGAGGTTGCGCACGGTCGTCTTCACCTGATGACCCGCGGCCAGAAGCTGAAGGATGGAATGCGCGCCGATAAACCCCGACCCGCCCGTCACCAGAACTGTGCTCATTGCCGCCTCGTTGGTTTGGGGTGCGCTCTGCCCCTTCATTGCCTTTGTAGCCCAATGGCCCCGACCCGCAACCTGCCCGTTGGCGAAGTTCCTACCGCTTCCGCCTGCGGGCGTGTATGAGATTTGGCAGCCTGTGGAGGATTTCAATGCCGGGAAAGATCGATATCGCCGTGAATGCCGACAGACGGTCGCTCAATCTAACCGTCGCATCCCAGACCGGCGCGAACCAAACGCTGACATTGTCCGCGACGGACGTCAGCCAGTTGCTGCAGGATCTCGGCGATGCGCGTATGGCTATGGAGCCGAAGCGCGAGCCCAAACCCGGTCCCACAGACAGGTTTCAGGGCACGATGAATTCGCCGGTTCAACTCTTCCCCGGCACGCTTCCGGGATCGATCCTGTTGCTGCTATTGGACATCCGCTATGGATTGCCGGGCTTCGAATTTCACGGGGACAAATGGAACGCGCTTGTGAAACAGGCTTCCGATTTCCTGGCCGCGCCGCGCAGCTGAGACGCGCTTCCGATTCAACGCTATGGCCGCTCTATTTGTTGTGCCGCGGCTTGGCTTTTTTTTGCAGTTCGATTTGCTTTTGCCTTGTGCGTTCGGCTTCCCGCGAGGCCTGGGCGGCACCCGGGAGATATTGCGGTGGGGTCGATTGCGTTTTGACGCCGTACCAGGCTGCAGCATGCCGCGTGAAATAGGGATCGACGAGATGGGGCCGCCCCAGCGCCACGAGATTGGCTCTGCGGCACGCTATGATCGTGTTGATCTGGGCCGGCTCCGTGATCGCGCCGACCGTCATCGTTTTCATGCGTGCGATATTGCGAATGCTTTCGGAGAACTGCACCTGATACATGCGCCCGTAAACCGGTTTCTGTTCCGGCACGGTCTGGCCCGACGAGGTGCTGACGAGATCGCAACCGGCGGCCTCGAACGCGCGCACGATCGCGAGCACATCGTCTTCGGTGATGCCGCCCGGCGCCCAATCGTTGGCCGAAATGCGGATGGACATGGGTTTGTCTTCCGGCCACGCCTCGCGCATCGCCTCGAACACCTCCAGCGGATAACGCAAGCGGTTCTCGATGGAGCCGCCATAATTGTCTGCCCGCCTATTGGTCAGCGGCGACAGGAAACTCGCGAACAGATAGCCATGCGCACAATGCAATTCGAGCATGTCGAAGCCCGCGCGATTTGCACGGCGCGTCGCCGCGACGAACTCCGCCTTGATGCGATCCATCGCGGCGCGGTCGAGCTCGTTGGGAAGCGGACTGATGCCTTCATAATAAGGCAGCGCCGATGCCGACCAGAGCGGCCAGTTGTCATCGAGATTGGGCAGCGGATGGTCCGCTTCCTCCCAACCCAGCTGGGTCGAACCCTTCCGACCTGCGTGACCGAGCTGCATGCAGATTTTCGCACCCGAATGCGCGTGCACGAAATCGACGATGCGCGCCCATTCGTGTTCCTGCGCGTCGTTCCATAGGCCCGTGCAGCCGAGCGAGATGCGCGAATCGGCGGACGGGCATGTCATCTCGACATAAAGCAGCCCGGCGCCGCCCATCGCGCGCGCGGTATAATGCGCGAAATGCCAGTCGTTCGGAACGCCGTCCACTGCGGAATATTGTGCCATGGGAGACACGACCACGCGGTTCTCGAGCATCATCTCGCGCAGCTTGAACGGCGTGAACATCGGCGTGGGCTGGCTATCGCGGCAATCGATACCGGTCTCTTCGAAATAGGTCTGATACCATTCGTCTTCGAAGGCGCGCACGAAGCGCTCGTCGCGCACGACGAGATTGTCCCAGGTGATGGCCTTGGCGCGGCACATCACGACCATCGCGAACTGCATCGGCTTCATATCGTTCGAGCGTTCCATATGCTCGAACCAGGCGAGGCTGACATCGGCATTGTGCTGCGTGATCTGCACTTCGGTGCGGCGCGCCTTGTCGTAGGCACGGAACGCTGTATCCACTGAGTCTTCGCCGTGCTTCAGAAGCGCATCGGACAGCGCAATCGCGCTTTCCATCGCAAGCTTGGTGCCGGACCCGATGGAATAATGCGCCGTCGCTTTCGCATCGCCCAGCAGCACGATGTTTCCGTGCCACCAATTCTCGCAGAACACGCGCGGGAAGCTGCGCCATAGCGAACGGTTGGTGATCAGCGGATGGCCTTCCAGCTCCTCTGCAAATATTTCTTCCAGCCGCCGCGCGCTTTCATCTTCGTCCATGCGGTCGAACCCGAAGCCGGCCCAGGTCGCCGGGCTCATCTCCATGATCCAGGTCGAGCGGCCGGGTTCGTATTGATAGGTGTGGGCGCAGATCAGCCCGTGCGGTGTCTGCTTGAAGAAATAGGTGAAGGCGGCGAGCGGCCGCGTGGAGCCCAGCCAGGTGAACTTGTTCGATTTCAACGTCAGCGACGGCCTGAACTGTTCCTTGAACGTCTCGCGAATGCGGCTGTTAATGCCGTCCGCACCGACGATCACGTCGCAATCGCGAAGCTGCGATACGTCTTCGATGGCGTGCCTGTAGTGGATCGCAACGCCGAGCTCTTCGCAGCGCTGCTGCAAGATTCTGAGCAACACGAGGCGCGAACAGCCGGCGAAGCCGTTGCCGCCGCAGCGGATCTCGCGTTCTCTGTAGCGGATGACGATGTCGTCCCAATAGGCGAACGCATCGGTGATCGCGGCATAGGACGGCGGATCGCGGCTGAGGAACTCTTCCAATGTCTCGTCGGAGAACACCACGCCGAAACCGAAGGTGTCGTCGGCACTGTTCTGCTCGTAAACGTCGATCTGCCAATCCGGCCGCGCCTTCTTGGTCAGGAGCGCCAGGTACAATCCGCCCGGGCCGCCGCCGACAATGCCGATCTTGAACGCGCGCGCCGGCATCAGTGCGGAACGACGGCCGTGGTTTCGATTTCGATCATGGCGTCGGGCTCGACAAGCCCTGCCACGATGATGACGGCCATCGTGGGATAGTTCCGCCCCATCAATTCCTTCCACGCCGCGCCGAGCGCAGGTAGCGACGACATATATTCCTCACGACTGGTGATGAACCAGGTCATGCGCACGACATGCTCCGGTCCGGCCGACGCTTCCTTGAGCACAGCCAGGGTATTCGCCAGCGCCTGTCGGAATTGGCCGCCGAAATCGCTCGCCCGGAATTTCTCCGCCTCGTCCCAGCCGATCTGCCCCGCGACGAACACCATGCGGCCTTCGGCTTCGATGCCGTTGGAATAGCCGCGCGGCCTTGGCCAACCTTCCGGCTGCAATATGCGCATCTCAATTTCCTTCGAAGACGGGTTGCTGCTTGGCGACGAAGGCATTGTAGGCGCGCTCGAAATCCTTCGTCTGCATGCAGATTGCCTGCGCCTGCGCTTCGGCCTCGATGGCCATGTCGAGGCTCATGCTCCATTCCTGGTTGATCTGGTTCTTGGTCATGCCATTGGCGAAAGTCGGACCGGCAGCGATTCGCGCCGCCCAGACTTTCGCTTCCGCATCCAATTCGCCTGCTGTGACGATCTTGTTGAAAAAGCCCCAACGCTCGCCTTCCTCGGCGCTCATGCTGCGGCCGAAGAACAGAAGCTCGGAGGCGCGGCCCTGCCCGATGATCCGCGGCAGCATCGCGCAGGCCCCCATATCGCAACCCGCAAGACCCACGCGGTTGAACAGGAACGCGGTTTTTGCATCCTGCGCGGCGAGCCGAATGTCGGACGCCATCGCGAGGATCGCACCTGCCCCCGCACAGACACCGTTGACCGCCGCGACGATCGGCTGCGGGCAGGCGCGCATCGCCTTCACCAGATCACCGGTCATGCGCGTGAATTCCATCAGGCCCGTCATGTCCATCTTGACCAGCGGGCCGATGATCTCGTGCACATCGCCGCCCGAGCAGAAATTGCCGCCCGCGCCGCGCAGCACCACCACCTTGACGGTCTTTGCATAAACGAGCGCGCGAAACATGTCGCGCAATTCGGCATAGGACTCGAAAGTCAGCGGGTTCTTGCGTTCCGGGCGGTTGAGCGTGACGGTCGCGATGCCGTCGGCGAATGCCCATTGAAAATGAGAGGGCACAAATTTCTGGGGGTCCATGATCGCTCCCGGTGCGGCGCGGTTTGCTCTTCCGGCGAAGTCTAGACTATTTTCCCCGGCAAGGGAGACGGTCCCATTGGCGAAAGACGGCAAACACGCACTCGTCACCGGCGGGGGCAGCGGCATCGGATTTGCGACGGCGCAGGCTCTCGTCGAATCGGGATGGACGGTCACGCTCGCAGGCCGAACCAAGGCGAAGCTTCTGGCCGCCTTGGCCGGTACAAACGCATCCCATATTTCCGTCACCGACGTGACAGACCCGGACGACGTGCAATCGACCGTGCGCTGGGCCGCCGAGCAGAACGGGCCGATCCGATTGCTCGTCAACAATGCGGGCGGAGTGACTTCCGCGTCCTTCGAGAAGACGAGCCTCAAAGCGTGGCGCGAGTCCCTCGACCTCAATCTGATGGGCGCGGTGCACGGCATCCAAGCGGTTCTGCCCAGCATGAAGGCCCAGGGCTTTGGCCGCATCGTCAATATCGCGAGCACGGCGGGCCTCGTCGGCTATCGCTATGTCAGCGCCTATGTCGCCGCCAAGCACGCGGTGGTGGGGCTGACCAAGGCGCTCGCGCTCGAACTGGCGAAAACCGGCATTACCGTCAATGCGGTGTGTCCCGGCTTCACCGATACGGGCATCATCAAGTCCGCCGTCGCAACCATCGCCAAATCAAGCAATCGCTCGACGGACGAAGCGCTAGTTGCATTCACAGCCAGCAATCCGCAAGGACGGCTGGTTAAACCGAAGGAAGTGGCGGCTGCCGTGCTGTGGCTCGCCTCGGATGAAGCGTCCGCCGTCAATGGCATAGCGTTACCGGTCGCGGGTGGCGAAGTTTCATGAGGGCACCAGGATGACTTACCAACCGCCATCATTCCCCGACGACTTCAACATGGCGGATTATTTTCTGTTCTCGAATATCGCGGCGGGACGCGGCGATAACCCTGCGATCCTGTTCGAAGGCGAAACGATTTCCTATCGCATAGTCGCCGACAAGGCCATGAGAGTCGCACGCAATCTTGTTGCCGACGGGTTGCTCC
This sequence comes from Alphaproteobacteria bacterium, assembly GCA_003139615.1. Lineage (GTDB taxonomy): Bacteria > Pseudomonadota > Alphaproteobacteria > Micropepsales > Micropepsaceae > Rhizomicrobium. The sequence goes on from PLJH01000129.1 coordinate 8,135, forward strand.
CCGAGCAACGCGTGCTGGTGTGCATGCAGGACCGGCCGGAATTCGCCTATGCGTGGTTCGGCGCGATCAAGGCGGGCGCGGTGGCGACGCAGATCAATCCGCTGCTGCCTGCCGCGGATTACGAATATTATTTGAGCTATGTGAAACCGCAATTCGCGTTTGTGGACGAACAAAGCCTGCCCGAATTCGAAAAGGCGTTGGCGTCCACGCGGCATTGCGGCCGCGGACACGGCCTCGACAATGTCATCGTCGTCAGCCGCGACCCCGCGGGACACAAAAGCTTCGATGCCTGGATCGATCGCGCGTCCGAAGCCGAGCCCTGGCCGACGCGCAAGGACGATCCTGCGGTCTGGCTGTTCACCAGCGGGACCACGGGGCAAAGCAAAGGCGCGGTCCACAGCCACACGCATTTTCCGTTCAACACGGAAGTCTACGCCAAGAACTTCATCGGCATCCGCGAAAGCGACGTCACCATTTCCGGCGCGCGACTGTTTTTCGGCTATGCAACGGGCACAAATCTGATGTTCCCGTTTGCCGTGGGCGCAACAACCGCCTTGTTTCGCGAGCAACCGACACCGGCCCTGCTGTTCGAACAAATCTCCAAACACAAGGCGACGGTGTTCACCAGCGTGCCGACACTGATCAACAAGATGCTGCAGGCTCCGGAAGAGCAGCGCCGCGATATCTCCAGCGTACGTTTGATGTGGAGCGCGGGCGAAGCGCTGCCGCTCGATCTGCACGACCGTTGGAACCGCGCCTTCGGCGTGCCGATCATTGACGGCATCGGAAGTGCTGAAAGCTTTCACATCTATATCAGCAACCGGCCCGGCGATGTGCGCCCCGGCAGTCTCGGCCGGCTGGTGCCGGGTTACGAAGCAAAATTGATCGACGATGACGGCAATCCCGTCGCCCAGGGCGATGTCGGCACCCTGTGGCTGAAGGGCGATTCCGCGGCGACGCATTATCATGCAGCCTACGAGAAATCGAAGGAGCATCTGCGCGGCGGCTGGATCGTCAGCGGCGACAAGTTCCGCGAGGATGCCGACGGCTATTGGTATTACGAAGGCCGCGGCGACGATCTGCTCAAGAGCGGTGGCATCTATGTGAGCCCGCTGGAAGTCGAGAACTGCCTGATCCAGCACGCAGCCGTGCGCGAATGCTGCGTGGTCGGCCGCAAGGACGAGAACGGGCTCGAAAAGCCGCTCGCCATCGTCGTGCTGAAAGAGGATTTCGCGGGCTCGCCCACGCTCGAAACGGAACTCATCGCCTTCGCGAAGAGCAAGCTCGCGCGCTACAAGGCGCCGCATTGGGTCCTCTTCGCTGACACCGCTCTGCCCCGCAACGATCGCGACAAGGTCGATCGCAAGAAACTCAAGGCTGTGCACGCATGAAAGCGGAGTTCGCTGCGAATGCGTGGCCCGGCATGCGCGACGCGCTCAACAGCGGCACCCCTGTCGTCGGCATCCTGCCTTGCGGCGCCACCGAAGCGCATGGGCCGCACCTGCCGTTGAACACCGACGTCATCATCAGCGAGACCATGGCGGCATATGCGTTGCCTTTACTTGCCGCGCGCGGCATCGCGGCCACGGTCCTCCCGCCGCTCGCTTATATGCCGGCGAATTATGCAGAAGCGTTTTCGGGCACCGTCAGCATTCGCACCGCGACCGCCAAGGCGCTGCTGCTCGACATCGCAGCGAGCCTGAAGGCGCAAGGCCTGGCTTGCGTGGCGCTCGCCAACAGCCATTTCGATCCGGCGAATGTCGCGATGCTGCGCGAGGCAGTGGATGAAATTCGCGCGACAGGTTTCCCCGTGGCGTTTCCGGATTTCACGCGCCGCAAGCTCGCACAGACGCTGACGGCGGAATTCCAGTCGGGCGCGTGCCACGCGGGTCAATACGAAACGAGCCTCGTCATGGCGGCGCGCCCCGACCTTGTGGACGACGCGGCGCGGCTGTCTTTACAGGACAACCCCGCCAGCCTCACCGAAGCCTTCGCGAAAGGCGCACGCACGTTCGAGCAGGCGGGCGGTCCGAACGCCTATTTCGGATTTCCCCGCCACGCGAGCGCCGAAGAGGGAATCGAGAGTTACCGGACGATGGCGGCGGCCCTGGTAGCGGCCGTCGAAGAGGCACTGGCGGCCCGGGGCTGGACGACGACGGTTTCCATTGGGAAATCGCAGCTTCGTGTAGGAGGTGCCCGGTTGCGGAGGGATGCCCGATACGGCATAAACTTGCCGGATTCTGGCGATTGCAGGCTCTGTGAAGGGAATAGCGGCGAAATCGATTGAAATGCGACGCTTCGGGCCGGCGCGGCGCTTCCTCTTGTTCTTCGCCCTTTTTGCCTTCACGCTGCAGTCCTTTATCGCCCAGACCCACATCCACGCCGAATCTCCGGCCAGCACCGTCAAGATTGAGACGACGACATCTGCCGGCAAAGCGCCCGCCGACCATAGCCAGGCGGATTGTCCGTTCTGTCAGGCCGTCGTCCATGTCGGGTCGGTTGTGGCATCGGCGCCTCCACTTCTGCGCCTGCCCTTTTCATGGGTTGAAACCACAACTCTCGTTTTCACCGCCGTCGCGATTTCCAGTTCGACAGCGCATGATTGGCAGAGCCGCGCACCACCGCGCGTTTGACCCCACATAAATTCGAGTCGCGTGAGCCGTAAACGCTTGCGCCTGATCTTCGCTTAGCCCCAGGGCGTAAGCCGTTTGAAAAACCGTGAAGCCATGAAAATCCATAAGCGGGCGCATTTGCGGCCACCGCGAATGCGCGTCCTGTCCGTTCTCACGCTTTGCCTGCTCAGTGCGAGCTGCGCCGTGGGGCCTGATTTCAAGAAGCCTACGCCACCCGCCGTCTCCGCCTACACGCCACAGCCATTGTCGACGACGGCCGCGACGCCGAATGTCGCCGGGGGCGAAGCCCAGAACTTTGTCGAAGGCGGCGATCTTTCCGGCGATTGGTGGACGTTGTTTCATTCGCAGCCACTGAACGATTTGATCGACGAGGCACTGAAGAACAATCACGATCTCAAGGCGGCGCAGGCAGCGATCAAGGCCGCGCGCGAGCACGTTCTCGCGCAGAAAGGCGCCTACTATCCCAGTGTCTCGGCCGGCTATTCGGCCAGCCGCCAGAAACAATCGAATCTCATTTCGCCGACGCCGGACCAAAACATCTTCCAATACAATCTCTTCACGCCGGATGTGAGCGTTTCCTATACGCCCGACGTGTTCGGCTTGAATCAAAGAACGGTGGAGTCGTTGCAGGCGCAGGAACAGCAGATGCGCTTCCAGATGGTCGCGACCTACACCACGCTGACCTCGAATGTCGTGGTCGCTGCGATCCAGCTGGGCGCAACACAGGCGCAGATCGACGCCACGAACGACCTGATCGACGCCAATATCCGCATGGTCGATATCCTGAAATATCAACTCAAGAAGGGTTATGCGAGCGGGCTCGATCTCGCAGCCCAGCAATCGCAGCTTGAGCAGCTGCGGGCCACGCTCCCGCCTCTCGTCAAGCAATTGGCGCAGTTGCGCGATCAACTGGCCGTGCTGGTCGGACGCTTTCCCGACAAGGCGCCGACGGACAAATTCGATCTGGCGAGCCTGACTTTGCCGCAGGACATCCCCGTGAGCCTGCCGTCGAAGCTCGTCGCGCAACGCCCGGACGTTTTGCAGGCGGAAGAGAACCTGCATTCCGCCAGCGCGCAGATCGGAGTTGCGGAAGCGAACCGCTTGCCCAATCTCCAATTGACCGCCGATGCCGGCAGTACCGTATTAATGATCGGTCAGACATTTGCGCCCGGCACTGGCTTCTGGGAGATCGGCGCGCAACTGGCAGCGCCCATCTTCGACGGCGGCAATCTGATGCATCAGGAACACGCGGCACGCGACGCCTATGTGCAGGCGCTGGAGCAATATCGCAGCACGGTACAAACGGCCTTCCAGAATGTCGCCGACACATTGGCTGCGCTGGAACAGGATGCGCTGGCGCTGAAAACGGCGGCCGCCGCCGAAGATGCGGCCAAGATGACGCTCGATTTGTCCGAGCGCCAGTTGAGGGATGGCTACACCAACGATCTCGCCGTGCTGAACGCCGAGCAGGCCTATCAGCAGGCGCGGATCAATCGTTTGCAGGCGCAGTCCAATCGCTTTGCGGATACGGCGGCATTGTTTCAGGCGCTGGGCGGCGGCTGGTGGAATCGGACCGATCTGACCGGGGGAAAACATGACAAGTAGATCGCGTCACCGGGCGCTTGCGTTCGCAGCCGTTGCGATTGCAGCCTTCGTCGCCGGCTGCTCGCCGAAGGACGACAAGTCCGACGCCGCGTCCGTCACGGCCGGCAATGTGAAGCTGACCGACGATCAGCTGAAACACATCAGGGTTTACACCGTCGCATCCACCAAATGGCGCAAGACGGTCGACGCCACGGGCGCAGTCGATTTCGACAACGATCAGGCGACGAGCGTGCTGGCGCCGTTCTCGGGACCGGTGACGCGCATTCTCGTAACGCCCGGCGAAAAGGTGAAGAAAGATCAGCCGCTTGCCGTGGTGGAGTCGCCCGACTTCGCGGCCGCCGTCGATGCCTATCGCAAAGCGGTTTCAACGGCTTCTACCAATCGCAAGCTTGCAGACCTCGACAAGGACCTTCTCAAGCATCAGGGCGTATCGCAGCGCGAAGCGGATCAGGCGGAAACCGATGCCGTCAGCGCGGAGGCCGATCGCTACGCCGCGTTGCGCGCGCTCGCGTCCCTCAACATCGATCCGCACGACCTGAAGGAGGTCGAGCGGGGCCGCGCGCTTGCGCATATCGAAGGTACCATCCGCGCACCCATCGCGGGAACGGTGGTCGAAAGGCTGATCACGCCGGGAGAGCTGCTCCAGGCCGGTTCGACAGCTTGCTTTACAGTCGCCGATATCTCGCGCGTCTGGGTGCTGGCGCAGGTGTTCGACGCGGATATCGCATCCGTCGCAGTTGGCGATACGGCCGAGATCGAAACAGGCATCGGCGCAAACAAAGTCGCGGGAACGGTGACCAACGTCCCCGCCCTCGTAGACCCCACCACGCGCTCCGTGAATGTGCGCGTGACAGTCGACAATCCGGCGGGGCTTCTCAAGAAACAAATGTATGTGCATGTGGCGATACAATCCCGCCAGGAAAACACGGGGCTGCTCGCGCCCGTGTCCGCAGTCCTGCGCGACGATGAAAACCTGCCATTCGTCTATGTCGAGCAGCGGGATGGCGGGTTTGCGCGAGAGCATGTGACGCTCGGCACTCGCGCCGGCGATCTCTACGACATTCCCGAAGGCGTCCACGCAGGCGACCGCATTGTGGTCGATGGCGGCCTCTTCATTCAGTTCATGCAAGCGCAATGACCGACGAACTGCCTCCCATGCCGCCGCGTGCGCCGTCGATCATGAACCGGATCGTCGCGTCTTCGCTCGGCCAGCGTTTCCTCGTGATCATGATGACGCTCGTGCTGATCGGCGCGGGCATTCGTGCTCTGGAGCGCCTGCCCGTCGATGCCTATCCCGATCTGTCTCCGGCGATCGTCGAGATCATCACGCAATGGCCGGGACACGCCGCCGAGGAAGTCGAGCGGCTGATCACCGTTCCCGTCGAAGTGGAAATGAACGGCATCCCGCAGACCGACAATGTCCGCTCGATTTCGCTCTATGGCCTGTCCGACGTCATCATCACCTACCAGGATAACACCGACAACAATTTCGCCCGCCAGGAGGTTTTCAACCGGCTGCCGGATCTCAGCCTGCCCACCGGCGTGACGCCCTCCGTGTCGCCGCTCTCCTCGCCGTCGGGATTGATCTACCGCTACGTACTGCAGAGCCCCGACCGTTCGCCCATGGAGCTCAAGACACTCGAAGCCTGGACGATCGAGCCGCAATACAAATCCGTGCCCGGCGTGGCCGACGATTCAGGCTTCGGCGGCGGCACGATGCAGTATCAGGTGATGCTCGACCCGATCAAAGTCGCGGGCGCCGGTCTCTCGGTCGCGCAGGTTGAGGCTTCGCTCACTGCCAACAACAGCAATGCGGGCGGCGGATTCTATTCCCAGGGCGGCCAGTTCTATTACGTGCGCGGCATCGGCCGCATGGTCACGCCGGAAGACATCGGCAACGTCGTTCTGACCGTGAACAACGGCACGCCCGTGCTGCTCAAAGATGTCGGCCATGTGGTGATCGGCATTGCGCCGCGGCTTGGCGAGTTCGGCTACGAGAAGCAGGACGACGCGGTCGAAGGCGTGATCCTGCTGCGCACCGGCGATAAAACGCAGGACGTGCTCAAAGGCGTCGAGGCGAAAACGAAGGAACTGAACGAGCAGCTCCTGCCCAAGGACGTCAAGGTCGTTCCGTATTACGACAGGACCGATCTCATCGACCTGACGACCGACATTGTGGAAAAGAACCTTCTGCGCGGTATTTTCCTTGTCGTCGTCGTTCTGGTGTTTTTCCTGTATGATTTCCGCGCCGGCCTGATCGTCGCGACCACCATTCCGCTCGCGCTCCTGTTCGCATTCATCTGCCTCGACCTGCAGCACGCCTCCGCAAATCTTCTTTCCATCGGCGCGGTGGATTTCGGGATACTCGTCGACGGCGCCGTAGTGATGGTCGAAAACATCTTTCGACAACTCGCGGCGCGTGAAGGACAGCGGATCGATGTGATGGAAGTGATCAAAGATGCGGCGGCAGAAGTGGATCGCCCGCTTTTTTATGCCGTCGCCGTGATCGTCGTCAGCTTCCTGCCGATCTATGTCCTGTCCGGGCCTTCGGGCACACTGTTTCGGCCCATGGCGGACACGATGGTGTTCGCCCTTGTCGGTTCCCTGATCATCACGCTTATTCTATTGCCGGTATTGTGTTCATGGTTCATGCGCGACGGCGTGAAGGAGCGCCGCAATGCGATCTTCGAATGGATCAAGTCTTTCTACGCCGGCGTTCTCGATATCTGCCTCGCCGCTCCCTGGCTCACGACGCTGATCTCGGCCGGTGTGCTGGCCGGTTCGCTGCTGCTGATCCCGTTCATCGGCGCGGAATTCATGCCGCAGCTGGACGAAGGCGCGCTCTGGGTGCGCGCGACGATGCCCTACACGATCTCGTTCGATGAATCGGCGAAGATCACGCCCAAGATTCGTGACATCCTGAAATCCTTTCCCGAGGTCACGACGGTCGCCTCAGAACTGGGCCGCCCGGACGACGGCACCGATTCAACCGGCTTCTTCAACGTCGAATTTTATGTCGGCCTGAAGCCTTACTCCACCTGGAACGGCGCCTACAGCACCAAGGCGGAGCTAATCGAGGCGATCAACAAGAAGCTCGGCTCGTTTCCGGGCATCATCTTCAACTACACGCAACCGGCGGAAGACGCGGTCGACGAAGCGGAATCGGGCTTGAAAAGCGCGCTTGCGGTCAAGGTGTTCGGACCCGACCTCAACACGCTTCAGGTCAAGGGTAAGGCGATCAAGGAAATCCTGCAGAATGTGCGCGGCATCCGCGATGTGACATTGGTGAAGGAACTGGGCCAGCCCAGCCTCGACATCAAGATCGACCGCGCCAAGATCGCGCGCTATGGCCTCAACGTCGACGACGTCAACGCGCTGATCCAGACGGCCATCGGCGGCGATGTCGCCACCGAAGTGGTGCAGCAGGAAAAGCAGTTCGATCTCGTCGTGCGTCTCGAAGAGAAATACCGCAACACGCCTGAGGAAATTGCGAATATCCCGGTCGCGACGTCCGGCGGGCAGCAGATTCCGCTCAAGGAGCTTGCGGACATCCAGGTGGAGAACGGCGCCTCGTTCATCTACCGCCAATACAATTCCCGCTATATCGGCGTGCAGTTTTCCGTGCAGGGACGCGACCTCGCCGGCGCGGTGGGCGACGCCATCGATCAGGTCAAAGCCAAGGTCACCCTGCCCCAGGGTTACCATCTGGATTGGGGCGGCGAATATACGGAATACACCGCCTCGCGCGCGCAGATGAATATCATCCTGCCGCTGACATTGTTCCTGATCTTCCTGTTGCTGTTCGCGCTCTACAGCAATTTCAAATTTCCGTTCATCACCGTTCTGGGCGTGCTGTTGTCGGCGCCCGTCGGCGGCATCGTCGCGCTGTGGATCACGGGCACGCCCTTTTCCGCGTCGTCGGGAATTGGCTTCCTCGCTTTGTTCGGCGTCTCGGTGCAGACGGCCATCGTCTACATCTCCTACGTCAACGAATTGCGCCGCAACGGAACGGGCGTGACCGAAGCGATCCGCGAAGGCGCGATCCTCAGATTGCGCCCCATCATGATGACCGCCCTCGTTGCTGCATTGGGTTTGCTTCCCGCGGCACTCGCCACAGGCGTGGGCACGGATTCCCAGCGACCTTTCGCGCTCGTGATCGTCTCCGGCCTGTTCTCGCGGCTGCTGATCAGCGTGTTCCTGATGCCGGCGCTCTATACGATCGTCGCGCGTCCCGGAGACCGGCTGGAAGTGTAAGGGTGCGGCGCGAAGTCCCGCCGCTCGATCTCAAGGGCTTCAATTTACCGAGAGAATGCTGTGTTTCGCGTGTTTTTTTACGATCTGCGCCCCACGCGTACCTGCAATTCGCCTTTTTCTTCCTAGATTGTTGCGGATGCTAGGGGTAGGAACCGGCAGCCCTGCCGATCTCCAACCAGCGTCTGAGCAATTACCCATGATTCCCAACAGGTTAATGTCTGCCCTCAAAAGGCTCGCCGTGGTGGGATTCGGCTTTGTGGCGGCCTGCAGTCCTACGCCGCAGCATGTTCGGCCCACGCCGGAAGTGGGCGTTGTGACGATCCGCGCCGAACCGGTCGAACTCACGACCGTGTTGCCGGGGCGCACGAGTCCGTTTGCAACCTCCGACATCCGCCCGCAGGTAAACGGCATTCTGTTGGCGCGCCTGTTCACGGAAGGCGACATCGTCAAAGCCGGGCAGCCGCTCTACCAGATCGACCCGGCCCTTTATCGCGCAGCCTATGACAATGCGGTCGCCGCCCTCGCCACCGCCAAGGCGAAGGCCACGCGCTATGACATGCTGATCAAGGCCAACGCGGTGGCGCCGCAGGACTATGACGATGTACAGGCCGCCTACAAGCAGGCGCTCGCCAATGTCGAAACCGCGAAGATCAATCTCGATTACACCCGCATCACCGCGCCCATCACGGGCCGCATCGGGCGCTCGGCCTTCACGCAAGGCGCACTCGTGACGGCCGATCAGACGACGGCGCTGGCGACGATCCAGACTCTCGACCCGATCTATGTCGACATTACGCAATCGAGCGCAGAACTGCTCAATCTGAAACTCGCGATGGAAGGCGGTCACCTCACGCGCAATGGACCGGCCGACGCGCGCGTCACGCTGCAGCTCGACAACGGCACGCAATATTCCGAGGCCGGCACCTTGCAGTTCAGCGAAGTGACCGTCGACCCGAACACCGGCGAGGTGACGCTGCGCGCCATTTTCCCCAACCCGGATACGGTGCTCCTGCCCGGCATGTTCGTGCGCGCGACGATCATCGAAGGCGTGCAGCAGAACGCCATTCTCGCGCCCCAGCAGGCCGTGAGCCGTAACGAGAAAGGCGACCCCATTGCCTATATCGTCGATGCGAACGGCATCGCCCAACAGCGTTCGCTGACCACGCCGCGCGCCATCGGCGACAAATGGCTGGTGACGGGTGGCCTCCGGCCCGGCGATCGGCTGATCGTGGAAGGCCTGCTGAACGTGACGCCGGGCGCAAAAGTGCATGCAGTTCCGGCATCGGGCGCGAAAACCTGATGCGGCTCTCTTTATTCTTCATCGACCGGCCGGTCTTCGCCTGGGTGATCGCGATCGTGATCGCTCTCGCGGGCATGCTCGCGATTTATACCTTGCCGATCACGCAATACCCGACCATCGCGCCGCCCGCGGTGACGATCAGCGCATTCTATCCCGGCGCGTCGGCGGAGACCGCGCAGAACTCCGTCACACAAGTGATCGAGCAGCAGCTGACCGGTGTCGACAACCTGCTCTATTTCGATTCGTCGAGCAGTTCGAACGGCGGCGTACAAATCACCGCGACCTTCGCGGCCGGAACCAATCCCGACATCGCGCAGGTCCAGGTCGAGAACAAGGTGCAGCAGGCAACCCCCCAGTTGCCGGCGGAAGTGCAGCAGCAGGGCGTCGTCGTGACCAAGTCGCAGACCAGCTTCCTGTTGCTCGTGGCGCTCTATGACGAGAGCGGCCGCTACACCGATGTCGACATGTCGGATTTCCTCGTCGCCAATCTGCAGGACCCGATCGCCCGCATTCCCGGCGTCGGGCAGGTGCAGACATTCGGGACCGGCTACGCGATGCGCATCTGGCTCGACCCCTACAAGCTCAACAGCTACGCGCTGACGCCCACGGATGTGCAGAACGCCGTGCTGGCGCAAAACGCGCAAGTGTCCGCCGGCGAGCTGGGCGCGCAGCCGACGATCCCGGGCCAGGAGCTCGATGCCACGGTCACCTCGCAATCGCTGCTGCAGACGCCCGCGCAATTCGGCGCCATCATCCTGAAGACCGCGACCGGGGGCGCAGTCGTCAGGTTGCGCGATGTGGCGCGCATCGAACTGGGGGCCGATTCCTATAGCAACAAGAGCCGCCTGAATGGCTTGCCGGCTGCGGGAATGGGAATTCAGCTGGCCCCGGGCGCCAACGCACTTTCCACGGCCGACGCCGTAAAAGCGAAGGCGGAAGCGCTCTCGGCCACATTCCCGCCCGGCGTGAAACTGTCTTTCCCGGTGGACAATACGACCTTCATCCGCCTGTCGATCCGCGACGTGATCAAGACGCTGGTGGAAGCGACGCTGCTCGTCGTGATCGTGATGTTCATCTTCCTGCAGCATTGGCGCACGACCCTGATCCCGGCCATCGCCGTGCCGGTCGTGATGCTGGGCACGTTCGCCGTGCTCTCCGCGGCCGGCTATACGATCAACACGATGACCCTGTTCGCGCTCGTGCTGGCCATCGGGTTGCTCGTGGACGATGCGATCGTCGTGGTCGAGAATGTCGAGCGACTGATGCGCGAAGAGGGTCTCTCGCCGCGAGACGCCACGCGCAAATCCATGGAAGAGATCACCACCGCCCTCGTCGGCATCGCGCTGGTGTTGTCGGCCGTGTTCCTGCCCATGGCGTTTTTCGGAGGCTCGGTCGGCGTCATTTACCGGCAATTCTCGGTCACGATCGTGTCGGCCATGGTGCTGTCGGTGCTGGTGGCCCTGATCCTGACGCCTGCCCTGTGCGCGACCTTGCTGGAGCCCATCCCCAAGGGCGGCGCGCAATTGCACGGCCGCTTCTTTACCTGGTTCAACAAGGCATTCGAATACAGCACCACCCGCTACCGCCTGGCGCTCGGGCGTTTTCTCGATTGGGTGCAGCCGGCCCTGTTGATCTATGCGGGCATCGTTGTGGTGCTCGTACTGCTGTTCCTGCGCCTGCCCACCGCGTTCCTCCCCGAAGAAGACCAGGGCTTGATCATCACGCAGATCACGCTCCCGACAGGCGCCACGCAGACGCGCACCCTGGCCGTCGCCAAGCAGGTCGAGCATTTCTTCCTCGTCGACGAGAAAGACGACGTCGCGACGGCCTTCATGATCACGGGTTTCAGCTTTGCCGGCTCGGGACAGAACACCGCCATCTGCTTCGTGCATCTGAAGGATTGGAGCGGGCGCACCAACGCCGCAGACAAAGCCGAAGGCATTGCGCGCAAGGCGATGCGCGTGTTCTCGAAAATCCGCGACGCGCAGGTGTTCGCGCTCGTGCCGCCGCCCGTGCGCGAGCTTGGAAATTCCTCCGGCTTCGACGTCCAGATGGAAGACCATGCCGGCCTGGGCCATGACGCCATGATGAAAGCGCGCCGGCAATTCCTCGCACTCGCCGCGCGCGATCCGCTGCTTTCGGGCGTCCGGCCGAATTCGCTCGACGACACACCACAACTCCACATCGACATCGATCAGGAAAAGGCGACGGCGCAGGGCGTTGCCATTGCCGATGTCGACAACACGCTGACTGCGGCCTGGGGCGGCTCGTTCATCAACAATTTCATCGACCGCGGCCGCGTCAAGCGCGTCTATATGCAGGCCGATGCACCCTATCGCATGACGCCGGAAGATCTCGACCGCTGGTATGTGCGGGGCAGCTCGGGCGAGATGGCGCCGTTCTCATCCTTCGCGACGGCGCATTGGGTGCTGGGACCCGCCGATCTCGAGCGCTACAACGGCCTGGCTTCGCTCGAATTCCAGGGCTCGCCCGCCCCGGGGCAAAGCTCCGGCACCGCGATGACCGAAGTCGACAAACTGTTCAAGCAATTGCCGCACGGCATCGGCCTGGAATGGACGGGGCTCTCCTATCAGGAGCAGCAATCGGGCTCGCAGGTCTACGCGCTCTACGGGATTTCGGTACTCGTCGTATTTCTCCTGCTCGCGGCCCTTTACGAGAGCTGGACGATTCCCGTTTCCGTGATGCTCGTCATTCCGCTGGGCATCGTGGGCGCCATTCTCGCGGCGACCCTGCGCGGCCTCTACAACGACATCTACTTCCAGGTCGGCTTGCTGACGACGATGGGACTCTCGGCGAAAAACGCAATCCTCATCGTACAGTTCGCGGTGGAAGCGCAGACGCGGGGCGATTCGCCCCACGATGCGGCCGTGGAAGCGGCCCGCCTGCGGCTGCGCCCCATCCTCATGACGTCGCTCGCGTTTATTGCCGGTGTGATGCCGCTCGCAATCTCGAACGGCGCAGGCGCCGCCAGCCAGAACGATATCGGCACGGGTGTGATCGGCGGCATGCTTTCCGCCACTGCACTCGCGATCTTCTTCGTGCCGCTCTTCTACGAGATCGTGCGCGGCGGCTTCAACAAACGCAGACAGCACTCCGGTTTCGGTTCGGGCTGACGGTCTGGCGTGGAATTCACGGGACGGACTCGCCGGCAGCAATGACCGCGGGCGCGGTTCACCCGCCGCCGGTGCCGAACACAACCGACGCCAATCGATTCAAAAATCGTCGCGTGGAGCTGAAACGAAACAACTGTCAGTTGTTTCGTGGAGGTCAAACTGTAAAATATTTGACAGTCCCTGCCCGAGAAAGAAATTTTCGCGGCTCCGGAAAGACATTGGCGCCCGGCATTGCCGGGAAATTGTGCAAATGACGATCTCGGAACGCCGGGCTATCGCGCTTCCGCTTCCGGCACCAATCGTCGCTTTGTTTACATAGAAACTGCAACAACTGCGAACAGTCTCTTTACAAACCTAGGTTATCTTATCCGTTCCGGGTCGGACTTCCCGGAGATTGCCGGGGCGGATTGTGAAAGATACGAAGACCGTTCGTTGTTTGACGGGATTGCGCGATGCGTCGAGTGCGCGCGTGCTGAACCTTGTCACGGTCGAAAAACTTTACGGCGGGACTCCCGAATACAAGAAACAACCGCTGTTCGAATCCCAGGTTTTGAATTCTTCCATTCTCCTCAAGCACCGGCTGCGTCAGGACGAATATTTCCTGTTCGAAGACCCTCATCCGAACGTGACGAAGATCGTCATCCCGTTCGACAAAACGGATTTCCGGCTGGGCGGCACGTCGCTGCTTGTGGGTCAGCGTGGCTGGCTGGAAACGATCCGCGAGGCCGGCAAATATAACGACCGCAGCTTCGAGCGGGACAGGCAGGTCCTCGGCATTCTCAACGAGCTGCCGTCGCTCGACCCCTTTCTCGTGCATGAGCGCCTGCTTTCAAGCGATTATATCGTGGCCGACTGCTATTTCGAATTGTCGAAGGCGGATAAGACGCGCATGCACGAATTTGTCGCCGGGGAGATCAAGCAGCTCATCCAGCTTGCCATGCGCAGCGACAAGCCGGAGAAACGCGACGACTCTGGGTCGACGGCGCGGCTGGTGTCGGCCCTGCTGTCGACCGAAGCGAACGACCAGTTGGAGCCGCTGCGACGAACTCTCATGATGAGTACCGACGACTTCCGCCAGGGAATCTTCAGCTGGCGCGGATTTCTCTATTACAAATGGTCGGCGTCCGAGTTGCTGCCTCGAGCCCGCGAAGTTGCGCGCGAGATCGCAACCTTGCCGATCGCGCGCGATGCCCGCAACGAGGAACGCTCCTATATCGCGGCGTCGAAAGGCCGGTTGGTGAGGCGCATGGTCGAGAGCGCCAGGGAATCCGCCGAAATTCTCGCCGTCTACGACAAATTCTTCGGCGACCTCGTCGAACGCGGACAGCCGCAGGTCTTCCGCGACTTCCTGATGCGTGCGCCTCGCATGTTCGTGGACTTGGGCGAAAAGCTCGGCGGCCTGGCCCATGTCGTCAGCTTCTGGAAATTCCGCTTTCCCAAAAAGCGGGTGGTGCCGGTCGATGCGGAATCGGTCATCTCGCTGTTCGGCGACTTCCTGATCAGCGTGGGCCTTTCGGTCGAAGAACATGACGAGATGGTGTTGCTGTGAGCACAGAAGCGCAACGAGCGAGCGGAATCGTGCGGGGGCCGATCCGTTTTCCTGAAACGCCCCCGTTGCGCTGAGGCATCGCATGTTGCGCGACCTTTACAGCGAGAAGCGCAGCCCGTGCACGCAGCGGGAAATCGATGTCATCGCGACCGGGCACAAGCGCTATCTCGCCAAGCAGGGCGGCGCACGCGGGCGATTTGTTTCCGTGACATTGGACGGCCTCAGGATGGCCGGCTATCAGCTCGCGGAAGCCGATTTTGCCGGCGCTTCGTTGATCGGAACGAACCTCGCGCGCGCCAATCTGGAACGTGCGAGTTTCTATTGCGCGGATTTGCGGCGAGCCGATTTTCGCCACGCCAATCTGCGCAATTCGGACATGCGCGGCGCTTCGTTCCGCGGCGCGAATTTGTGCTTCGCCCAGCTCGACAATGCCGATCTGCGCGCCGCCATGATGATGCAGATGGGGGCGGGAGGCGTCACCGTCATCGATCATGGCGACCTTGGTGTGCAGGCCGCACCCGGCGGCGAACGCGGCGTCGATTTCTCGAATTGCTCGATGAAGGGCATCTGTTTCGCGAACGCCAACCTCAAGGGCGTGAACTTCAACGGCGCCTTGCTCAACGGCGCCAATTTCCGCGGCGCGAAGCTCGCCGATGTGAGCTTTGTGGGGGCGGTCATCAGCGGCGTGAAAGACCTGACGGTACCTGCAGAGGCGCTCAAGGGTGCGATTGCCGATCTTTCGGATGCGAACGGCGACGCGCTCGCAGCACTCAGGCCGAAGCTGGACGAGCATCAGCTGTGGATCGGCAGCGGCGGCGCACGCGGGAGTGCTGCCGTGCTCGACGACATGGATTTGCGGCCACTGCAGAAATATTTCGTCGGGCGGCAGCTGACGGGGCTGTCTGCGCGGCGGGCGGTCATGATCGGCATCGACTTCTCCGGTTGCGCACTTCAAGGCGCGAAACTGGACGGCGCCGATCTGCGCGACGCAAATTTCGCCCATAGCGATCTGCGCGGCGCATCGTTCCGCGGCGCAAACATCGCGCACGCGAAATTCGACAAGGCGGATATCCGCATCCTTCAGCTGCTGAACGGCAAGCACCGGGACACCGATTTCGCCGACACCCAGCAAAGCGACAACCAGTTCGCCACCGCCATTGTCGACGAGGCAGCTTGATCGGCGCCGTCGCAACAGTGCGCGCCGAAGCGACCGTTGCGCCTGAAAAATCGTGCGTATCCAGTGCAATACGCTTTGCTTCGGTACCGATTTGCAGTACTCGAGAAATCCGGGATAAATTTCCGCCCATAGTCGAGCGGAGGCCTCCATGAAATTTTTTCTTGTGCCATTATTGGCTGGCGTTATGGTTTTGGCTGCCGATGTCTCGCCTGCCCAGGACACACGCAGCGGCATTCCCGGAGTTTTGAGATCGGACGGCACGTTTCGCCCGTTTGTCGTGCACCCAGTCGTCCCGCCGACCAGTGGAACCGAGGTGATGGGAACCGCCACCGTGACTCTCACAATCACTCTGGTGACGTCGTTCCCCGAAGGCACGACAATCCAATGCGGCCTTAGCGCCAGCGCAGTCGGCGAAAGCGCGGGAGGAGTGCTGGACGACTACGGGGACAGCGCCTCAGTTCCTGCCACCGTACAAGGAAGTACGGCGACGTGTTCACCGACGATTCCCTATGAGTGGCTATTATATGGGACCGGCGATCAGTTCGGCACGACATACTCGGTGACGGCCTTGAATAGCGCCGGAGTCGGGCGCACGACCAGTGGCATTTTCGCGACGATCGCTATGCCGGCGAATGGCGCGACCACGCGCTACAAAGTGAAGACGCGGCTCTGAGGCCGGCTCAGGCATCCGGCGGTGCGGTGGGCGCGTCACGATGCTTGGTGTGCGCGACTGCCGACATGACGCCGAATCCGATCAGTACCAGCACACCGACGCCGATCCATGTGTGCGGAACGTGAAGCAGGAACGCGCCATAGGCGAGGCCTGCGAGAAGGACGATAAAACCGAAAGCATAAAGCGTAAAAGCGGACATCGCGAAACCCGATAAGACTCGATGCATGACGCGCCGGGGCGCCGTTTTGTTCCGGAATTTCAACGGTCTATGGCCCGGTCCCGTCTGTGAAACCGAATCGGCAACCGCCGCACCCGCCTTCATGTCGGATCGCTTCGCGGACAAGCGGGGTCCAGCGCAGGCGCATTGTGGCGAAGTGCAGAACTGGCCAAATGCCCCTTCACATAACAGTTAGCTGCAATTCAACTATCGTTCATTGCGAGTCGCCTTGAGTATAAATCGATCGATCTCGTCAATGTCCGTAATCGTTTCCAAATTCAAATATCGAATCTGATCGAGCGCATCTGCGCGAGAGGTTGGATTGTCCAAATTTGGCAAAAGGCGTTCTGAAAGAGGGATGGGCAACCCACCCTCATCAAGTTGCTTCATCCAGGCGGGTCGAAACCAGTTTTCAAGACTAGCAATGTAGGCAACGTATGAAACGTTTTTCGTTGGATTGAGATGTTTCACGATAGCCTCGATTGCGCTTAAGCTTCGTGGAAACGAAAATTCGCACGCCTGTAAGAACTGGAAAGCGCCGTCGATTCCAGCTGCTTCGCCCTTTGCAGAAAACGTGCGCGCGAACCATCGCAGGAACGCAGGAAGCGTCCGACAGGATTTGAGTTGCGACCAAGCCCACCCGATCTGCCGCTCAGTGTGTACGCCCGTTTGCTCTCTTCTTGAGCGGGCAACAAAGAGACATAGCTCAGCCACAGCATTTCTCTGCTCCATATCCGGAAAGCCGGCCCAGACTAAACGCCTGGGTGACTTAGAAAGGATGCTCTCTATTTGTGCCAACAGTTCAGATAACAGTGGAAGACCCATCGCCCCGTGCTCTCGAAGAATCGAGGCAGGTAACTTTGAATCATCTATAACTGCGTCCTGCCTCGCTCTTCCGGCTTGCGATAGCTCGTCCCTTTTTGCATTCACGAGAAGAAAATCCGTGGAAGCTGCAGGGTCTGCTAACATAGGTACATCGACATAGGTCTCGATTTCGTCAGGCGGCGAGTGATAGAGAAATGCGTTCCCGATAAAATGCCGCATCATTCGACCGACTCGCCCGCGAATGTTAGCGAAAGAGAAAAAGTCAAAGTCTGTTCGATTAATTTTCTTGTCATATATAAAAACGTTGGCAGCGGACGTATTCACGCCCTCTATCAGAGTCGACGTGCATATTAGAACTTTCAGCACACCACTATCGAATAGTTGCACAAAGAGCTGGCCGAGAGACCGCGGCAGTCTACCGTGATGAACTGCAATCCCCTTTTCGCTGCCTTTCGCTACCGCCCACCCTTCGTGATAATTTTTTTCAATCCACGCCCCAAGTTTCTGTCCAAGCTCGGTCGGATAGGCAACTCCCGCCGATATCATATTGTTCATTAACGTCTGCGCCGAACCGGGAGTCGCTGTAAAAACAAGTGAACTTTCGTCGCCAACGCCTTTCAGATCCGCCAAGAATGTTTGAAACCGTTCGGCACTCGCAGAGCGGTCAATAATATTAACAGTTACTGTCCGATAGTCCGTTCTGACAAATCGGAAATTGCCTCTCCATCGCTCTCCAAGGCTAATCTCTCGAATATGCGGTCCCGCCATAAAACACTGCTTCGCACGAGGGAGAGCTCTATAAAGTGCCAAGTTTAGCGTCTCAAATCGCCCGTCGTCTCTGCTAGGATCGAGTTTATAAAATTCGTCGACAAACAGGAAATCGATTGCGTCTACGTCCTTTCTTTGAAGAAATCGTTCCTGTGTTAGGACAAAAATCGACGCTTTGGTTTTGTCGTAATCCTCGCTGGTCGTCGAGATAATCGCATACGAACCTCCGAACGTAGCATTAAGCCGACGACGACATTCATCGATGAGCGCGATGGTTGGCAGAATCATTACGACAGTGTGAGGTCGAACGCGCGCGATAAAGGCATCCACCAACAGGCTCTTACCGAAACTGGTAGGTGCGCTAAGTATTACATTGTCACCATTGAGCAGCCATAACAACACCTGCATCTGCTTCGAATGAAGGTACAGCTTGCCGCGGAGATCAACAGCGTGCGCCTCCAGCAGGGTTTGCGTTATAAAATCGAACCGACCCACATCGATGTAAGGATAGAGCCCGCACTCTTCAGCAAGAAATTCAACTGCGTCCCAGCAGCCATCAGGAAGCTGACCGATTCGGCGCGCCTCCAACAACCTAATTGCAATTTCAAGCGCATCATCCGCTTCGACGTCGCTATCACTTAGCAAAATGCCAGCTTCAAATACAGCATCAAATACTTCACCGGACGACAGCGTCTGCCCCCGTTCGATCTGGCGAAGAATGCCAAGTGCGGTCATAAGAACGGTTCCAACAGTTTATCGAAGTGAACGATCAATTCGACCTTCTTCTTCAGCGGTACGAATATAAGATGAAACCGAAGATTGGCGTTCGCCGATTTTTCCATGAATACCGTCTTCAGTGTGCCCACTTCTGCTTTAAGCGCAGCAATGTAGTCCGCCGACACTGATGTGTGGCCTTGAACGGCATCGCTATCGTAAGCGATCAGAATCGGGAATACGGCGACTTCTAACAGCTTGTCGCCTGAGGTTTGTTGTTGAAATAACTTCACGAGGTCGCTTCGAAACGGAACATCTTGAGCAACATGACCTAATATCATGGCTTTCTCAGCAGCTAGAAAGCTAGGCAGCACGTGCGCCTTAATGGAATCGATTGCGTCGACAATTGCGCGCTTGGGATCCTGGTAAAACTTTGACTCGCCGAGCCACAGTTCATATTTTCCTCCGGCTGGCAGAATGTGAATACCGTCAAAGCCCTTCACCGTATCATTCGACGAACTTTTCAAAATCAGCTTGCACACAATTGGCACCGTTCCAACATGCTCAATGCAAGCGATGTGCAGGAGTAATTCACCAAGTTCTCCCCTGCTCGCCGTTTTCTTAGTGTTGTAGATATGCGCCGCAGCAACCCGGAGCATCTCAACGAAATTGTGAGACGCAAATGCCTGTTGAAAATCTTGACTGAGGGCTGCGTAAGGCAACCACTGGAACAAGTGGTCTGCCAATCGCGCGCATCGCCATTCGCCGCCTTCATAGCCAGCGCACAACCCGACCGTCGGGGGAATATCAAGGAACTGGACCCGCACTTCCAAGAAAGGCGCGGGATAGATAATTCCCATACTCTGCTCGTGGGCTGATAATCGATTCGCAAAGTTCTTCCCAACCTCTCGCAAGTGTGTGGTGTGGGGCAAGCTGCCCATGAACAAGGCTGGTGAGGAATCACCTAATCTAAACTCTATGTTCTTGTTTTGTTCTTGTCAATCACCTTGTAGCCTCTTATATTCGAGCGCGGCTAAAAGCTGTTGTATACGTTGTGCCGCATGGGTGTTTTTTGAAATCACGAGGATCGCATGGAACTCCCGCGACGTTCCCGGAGCGAGAAAGTGCCTACCAGAAATAAGTGCATAGAATCTAAGAAGCCAGCCAGTCTCAAACATCTAATTTGGCTAATCGAGCGAAGAGGTCAAAACAACGTTACCGCGCACGAGCTGCTTTCATTGTTCGAGAAGTATCCGACGCAGATTAATGATGCGTCTCATTCAAAATACGCGCAAAAGCTCGTCGCAATCGCTTTTTCACTTTGGCGCGCAGCATTCCTTTCAGATGCACGTGGGCAAATAGACTCTAAAGTTCAACACGCGGAAGGTTTCTTGCGAAAACTTCTTACCGACAACATGATATCATTCGCTCAGGATCGGGAATGGCGCGAATGGAGCGTCAACTATTATATTGATGACGCGCGCTATCGGCTTGTGGAACTAGGCCGGTGGTGGGATGACAAAGAGCTCAGTAACCTAGAGCCGCCGAAAGACCGTCGTAACGCGAAACGCCGTTGGGACTTGGCGCACCAAGCCTTCAAGAAGGCGGTAGCCAATTTCACCGCCGACTTGAAATCCGGAAAGAACAAAAAGCAACTGCGTCAGAGATCAACTAAAGGCCGAAAGTAGGCGCGCAAAATCGGAGTCAAATTACTCCGAACAAGAAGCTTTTGTGGTCTGATATGGCACCCAAGGCCCAGATGGCTAAGGCGTTGCCCCCTCACCCATACCGCTCCTCTTTCCACGGATCGCCCTCATTGTGATACCCGCGAACCTCCCAAAACCCCGGCCGGTCTTCCGCCGTGAATTCGATCCGGTTTATCCATTTGGCGCTTTTCCAGAAATACCAGTGCGGGATCACGACTCTCACCGGGCCGCCGTGGTCGCGTGGTAGCGGCTTTCCGTCCCAGTGTGTGGCGAGCAGCACGTCGGGTTCGGCGAAGACTTCGAGTTTTACGTTCGTGGTGTAGCCGTCATAGGCGTGGAATTCGACATGGCGCGCCTCCGGCTTCGGCTTCACGATGTCCAGGATCGCGCGGCTTGAAACGCCGCACCAATGATTGTCGTAGCGGCTCCAGGCTGTGACGCAGTGGATGTCGCTTTCGAATTCCTCCTGCGCGAGTGCGGTGAATTCAGGCCAGGTCCAGAGGACGGGATTTTCGACGAGGCCGCGCACGCGCAGGTGCCATTTCTCGGGACGGATGTCGGGCTGGCGGCCCAGATCGAGCACAGGCCAGTTTTTCACTTCCTTTTGGCCGGGCGGCAGGCGGTTCGCATGCCTCGGATCCGCATGGCCGGTGAGCAATCGCCCCTGCTCCGCCCAAAGCTGTTTGGAGCGGATCAATTTCTCTTTGATCTGGCCCGTGAGTGCGGTGTGATCGTTATCGTCGTCCTCGCCGGCCATCCTGCGTCAGCCTTTCGCCCGCATCAGCCGCGCCTTGTCGCGCTGCCAGTCGCGCTGCTTTTCGCTTTCGCGCTTGTCGTGCAGCTTCTTGCCCTTGGCGATGCCGAGCTCGAGCTTGGCGATGCCGCGCGGGTTGAAATAGAGGCGCAACGGAATGAGCGTCATGCCTTCGCGCTGGATCGCGGCGGCCAACCTGCGCACTTCCGTCTTGCGCACCAGCACCTTGCGGGCCCGGCGCGGCTCATGGTTGAAGCGGTTCGCCATGTTGTATTCGGGGATATAGGCGTTGATCAGGAATATCTCGCCATCCTTCGCCTGGGCATAGGATTCCGCGATGGTCGCCTTCCCGCCGCGCAGCGCCTTCACCTCCGAGCCATGCAGCACGATCCCCGCTTCCAGCGTGGATTCGATCGCATAGGCGTGGCGCGCCTTGCGATTGTCGGCCACCACCTTGTTTTCGGGATCCTTGCGCTTCGCCATCAGAGAATGCCGGCGTGGCTCATCGCCTCGCGCACGCGCGCCCGCGCCATGTCGCTCGCGGCCACGATGGGCAGGCGCACTTCGTCCGTGGCTAGGCCCAACAGCGAGACACCGAATTTCGCGGGCGCGGGGCTCGCCTCGCAGAACATCGCATCATGCAGCGGCGCCAGCTTGTCCTGCAGCGCGAGTGCCGTGTCGAACGCGCCCTGCATGCAGGCATTCTGGAAATCGGCGCACAGCTTCGGCGCCACATTGGCCGTGACGGAGATGCAACCATGCCCGCCATGGGCCATGTAGCCGAGAGACGTGATGTCTTCACCCGAGAGATAGCGGAAATCCTTGCCGCAGAGCGGGCGCTCCCGGGACGGCCGCGCGAGATTGGCCGTCGCGTCCTTCACGCCCACGATGTTGGCGATCCCGGCGAGGCGGGCCATCGTCTCGACCGAAATCTCGATCACGCTGCGGCCGGGAATGTTGTAGATCACGATGGGGATGTCCACGGCTTCTGCGATGGCAGCGAAGTGCCGGTAAATCCCCTCCTGCGTCGGCTTATTGTAATAGGGCGTGACGGAGAGCACGGCGTCGGCGCCGACCTGCTTTGCATGGCGCGTGAGCGAGATCGCCTCGGTCGTCGAGTTGGAGCCCGCGCCCGCGATCACCGGCACCCGGCCTTTCGCCTCCTCCACGCAGATCTCCACCACGCGCCTATGCTCTTCGTGGGACAGGGTTGCGGATTCGCCCGTCGTGCCCACCGGCACCAGCCCGTGCGAGCCCTGCTCGATCTGCCATGCCACGAACTTTCGGAACGCAGCCTCGTCCACCTTTCCGTCGCGGAACGGCGTGATCAGGGCGGGCATCGATCCTTTGAGGCGTTCGCGCGCGTCGCGCATGGTGAAATATCCGTCAGGGTTGCTGTGAGACGTTGAAGCGGAAATGCGATTGTCACACCATCGCAAAATAAGCTTGGGGCGGTGGGGCCACAAGGCGCGATTGCCTAGGCAACGCGGAACAGGGCCGTTATTCTCGATTATGCCCGTTTGGGCGCCCGATTCAGGCAGGCCTTACAGGAAATGACCGCGCTCCGCGCCGCTTTGTTCGCTTCCGTCGCAATCATTCTCGGTGCGGCTTGTGTGGCGGCGCAAACCCCTGCGACAAGTGCGCCGCCGCCGAGCAATCTGCCGTCCGGCCTCGTGCGCCAGGGCAATGTGATCATGATGGCGCCCATCGGCGATTCCGATGCGAACGGGCCGCCGGAAATCCAGATCACAGGCGAACGCCGCGTGGGCCTCGTCCACATCCTTGCGCCCGGCGATCACGACATCTTCGTGCGCGCCTTCGATGCCGCGGATCGGGGCGACTGGACCGCCGCGCGCGGCCTTGCCGACCAGGGCCACGATCCGGTCGCGAAGAAGCTCGTCGCGTGGCGCTACCTGCTGGACAAGAACAGCGGCGCCTCGTTCGGCGAGATCGACCGCTTCCTGAAAGAGAATGCCGACTGGCCGGATCGCGACACGCTGTTCGCCCGCGCCGAGAAGGCGATGGACCCGGGCATGGATGCGCGCGCCGTCGTCGCGTGGTTCGGCGATCGCGATCCGGTGTCGGGCATCGGCCGCGTGCGGCTCGGCGAAGCGCTGCTCGCGACGGGAAACGCCACGCGCGGGCGCGATCTCGTCCGACAGGCCTGGATCGAGTCGAGCTTCGATCCGGATCAGGAATTCCAGATCGTGCAAAAGCACGGCGATATCCTGACGCCGGATGTCGATCGCGAGCGGCTCGATCATTTGCTGTGGCACAATTTGCTCTCCGATGCGCGCCGCGAGATTTCGCGCGTGAGCGCGGAAGCGCAACGCGTCGGGGCTGCGCGCATTGCGCTGCGCAGCTCGCCTGCTACCGGCGAACGCCTGCTCGACAATCTGCCGGAGACATTGCGCGACGATCCCGGCGTGATCTTCGACCAGGCGCATCTGCTGCGCCAGCGCGGCCGGCTTTCCGAGATCCCGCCGCTCCTCGTGCGCGCTCCCACCCACGAGATGGCGAAGATCGCGCCCTCGCGCTGGTGGGGGGAGCTCAATATCGATATCCGCGAAGCGCTCGACCAGGGCAGCGCTCACAACGCCTATATGCTGGCGTCCAACACGGGTCTCGAGCCCGGCGGCACGGAATATTCGGAAGCGGAATTCCTCGCGGGCTGGATCGCGCTGCGCCAGCTGAAAGAGCCCAAGATCGCGCTCACCCATTTTCAGAACATTGCGCATGCGGTCACGCGTCCCATCAGTCTGGCGCGCGCGCATTATTGGGAGGGCCGATCCTATGAGGATGCTGGTGAATTGGCTGCCGCGTGGCAGCAATATCATCTGGCGGCCGGGCAGCCCGAAACCTTCTATGGGCAGCTCGCGCTGGCGCATATCTCGCCCGCAGCCGACCTGCATCTAACCGAAACGATCGTCGATGCGGGCACGCGTAAGGCCGATTACGAACGCGAAGAGCAAACGCAGGCAATCCGCGTTCTCGCCGATCTGGGTCTCGAAAGCCTGCTGCGCAGTTTCGCGGTGCATGACGCCGACACCTACACCGACGCGAAGCACATCAAGCTGCTGGCCGAAGACCTGACCAAAATGGGCTTCCGGGAAGTGGCCGTGCGCGTCGCCAAGGAGGCGAGCTACAACAATGTATGGCTGCTCCCCTATTCGCATCCCGTGATCGCGGTGCCCGGTTATTCCGGTTCCGGCGTGGCGCCCGAGCCCGCCTATGTGCTCGGCATCATCCGCCAGGAAACCGAATTCGACCCCGATGCGGTGAGCGGCGCGGGCGCACGCGGCATCATGCAGGTCATGCCCTATTCGGCGAGGCACAATGCAAGCCTTGCCGGTGTCGATTATCGCCCGTCCGACCTGATGGACGATCCCGTTTACAATATGCGGCTCGGCATGGCGGAGCTGGGCGGCAATCTCTCCGATTGGGCCGGGTCCTATGTGCTCGCGACGGCGGCCTATAACGCAGGCCCCGGCAATGCGAAGAAATGGATCGCCGAGCATGGCGATCCGCGCGACTCCCGCGTCGATCCCATCGACTGGATCGAGCAGATCCCGTTCGAAGAAACGCGGAATTACGTGATGCGCGTGCTGGAAAATATGGAGGTCTATCGCAACCGCCTGGCGGGCCGCGACCAGCCGCTGCACATCATGGCCGATCTCTACAAGCCGAACGCGCCGCAGATGAAGCCGCTGGATTACACCCCGCCGCCGCCCTCGGCGCCGGCCGCCACGGGTGCGGTCCCCGTTCCCATCCCCAAACCCGCCGAAGGCAGCGCGGCGAGCCTTTAACCGTTCAACGAATGATCGACAGCCACTCTCTTGCAAGCCGTTGGGCTTCGGCGATCTGGTTGGAATTCATTTCGCTGGAGATCTGCGCGCGCCAGGACTTTGCGATTTCGCTGCCCTTCAACGCAGCCAGGTTGAACCATTTGTGCGCGGCCACGTAATCGACGCTCACACCCTGACCTGTCGAATAGGCGAGCCCCAGATTGTAAAGCGCATCGGCCCGACCTTGTTTGGCATCGGTTTCGTACTGGCTGAGCGCATCGACATCGACACAGACCATCACACGTCCCCTTGGATACGGGCCGAAGCCCTTCTTCCACCTCAAGATGCGCAAGCATTCTCCTGCGCGAGGAAGGGATCGTGGGGTCCGATAAGCTAAATCCGGGTTAACGATAAAATTCAGACATTGTTAACGCGGCCGCCGCGTTTTGAATGAATGACGACACGGGTTTATCCCCGGATCGTAATTCCATTGCCCGCGGCGAGTTCCACAGCATCCGGCGGTTCGAAAATCCCTTCGACGAAATCGAACATTTCGCGGGTGACATCGAACGGCAATTGATAGGTCTGCGCTTTCTCGTCATTGCGAGACTGCACGCGACGCCAGCGCTCTGCCGCGGGCACATCGAGGAAATGAAGCTGCAGCGAAAGCCCCGCGTCCTTCGCAAGCTTCGCGAATTTATCGCGATGGACACGTTGGCCCAGGCCGAGATCTAGCACGCAGGGCACGTTGCGGCAGGCCACTTGCAACGCGGTCGTCCAGATATGATCCATGCAGCGTTCCACCCGGGCCATCGCCCAGGCAGACTCGATCGGCTGGGGCGCATCCATCCAGAACAGTGCCGCCATCCATTCGTCGATGGAAAAGCGGACACCCTTCAATCGCTCGGTCAGGGCGACGGCATAGGTGGTCTTGCCCGCGCCGGTCGAGCCGCTGACAAGATGAATCAATGCGATCAAGGGGATAAGATGCTTTGGAATTGGGGCCCTGGTTGGGGCAGCGGCCCCCTTGGGGGGCCTGACCGCGGCTATTCGGGTGGAGCGTGATGCCCGCGCCCGAAAGCCGCGGCCTGAACCTAGGTCGAAAGCCTGGCCTACATAGCAGGCATAGCAGCAACCTTCTTCGCCCGCCTTTTCTTCCGGCGGGCTTTCTTCGCTGGTTTTGCTTTCGCTTTCGCTTTTTTCGCTTTACGCTTTTTCGTGGCCTTCTTGGCCTTCTTCTTGGTCTTCTTCTTCTTGGTTGTCTTTGGCATGTCAAACGACTCCTCTAGAGTTTGGGGTATTGCGACTCGCACCCCCCAAAACGCGAATAATATGAGTGGGTTGCGCGCATGACGCAATACTGACGCCTAGGCGGCGCAGGTGCCCAAACGCGCCGTTATCATAAAATGCAGTATTTTATTGGGTTTCAGCGCTTCGTCCGTATACTGACGAAAAACCCTGCGCCAAGCGGCCGGCCCCGTCAAGAACTTGAAAATGTGCGAATCACCCCTCCTCGGGCAATTCGAGTCGGGTTTTGAGGAGCGCGTTGACGACCTGCGGATTCGCTTTTCCGCCGGTCTGCTTCATCACCTGACCGACAAACCATCCCGCCAATTTCGGTTTCGCCTTCACCTCTTCGACCTTGTCGGGGTTCGCCGCGATCACGGCATCGATCGCCTTTTCGATGGCGCTCGTATCGGTCATCTGCACGAGTCCACGCGCACGAACGACGTCGGCAGGGTCTCCACCCTCGCTCCAGACGATATCGAGCACGTCCTTCGCGATTTTTCCGGAGATCGTCCGGTCCGCGATCATCTTGAGGATGGTGTTGTTGGCGTGCGCGGTCACGGGACAATCGGCAATTGTGCGCCCGTCGCGATTGAGACGGCCCAGGATTTCATTGTTGAGCCAGTTCACCGCCGATTTCGCATCGATCCCCCGTGCAAGGTCCTCGAAATAGTCCGCGAGCTCGCGTTCGGTGACGAGAACGCCCGCGTCATAGGCAGAAAGTCCGAGGTCGCGCATGAAGCGTGCCTTCTTTTCGTCCGGCAATTCGGGCAAGGACGCCGCGATCGTGTCGATCCACGCCTGCTCCAGCTCCAGCGGCAACAGATCGGGATCGGGAAAATAGCGATAGTCGTGCGCTTCTTCCTTGGAGCGCATCGGACGCGTTTCGCCCAGCTTCGAATCGAACAGCCGCGTCTCCTGGCGCACCGTGCCACCGGATTCGATCAGATCGACCTGCCTGCGTGCCTCGAATTCCACCGCCTGCGCGATGAATCGCATGGAATTGACGTTCTTGATCTCGCAGCGCGTGCCGAGCGGCCCGCCCGGCTTGCGCACGGACACGTTCACGTCGGCACGCATCGAACCTTCGTCCATATTCCCGTCGCAGGTACCGAGATAGCGCACGATCGCGCGCAGTTTGCGCAGGAACGCAGCCGCTTCCTCGCTCGAACGCATATCGGGCTTGGTGACGATCTCCATCAGCGCGATGCCGGAACGGTTGAGATCGACATAAGACTGGTCAGGGTGTTGATCGTGCAGGCTTTTTCCCGCGTCCTGCTCGAGATGCAGCCGCTCGATGCCGACGCGCACCGTCTCTCCCCCCGCAAGGTCGATATAGACCTCACCCTCGCCCACGATGGGGTTCTTGTACTGCGAGATCTGATAGCCGGAGGGCAGATCGGGATAGAAGTAATTCTTCCGGTCGAACACCGAGGAGCGATTGACCTGCGCCTTGAGCCCAAGACCCGTGCGCACCGCCTGCTCGACGCAGAATTTGTTGATGACGGGCAGCATGCCCGGCATGCCCGCATCGACAAAGCTCACCTGTGCGTTCGGCTCCGCGCCAAACGCGGTCGCGGCGCCCGAAAACAGTTTCGAGACCGACAGAACCTGTGCATGGACTTCCATGCCGATGACGATTTCCCATTCGCCCTGGGCGCCCATGATCATCTTGCTCATGCCGCCCTCCACCAGGCTTCGGGTTTTGCCGCGAATTGGGCAGCCTGCTCGACCGAACGGCCGACGCGCAGGACTGTCGCTTCATCGAATGCCTTGCCGATGATCTGAAGTCCCAGCGGCAGACCTTCCGGCGTCAATCCCGCCGGAACGGAGATGCCCGGAAGGCCGGCAAGGTTCACGGTGACCGTGAACACGTCGTTCAGATACATCGACACGGGATCGGACGTTTTCTCGCCGATCGCGAAGGCGGGACCCGGTGTTGCCGGTGTCAACAGCACATCACATTTCTCGAAAGCCTGGGTGAAATCGCGCGCGATCAGGGTGCGCAGCTTCTGGGCGCGGGAATAGAACGCGTCGTAATAGCCGGCGGACAGAACATAGGTACCGATCAGGATGCGCCGGCGCACTTCCGCCCCGAAACCTTCGGCTCGGCTCTTCTCATAGAGATCGGTGATGTCGTGCGCGCCCTTGGCGCGATGGCCGAAGCGCACGCCGTCATAGCGGGCGAGGTTGGACGACGCTTCCGCAGGCGCCACTATATAATAAGCCGGCAGCGCATATTTCGTGTGCGGCAGGCTCACATCCACGATCTCGGCGCCTTGCGCCTTCAGCCACTCCGCGCCCTTCGCCCACATGGCATCGATCTCGGGCGGCGCGCCGTCGATGCGGTATTCCTTCGGGATGCCCACGCGCAGGCCCTTCACGCCCTGCTCGAGGGTCGCCTCGTAATCGGGGACCGGCACATCGACACTGGTCGAATCCTGCGGATCGACGCTCGCCATCGCCTTCATCAGGATCGCCGCATCGCGCACGGTGCGCGTCATGGGTCCTGCCTGATCGAGCGACGACGCAAACGCGACGATGCCCCAGCGCGAGCAGCGCCCATAAGTCGGCTTGAGGCCGACTGTGCCGGTGACCGCAGCGGGCTGGCGGATCGATCCACCCGTATCTGTGCCTGTTGCTCCGAGACAAAGATTCGCGGCGACCGAAGCGGCCGAACCGCCCGACGATCCGCCCGGCACAAGATTGCGATTGGAATTGCGCGCGCGCCACGGGTTCAGCACCGGCTTGAAATAGCTCGTCTCGTTGGACGAGCCCATGGCGAACTCGTCCATGTTCGTCTTGCCCAGCATCACCGCGCCTGCATCCCAAAGGTTCTGCGACACGGTCGATTCATAAGGCGGAATGAAGTTCGACAGGATGTTGCTTCCGGCCGTGGTGCGCACGCCCTTGGTGCAGAACAGATCCTTTATCGCGAGCGGCAAGCCTTCGAGCGGGCCCATACTGCCCTTCGCGATGCGTGCATCCGATGCGTCGGCCATTGCGAGTGCTTTTTCGGGCGTCTCGGTAACGAAGGCGTTCAATGTGCGCGCGCCTTCGATGGCCGAAACGAAGGCCTGCGTCAGCTCGCGCGACGAGATTTCCTTCTTGCGCACGGCCTCGCGCGCGTCGGCGAGCGTGAACGATGTGGGGTTGGTGGGGAGCGACATGGCCTACTCCACCACCTTGGGCACGACGAAGAAATGATCCTCGGACTCGGGCGCATTGGCGACGACTGCATCCGCATCACCGCCTGCCGTGACGGCGTCGGTTCGCATCTTGAGTTTCTGCGCGACCACGCTGGTGAGGGGCGGCACACCCGCGACATCGACTTCCTCGAGTTGCTGCACCCAGGCCAGGATCTGGTTCAACTCGTTCATCATGGGCTCGACGCGCTCCTCCTCGAGGGCGAGGCGGGCGAGCTTGGCGATGCGCCGGACGGTCTCTTTGTCCACGGACATGAGGAAGGCTCTGTGGTAAGTGTGCACGTCTTGCTAGCAACCGGGGGGCAGGCTGGCAAGCAATGTGAGGCGCCAACGGGGCTATACATATGTCTTTGGGCATTACAGGCATCGATCACGTACAGATGAGCGTGCCCCGCGTGCTGGAAGCGGACTGCCTCGCCTTCTACCGCAATGTTCTGGGCCTCACCGAAATCCCCAAGCCGGAGGAGTTGCGGGCGCGGGGCGGAGCCTGGTTTCAGGTGGGTGCTGCGCAATTCCACATCGGGGTCGATCCCGAGCCGTTCCCCAGGAGCAAACGCCATGTCTGCTTTCTGGTCCCCGACCTTGCCGAAGCGCGCGCGGCTGTCGTCGCCAAAGGCGCAGTGATCGAGGAAGAAGGAATCGCGGAGGGCTTGCACCGCTTCTTTGTGCGCGATCCGGCCGGCAACCGCATCGAGATCGGCCAGAGGTAGCCGATTTTGGCGCTCGTCGATCCCGCAGCTTTGAAAAGCATGCTTGCGCCCGGCGCACGCCTTCTCGGTCTCGATCTGGGTGAGAAGACCATCGGGCTTGCGCTCTCCGATACGGGGCTGATGATCGCGACGCCACTCAAGACTCTCAAGCGCACCAAATTCAGTATCGATGCCGTGACGCTTGGGGCGCTGATCGCCGAACACGGCGTGGGCGGGCTCGTGGTCGGTCTGCCGCTTAATATGGATGGGAGCGAAGGACCGTCGGTGCAATCCGCCCGTGCTTTCGTGCGCAATTTCAGCGCGAAAAGCGAAATCCCCATCGTGATGTGGGACGAGCGGCTTTCGACTGCGGCCGTAACGCGCACGCTGATCGATGCCGACGCATCGCGCAAACGGCGCAAGGAAGTCGTCGACAAGATGGCAGCTGCCTACATCCTTCAGGGCGCGCTCGACGCGCTCCGGCATAGAGAGACGCGATGACCGATATTCCGCCGACGGAACGCATGGCCCGGTTCCTGTGGCTGCCGCCGGGTGCGCGACCGAAATATGCCATTCCGCAACGTCAGGAGCTGTTTCTTCTACTGGTCGGCACGACGCTTCTGTTCAGCGGCTACGACACGAACGTATTCGGCATCGCTTTACCGCAGATCCAAAAGGGATTGCATATCCCGGAAGACGCCGCGGGCCTGACTGTCACCTATTTCCGGATGGCAGCACTCGTAGCCCTGATGATCGCGCCGTTGGCCGACATTTTCGGCCGCAGACGGCTGTTGCTGATCACTGTGTTCGGCGAAGCAATCTTCACGGTCGCGAGCGGCTTCACCCAGACCTATCCACAATTCGTCTGGCTGCAAATCCTTGCGCGCGTGTTCGGCTATAGCGAGGAATTGCTGTGCTATGTCGTGATCGCCGAGGAGATGGATGCACGCGTGCGCGGCTGGGCATCGGGAACATTGGGCGCGCTGGGCGCCACGGGCGCGGGCGTGGCCGCGCTCATTTTCGCGCTGGTCAATGTGCTGCCTTTCGGCTGGCGGTCGATGTATGTGATCGGAGGCAGCGCGCTCTTCGTGCTCGCCTATTACCGCCGCAAATTGCCGGAGACCGAACGCTTCGAAATCCATCGCAAGGAGCTGGCGAAGATCGGTTCGAAATCGGCGGCGGCCGCGAGAACGGTAGGCCTCCTGTTCCAGGAATATCCCGGCCGCCTGGCCGCCATGCTCTTGTCCGTGGGCGTGTTCTTCTTTGCGATCGGCCCCGCCATCGTGCTGATGTCGAAATATCTGCAGCAGACGCTGCATTACACGCCCGGCCGCGTGACGATCCTCTTTGTGGGCGGAGGGCTCATATCGGTGATCGGCAACATCATCGCCGGGCGCCTGTCGGACCGCATCGGCCGCAAGCGCGTGCTGCTCGCGTGCGCCACCATTTGCGGCCTCGCCTTCGCCTTTCTCTATAGCGGGCGCGAGGTCGAATGGGTGCCGGTTGCGTGGATTCTCGCGGTCTTCGGATATTTCTCCTGCGATACCATCATGGCGGGCTATGCCGTCGAGATGTTTCCCACCGCCTACCGCGCCACGGCCGGCACGCTCCGATATGTGGTGGCAACTCTGACGGGCGCCGTCGCGCTCGCCATCGAAGGCGTCTTCTACGACCACTTCAACGCCCACGCCCCCGCAATCCTGATCTTCCTCGCCGCCATGCCGCTCGCCCTGATCGCGATATTGTTTCTGCCCGAAACGTCGCAGAAGAAGTTAGAGGAGATCAGTCATGGGGAGGATGGGGTGGAGGCGAAGTAGCGCGCGCGCGCTTTACTTGTCATGCCCCGCGACTGCGGGGCACCCAGGCGACGCGTCTCTACTTCAGAATAAAGAGTGTTTGATTGAACCCCGCCTGCAAGAACGAACCAACTTCACCTGGGTGGCCCGCATTCGCGGGCCATGACAACAAGGGGAATGGACCCGTCGGTCAAATGTCGAGTCACGTCATTGGGAAATCCGTGATATTGTAAATGTCGTCGAGGAGAGCAGTCAGCAAGCTCGGAAATGGTTATGGCAAACACTCTTGAGTTTCCGAATGGAATGAGGCTGGTGCGGCTGGACGAGCTTCCTGGCCCGGAGTCGCAACGTGCTGTTGAGTGGGCTCGCGTTCAGCGTTCCCACATCGCGCCAGGGTACAAACTTACAGAATCAAATGACCTGAGATTTGCCAAATATGCGGAGATTAATGTGAATGCTCCCAACATTTGGAGAGTTTTTCGCGATCTATGCCATGCTCTGCTCGGCCCCACCGCAACTCTTGTTGCCGGCGAGGTAGGTGACGAGCCGTGTTCGGTCGGTTCGGGCGACACCTCTTCGATTATCACCATGCTCGAACGTCACCAATACCAATTGTCGCACGATGGCTTCGTGCAGTTTGGCCTAATCTGCGATCTAAACGGCACGATTTCAGAGGTGTTTGTCGCACCGACAAAGCACTTCAAGGTTTGGCTGAATGCCGAAAAACTTTTCCGGTCAATCATGGACCGGCACAAGATTCTTGAGCAAAGCCGGCTGGAGTTTATCGACGAGTATCCAAGGACGACTGTCGCACTGCCAGAAGGTCCCGACGCATTCCTTCCCAGAGAGTTGTTGAACTGCTTCAAGAACGAGCTTGGCGGATCGACCGTAGCAAGATTGAACTAACCTGCCGCCTGCCCCACCGGCCTTGCCCACCGCCCCTCCTCCCCCTATAAGCCCATCTTTGATGCCGGGCCGCGACGACACTCCGATTCTGAAGACAAGCCATCTGCTTGGAATCGAAGGAATTTCCGTCGGCGAAATCACCGCCCTGCTCGATCTGGCCGACGATTACGTCACGCTGGGCCGCTCGGCCGAAAAGAAGCTGGGCCTGCTCAAGGGCCGCACCCTCATCAACCTGTTCTTCGAGGCCTCCACCCGCACGCAAAGCTCGTTCGAGCTGGCGGGCAAGCGGCTGGGCGCGGACGTGCTGAACATGTCGGTCAAGACCTCATCGGTCTCCAAAGGCGAGACCCTGATCGACACCGCGACCACCCTGAACGCCATGCGGCCCGACATCCTCGTGGTGCGCCACCAGGATTCCGGCGCGGCCGAACTGCTCTCGCGCAAGCTCGATTGCTGCGTCGTCAATGCGGGCGACGGCAGCCACGAGCATCCCACCCAGGCGCTTCTCGACGCACTCACCATCCGGCGGCGGCGCGGCGGTTTCGAAGGACTGATCGTGACGATCTGCGGCGACGTGCTGCACAGCCGGGTCGCGCGCTCCAACATCGTGCTCCTGTCCAAGATGGGCGCGCGTGTGCGGATCGCAGCACCTCGCACGCTGCTTCCCGCCGATGCGGATCGCCTGGGCGTCGAAATCTTCACCGACATGCGCGCGGCACTGGCAGGCGCGGACATCGTGATGATGCTGCGCCTGCAGCAGGAGCGGATGGCGGGCGCGTTCGTGCCGTCCACACGCGAATATTTCCGCTTCTACGGCCTCGACCGCGAGAAATTGAAGCTCGCGAAGCCGGGCGCGTTCGTCATGCACCCCGGTCCGATGAATCGCGGCGTGGAAATCGACTCCACCGTTGCCGACGACATCGAAGTGAGCGTAATCCAGGAACAGGTCGAGATGGGGGTTGCGATCCGCATGGCCGTGCTCGATGCGCTGTCGCGTGGGCTCGCAGCCGGAGGGCGGAACGCGCCATGACCGGCAAGCGCACCGCTTTCGTGAATGCGCGGCTGGTCGATCCCGCATCGCGGCTCGATGCGCCGGGTGGGCTGCTGGTGGAAGACGGCCTGATCCGCGATTTGGGCCCGCGCCTGTTCCATGACGGCCATCCAGCGGACGCGGAAATTGTCGATTGCAAAGGCCGGGTGCTCGCGCCCGGGCTGATCGACATGCGCGTCTTCACCGGCGAGCCCGGGAGCGAACATCGCGAAACGCTCGCTTCTGCCAGCAGAGCTGCAGCAGCCGGCGGCGTCACCACCATCGTCGTGATGCCCAACACCGATCCGATCATCGACGAACCGTCGCTGGTCGATTTCATCAAGCGGCGCGCGGCCGCTACGGCCAGCGTGCGCGTGCTGCCGATGGCGGCGCTCACCCGCCATCTCGCAGGCGAGACGATGACGGAAATCGGACTTCTGATGGAAGCCGGCGCCATCGCCTTCACCGATGGCGACCGCACCATCGCCAACGCGCGCGTGATGCGCCGTGCCCTCGATTATGCCTCGACCTTCGGCGCGCTTGTGGTCGGACACGCGGAAGACCCCGATTTGTCGGCCGGCGCCGCGATGAACGAAGGCGAATTCGCGACGCGGCTGGGCATTCCCGCGGCGCCCAATGTGGCGGAAACGATCATCGTGGAGCGCGACATCCGCCTCGTCGAGCTGACCGGTGCGCGCTATCACATCGGACAAATCTCCTGCCGTGCCTCGCTCGATGCGGTGGCCGACGCGAAAGCGCGCGGACTGCCGATCACCTGCGGCGTCTCTGCCCATCATCTCGCGCTCAACGAACTCGATGTCGGCTCCTATCTGACCTTCCGAAAGGTGAAGCCGCCGCTGCGCTCGGAAGCCGATCGCGCCGCAATGGTGGAAGGCGTCGCGTCCGGCACGATCGACGTGATTGTCTCGAGCCACGATCCCCAAGCAGCCGACACCAAGCGCCAGACTTTCGCGCAAGCCGCGTTTGGTGCCGTCGGCCTCGAAACGCTGTTGCCCGCGGCGTTGGGCGTCCATCACGACGGCCGCGCCACCCTGCTCCATCTGTTGGCCACGATGACCACGGCGCCGGCACGTATATTGGGCCTCGATGCGGGCACGCTCGCGAAAGGCGCGCCGGCCGATCTTGTGCTGTTCGATCCGGAAGTGCCTTTTGTGGTCGAAGCCGACGATCTGCATTCGCGCGCGCGCAACACGCCCTTCGAAGGCCGCAAATTCCAGGGCCGCGCGCAGATGACCTTCGTGGGCGGCGTCTGCGTTTACGATCGCGCCAGGGACGCCGAAAACTGATGTTCGATCTCGATTGGGTTTCGCTCGGTCCCTATCTCGCCGCGGCCATCGTGTTCGGATACTTGCTGGGTTCGATTCCGTTCGGCTTGATCTTCTCCTGGCTCGCGGGCGCGGGCGATGTGCGCAAGATCGGCTCCGGCAATATCGGCGCGACGAATGTTCTGCGCACGGGCAACAGATGGGCGGCTGCCGCCACGTTGCTCTGCGATGGCGGCAAGGGCGCGGTGGCCGTGCTCCTCGCTCGCCATTTCGAAAACGATCAAGTCGCTGTATTCGCGGGCCTCGGCGCCTTTCTCGGCCATCTGTTTCCGCTCTGGCTCGGTTTCAAGGGCGGCAAGGGCATGGCGACATTTCTCGGCGTCACACTCGCGCTTTTCTGGCCGGTAGGCCTGCTCGCGATGGCGACATGGCTGGTCGTGGCCCTCATCTGGCGCATGTCGTCGCTGTCCGCTCTGATCGCAGCTGTGCTCACCCCTCTTTATATGGCGCTGTTCCACCATCCGCTGTTCGCAATGCTCGAACTCGTGCTGGTGCTGCTGATCTTTGCGATGCATCGCGAAAACATCCGGCGCATCCTGAACGGCCAGGAACCGAAGATTGGCGAAACCAAAAAGGCTTAACGCAGGGGTCGCTGAGGATGCGCAGAGGACGCAGAGGGATCGAGGTTTCCATCTCTTTCAGCTCGTTTGCGAACCATTTCCCTGGCGCGCGTTTCGCGCGCCGAGCAATTGATTGGCGGGTACCGAATGCCGACAGAATCTCCGCCCTCCTCTGCGATCGCTGCGCATCCTCAGCGACCACTGCGTTAAAAGTCTCTACGCCGTTGCGGACCTCGGGGGCTCGTCCGCGATGACGAGCAAACGCGCCGCCCTGAACGATACCGAACGCCGCGCGTGGCTCAGGCTTGCGCGCACGCAGAATGTTGGTCCGACAACATTTGCCGCGTTGCTCGCGCGCTTCGGTTCTGCGGCGGCGGCTCTCGCCGAAGTACCACGGCTCGCGCAGCGCGGCGGCGGCAATGGGCCGTTGCGCATTCCAAGCGATGCCGATACGGGGCGCGAGCTCGATGCGCTGGAACGTCTCGGTGGCCGCCTGATCGCATGTTGCGAGCCCGATTTCCCGCAAGGTCTCGCGGCCCTCGATCCGCCGCCGCCTGTCATTTCCGTTTTGGGTCGCAGCGATCTTCTCAAATCCGAAATGATCGCGATCGTGGGCGCGCGCAATGCGTCGGCACTCGGACGCAAATTCGCGACGCAGATCGCGACCGATCTCGGCCGCGCCGGCTTCGTCGTCGTGTCCGGCATGGCGCGCGGCATCGACACCGCCGCGCATGAAGGATCGCTACCGTCGGGAACCTGCGCGGCCGTGGCGGGCGGCGTCGACATTATCTATCCGCCGGAAAATGCCGGCCTCTACGAGCGCATGAAGGTCCAGGGATTGATCGTGTCGGAGATGCCGGTCGGCCTCTCGCCCCAGGCGCGCCATTTCCCACGGCGCAACCGCATCATCTCCGGTCTCGCGCGCGGGGTAGTGATCGTCGAGGCGGCCGAAGGTTCCGGCTCGCTGATCACCGCCAATTACGCGCTGGAACAGGGCCGTGAAGTGTTCGCTGTGCCCGGCTCGCCACTCGACCCGCGGGCCAAGGGCACCAACCGCCTGATCCGGGAAGGTGCGACGCTGACGGAAAGCGCAGACGACGTGATTTCGGGGCTGCGCTCGCCGGCGGGCCACATGTTTCGCGAGCCGGACGCGACCCCCGAACCGTTCGGCACCGACGATGCGGACGCCGATCGCATCCGCCGGGAGATCGAGGAGCTTCTTGGCCCCTCGCCGGTCGAGATCGACGAGTTGGTCAGGCAATGCGGCGCATCCGTGCCGGCTGTCCTGATCGTGTTGCTGGAGCTCGAACTGGCCGGTCGCGTCCACCGCCATTCCGGCAACCGGGTGAGCTTGGGTTAGGAGCGCCGCTTCGTCCCTCTGGTGGGGGCACTGTCTAATGTGTCGCCTCACGCTCTCCAGAACCGTCTCTCCATTACTGGTAGAAATTCCGTCATTTACCACCATATATACCAATCCGGCGGGTCCAAGTTGACAGAGGGGAGCACCCTCGACAGTGTCCGGCCGCATTCAGCCCCCCGAAAAGGGTCCGAAACCCGCTCCGGCGGGCCGTCCGTAACGCAACCAAAGCGCAAAACCAGGCATGAACGTTCTCGTCGTCGAGTCCCCCGGCAAGGTCAAAACGATCAACAAATATCTGGGCTCGGACTACAAAGTCCTGGCCAGCTTCGGCCATGTCCGCGACCTCTCCCCCAGGGAAGGCTCGGTTAAGCCGGACGACGATTTTGCCATGACCTGGGAAGTCGACGCCCGCGGCCAGCAGCGAATCAAGGATATCGCGGACGCGCTCAAGACAGCCGACAAGCTGATCCTGGCCACCGACCCGGACCGCGAGGGCGAGGCCATTTCCTGGCATGTGCTTGAAGTCCTCAAACAGAAAAAGGCGCTGGGCCACGCCCTTGTCGAACGGGTGGTCTTCAACGCGGTAACCAAATCCGCCGTGATGGAGGCCATCGCCCATCCCCGCCAGATCAATGAGGAACTGGTCGACGCCTATCTCGCACGCCGTGCCCTCGATTATCTCGTCGGCTACACGCTCTCGCCGGTTTTGTGGCGCAAGCTGCCGGGCGCACGCTCCGCAGGACGCGTGCAATCGGTGGCGTTGCGCCTCATCTGCGAGCGCGAAAACGAGATCGAAGCGTTCAAGGCGCAGGAATATTGGACGATCGACGCCGACCTGCGCGCGCCGGGCGGAAATTTCGCAGCGCATCTCACCCATCTCGACGGCAAGAAGCTCGAAAAGCTTTCGCTGTCGAATGAGGCCGATGCCAAGCGCGCGGTCGAAGCCATCAATGCGCGGCAATTCAAGATCGGTTCGGTCGAGACAAAGCCTGCCAAGCGCAATCCCGCGCCGCCTTTCATCACGTCCACGCTGCAGCAGGAAGCCGCGCGCAAGCACGGTTTCAATGCCAAGCGCACGATGCAGATCGCACAGCATCTTTATGAAGGCGTCGATATCGGCGGCGAGACGGTCGGCTTGATCACCTATATGCGCACCGACGGCGTGCAGATGGCGAACGAGGCGATCGCGGAAGCGCGCAGCATGATCGGCAATCATTACGGCGCGAAATATGTGCCGGGAGCGCCGCGTATCTATACGAGCAAGGCGAAGAATGCGCAGGAAGCGCATGAAGCGATCCGGCCGACCAGCTTCTCACGCCGCCCGGAAGATATCGCCCGAGGTCTCGATCCCGACATGGCGAAGCTCTACGAGCTGATCTGGAAGCGCGCGGTGGCGAGCCAAATGGAAAGTGCGGAACTTGAGCGCACCACCATCGATGTGGTCTCACCCGACAACCAGGTGACCTTGCGCGCGACCGGCAGCGTGATCCTGTTCGATGGCTTCCTCACGCTTTACCAGGAAGGCAAGGACGACGAATCCGACGAAGACGGCGCGAAGCTGCCCAAGGTCGCGGTTGGCGAGCCGACGGCTGTCGAGAAGGTTACGCCGGCGCAGCATTTCACGGAGCCGCCGCCACGCTATTCGGAATCGAGCCTCGTGCGAAAGCTGGAAGAGCTCGGCATCGGCCGCCCTTCCACTTACGCGTCGATTCTCTCGACGCTGCGCGACCGCGCCTATGTGCGCATGGATCGCAACCGGTTCATCCCCGAGGAAAAAGGCCGGCTCGTCACCACGTTCCTCGCAAGCTTTTTCGGCCGCTATGTCGAATACGGCTTCACCGCCGATCTCGAAGAGAAGCTCGACAAGGTTTCGGCGGGCGAGTTGAGCTGGAAGCAGTTGCTGCGCGATTTCTGGAAAGATTTTTCGGCCGCGATCGGCGAGACCAAGGATCTCAAGATCACGGACGTGATCAACGAGCTCGATGCGATTCTCGGGCCGCACATTTTCCCGCCCAATGCGGACGGTACGGACCCGCGCATATGCCCGAATTGCGGCGCAGGACGGCTGAGCCTCAAGCTCGGGCGGTTCGGCTCGTTTGTCGGCTGCTCGAATTATCCCGAGTGCCGCTATACCCGCCAGATCGGGCAGACCGCCGCCGAAGCGGGCGACGGCCAGCCGCGCGTGTTGGGCAACGATCCCGAAACGGGCGAGCCCATCTCGCTGCGCAGCGGCCGCTTCGGTCCCTATGTGCAATTGGGGGAAGGCGAGAAACCCAAGCGCTCTTCCATTCCGAAAGGCACGAGCCTTTCCGATGTCGATTTCGAGCTGGCGCTCAAGCTGTTGGCGCTGCCGCGCGAAGTGGGCAAGCATCCCGAGACTGGAAATCCCATCGTGGCGAATTTCGGCCGCTTTGGACCTTACGTGAAGCATGACGGCGTGTATGCCTCGCTCGATTCCGAAGACGAAGTGTTCACCGTGGGCATCAATCGCGCCGTCACCGTGCTCGCCGAAAAGAAAGCGAAGGGTCGCGGGCCGCGCGGCGCGGAAGCGCTGAAGGAATTGGGCGCGCATCCGCAATCCGGCACGATGATCAAGGTGATGAAGGGGCGCTATGGCCCTTACGTCTCCGACGGCGACGTTAACGCCACCTTGCCCCGCGAAATGGATCCGATGACGGTCACGCTCGATCAAGCGGTCGCGCTCATCGCAGAGCGCATCGCCAAGGGCGGCGGCAAGAGGCCGAAGAAGACGAAGGCTGGGGCAAAATCGAAAGCCAAGCCGAAGGCGGCGGCGAAGAAACCTGAGGGCGAGACTTCCACGGCCAAGGATGCCAAGCCGAAATCCAAACTCAAAGCCAAAGCAAAACCCAAGCGCAAACCTGCGCCGGTGGACGGCGGGTGACTCCTTGAACCGCAAGCGACCGTCGCCAGAACGTAAGTCGCTCGACAAAGCCCGAATCCTCGAAGCTTTGGCAACAGAACCGCATGCCACCAAGCGCGACATCGCGCGCAAACTGGGCGTGAAGGGTTCCGACCGCATTGTCCTCAAGCGCATCCTGAAAGAACTGGAAGACGAAGGCGCGTTGAAACGCGGGCCGAAACACAGTTACGCGCCGCCGGGTGCGTTGCCGGAAGTGACCGTGCTGGAAATCACCGGCCAGGACCCGGACGGGGAATTGCTCGGGCGTCCGCAACATTGGGACAAGCCGGAAGCGCCGCCGCAGATCGTCGTGCTGCCGGGACGCGAAACCGATCCGGGACCGGCTCTCGGCCGCGGCGAAAGGGTGCTCGCGCGCCTCAGCGAAACGAAAGACGGCTACGAAGCCCGCATCATCAAGCGGCTCGGCGCCAGCGCGCACAAGGTGCTTGGCGTCTATCGCGTCACCGCGCAACAAGGCCGCATCGAGCCCATCGACCGAAAATCGCGCACGGAATTTGTCGTCGAGGCGCGCGATCGCGGCGGCGCTCTGTCGAACGAACTCGTGCTGGCCGAACCGCTTTCGGGCCGCGCCTCGGGCTTTCCGCGCGCGCGCGTGGTGGAGCGTCTGGGCAGCATGGATGCGCCCCGCGCCGTCAGCCTGATCGCGATTCACGCGCATGGCATTCCGACCGAATTTCCCAAGGAGGTGCTCGACGAAGCGGAACGCGCGACTTACGCCGACACCAAGGGACGAACGGACCTCCGAAAAATTCCGCTGGTCACGATCGATCCCGAAGACGCACGCGATCATGACGACGCGGTGTGGGCCGGACCTGACGACGATCCGTCAAACAAAGGCGGTCATATCGTGATCGTCGCGATTGCCGACGTTGCCCACTATGTGAAGCCCGGTTCCGCGCTCGACCGTGAAGCGTTGAAGCGCGGCAACTCCGCCTATTTTCCCGACCGCGTCGTGCCGATGCTGCCGGAGCGGCTCTCCGCGGACCTGTGCTCGCTGGGCGAGAACGAGGACCGGCCGTGCCTGGCCGTGCGCTTGATCATCGACGCGCAAGGCAACAAGCGCCGCCACGAGTTCTTGCGCGCGACAATGCGGTCGGCCGCAAGCCTTACTTATGCGCAGGCGCAGCGCGCATTCGACGGTGAACCCGATACCGCGCATCGCGACATTCACAGGCACGCGCTTGCGCCTTTGTGGGCTGCGTATAAATCGCTCGCAGCCGCACGCGACCGTCGCGAGCCGCTCGATCTCGATCTGCCCGAACGCCGCGTCACCATCGGCGAGGACGGTAAGGTCAAATCCATCGCCTATCGCGACCGGCTGGAATCGATGCGTCTGATCGAAGAGATGATGATCCAGGCCAATGTCGCCGCGGCCGAGAGCCTCGAAAAGGCGCGTCAGCCGCTTGTCTATCGCATTCACGAAGAACCGTCACAGGAGAAGCTCTTCTCGTTCTCGGATTACCTGCGCACGATCAATGTCCCCTTCGCCAAAGGCCAGGTGATCAAACCCGGCATTTTCAATCGCGTCCTGGCGCAGGTGAAGAGCGGGCCGCATGCCGAAGTGATGAACGATGTGGTGCTGCGCACGCAATCGCAGGCGGTCTACGCGCCGGACAATGTCGGACATTTCGGATTAAACCTTCAGAAATACGCGCATTTCACTTCGCCCATCCGCCGCTATGCCGATTTGATCGCGCACCGCGCGCTGATCCGCGGTTTGAAGCTCGGCAGTGACGGCCTCAGCAATGACGAGATGGGACGGCTCGGTCAGATCGCCGAGCACATCTCGATGTGCGAGCGTCGCGCGATGGCGGCCGAACGGGACTCCACGGATCGCTATGTGGCGGCCTTCATGGCCGATCGTGTCGGCGCCGTTTTCGAGGCGAGGGTCACGGGTGTCACGCGTTTCGGTCTGTTCGTGCGGCTCAAGGAGACAGGCGCCGAAGGGCTGATCCTTGCGCGCTCGCTCGGCACGGAATATTTCCGCCACGACGAGCGGCGCCACGCGCTCATCGGCGAACGTACGAAAACCGCCTATAGCCTCGGCGACCGCATGACGGTGCGGCTGCTGGAAGCGGCACCGCTCACGGGTGGATTGCGCTTCGAGCTGGTCGATACCGCAAAGGCAAGCCAGAGTAGTACGCCAAAACTACATGTCGGCGGTGGCAAACGCCCCTCGCACAAGCCGCGGCGGTCGCGGTAGGTTCGGCGCATGACTCAATCGCTGTTCGATAAGGACGAAAAAATCGTCGCGGGTCCCGTGCTGCGTCCCAAGGATGCGGCGACGCTCATCATCGTGCGCCGCGAGAAAGACGGCCCACGGGTGCTGATGGGCCAGCGCCACTCCGGCATGGCGTTCCAGCCCAACAAATTCGTGTTTCCCGGAGGACGCATCGATCCGGGCGACCAGCGCATCGCGGTTGGGGGCGACCTGCGCCCGGAGGTCCTCGCGAAAGCGTCTGTTGGCACCACGCCCTCACGCGCCCGCGGCCTTGCGCTGGCCGCCGTGCGCGAAACTTTCGAAGAGACTGGCGTGCTGCTGGGCGAGCGCGCAGCCGCCGTTCCGCGCACCCGCGCACCCGCGTGGGCGAAATTCTTTGCGCATGGCATCGTGCCGCGGCTCGATGCCTTCGATTTCGTCGCGCGCGCCGTCACGCCGCCGGGCCGCACACGCCGCTTCGATGCGCGCTTCTTCATGGTCGACGGCAGCACCATCGCACACACGCTCGACACGGCGCATACCGAAGAATTGCTGACACCCGCATGGCTCACGCTCGCGGAAGCGCGCGCACTTGACCTCATGAACATCACCCGCCGCGTGCTCGACGAGGTGGAAGCGCGCCTTGTCGAAGGCAATGACGCCACGCGCCCCATTCCCTATTTCCGCTTTACTCGCGGCAAATCCGGCCTGACCTATCTGTGAGCCGGTCGCGCGAACATCAGGTGAGCCTGTTCGCGATCCTCACCACCTGCGTCGCCTATGGGCTCGGCATGGGCCTCACGCTGCCGTTGCTCGCGCTGATCCTTGAGCGCAAGGGCGTGCCGGGAAGCATCAACGGTCTCAATCTCGCGACGGGCGGGTTCGCCGCGCTGGCTATCACGCCGTACATTCCGCGCATGATCGCGCGGTTCGGCGCGGCGCAATATCTCGCGGCGTCGCTCGCCGTCGCAGCCGGTGCGATGCTCGCGATCTATGAGGCGCCCAGCCTATGGGTGTGGTTTCCCATCCGCTTCGTGCTGTCGAGTGCGCTCAACGGCTTGTTCGTCGTCTCCGAGTTCTGGATCAACCGGCTTGCCGACGAATCCAACCGCGGCCGTTATGTCGCGATCTATTCGATCTGCATTGCGGGCAGCTTCGGCATCGGCCCGGGCGTGCTCAAGATCATCGGGACGCACGGCATCGCACCCTTCGCCGCCGGCTCGTGCCTGCTTCTGCTCGCGCTTATCCCGGTTCTCATCGCGCGCAAGACCGCCCCGCGCATCGAGGAAGGGCACACCTCGACGGTGTTTTCCATCATCCGTTCCGCGCCCGCAGCGCTGACGGCGTCCTTCGTCTTCGGCGCGATCGATGCTGGGTTGACCGGTCTCTTTCCGGTTTACGCCGTGCGCTCGGGATATACGGAAGCCAATGCCGCCCTCGCTGTGACTGCCATCGCACTGGGAAGCATCGCGTTTCAATATCCCATCGGCTGGCTCGCCGATCACATGAACCGCAGGCATCTGCTCGCCATCTGCGCTTCGACCGGGATATTCGGGACTGTGCTCACGCCTTTTGCGATCCATACACCCGTTTTGATGTATCTTCTGCTGTTCGTCTGGGGCGGATTGATCCTGGGTGTCTACAGTATCGGGCTGACCCTGATCGGCGAGCGCTTCAAAGGCGCGGAGCTTGCGAACGCGAACGCGGCCTTTATCCTCCTCTATTGCATGGGACTGCTGCTCGGTCCGACCGCGGAAGGCGTGGCGCTCGATG
Organism: Alphaproteobacteria bacterium; assembly: GCA_003139615.1. Classification (GTDB taxonomy): domain Bacteria; phylum Pseudomonadota; class Alphaproteobacteria; order Micropepsales; family Micropepsaceae; genus Rhizomicrobium. The sequence continues at coordinate 52,323 of PLJH01000129.1, forward strand.
CCTGGAATCCGAACGGCCTTCTGGTGGTTCTCGGCGCGATCTGTGCGGGGTATGTGGTGTTTCTGATGACACAGCGGCGGGAACTCACTTCGCATCGTGAAAAATAATTCCCAGCGTGTGCCGCCGGCCGGAGCGCAACCGGCTCACGCCGTGGCGCATGGTGACGCGGTAGACGCCGCGCGTGCCTTTGACCGGACGGTGATGCACGGGAAATACCACGCCCTCGCCTTGCGCGAGCGGCACGACCTCGACGCGCGACTGCATGCGCGGCCGCTGCTCTGTGAGGACGAATTCGCCGCCGGTGAAATCTTCGCCCGGTCGCGACAGCAGGATCCCGACCTGCAGCGGGAACACGAGCTCGCCATAGAGATCCTGATGCAGGCAATTATAATCGCCCGGGCCATATTGCAGCAGGAGCGGCGTCGGTCGCGTCTGGCCTGCTGCATGGCAACGCGCGAGATATTCGGCATGCGTTTCGGGAAAGCGCTCCGACTTTCCCATCGCTTCATTCCAGCCATTCGCGATGGCCGCGAGGCGCGGATAGAGCGCCTCACGAAGCTCGGCAACGATCTGGGGCAGCGGATAGGAGAAATATTTGTACTCGCCTCTACCATAGCCATGCCGCGCCATGACGACCTTGCTGCGAAACAACGCATCGTCGGCATAGGCGGCAGAAAGGGAGGCGCAGTCCTTCGGCGACAGCACCGGCCCGACCACGGCGCAGCCCAACGCGTCGATCTCCTCGCCGACTCGGTTCCAGTTCGCTGCTTCGGCTTTTCCGGCGCTCATCAGGCTTTTTAACCCGGCGGCCTCGCGAATCTCAGCCCGATCCTTGCGAAGTTGGACATTGCGCGCCGGAGCGGCCAAATGGCTTCGGTCACGGTGAATGCGCCCGAATCCGTCCAAAAAGCCAGGATTCCTGCCCTTCTTGACTTCGCGGCCCGGCTGGCTAGTTTACCGGCCCTTCGGTGAAATTCTTAAGGAGCGGCGCCCATGGCGAAGCCCACTACGGCAAAAATCAGGCTCAACAGCTCGGGCGGCACGGGCTTCTTCTATGTTGCGAAGAAGAACACCCGCACCATGACCGAGAAGTTCACGGTCAAGAAATACGATCCCGTCCTGCGCAAGCATGTCGAGTTCAAGGAAGGCAAGATCAAATAGGCCGGCCTTCCGGCCAAGAGTTCCAAACGCGCGTCACCGGAAAATCGGGGCGCGCGTTTTTAGTTGAAGCACCCCGTTAAAGGCAAATCCCAAATTCCCACCGTGGCCGGGCGTGACCCGGCCATCCAGCCGCCGCGCGTCCGCGCGGCGAGTGACTCTCCACGAACTCGTATCCAGGTAATTCAGCTCGCGGACGCTCGCCGGCTGGGTGGGCGGATCAAGTCCGCCCATGGTGAATGAGGGAGATCGCCCCTATCCCGCCGCGACTCCACAACAGCCGGATGCAACCGGGGTTGCAAACCCGTCTTCACGCATCTCTTCGACCCGGGCCACGAAGGGCAGAATGAATCCGAACAGCTCGGGCAGAACGCCCAGCGGCAGATCGTGCCCCCAGCCTTCGATCTCGTGATATTCCGCGCCCGGAATGCATTGGGCCGTGTGTCGTCCTGCCGCGCACGGAATCAATGTGTCGGCCGTGCCGTGCAGCACGAGAGTCGGGATGTGCAGTTTCTTCAGGCGCTCTGTTCGCGGCGGGCTTGTCATGACCGCGGACCATTGGCGAAGCGAACCTTGCGGATAGAAGGAGCGATCGTAGCTCGCGCCAGCCAGCTCCGAGAGCCGCGCTTCGTCGAATGGAAAGCGCGTCGAAGCGTAGGCACGTCGGCCCTTCAACGAATGTGCAATGACGGACGCGCGGTCGGTGGCAGGCGCAGGCGTCATCAACGCGGCTTGCGCCTCCGGTGTCGAGCGCGGCAATGATGGATCGCTTGTCGTCGAAAAGATCGAGATCAGCGAACGCGCCTTGGCCGGATGATCGAGCGCCACAAGCTGCGCGATCATCCCACCCATCGAGGCGCCCGCGATATGCGCGCTGGCGATATCCAACTCGTCAAGTAGGGCCGCCGCATCGGACGCCATATCGGTCAGGGTATAGGGCACGTCGGGTTTGCGGCCTTCCTTCAGCGCGTCCTGCACCGCCTTGATATCCGGAAACACGCCGTCCCATTTCTGGGTGAGGCCCACATCGCGATTGTCGAATGTGATCACGCGTAAGCCGGCATCGGCGAGGCCTTCGCGGAATTCGCGCGGCCAGCTCGTCATCTGCGAACCGAACCCCATGATCAGCAGGAATGGCATGCCGTCCCTGGGGCCGATATCCTCATATTCGATCTCGATACCGTTCGCGCGGATCCTGCTCATGGCTCATGCTGCCTTTCCAGTGCGTTCGACCCGGGTGACGAACGCGCCCACATGTTCGAGATAGATCGGCACGAGTGCATCGGTGAAATCATGCGCCATGCCGGGCACGATCGTGAGCTGGGCGCCGGGAATGCTCGCGGCGGTATCCTTGCCGCCTTCGACAGGCACGAGCGGATCGGCGGCGCCGTGAATCACGAGCGCCGGGCATGTCACGCTTTTCAGAATATCGTTACGTGGGGTTGCGGCCACGATGGCGACGAACTGGCGCGCGAACCCGGCAGGATCATAAGGCACACGATCGATTTCGCGCGTTATCGCTTCGCGCAACTCGTCGTCGGTCGCCGGATAGCCGGGACTTCCGATCACGCGCCACGCCTTCATACCGGCCGCGATGCGGTCTTCGCGCGAGTCGCTTGCGGGAGGCGTCATGAGCGCTGCCATCGCTTCCGGCTTCGCCTGCGGCAGGCTGCGATTGCCGGTGGTCGACATGATCGAGACGAGACTGCGCGTGTGTTTCGGATGCTTCGCCGCAACGATCTGGGCGATCATGCCGCCCATCGACGCGCCCACGATATGCGCGTTCTCGATGCCGAGCGCGTCGAGCAGCGCGGTCGAATCCTGTGCCATATCTTCGAGATGATAAGGCGCTGCAAAAGGTTGACCCGACATCAGTTTCATCATCGCCTCGGGCACATTGGGCGTGCCCAGATTGGTCAGATGGGTCGACTTGCCGATATCGCGATTGTCGAACCGGATGACGCGGAAACCCCGCTCCGCCAACCCCTTGCAGAACGCGACGGGCCACATCGTCATCTGGCCCCCGAGTCCCATGATCAGCAGAACCGTGGGATCACCCGCGCGGCCGAAACTCTCATACTCGATGGTGATGCCGTTTGCCTGCGCCTGGGGCATGGGCCCGCTCCCTTTGCGATTTGTGCAAGGTTAAACGAAGGCCGCACGAACGCAAATGGACGAAAATTGCCTTTAATGCGCCGCCAGATAGGCGACAGGAGCGCCGGCCTGGGCGATCGGGGACAGGACGTTTACGACCTTCCAGAACGTGGTCTGCGAAACCCGCACGACGTCGCCTGGATAGATATGTGTCGTCTGGTCGGCCGGCACCTCGATTTCCCTGGCCGTGCCGTTACGCCGGACATAGACATCGGCGTCGTCCGCCTGCTCGGTGTAGCCGCCCGCAAGCGCGACCGCGTTGAGCACGGTCATGTCGTTCACGAAGGGGTATTCGCCGGGCTTGTTCACCTGCCCGATGACATAGAACGGCCGATAGGTCGTGACCTCGACGCTGACTTTGGGATTGTTGACGTAGCCGTCCGCGAGCTTGTTGGTGATTTCGGTTTCGAGATCGGATGCCGCGAATCCGGATGCCTTCACCTGCCCGATAAGCGGCAGGCTCACAAAGCCGTTCCCGTCGACCGTGAACTGCCCGCCCAGATCGTCCTCGCCATAGACGATGACGCGAATCTGGTCGCCGGTTCCCAGGTGATAATTGCTGGCGCCGGCGACCATGTCGGGCGCGACGTCGGCCATGCGCATGGGTTCGGCGGATTGCGCGAGCGCCACCGCGCCCCAGCAAGCCGTGACGACGATCAACGCCGTAATCTGAAGACCCTTGGAAATACGCATGGGGCGATCCTAGTCCATTAAGGATTTATGGCTTCCTACGCTTCGCGTCTCGTTTTGGGGCGGCCCTGCGCTTGGAGCATCGCTCGAAGGCGCGCTTTTGGTCTTTTTGGGCCACCAATCGAGACCTTGCGTCGGACGAGCAAGTCGTGTGCCAGCAACGATTTTTCGCCGGCGGATAGTTTCCGGCGGCCTGGATTTGACCTCATTCGCGGTCAGGCTTAGCAGAGGGGTCCAGGCCGCAGCCAGCGGCGATCTTAACCTTGCCGCTTCAACCCGACCGCATGCGCCGCGATCTCGAACGTCTCGCCAATGAACGCTTCGACCTGCTGATCATCGGCGGCGGCGTGACGGGTGCCTGCGTGGCGCGCGATGCCGCTTTGCGCGGACTTTCGGTCGCGCTCGTCGAGAAGAACGATTTCGCGCATGCGACCAGCGCGCACAATTCCAAGCTCGTGCATGGCGGGCTTCGCTATCTGCGCAATCTCGAGCTTTCGCTGGTGCGGGAATCGTTGAAGGAGCGCCGCATCTGGCAGCGCATCGCGCCGCATCTGGTGCAGCCCCTGCCGTTTCTCGTTCCGCTCTATGGCGCGGGTTTTGCGGCGCGCGCGACGCTCGCGGCAGGCCTCTCGCTTTACGATATGCTGTCCTTCGATCGCACCTGGCTCGACGATCCCGATCAGCGGCTTCCCGGGCATTCCTGGTTCGGCAAGGATGCAGCCGTCGAGCGCGAACCGTCGCTGGACGGCCGCAAATTCGAAGGCGCGTTTCTCTATTACGATGCGCAGATGTATTCGCCGGAGCGGCTCGCGCTCGAATGCATCATCGACGCGACCGATAACGGTGCCGTGGCGGTCAATCATCTGGAAGCCTCAACCCTTCTGATCCGCGACGGCAATGTCGAAGGCGCGACCGTCCACGATGCGGAGAGCGGCGCCACTTTCGACGTGCGCGCGAAGTTGACTTTGCTCACAGCGGGGCCTTGGGCCGATATTTTTCTCGCCCGCGCGCTCGGCCATGCCTCGTCACACAAATTGATGCGCTCCAAAGGCATCCATCTCGTCGTGCCCGCAATGACGCGTCAGGACGCACTGACGGTCGCTGCCGGCGGCGGACATTTCTTCGTGCTGCCCTGGCGCGGACATTCGATTCTGGGCACGACCGACACGGCGTTTGCCGGCGCGCCGGACAGCGTCGGCGTAAGCGAAGCGGACATCGAGGGTTTTCTCGGTTTCATCAATGCGCATCTGCCGAATGCGAACCTCAATCGCGGCAATGTCGAGCATTTCTACGCGGGCCTGCGACCGCTCGTCGATGACGGTTCGGGCGATACCTACGATGCGAGCAGACGTGCCGAGTTGATCGATCACGGCAAGGACGACCGCGTGCAGGGCCTTCTGTCGGCCGTTGGCGGCAAATGGACCACGTCGCGCGATCTGGCGCAGAAGACCGTCGATGTGGTGATGTACAAGCTTGGGGCAAAGCGCAGGCCCTGTGTCACCGGATCCGAGCCCCTGCCCGGCGGGCGCATCGACCGTTTCAACGAATTCTTCAAGCGACAATCGCCGAATGTGCCGAATGCCGATCATCTGATCCGGCTCTATGGCGCACGCGTGGATGCGATGATGTCGACCGCGAGCAACCGGCCGGAGCTTCGCGCGCCGATCGCACCCACAGGCGATATCGGCGCGCAGGTGCTCTTCTCCATGCGCGAAGAAATGGCTTCGACCCTGGAAGACGTCGTCATGCGGCGAACGGGCATTGGGCAATCGGGTTATCCGGGCGATGCGTCGGTGGAGGCAGTCGCATCTCTGATGGCGACAGAGCTTGGCTGGAGCGACGCCCGTAAACAGACCGAGATCGAATCCCTCAAGCCCAATTTCCGCACGGCCGACGCATGACCGCCTTCGTGGTCGTCAATCCACGCTCTGCCGGCGGACGCACGCGCCGCGAATGGCCTGCCATCGAGCGCGCGCTGCGCGCCGCCTATCCACATATGACACTGGCCGAGACACGCGCGCACGGCGAAGCGACCGAGCTTGTGCGCGAGGCACTCCATGACGGTCATCTCGAGATCATCGCGGTCGGCGGCGATGGCACAATCAACGAAGCGATGAACGGATTCTTCGATGCCGAAGGTCCCATCGCGCCGGACGCAGTGTTCGGCTTCGTCACCAGCGGCACGGGCGGGGATTTCCGCAAGACCTTCGGCGTCGAGCCCGGATATGCGGCGGCCATCGCGCGCCTCAAGGAAGCGCCGGTACGGGCGATCGATGTGGGCCGCCTCTCCTGCGTGAGCCGGAAGGGTGAGCCAGTGTTGCGCCATTTCATCAATATCGGCTCGTTCGGGATGTCGGGCGTGATCGTGGATGCGGTCAATCGCGCGCGCATCGCCAAACTGTTCGGCGGCTCGTTCGCGTTCGCGTTTCACAGTGCGGTGGGAATGCTGTCCTACCGCGACCGCACCGTGCGCATCCGCATCGACGGCGACTATGACGAGATCGCCTCGATCTCGACGGTGGCTGTGGCGAACGGACAATATTTCGGGGGCGGCATGTGGGTGGCGCCGAATGCGCGGCCCGACGACGGATTGTTCGATGTGGTCGTGATGGGTGGCGCACCCAAAGGCCGCGCGCTCGCCGAACTCAAGCAGATTTACACAGGCGACCATCTGAAAAACCCCGCCGTGCGCGTGGTCCGCGGACGAAAGGTCACCGCTGCGCCCGTGGCGGAGACCAAAGGCCGGGCCGTGCTGATCGAGGTGGACGGTGAAAGTGCCGGCCGCCTGCCCGCCACCTTCGAAATCCTCCCCCGCGCCCTCAATTTACGATGCTGAGGGGAAGTGGGGAAATGCGGTTTGGGTTTCTGCTAGCGTTCCGCAGATGAGTGCGATTTTTTGTGCCGGCCCCCCTTCCGTCCGCCTCGCGAAGTGCGAGGCGTCCACCTTCCCCCGCGAGGGGGGAAGGTTGGAAAACAATTTGCGCGACGTTCTTCTTCTTAGCCTTCCCCCCGCGCGGGGGAAGGTGTCGCGCGGCGCCAGCCGCGTGACGGAAGGGGCCCCGCCGGTCCCATGACCATCGAACGCAGCAAGATCAAATGGAACGGCTGGGGCTGGACCGCGCACAAGGATCCGTTCGCGGGCCGCGACGATCTGTGGACCTGGCTTGCCGAACAACTGGGTATGCCGAGCCTGCTTGCAACGCCCGCGCGGCCGCTGGAAGAAATCGCAATCGCGGACTCGCGCCTCAACCCCGCCGAGCGCCAGGCTTTCGCCGCGATCCTCGGCGCCGATCGCGTGCGCTCCGACAATTACGAGCGCGCGTTCCACGCCCTTGGACGCTCCTATTACGACCTGTTGCGTCTGCGCGCCGGCGACCTTTCGGTCGCGCCCGATGCGGTGCTCTATCCGCGCGGCGAAGCGGAAGTTCTTTCTGCGCTGTCTTTCGCGAGCGAAAACGGCATCGCGGTCGTGCCCTATGGGGGCGGCACGAGCGTAGTAGGGGGGGTGAGTGCCGCGAACGGGCCGTTCCGATCCGTGGTCACTCTCGATCTTTCCGGCATGGACCGCGTGGGCGAGATCGATACGGTTTCGGAGACCGCGACCGCCGAAGCGGGCATCTATGGCGCTGCTCTGGAGAAATTGCTCCACGCGAAGGGCGTGACCCTCGGCCACTTCCCGCAATCCTTCGAATTCTCGACGCTCGGCGGCTGGATTGCACACCGCGGCGCCGGACAGCAATCGCATCGCTACGGCAAAGCCGAAGACTGGCTGCTTGCGGCGCGCGTGGCCACGCCGAAAGGCATTCTCACAACGAATGCGTTTCCTGCGTCCGCGGCGGGCCCTCGCCTCACAGACCTCATCGTCGGCTCGGAAGGCGCATTCGGTATCGTCACCGAAGCGACCGTGCGGCTGCACAAATGGCCGGAGCAAAGCGACTATCGGGGTTATCTCTTCCGCGATTACGCGAGCGGCATCGCGGCGCTGCGCGAAGCAGCACAGGACGAAATCCCAATCGCGATGCTGCGCCTCTCCGATGCCGAGGAAACCGGGTTCTATCGCGCCTTCGGCAATGCGGGAAAACCGAAAAACCTTTCGAACCGCCTCGCCGATGCCTATCTCGATGCGCGAAAATTCGACAAGCGCGCCTGCGCCCTCATTGTCGGATATGAAGGTCGCGCGAGCGAAGTCATTTCGTCGCGCCGCCGTTTCGGCGCAGTCGCCAAAAAACTCGGCGCGCTATCGCTGGGCAACGGTCCCGGGCAGCGCTGGTATGAAGGGCGCTTTCATGGACCCTATCTGCGCGATCCGCTGATGGATCGCGGCGTCGGCGTCGACACGCTGGAAACGGCGACAAGCTGGTCGAAGCTCGATGCGCTGTATGCAGCCGTGCGCACGGCGCTCGAAACCGCCATCCGAGAGACTGCGCCCATGCCGGACGCACGCGGAATCGTCACGTGCCATGTCAGCCACGTCTATCCGAGCGGCGCGAGCCTCTATTTCACCTACATCTTTCCCCGCGCGCTTGATCGCGAAATCGCGCAATGGCAGACGATCAAGAAAGCGGCGTCGGATGCCATCGCGGCCAATGGCGGCACGATCAGCCATCATCATGGTGTGGGCGAAGATCACCTGCCCTGGATGGCCGCTGAGAAAGGTGCGCTCGGCATCGAAGTGCTGCGCGCGATCAAACACACGCTCGATCCCAACAGCATCCTCAATCCGGGCAAGCTTATCCCTTCGTGAGCGCGCCTCTGCGCGCCGCGGCCGCAGCCTTCACCGCCTCGGGCGCCTGGGGCAGGACAGCCTGCAGATAGATGAAATCGTGCACGAGGTCGGGATAGTCGGCCACCGTGACCGACACTCCGGCCGCTTTCAGCTTTTCGGCATATTGCACGCCTTCGTCGTGCAGCGGATCGAAGCCCGCGACCATAATATAGGCTGGAGGCAGGCCCGCGACGTCGGTTGCCGCGAGCGGCGACATGCGCGGATCGGAACGGTCTGCGTCAACGGGCAGGTAATGTGCGAAAAACCAGTCGAGCGCGGCACGTTCCAGAAAATAGCCCTTTGCGCGCTCGTTCATGGATCTGGTGTTGCTGCCGATCTTGGCAACCGGAAAAAGCAGCATCTGATAATCGATGGTCGGGCCGCCGTTCTTCAGCGCAATTTGCGCAACCGACGCCGCGAGACCACCGCCCGCGGAATCGCCACCAACGGCGAGACGATTGGCATCGACGCCGATATCCGACGCATTCGCCTCGATCCATGCGACGGCCGCGTAAGCGTCTTCGATAGCCGCGGGAAATTTGTTCTCGGGCGCGAGGCGATAGTCGACCGAGATCACAGAGACTCCCGCTTCGTTCGCAAACATCCGGCACAACCCGTCATGCGTCTCGATATTGCCGATCACCCAACCGCCGCCGTGGAAGAAGACGAGCGCGGGCAAAGCCTCTCGCCCCGCCGCAACCGGCGTGTAGATACGCAGCGGAATTTCGCCGGCGGGACCTGGGCACGTCAGATTTGTGACTTTGCCGATCGGCACGTCCTTGGGACCTGCCAGCTGCATGAGCGCCGCGAACATCTCGCGGGCCGCCGCTGGCGGCAGCTCATACATCTGCGGCCCATCCTGGGCCGCCATCTGGTCGAGAAACGCCTTCATGATCGGATCAAGCGGCATGGGGGTAATCCGGGAGTTCTGCGACAAGTTTGCACAGGGGATAAGCGCGGGTGCAAGCGGGTGGACATCTCTCTCTTTCACCATGGCCTGGCTTGACCAGGCCCCCCAGCGGGCGAGCGTCCGCGAGCCCAATGAACTTCGTTATGCGAGTTGGGAACGCGTCATTGGCGAGATGTCATTCGTCGCACGGACGCGCGGCGGCTGGGTGGCTGCCTCAAGGGCGGCCATGGAGAATTATTTTGGGTTCAGTTGAATGCAGCGCAGTTAATGCATCACAAGCGGATATTCCGGATCGATGCGTTCGGACATGATGTCGTCGAGGAAGAGCGCGAGCACATACCAGAATTGCGCGCGGTCGAGTGCGCCGGTGGAGGCGAATTCCACGGTTGCGCGGCGCGCATAGGCGAGCGCCATGTCGCCATGCTCGGAAGCGAGCTCCGCAGCCAGATGGCAGAAATCGTCTGCCCGCATGGAATCCATGTCCTGCATGGACATGAGTATCCGCCCGGTACGGTAAGCGCCGCGTTAATGCGTGCGCGTGAATAGTGTTACGAAACCCTTAATCGATAACGATCACGCCCTTGGCCGGCGGGTTCTCGTAGAGCAAATCGACGAGAATCTTGCGGCGCTCGAGCGTTGCGCGCTGATTGACGTATCCCTTGTCGGTGATCTCGTGGCCGTCCACCGACGGCGGCTCAGTCATCAGCAGGATGCGCTTGACCCTGCCGGACGTGCCTGAACCCGCCTTGTTGAACGCCGCGAATTTCTCTTTCACGAACGCCACGACCTGGGGACTCGCCAGAATCTCTTCCGGCGTTTCATGCCGTTTGTCGCCGCAGATTTCGCGCGCGGCCGGCATATTGGGCCACGCGAGCAGGGCCACGAATTCCTTGTCCTGCCCGCAGACGACGCAATCCTGGACCAGCGGCGATGCGGCTGCGACGGCCTGCGCCCGCAATGTGCCGGTCGAAACCCAGGTGCCGGAACTGAGCTTAAAGTCCTCCGTCACGCGGCCGTCGAACACGAGGCCTTTTTCGGGGTCGTTCTCGTCGACGAATTTCGCCGCGTCGCCCAGGCTGTAGAATCCTTCCTCATCGAACGCGGCCTTGGTGAGATCGGGGCGCTTGAGATAACCCGGCGTGACGGTCGGCCCCTTCACGCGCACTTCGAGCTTGGTGCCGTTCGGCACCAACTTCAGCGTGATGCCGGGCAACGGTAGTCCGATCAACCCGACGCGTTCCGTGATCCAGTGCACAACGGTGACGCCCTGCGTTTCCGTAGCACCATACATGGTGGTGAGTGGAATGCGATTGCCCGTAGATGCAATCGAAAGCTTCTGGAAGCGCTCGTAGATGTCCTGACTGAGGGTCGCGCCGCCATAGGCGACATAGCGCATCTTGGAAAAGAACTTATCACGCAAGCTTTCGTCGCGCTCCATCGCATCTGCGAGCCAGCCGAACGCAATCGGCGCCGAGCCGAACACGATCGGCGAGATTTCACGCAAGTTTCGGATCGTCTCTTCGAACATGCCGGGCAACGGCTTGCCCGCATCGAGATGCACCGTGCCGCCCGCATTCAGATTGCCGTTGAATCCGATATTGCCGGCCGAGATGTGATTCCACGGCATCCATTCGAGGCTTTCCGGAATCTCGTTCGGATCGGCTTCCTCCGTGCGCAATGCCTCCAGCGCCGCAATCACCGCGCACATCATGCCGTGAGTCTGGAGCACGCCCTTCGGCATGCCGGTCGAACCGGAGGTGAACAGATATTTCGCAATCGTCGAATGATCTATCCTGTCGACGGATTCGGCGACCTTCGGTCCAACATTGACCTTGAGCAGATCTTCGAACGCCGTTGTCTCGCGATCCGGAATCGGAATCACGGTGACCACCTCGACGCCATCCAGCGGTAGGGCTGCGAGCGCACGCGCATAAACTGGACCGTGCTCGGCAAAGATCATCTTCGGTTTCGCGGTCTCAAACACGTGGCGCAGCTTGCTGTGATCGCCGGACATTAACGAGTAAGCGACCGACACGGGCGCCACCGGCACGCGCGCCTTCATCGCGCCCAGCATGATCACCGCATGCGCGATCGAATTGCCGGAGAGCACCATCAGCGGCGTGTCGGGGCCGAGCCCGCGATCGATCAGCGATTGGGCAACGGCCGAGGCGCGCGCATTCATCTCGCCATAGGTGATGTAGCGCCAGTCCCCGAGCTTGCCGCCCGGCAACGGCGTGCGCTCGCCGATATAGTTGCGCGTGGGGTGTTGGCCGGCACGCTCTTCCAACAGATGCGCGATCGAGCGGTGCATCTGGCCCAGAGGATAGTGCTGCTTGATGTAGATCGTGCCGTCGGATTTGCGGGTCGTTTCTACCGAAGGCGGCTTCTGAGGCAGCGGCTTGAAGGGCGGCAGATCGCCAGATTTTACCTGTAGATTCATGACGTTACGTCCCTGATCGCGAAAAACTACACTTCGGGTGCGTTAATCGCTATATATAACCTTTCAAAGCGGGACTTTAGCGTCCCTGCCCTAAGGTGCGCCCATGCGCGGCAAGACAGTACTGCTCATCATCGGCGGCGGCATCGCGGCCTACAAGTCCCTTGAATTGATCCGCAGGCTCAAAGAACGGGGCGCAGGCGTGCGCGCGATCCTCACCAAGGCGGGGGCAGAATTCGTCACGCCCCTGTCGGTTTCGGCACTGACGGGCGAACGCGTGTTCCAGGACTTGTTCAGCCTGACCGACGAAGCCGAGATGGGGCATATCCAGCTTTCCCGCTCGGCAGACCTGGTCGTGGTCGCGCCGGCCACGGCCGACCTGATCGCAAAGCTCGCCGGCGGGCATGCGAACGATCTCGCCTCGACGGCTTTGCTCGCGACCGACAAGCGCGTGCTGATGGCGCCCGCGATGAATGTTCGGATGTGGAATCATCCGGCGACACAAAGAAACGTTGCGACACTGAAAGCTGATGGCGTGCTGTTCGTGGGTCCCAATGACGGCGAAATGGCCTGCGGTGAATTCGGACCCGGGCGCATGTCCGAGCCGAATGAAATTGCGAATGCGATCGAAATGGCGATCGTATCCGACGGTCCGCTCACCGGTTTTAATGCGCTCGTGACAGCGGGTCCCACGCAGGAGCCGCTCG
>PLJH01000027.1:0-20217 GCA_003139615.1 Alphaproteobacteria bacterium
CGTCCACCCCATCTCCGTGGTGCATCTTCTTTCTTCTCCGTGGCTCCGCGTCTCCGCGTAATAAAATTCTAAAACGACTTCGGCAGATCGAGCACATGGGTCGCGACATGCGACAGGATCAGGTTCGTCGAGATGGGCGCCACCTGATAGAGCCGCGTCTCGCGGAATTTGCGTTCGATGTCGAATTCCTCAGCGAAGCCAAAACCGCCATGCGTCTGGATGCACATGTCCGCCGCGAACCATGCCGCTTCCGAGGCGAGCAGCTTCGCCATGTTCGCCTCAGTGCCGCAAGGTTTGCCCGCATCGAACATCGCCGCCGCCTTCTTCACCATTTCCGACGCAGCCGAAACCTGCACATAAGCGCGCGCAATGGGAAACTGGATGCCCTGGTTTTCGCCGATGGGCCTTCCGAACACGGAGCGGTCGCGCGCATAGGCGCCGGCGCGATCGATGAAGAAACGCCCGTCGCCGATGCATTCGCCGGCGATCAGGATGCGCTCGGCATTCATGCCGTCGAGGATGTAGCGAAAACCTTTGCCCTCTTCGCCGATGCGGTTCGTCACCGGCACTTCGAGATCGTCGAAGAACAATTCCGTCGTCGCGTGATTGATCATGGTGCGGATCGGCCGCACCGTTAGCCCGTGCCCCACGGCCTCGCGCAGATCGACCAGCAGTACGGTCATCCCATCACTGGGTTTCGCGCTGTCCTCACGCGGCGAAGTGCGCACGAGCAGCACCATCAGGTCGGAATGTTCGACCCGGCTGATCCAGATCTTCTGGCCGTTGACGATATATTTGTCGCCGACGCGTTTCGCGAACGTGCGGATGCGCGTGGTATCGGTTCCGCTCGTAGGTTCGGTGACGCCGAACGCCTGCAGCCGCAATTCGCCGCTCGCAATCTTCGGCAGATAGAATTGCTTTTGCGCGGCGCTGCCGTGCCGCAGCACGGTTCCCATCGTATACATCTGGGCGTGGCACGCTCCGCCGTTGCAGCCGGAGCGATGGATTTCTTCAAGCACTGCCAGCCCCGCGCCAAGGCCCAATCCCGAGCCGCCGAACTCTTCGGGGATCAGCACGCTGAGGAATCCTTCGTGCGTCAACGTGCGGACGAATTCCGTCGGATAGGCACGTTCGCGATCGAGCGCGCGCCAATATTCGCCGGGAAAGCGTGTGCAGAGTTTGCGCACGGAGTCGCGGATTTCGGGAAAAGTCTCGTCGCCTTGCGCGGTCACGCTGCCATCCTTCGCCCGGCTGGACTTCTTTTGCCGGACCGTCCAGATGTTATCGGGCAAATATCCCGACACAAAGCATTGCCGAGGCCAGAAATGAAAGTTTCCGAAGTCGCGAAGACACGACGCTCGATCCGCGCCTTTCTCGACAAGCCGGTTCCACTGGATGTTTTGCGCGAGGTGCTGGAGACGGCGGCGCGCGCACCGTCCGGCGGCAATCTTCAGCCCTGGCGCCTCTATGCGATGACGGGCGAGCCGCTCGCCCGCTTCCGGGAGAAAATGCGCGAGCGGCTTGCAACCAATCCGTCACCAGATCCGCTCGAATATCATGTCTATCCGCAGCATCTCTGGGAGCCCCATCGGACCTGGCGCTACCGTGTCGGCGAGCAGATGTATGGGCTCGTCGGAATTCCGCGCGAAGACAAGGTCGGCCGGCTGCGTTGGTTCAGCCACAATTACGATTTCTTCGGCGCGCCGGCGGCCGTCTTCTGCTACATCGACAAACGCATGGGACCGCCGCAATGGTCCGATCTCGGCATGTATCTGCAGACTGTAATGCTGCTGCTGCGCGAGCACGGCCTCGATTCCTGCCCGCAGGAATGCTGGTCGATGTACAATGCGCTCGTGCGGTCATTCACCGATGCGCCGGCCGAGCTGATGCTCTTCTGCGGCATGGCAATCGGTTACGCAGACCCGGATGCCGCGGTGAACACGCTCGAAACGGAACGTGCGCCGCTCGACGAGTTCACGACGTTCATGGGATTTTAGATAGCTCTATCGAACCACCCGCCCCTTGAGGGCGGGTCGAAATTATCTTTGAGCATCAGCGAAAAGGGAATTTCGGGGCGGGGTATTGTTGATACAGCACCCCGCCCCGAAAAATTCTTCGAATTTTTCGACCCGCCCTCAAGGGGCGGGTGGAATCAACGCCGCCGCCGCTTCGGCGTCGGGTGTCTGCGGCCCAGGCCGATCTTCTTGGCGAATTCGGAACGGCGCGCCGCGTAATTCGGCGCCACGATCGGATAATCGACCGGCAGGTTCCATTTGGCGCGATATTCGTCCGGCGTCATCTTGTAGCGCGTGCGCAGATAGCGCTTGAGCATTTTGAGCTTCTTGCCGTCTTCGAGGCAGATGATGAAATCCGGGGTGATCGATTTCTTGATCGGCACTGCCGGCTTCTGGTTGTTGGGCGGCGCTTCGCCCGGTCCGGATCCCGTCAATCCCGAGAGCGTCCCGTAAATGCTTTTGATCATTTCGGGCACTTCCGACGCAGAAATCGGGTTCTTGCTCACATAGGCCGCAATGATCCGGCAGGCGGAACGCATCAGCTCGTCGCTGTCCGCCGCAGGACTTTCGGTCTTCTGAATCATCTTTGCCAAGCCTCTGATTTCGAATCGGACCCCACTATTCCTTATCTTTTAACAAAAAAAGACAAGCAAGACGGATAGTAGTTGAAAATGCGTGAACGGGAATACCTGCGCGCGTATTTTCGGGGCGGTTCTAGCGTCCGGAAAATTGTCTTACAGTCTGCAATTGCGCCGCGCAGATCGATGAACCGGAGGAGCCGCATATGAGACTTGATGGACGGGCTGCAATCGTCACCGGAGCCGCTTCGGGCATCGGCCGCGCGACCGCACAGCTTTTTGCAGCGGAGGGCGCGCGGGTTCTTGCGGTCGATCTGCCCGGCAAGGGGCTGCTCGAAGCACACAAAAATCACAGTCTAACTGTCTGCGCGGAAAAGAGCATCGGCGAACCGGACGCGGCGGAGATCATCGTCGATGCCGCGATCGGACATTTCAGCCGTCTCGATATCGTCATGAACAATGCCGGCGTGGCGGCGAACATGTTCGTCGAGGCGATGACGGAAGAGGTCTGGAACCACACGCTCAATATCAATCTGTCGGCGCAGATGCGGATCTGCCGCAGCGCCATTCCGCACCTGAAGAAAAGTCCGGCAGGGCGCATCATCAATGTCGCCTCCGTGATGGCGGAAGGGACCGATTACGGACTCGCCGCCTATTGCGCGTCGAAAGCCGGCGTCGCGGGCCTTACGCGCACGCTTGCGCTGGAACTCGGCAAGTTCGGCATCACGGCGAATTATCTCGAGCCCGGTGCAATCGAGACGGGTATGACGAAGCCGTTGTGGGATGCGCGCCCCGATGTCGCCGACATCTGGGCGAAGAAATCCGCGCTACGGCGACTGGGCCAGCCGATCGATCTGGCGCGCGCCGCATTGTTCCTCGCGTCCGACGACGGCGGCTTCGTCACGGGCCACGGCCTTGTCGTCGACGGCGGATTGATGCTGCGGGTGTGACGCGCGCGATCAATTCTGCGCGGCGGCGCTCCTGCCCGACGACAACTGCCCGAAGAGTCCGCCCACGGCGCCCGTGACGGCCGAACTTGCCGTTCCCAGTATCAGGATATTCGGCGCCGTATCACCGAGGATGACGGACACCGCGATCCCGAGGAGCGCGCAGACGCCGCCCGCAATCGCGCCGCCCAGCGCGCCGCGGCCATAGCCATTGGCGGCGTCGTGCGCGTAAAGACCGCCGGCAAGGGCGGAAATCCCCATCCCGCCGAGCATGAACACATGAAGCGCAACCCACGGCACGAAATGGCCGATGACGACCATGGCGACCTGAAGCACCGTTCCCACTAGGGTCGCGCGCAGCAATGCGGTGTTGTCGATCATGGCTTTGCTCCCTCTGCCGCTGGTGCGACGGGCTTGTGGACCGACGCCACCATCTTCGCCGCTTCGGCCTTCCAGTCGACCGGCCCGGTCACGAAGCTTTGCGCGAGGTCCGCGAACTCTTCAGCGTTGCCCGCCCGGAAATGTGCATACATCGTGTCGTAGCCCGGCCCGTCGCCGTAACCGACGCCCGATTCCGTCACGCGCGTGCGCCCATCGCCCAGATCCTCGAACTGCATGACGGTGCGGATGGTGGCAATCAACACGGGATCGAACGGTGCGCCTTTCGGCACATGCTCGTTGCGGATGACCAGAAGCTTGTCCGGTAGATAGGCGACGATGCGGTTCTTGATGTTGTCGGGATCGCCGATTTTCGACGACAGCAAATAAGACGATTCCATCATGCCGTCATTGCCGAGCGTGATATGCGCCACCGGCACGGCCCAACTCTCGAAACCCGCATCGGTGGTGAACGCATCCCAGACCTTCTTCACCGGCGCATCGACGATCACCCGCAGCTGCTGCACGCGGTGACCGTCCGCGTCGCGAAACGAGGTGTCTTCGATCTTCACGGGATCGGCGGCATAGAGCGGCGTCGACCAGCATGCGATCGCGAGTGCACAACAAAGCAGTTTGGCTTTCATGGTTTTCCCCCTTTTGAATCTTTTGCGGCATCTTCCAGACGCCGCACATAATCGCGCAGCATGGCGACCGATTGGTCGAAGGCCGCGAGGTTGCGCTGCGTGCGCGATTGCATGACCCCGCCTTCCATGGTGGTGAGCGTGAAGACTGCCAGCGCGTGGCGGTCGAGATCGGCGGGCAGCCGCGCGCCTGCTTCCGCGAAGCACCGTTCGATCGCGGCGACCCAGCCGTCGAAATTGATCGCGATCAGCTCGCGCACCGGCGGATCGGGTTCGTGCAGCTCGAGCGCGAGGCTGCCGATGGGACAGCCATAGAGGCAATCGGTGCGCGCCAGCATGCCGCGATAGGCGGCGAGCAAGGCAAACACCCGCTCGATGGGATCTGTCACCCCAGCCCAGGCGGGCTCCAGCAGCATCGGCGCGATACCGTCGCGGTAGCGTGCAAGGGCCTCGAGCAGGAGGTCCTGCTTGGTGGGGAAGAAGTGGTAGAGGCTGCCGCTGTTCGCACCCGCGGCCTTCAGGATGTCGGCCACGCTGGTCGAGCCATAGCCCTTTTCCGCGAATAGCTGCATGGCCGTGAACACCAGCCGATCCCGTGTCTCATCTCCCATCCTAAATACTTGATTGAACGATCAACCAAGTCAAGCCCCACACAAATTTGTTGGCGGTGAACTACACTTAACCTCCCCGGCCTTGCGACCCGCGGACGATTTCTCTAATCGACAGTGCCGTTCATCTTCACGCCCGCTCCTCCGAGCCATGATCGAAATCGAGAAACTGACAAAAAGCTTCGGCCCGATTACCGCCGTGGCCGGAATCGATCTCAAAGTCGAGAAAGGCGAAGTGCTGGGCTTTCTGGGGCCGAACGGCGCCGGCAAATCCACCACGATGAAAATGATCACGGGCTTCCTGGCGCCCAGCTCCGGCCGCGTGGCCGTCTGCGGCTACGATGTGGAAAACCAGACGCTCCAGGCGCAGCGCGTGATCGGTTATCTTCCGGAAGGCGCGCCCGCCTATGGCGACATGACCCCGCGCCAGTTCCTCGGCTTCATCGCCGAAGTGCGCGGCTATAAGGGCGCCGACGTGAAGGCGCGCATCGAGGCGGCCGTCGCCAAGACCGAACTCGACGCGGTGCTCGACCAGCCTATCGACACACTCTCCAAAGGATTCAAGCGGCGCGTCGGCCTGGCGCAGGCGATCCTGCACGATCCCGCCGTTCTCATCATGGACGAGCCGACGGACGGCCTCGATCCGAACCAGAAACATTCCGTGCGCAAGCTCCTGCAGGCGATGTCGAAGGAAAAAGCGATCATCGTTTCGACGCATCTGCTGGAAGAAGTGGAAGCGATCTGCACCCGCGCCGTGATCATCGATCGCGGCCGCATCGTGGCGGACGGCACACCGGGCGAATTGCTCGCGCGCTCGCGCCACCACAATGCGGTCACGCTCGTGCTGCCGACCGCGCAGGCCGATATCGCCAAAGCGAAATTGAAAGCGCTGACGGGCGTGGCCAGCGTCGAGCAGACCGTTCGCGCCGATGGGTTCGCGGAACTGACGGCCTTCCCGAAAGCCGGCGCGCTTCTGATCGAACTGGTGAGCGCGCTCGCGGTGTCCGAGAAATGGGATGTAAAAGAACTCTACGCCGAAGCGGGCCGCCTGGACGAAGTGTTCCGCGCCGTCACCACGCATGATGCGGCGCGCGCGCGGGAGAGCCGCACATGAATTATGTTTGGCCCATCTTCAAGCGCGAATTCGCAGCCTATTTCGCGACTCCGCTGGCCTATGTGTTCATCGTGATCTTCCTGTTCGCGATGGGCGCCTTCACCTTCTACATCGGTCATTTCTACGAAAACGGCGTGGCCGACCTGTCGGTGTTTTTCGGCTTCCATCCCTGGCTCTACCTGTTTCTCGTACCTGCGATCTCCATGCGGCTGTGGGCCGAGGAGCGCCGCTCCGGCACGATGGAATTGCTGCTCACGCTTCCCGTTCCGCTCTGGGCGACGGTCGCCGGCAAATTCCTGGCGGCATGGGCGTTCACGGCCGTTGCGCTCGCCCTCACCTTCCCGATCTGGATCACGGTCAATTTCCTGGGCAGTCCCGACAATGGCGTGATTTTCGCGAGCTATATCGGCAGCCTGTTGATGGCGGGCGGTTATCTCGCCATCGGCGCCTGCATCTCGGCCTCCACCGGCAACCAGGTCATCGCGTTCGTCGTAAGCGTCGTCGTCTGTTTCCTCTTCACGATCTCCGGCGCGCCGCTGGTGCTGGACGTGTTCCGCAGCTGGGCGCCTCTTGCACTCGTCAATGCGATTTCGTCGTTCAGCTTCCTCACGCATTTCACCGCGATCTCGGCCGGCGTGATCGATTTGCGCGACGTAATCTTCTTCTTCTCGCTGATCGCGCTGTTCCTCACGGCGAATGTCGTCATCATCGACCTGAAGAAAACGGGTTGAGCGCGCGATGAAGAACCTCTCCCGCCGCACCTATGCCATCGCCGCGATCGTGCTGACCGCGATCATCTTCGTCGCGCTCAACATCGCGGCCGACGCCACCTTCACGACCGAACGCCTCGACCTCACCCAGACGGGCGCCTTCACGCTGGCCAAGGGCACGAAGAACATCATCGCGAAGATCCAGGACCCGATCACGCTCAAATTCTTCTATTCGAAGAAGGTCGCGGCGGACTATGCACAGATCAATGCCTATGCGGGACGCGTGCACGACCTGCTCGAGGAATATGCCGCGCGCTCGCACGGCAAGATCATTCTCGAAGATGTCGACGCCGAGCCCTTTACGCCGGCGGAAGACGAAGCTTCGGCCGACGGCCTTTCGGGCGCGCCCACGGAATCGGGCGACACGGTCTATTTCGGCCTGGTGGGTTCGAACACGATCGCGGGCCGCGAAATCGTTCCGTTCTTTTCGCAGGACCGCGAGCCCTACCTCGAATACGACATCACATCGCTGATCTATCGTCTGTCGACGCCGCAGAAGCCCGTGCTGGGGATCATCACCAGCCTGCCGCTCGATACGGGCGCGGGCGGCATGATGGCGGCGATGCAGGGCCAGGCGCAGCCCTTCATGATCTATCAGGAGCTGAACCAGACCTACACGACGAAGATGCTAGATCCCGGCTTCACGAGCATTCCCCGCGATATCGGCGTGCTGATGATCGCCCATCCCGGCAATCTCACGCCGCTGCAGAATTATGCGATCGACCAGTTCGTGCTGGGCGGCGGCCGCGCACTCGTCTTCGTCGATCCGAACGCCGAATTGATGGGCGCGTCGCAGCCGGGCGGCGAGCCTGCAGGCCCCGCAGCGTCCGACCTGCCCCAATTGTTCCGCGCCTGGGGCGTTGCCTACAATCCCGGAAAGGTCCTCGGCGATCGGCTGCGCGCACAGGCCGTGCAGATGCAGAGCGAGAGCGGACCGGCCGTCGTGCGCTATCCGATCTGGCTGCAGCTCACCACGGGCGATTTCGACGGCAAGGATCAGGTGACCGCCAATCTGCAAACGCTCAATCTCGCAAGCGTGGGCGCGCTGTCACAGGCGAAAGGTGCCACGACGATTTTCACGCCGCTTGTCAGTTCGTCGAACGAAGCCTCGCTGCTCGATTCGATGGACGTGAAGATGAATCCGCGGCCGCAGGATCTGATGCAGCAGATCGAGCCGACCGGCCAGCGCTACACAATTGCGGCGCGCATTTCCGGGCCCGCGAAGACTGCCTTCCCCAAAGGCGTTCCCGGAGCTGTCGGCCCGCGGCTGATGGTATCGCGGGGGCCGATCAATGTGATCGTGATGGCCGACAGCGACATCTTCGACGACAAATTCTGGGTGCATGTCGAAAACCTCTACGGCAAAAAGATGGCCGCACCGTTCGCAGATAATGCCGCGTTCGTGCTCAATGCGGTGGAGAACCTGACCGGTTCCGACGATCTGATCTCGTTGCGCACCCGCGCCGCCAACAACCGCCCCTTCGTCGTCGTGCAGAAAATGCAGGCGGAGGCGCAGGCCGAATTCCAGCAGCAGGCCGACGCGCTGAAACAGCAGCTGACCGATACCGAAGCGCGGCTGCACGCGCTCGAACAGGGCGGCTCGACAAACGGCCAACCCGCGAGCAGCCTCACACTGACGCCCGATCAGCAGGCCGAGATCGAGCGCTTCAAGCGTCAGCTGATCCAGACACGCACGGATCTGCGCGACGTGCAAAGCAATCTGCGCGGCAATATCGATCTCCTGGGAAGCATCCTCGCCTTCGTGAACATCTGGCTCGTGGCGATTCTCGTCTCCGTCTTCGCCCTCGTGCTCGCCGTGCTGCGCCGCCGGCGTCGCGCGCGTGCGGTTGTCGTATGAGGCGCTGCCATGTTTGACACGATCCGCAACGATCCCCGCCGCCGCAATCTCGCGATCCTCGCGGCCGTCGCCATCGTGATGTCGCTGCTCGCAATCGTCACGCTCATGGAGCAGGCGCGCGAAACGGCGCCGCACTATCGCCAAGAGACGTTCCTGCCGGGGCTCGCGGCACATGCCGGCGAAGTCGCGCATATCAGGATCGCCTCCAAAACGGGCGAAATCGATCTCGCGCTCAAGCGCGCGGGTTGGGTCATCGCCAATCACGACGATTATCCCGCCTCGTTCGATCAGGTGCATCAGACGGTTGTGGCGCTGGCGGCGCTTCTCACGCTGCAGCCGATGACCGCGCGTCCCGATTTGCTGCATTATGTGGGTCTCGATGCACCGCCGCGCGGCGACGGCACGGAAATTTCGCTGACCGGCAACACAGGCGACGATCTCGCATCCCTGATCGTGGGCAAAACGCAGGACATCGGCGATCCCAGCGGCGCCATCGGCCTCTTCGCGCGCAAGCGGGACACGACGCAAAGCTGGCTCGTGCGCAGCCCCTACGAATTCAAAACCGATCTGGGCGACTGGTTCGACAAGGATGTCGTCAACATCGACCGCGCGCGCATCCAGGAAACCGATGTCGATCCTGCAAGCGGCGTATCCTACGAAGTGCGCCGCGAGGTTCCGAGCGACACCGGTTTCAAGCTGATCGAAGTGCCGAAAGGCCGCGACGTCGCCGACGGCGCGACGGACGGCATCGCCGCGGCGATCACGGGCTTCACCTTCGACGATGTGAAGCCGTCGAAAGATTTCGACTTCTCCGACGCAGGGCACCCCACCCGCGTAATCACCAAGACGTTCGACGGCCTGACCGTCACAGTCGAAGCGATCCAGCAGGGACCCGCTTACTGGGCGACGGTTTCCGCGGAAGGCGCGCCCGGCAAGACCGATGCGCAGAATGAGGCGCGCCAGATCAATCGGCACGCTTTCGGCTGGGCGTATAAGTTGCCTTCGTATAAAGGCGCACTGTTCATGGCCTCGCAGGAAAGCCTGTTGAAGCCCGTCGGCGGGGCCGCGCCGGCGCAGCCGGCTCATGCGCAGACGCTGCCGCAGCAATGAGCGCCGAACCTGCCATGCAGCCGGGCGCCGACGATGCGCCCATCTTTTTGCGCGACCTCTGGTACATGGCCGCCCTGTCGAACACGGTCGCCAAAGGTGCGATGCGCCGCCAGATGCTGCTGGGCGAGCCGGTCCTGATCGGGCGCATGCGCGATGGACGCGCTTTTGCGCTGCGCGATATTTGTCCGCATCGCGGCGTGCCGCTTTCGGCCGGCCGCGTGCTGCCCGAAAACACCGTCGAATGTCCCTATCACGGCTGGCGCTTCAAGGCCGATGGCGGTTGCACCCTGATTCCGTCGCTGGTCGACGGCCAGGACATCGACGCGACGAAAATCCGCGTGCGCGCCTATCCCGTGCGCGAACAGGACGGGTTGATCTGGGTTTACTTCGCTGCAAACGAACACGAGGAACCGAAAACCGAACCGCCGCGCGTGCCGGTCCCGAACGCAAAGCCGCGCTGGGTGGAAAGTCAGACTTTTACCTGCGGCATCGACCACGCCGTCATCGGTCTGATGGACCCAGCGCACGCGCCCTATGTGCATGGCCGCTGGTGGTGGCGGGTAAGCCCGCGCGAGAAGGCGAAGCATTACGAACCGTCGGCCAACGGTTTCGTGATGACCCGCCATGCGCCGAGCAAGACGGCCTATAAAATCATCGGCGGCGCGGATGTTTCGACCGAGATCACCTTCGAGCTGCCGTCCACGCGCTTCGAGAACATCCGCGGCACGATCTTCGGCCGCCAGGTCGACGTCTCCGGCCTCACCGTCTGCACGCCGATCGATGCGAACAACACACAGGTCACCCAGATATTCTTCTGGCCCGCATGGCTCGGATTCCTCAAACCCTTTTTCATGATCCTCGGCCCGACATTCCTGGCCGACGACCGCCGCATCGTGGAGCTTCAGAAACAGGGGCTCGCATTCAATCCGACACTGATGCTGATCCAGGATTCGGACATGCCCGCGATGTGGTACCACCGCCTCAAGAAAGCCTGGGCCGAATCGGCGCAGAACGGCACGCCCTTCGTCAATCCCGTCAAAGAACGCACGCTGCGCTGGCGCAGCTGACGTTCTCTAATCGATTCCTGCGCAAAGCGCGGGGCCCGCCTTTGGGTCGGTGGCCAGACGCGCGTGGAGTTCTTTAGAACTTGCAATTCCGGATCGCACTAATTAGCGAATCGGTTCGCAAAGGCAGTCGATAAACCCGCAGTACCGGGGCGCTGCTTTGGCCATGACTTCTTTCTGTCTCAGCCAATAGGCCCGCATTCCCGGCTCCCGCAACAAGGCACGAAACGTCTCGCTGCCTCTGGCAAACTGTTCATCGCTGAGAAGGCCCTCTTCGTGCTGGCTGAAATAGTCTTCCATGGCGATCATCGCGGTGCCGCAATGTTGTTCGAATTGTCGTTTTCGAATCAGCTCGGGCGTGGGCGTGCCACCATTGCCCTCGATCCATGCCGCAGCGGCTTCGGCGTTCATCAGTCCCAGCAGAAGCGCCGTCGTTCGCGCAGCCGTTCCTTGATGAATGAGCGCTCTTGTGTGGCGCACATTCTGCTGCGTCTGGATCGCGACATAGATCAGCGACACCATGACCGCGAATCCACTGATCGCGGTGGCGATGGATGCAATTTCCGACAACGTCACGATCGTCTCCCTCTCGTTGGTCTCACTTGGCCAATCCGCGCAGAAGCGTTTCGACCACTTGCTTGACGAATTTGTCGTCGATGGGTTCGCCCATCAGTTTGCGCAGGTTCAGCGGCGCAACGAGCAGCTCGACGGCCAGCCGTGGATCGGTTCCCGCGCTCAGCTCGCCGCGATCTGCGGCGCGCTCCACCATGACGCGTGTGACGTCATAACGGGCCTTTATGATTTGCGTGCGCTTGACGGCCAGCGCGGGGTCGGCTTCAGCCGCAGCCAGTATTCGCAAAACGGTTTCTCCTGTTGGCGTGGCAAGATAACGAGATAGCGACCGGGCGAACGCAAGCAAGTCGCCGCGCAGCGAACCGGTGTTGGGGACAGGCAGCTTCTGCTGGCTGTAGCCGAGCACCGCTTCCAGAAGCACATTCTCCAGCGAACCCCATCGGCGCTGGATGGAAGTCGCATGCACGCCCGAGCAGCGCGCGATCTCGCTGATCGTCAGCCCGCTATAGCCGTGCTCGTCCAGCGCCTGAAGCGTCGCCTGCAGCACCGCCTCGCGGACCTTAGCGGAGCGCCCCCCTGTACGGCGGCGCACCTGGTCGTCACATTCTTCAGTCATCATGCTTTTTCTTAACGCAAGTCGCTTGCATTTAGCAAGGGCCAGGCGTATATGGCTTTAACGCAAGCCGATTGCCTTAGTGCCTGCCCCAATCTGAATAAGGAGCACAACATGGCCTCGAAACTCGACTCCGACCCCCGCCTCGATCCGCGGATCAAAGCTTTCTTCGCCGGGATACCCTCGGGGGCACCGCAGGCAAACGTAGCCAGCCGGGAGGAACTGCTGGCGCAGGAGCTTTCACCTCAGGGGTTGGCCATCTACGCCCATCAGGTCGCGTTGTTCGACAGCATGGATCGCGAGGACATCGCGCCATTGGCCGGCCTGACCGTGCGCGACGAGACGTTCACGTCGGCGCCTGACGGCAACACGGTCAAGATCCAGTACATCCGCCCGGATGGCGACGCGACCTTGCCGTGCATCTATTACATCCACGGCGGCCGCATGGCGTTCAGCTCCTGCTACGAGGGCAACTATAAAGCCTGGGGCCGCATGATCGCGGCCTGTGGTGTCGCCGTGGCGATGGTCGATTTCCGCAACGCCGTGCATGCGGACTCGGCGCCGGAGATCGCGCCGTTCCCGGCGGGCCTCGACGACTGCATCTCTGGCCTCGAATGGGTCCACGCCAACGCCGCCGCGCTCGGCATCGATCCGGCGCGCATTATCGTCACCGGCGAAAGCGGCGGCGGCAATCTCGCCCTCGCAGTCGGCATGAAGCTGAAACAGGACGGCGACCTTGGCCTGATCAAAGGCATCTACGCGATGTGCCCCTTCATCGCCGGGGAGTGGCCGCAGCCGCAATACCCATCTTCGACCGAGAACGAGGGCATCATCATCTCGGTGCACAACAACCGCAGCGCCATGGCCTACGGAATTGACGCCTTCAACGCGCGCAATCCGCTGGCCTGGCCCGCCTTCGCGCAACCCGAAGATGTCCGGGGCTTGCCGCCGGTGGTGATCAGCGTCAACGAGTGCGATCCGCTGCGCGACGAAGGCATCGCGTTCTACCGGCTCCTGCTGAGCACCGGTGTCGCCGCGCGCTGCCGCCAGCTCATGGGCATGTGCCACGCGCTTGAAGTTCTCCCGGTCGTCTGCCCGGACGTCGCCCGCTCCACAGCCAGTGACATCGCCGAATTCGCGATTGGTTGACCCCTAAACCACGTCATTGATGAGGAATCCGAAAATGACCGATCAAACAACCACTGCTTCCGTCCCCGCATCATCTACAGCGGCACCGACACTCGAGCTCGGCGGCGGGGGAACCGATGCGTTGCTTTTCAAGGACAATAGCGAATTTTGGTTCGAAATTTCCCGGCTGTTTGGCGCGGCGGAATATGGCGGCGCCATGTTCGGTGAAGTCATCGCCATCGCAAAGAACATCAAGTCGGGCGACTACGACAGCTGGTACGATGCCCACAGCGCCGTCGCCGACCGGCTCGCCGACGAAGCGGAAGGCCAGCTTAAAAAGGGCCACAGGATCAGCGCGCGCGACAATTACCTGCGGGCCTCGAGCTATTATCGCAGCGCCGAGTTCTTCCTGCACGCCAAACCCCAGGATCCTCGCATGAAGCGCGCGTTCGAGCGCACCACGGCCTGCTACAAACAAGCCGCTGCCCTCTTCACGCCGGCGATCGAAGCCGTGGAAATCCCGTATGAAGGCACAACGCTGCCGGGCTATTTCCATCCGGCTGACGCCTCCGGCGCGCCGCGCAAAACGCTCCTTCTGAACAGCGGTTTCGACGGCTCGCCGGAGGAGATGCATTGGATGGGTGCGCGGGCCGCGGTCGAGCGCGGCTTTAACGTGCTGGTGTTCGACGGCCCCGGCCAGTTCGCGTCCGTCCATGGCCAAGGTCTGCATTTTCGCGCGGATTGGGAAAATGTCGTCACGCCGGTCGTCAACTATGCGCTGACGCGCAAAGACGTCGACCCGAAAAGGATCGCGCTTCATGGCGAAAGCCTTGGCGGCTACCTTGCGCCGCGCGCCGCCGCTTTCGAGCATCGCCTCGCGGCCTGCATCGCCGATGACGGCGTCTACGATTACGGCATCGCGCAGCTCGTGGGCGTTCCCGCGGACAAGCGCGCGGCAGTTGTCGCCGGTTTGGCCGCGCCCAGTGCGCCGGAGATCGACGCGATGCTGGCGAATGCCATGAAGACAAGCGGCGTCGCGCGATGGGCATTCACCCATGGCATGTATGCGTTCGGCGTCGACACCCCGCGCGCCTATCTGGCCGCGACGCAGGCTTTCCATTTGCGCGATGGCATCGCCGAACAGATTAAATGCCCCACTCTGGTCTGCGATGCGGAGAAGGACCTGTTCTTCCAGGGCCAGGCCCAGGAGCTGTTCGGCCACCTCACTTGTCCCAAAACTTTCATGATGTTCACCGACGCCGAAGGCGCAGGCGCCCATTGCGAAGCGGGTGCGAGTCGACTTGCCTATGGCCGCATGTATGACTGGCTGGACGAAATTTTGTCCGCCGTGAAATAGGGAGAACTGTCATGAGCTATACTTATGATCTCAGCCCCGCATCCTGTTTCGAAGATCGCACCAGCCAGTTCATTGGGTTCGGCATTCCAAAAGCCGATGTCGATACCTTGCGCGCCACGATCAAGGATATGTGGGCGGATGCGCCGGGCGGGTGGTCTTACGAATGGTCCCAGTTCGCGAATAAATATCTCGAAGCCGGCAACCCGCTTCTCGCGTCGTTCGCCTGCGGTTTTGCCATATTTCCCTGCCTCGCCAACGATGCGCGGCGCACGGCGCAGCAAAATCAGCTTGAATGCTACCTCAAGGCGGCACCGAGCTTCCCCGTCAAATTCGAGCGCAGAATACTCGCGATCCCCTATCAGGGCGGAACCGTGAGCACACCGGTGCATCTGTTTTCAGCGACAGGCCAGTACGCGAGCGCGCCGGTGCTGATTTACACCGGCGGCGTCGATACCTATAAAATGGGTCTGCACGGGGCCTATGTGACGTTCGCCCAACGCCTCGGCATGACGATCCTGGGCTTCGACATTGCAGGCACGGGTGAAAGTACGATCCCGCTTTCCATCAAAAGCGACGAGCTCGTGCTGGGCATCGTGAAGGAAGCGCGCAAGCTCGGCAACGGAAAGGTCGCACATCTCGGATTTTCCTTCGGCGGCAATTTCTCGGCGATGACCGGTCTCGCCGGTGCCGTCGACGCCGCGATCGTCAATGGCGGTCCCGTCGACAAGGCCTGGGGAAGCGACAACGCAAACAACTTGCCCTACGGCATGCCCGGCATCATCGGCAACGACATGGGGTTGGACAAAGAACCGTCCGCCGCGGACTTCCTGGCGGCAGTACAACAGTTCTCGCGCCGTTCGCTGCTGGACCGCGCCGAAAATTCACCGATGCTCGTCGTCAACGGCGCGAACGACTACTTCGTGCCCCAGGCCGATACGCTCGTGTTCCAGGGCCGCCGCAACACCGAAGTGCATCTGATCCCGGACATCGGACATTGCGCGGTGCTGGGCGGACCGTCGAAGATGGGGGAAGTGATCGACATGATCGTCAGCTGGCTTCCGAAGCAAGCAGGATTTGGCTCCCACTAAACGTTGTATATCGCAAGCGATGGGCGGTCGTGCGTTACGCGCGACCGCCAATTTCATATTGGCGATCAATGGCCGCATTCAGACCAACGAGCCCGCGCGAACAAAATACTGTGCGTGCTCAGGGGATCGACGCAACACTTACGCGAAGTTTAGCGGCCGGCGTTTGAAAACCCAAGGTCTCCGCTTAGGGTCAGAACCGGTCTTTGCGCCTTGCGGGTCCGGGTTTAATCTTTTCCCGGGGTCATGGATGGAAGCTATGAGCGACGCAGTCGGACCCGGCGATCTCGTTCTATGCGTCAATGCCGCGCCGAACCATGCCACGGGCAGGCCGGTGCCCCTGCGTGCCGGGGAGACCTACCGTGTTTTCGCCGTCATGGAATTTGCCTGCCCCTGTGGACGTTCCGATGCTCTGCTGGATATCGGCGTTGATTTCGCGTGGTGCCAAACACGCTTCCGCCTCCTGCCCAAACCCAAAGCCCAGGCAAAGCCCCGCCGGGTTTCTGTGCCTAAAGAGAAGGAGAGGGTTTGATGAACAATCCCCCCTCCCCCGCGAAGCGACAGCGTGCCGAGCGGGTGGTGCGCGCGTCCGCCTGCATCAAGGCTATGGCGGACAATGTGATTGTGCTGAGGCGCGCGATTAAGCGGGAACGTATGTCAACCTGATCACGTCCTCGGCAATGAGATCGCTCGCCACAAGGCGGAGCCGCGGACGGGGACCCGCGAAGAATGGCCTGCCGCCTCCAAGCACGACGGGGTGGAGGTAGATCCGATACTCATCGATAAGACCAAGGTCGCCCAGGGTTCGCGCCAGGTCCGGTCCGCCGACGTCAATCTCGCCGGCGCGCTCAGCCTTCAGCGCGCGCATCGCCGCCTCGAGGTCGCCCTCGACAAGCGTGGCGTTGGGACCGACTGATGCGAGCGAGCGCGATACGACCCACTTCGGCCCGCTGCACCAGGCGATCGCGAATTCGCGTTCCGCCGCGTCCCACTCGGGATGCTCGTCGTCCCAATAGCGCATCACCTCGTACAGGCCGCGGCCGTACACACTGCCCGACTGGTCGCGCGTCTGCTCGATGAAATGACGGAAGAGCGCGGGGCTCGGTGCAAACGCCGTGTGATCGACGTAGCCGTCCAAAGTCTGGTTCATGCCAAAGACGAGTTTCGCCATGCTGCAAATCTCCACGCCTTTCCGGGTTTGGCCATCGCCGGCTCGTCCTTTGCGAAGTAGCGCGCGAGCTGCGTTTCGGCGTTCGTCATTGGCGGTCGCTTTCATCGAACAAGCGCGTAGCGTATTTGCCGAACGTGACCAAGTCCACGCGCCGGCAGCCGCGGGAGTACCCTGATTTGAATGGCGCGCGGACCTGAGTCCTATTTTCCGTGCGACGCGAATATCGACAGCCCCAAGAGGAATGCGCCGACCACAATGATGAGCGCCCCGACCTGAGTGGTCTTTTCACGCCCCTCGGCACGGGACCATGTGGAAACGCCCACCAGGGCGAGCCCGGCAACAATCAGAACTGTTCCCATAATCGCCGGTAAATCGTTGATGCTCATTGCTTCACCTCACCGCCAACGTTCTCCCCGCTTCACAACATAATTTGCGAATACATAGGGCCAGGGAATTAGGATCGGAACTATAACAACTGCGGCCACGCACGTTATGGCCATTTGCCAAGTCGCAGGGTCCATCTCGTGGGCGAACCACCGCGGAAGTGCAATTGCGATCAACCAGATCGCCTTCCATACAAGTTCGAAGAGAAGCACTGGCAACATTTGCAACGGATATCGAATTCCAAAGGCAGCCAAAAGCGACAACGCCGCCAATAAGCAGGATGCCACTGCGCGTGACGAGGTCCAATCCTCGTGATGGATCAGACCCGGCCATATTGAGTAGCCAAGACCCCCGGCTAATACGATGTAGCCGACCCGCATCAGGGCAAGGCGAAACGCAGAAACTTCAATCATCGCGTTCTCCCGACTTGCGGCCTCGTGATGCCGATTCGCCTGCCGACTTTCCGCCGGTCCACGGCCAATGAACATGACCCGAAGCATCAAAAAAAGTGACCCTGGGTATCGGCGAGGACCGATGCCGTACCGGAATTACCGCCGGCTCGAACTGTCATGGTCGCAGAAATCAAGAATTTCGCACCAACACGAACGGGCGGCGTACTCAAATGGATCGAATCACAAAATCTCACCATGGCCGGGCTTGACCCGGCCACCCAGCAGCCGCGCGTCGGCGCGGCCAATGACTCCCTGCGCTCGCGGACGCTCGCTTGCTGGGTGACCGGCTCGGAGGCCGGTCATGGTGAGGAGTTAGCGTCTGTCCAATCCGAAAACGTTCCAGGAATCGATCAAGGCAAACAGACCGAGGATTCCAGCCCAAAGCGCAGACCCCGCCAAATTGTAGCAGGGATCGGGGCACGAAAGGGTTGCCCCCGGTTCGACTCACGGCTAAACGATCCCCTTAGCCTGCAATCTATCCGGAACCCCACGCGCCCCCGCGCGTGCGCGGCCGCGTGCGAGTGAAAATGCCCAAGCGCCAAGACATCCACACGGTTCTGATCATCGGCGCAGGCCCCATCGTCATCGGGCAGGCCTGCGAATTCGATTATTCGGGTGCCCAAGCGTGCAAAGCCTTGCGGGCGGAAGGCTATCGCGTGGTGCTGGTCAATTCGAACCCTGCCACCATCATGACCGATCCGCAGCTGGCGGATGCGACCTATATCGAGCCGATCACGCCGGAATTCCTCGAAAAGATCATCGCGCGCGAGCGGCCGAACATTCCCGAAGGCAAAGCCTTCGCGCTGCTGCCGACGATGGGCGGCCAGACGGCGCTCAACACCGCCCTGTCGCTGCGCAAACGCGGCGTGCTGGAGAAATACGATGTGGAGCTGATCGGAGCGAGCGCGGAAGCGATCGACAAGGCGGAAGACCGCGAGCTGTTCCGCCTGGCGATGATGAAGATCGGCCTGGATGTCCCGCGCGGCGTGACGCTCAAGGGTTATCTGCGCCACAAGAAAGACGAGACGGGCAGCTTTCTATATGACGGGCAGAACAACCCGATCATGGAGTTGTCGCCCGAAGCGTTCGCGCATGCGTTGCAGGCGCTGGACGAAGTGGGATTGCCTGCTGTCATCCGCCCGTCCTTTACGCTCGGCGGTACGGGCGGCGGCATTGCCTACAACAAGGAAGAATATTTCGAGATCGTCGAACAGGGTCTCGACGCCTCACCCACCAACGAAGTGCTGATCGAAGAGTCGGTGCTGGGCTGGAAGGAATTCGAGATGGAAGTCGTGCGCGACCGCGCCGACAACGCCATCATCGTGTGCTCCATCGAAAATATCGATTCCATGGGCGTGCATACGGGCGATTCCATCACGGTGGCCCCTGCCCTCACGCTCACCGACAAGGAATATCAGCGCATGCGGTCCGCCTCGATCGCGGTGCTGCGCGAGATCGGCGTGGAGACGGGCGGCTCGAATGTGCAGTTCGCGGTCAATCCGGCCGACGGGCGCATGGTCATCATCGAGATGAACCCGCGCGTGTCGCGCTCCTCCGCGCTGGCCTCGAAAGCAACCGGGTTTCCCATCGCCAAGATCGCGGCGAAACTCGCGGTCGGCTACACGCTCGACGAATTGCAGAACGACATCACGGAAGTGACACCCGCCGCATTCGAGCCCACCATCGACTATGTCGTGACGAAAATTCCCCGTTTCGCATTCGAGAAATTCCCCGGTGCGGAGCCTGTGCTCACTACCTCGATGAAATCCGTCGGCGAAGCGATGGCGATCGGACGCACCTTCGCGGAATCGCTGCAGAAGGCCTTGCGTTCGATGGAAACGGGCCTTACCGGGCTCGACGAGATTGATCTGCCGTCGGAGCCCAATGCGATCCGCGCGGCGCTTGCCCGCACCAGCCCCGACCGTTTGCGCGTGGCGGCGCAGGCGCTGCGACAGGGCTTTCCGATGGACGATGTCGCGGGTATCACGAAATACGATCCATGGTTCCTGGGCGAGATCGAAACGATTCTCAAAGCCGAAGCACGCGTGCGGAACGCCGGTCTGCCGGCTGACGCGGCCGGTTTGCGTCGCCTGAAATCCATGGGCTTCTCCGATGCGCGGCTCGCGAAGCTGACCGGACGCAACGAGAAAGACGTGCGCGATACGCGCGCGAAGCTGGGCGTGCGTCCCGTCTTCAAGCGCATCGACACCTGCGCGGCCGAGTTCGCCGCTCTCACGCCCTATATGTATTCGACCTATGAGACTCCCTTCGGCGGCGTGGTCGAATGCGAAAGCAAGCCGACCGGCAAGAAGAAGATCATCATCCTGGGCGGCGGCCCGAACCGCATCGGCCAGGGCATCGAGTTCGACTA
>PLJH01000027.1:20254-135857 GCA_003139615.1 Alphaproteobacteria bacterium
GGCGTGATCGTGCAGTTCGGCGGGCAGACCCCGCTGAAGCTCGCCAACATGCTGGTGGAAAACGGCGTGCCGATCCTGGGCACGACGGCCGATGCCATCGATCTCGCGGAAGACCGCAAGCGCTTCCAGGTGCTGCTGAATCAGATCGGCCTCAAGCAACCGCGCAATGGAACCGCGATGACGCCGGATGAAACCGTCGCGGCTGCGGCCGAGATCGGTTATCCCGTGATCCTGCGGCCCTCCTATGTTCTGGGCGGGCGCGGCATGGTGGTGGTGGGCGACGAGGCGCAGCTCAAAGCGACCGTGCAATCGGGCGAATTGTTCCGCATCTCCGGCGACAATCCCGTTCTCATCGACGGCTTCCTGCATCACGCCATCGAGATCGATGTCGATGCGATAGGAGACGGCACGGGCGACGTCTTCATCGCGGGCATCATGGAACACATCGAGGAAGCGGGCGTGCATTCCGGCGACTCGGCTTGCGCGATCCCGCCCCATTCGCTCAAACCCGAAACCATCGCCGAGATCGAACGCCAGACCGTGGCGCTCGCCCGCGCGCTGAACGTCCGTGGACTGATGAATGTGCAATATGCGGTGCAAGGCGCGGACATCTATGTGCTCGAAGTCAATCCGCGCGCAAGCCGCACGGTGCCGTTCGTGGCGAAAGCCATCGGCCTGCCGGTGGCGGCCCTTGCCGCGCGCGTGATGGCGGGCGAAACGCTGGCCTCGCTGAAATTGAAGAAGCCCAACATCAAGCACATCGCGGTGAAGGAAGCCGTGCTGCCGTTTGCGCGCTTCCCGGGAGTCGACACGATCCTTGGACCGGAGATGCGCTCCACCGGCGAAGTGATGGGCCTCGACATGACCTTCGGCCGCGCCTTCGCCAAGAGCCAGATCGGCGCGGGCGCCAAGCTGCCTTTGAGCGGCACCGTGTTCATCTCGGTCAAGGAATCCGACAAGGAGTTCGCAGTCGAGCCCGCGCAGCAATTGCTGGCGATGGGCTTCTCGATCATCGCCACGCGGGGCACGGCGAAATTCCTGCAGGCGGCGGGCCTCGAAGTGCGGGTGGTCAACAAAGTGCTGGAAGGCCGGCCGCATATCGTCGACGCGCTCAAGAACACGGAAGTGCAGCTGGTGTTCAACACCACCGAAGGCGCGCAGGCGTTGGCCGACTCCCTGTCCATCCGGCGCACGGCGCTCCAGATGAAAGTTCCCTACTACACGACAATGGCGGGTGCGGCGGCTGCAACCCAGGCCATCGCTGCCCTGCGCGAGGGCTCACTTGAAGTCGCGCCTCTCCAGTCTTACTCTTTCTAGGCGTTCGCCGGACGAAGGAAGAGAAAGTCTAGGCGTAACAAGGACTTAAGGAAAAGCGCAATACTTCCGCTATCGGCCGCTGCCGGAAGGCAGGCCGGCGGGAGTCTATTCGCTATTGGCAGGATTGAGATGGAACGCATACCCATGACGGCCGCGGGCTATAAGGCCCTCGAGGAAGAGGTCAATCATTTGAAGTCGGTGGAACGCCACGCGATCGTCAAGATGATCGCGGAAGCGCGCGCCCATGGCGACCTGTCGGAGAACGCGGAATACCACGCCGCGAAAGAGCGTCAGGCCTTCGTCGAAGGCCGCGTGATGGAGCTCGAAGACAAGATCGGCCGTGCCGACGTCATCGACATCTCCAAGCTCTCGGGCACCACCGTGAAATTCGGCGCGACCGTGTCGATGGTCGACCAGGATTCCGAAGCCAAGATGAAATACCAGCTGGTCGGCGATCTCGAAGCCGACGCGAAGAAAGGCCGGATTTCGATCTCATCGCCGATCGCGCGCGCGCTGATCGGCAAAAGCAAAGGCGACACGGTCGAAGTGGCGTCACCGGGTGGGGTGAGGTCGTATGAGATCTTGAAGGTGGAGTTCGTTTGAAGGTTGCACCGCCTCACACTGACGCATCGACTTGCGTCCACTACAAGCAAATTCGTGTGATTCTCGCGCAAATGCGTGATCGCCGCTTGTAGCCGGCGCGCGTAGGCAGGCCAGCGTTAGAAACTGCTCCCGCCCTTCCAAAATGGATGCTAATATTCGACATCCGATCCTTAGACGCGTAGGAACGCCATGGCACTGAAAGACACTCTGGAGCGCCTACGGCAGCAGGAACATGAGGCTGCTAAGTGGGAACAAGATAAGCCACAATTGATCGCGGAATGGCAGCAGGCGATTGTTAAACTTTTTGAAGAAATTCGAGGCTATTTGTCGGAATATCAGGCAGACGGCTCAATGTCATTTTCAGAGGGCGAAGTTGGTCTCTCCGAAGAGTCGTTGGGCGCATACAATGCACGCCAGATGCACATTTCTGCCCCGTCAGCCATTATTGTCTTGGCTCCAGTCGGACGTATTATCGTCGGAGCGACCGGTCGGGTCGATATGTACCGACAAGGTCGTGTCGGCGAATTTGAGCGCGTTAGACTCCTGAGAGTGCAGACATCACCAAGCGACCAGACCCCACGTTGGGTTATAATCCCTCCTCCCGAAGCCGGCATGCTCAAAACGACTGGCGCTCAAACACCTAGTTGGCTTGGAGGTGATCCTCGGTTCATCCCGCTGACCAAACAGGCCCTGGAACAAGCCATCGAATTCCTTTTGAGCAAGCAATAGAAAACCATGGCGAAAGAGCCGACGCCGGTCGATCGAGCTTTCGAGAGATGTAAACTTTTGGCGCAGGTGGTTGCGCTTGAATATAGAAGGGCTCGCGCGAATCCACTGGACGACAGATATGCCACGCTCGGCATAACAGAGCGAGGTGAGCTGAAGGCAGATGCCGTGCACCAAATTGAAGAAGCGTTCAGCGATTTGGAAGCCTTGGTCAATCATCTTACGATACTCGATATGGCCGCTGCATTTGAAAAGATGTTCAATGCGCGAATTGCGACCGCAGTTGGCGAGGCCCGCAAAACTTTAAGGGGAAAGCATCGCGGGCCTGTACTTGCAGGGCGCGACGGCATCGTTCGAGAGATGGAGGATTTTCGAGGACTCAGCAATATTACGAATTTGATTGGCGCAGATCTCGACGAGCAGGTTAAGAAACGGATTGAAAGTGTTCGTGAAAACAGGAACAGGTTTGCGCACGGTACCGATCTCACGACGCCGCCCACAATACCTAGAGAAGAAGCGAGAGACGCGCTCAATGAGGCGGTGATATTGCTTAAGCCCATGTGATGTGGAATTCCGGCGACATGATACGGATCACCTCTCACGTGAACCCGTATCGCTCAATCGCCCGCCGTTCGCAATCGGAAGCGCATCGGTTGCCACTCCCCGCGTCGCGCCGCGAGCACCAGCATGACGATGGCGGCCGCGAAGCACACACAAACCGCCACGATGGAGGCTTCCGGCCCGAACGCGCCACCCGTCAAATAATCCGGCCCGTGTAGAGGGACCAAAAAAAGGCTCTGAATCTTGCCGCCGGAGACGGCGGCGCCGAAAATGCCGCCTTCGGTGAAATTCCAGGCGAAGTGCAGCGCGATGGGAATCCACAGCGAGCGGGTGAGCGCATAGGCCGCCGCAAGCAATACACCCGCCTCGACCATAATTGCCGCGGAACTGGCAAGCGTCGCACCGGGATTGAGCGCATGAAGGGCTCCAAACAGCGCTCCCGATAGAAGCACCGCCACCGTCGTTCCAAAACCTTCTTCGAAAAGCCGGAATACGACGCCGCGAAATATCATCTCCTCGCCGAAGCCCGCGAGCAGAGAGATCGCGAAAGCCAGCGGCAGTCCGTCGGTCGTGCCGATGCCCTTGAAGCTCGCGTCTCCCAACGTCCAGAGGACCGCGTAAACCGCGCAAAAGAGACCCGCGCCGAGCACGGTTCCGCCGAGAAGTCCGCCTGGCGCGCGTGAGACAAGCAGCTCGCTTGCCTCGCGCTTTTCCATCCCGCGAACGAGCAGCCGATAGAGAACGACCAGTGCCAGCGATCCCAATATTGCGACAGCAGGAACGATGATTCTTTCGGGAAGACCGTGCGGATGTTTCTCCAGGAAGAACGTTCCGAGCTGGCAACCGATATAGGCCGGGAAAAGAGCGACAAGAAAGACGAGAAAGCGGAGCGGCCACCAGCGCCACACTCCGCGCGCGTTCACCTGGTCCGACGGCATGGACTTGATCCCCCGCGTTGCCCCTCACAGGTAGAGGCTGTGCGAGCACGCCGCAAGACTAGTCGGGAAATCGAATAGTTCGCCGTAAATTCTCGTCCGCAAATTGAGGTGACAGCAACAGCGTCCCCCGGCCGCTACGTTGCGTCATGCCGCGAAGGGGAACATTGCCATTGCACCGTATCGGCGTGAATTTGTTCACCGCACTGATCAATCGCCTGCTGCAGGAACGCCGCTATTGGGATGCCCGTTGTCCCATGGCTGGGTCGAACGTCGCGACAGGTACCTTCGCGACGATGTCATCCATGAACTCGATGAACTTGGGACTTGAGTCGGGATGTATCGCTTTCCAATTGCTCCAAGCGTCACGAATACCTCGGAACCTGAACGCGGACGTGAAACTTCCGTCAAAGGTCCCGAATTGATGTTCATCCAACAGACCCTGTTCGTGCTGATGAAAGGTTTCATCCGCACTCATGAACATGGCGTTGCATATCAGGGCGAACTGGTACATCTGAACGTTCTCACGGGTCGGCGTGCCGCCATTTCCGACAATTGCGGCGGTCGTAAGTTCGGTATCTCCCATTCTGAGCTGAGACTCCATATTTCGGGTGGTTCGATTTTGTGCAATCAAGGCTTTCGTATGTTTTGCCGCCTGATGCGTCTGCAATCCCAGATAAATGAGCGAGCCGGCGACCGCCAACGCACTGATAAAACTTCCAAGGCTGGACAGGTCTGCGAGTGTCATGGTGGTCCCCTTTAGTCTTGTCGGAGAAATCTATACGGGTTTATTCGAGCTACCCAGAAATCTTGTGACCGAAATGCCGCGACAGCAACAACGCTCCCCGACCGCTACGTTGCGTCATGCCGCGAAGGGGAACATTGCCATTGTCACGGCATTGGCTGTTATCGTCATAATGATGCACGCAACGTAGTGTTGAAGTGTTTCGAGGGTCACATGAAGTCGACGGTCGCGGTCGCGCTTGCTTGCTCGATTGGTTTGGTGTTTGGGCCTGTGGCATCGGCCGATCTGATGCCCGCTTTCAAGCCAATCTCCTACGACGTTCGCCTTACGCCTGACTTCGCCACGGGCGTCTTGTCCGGTGTCGAGTACCTCCGGTTCCAGAGCCTGTCTGATGGCCTGGACGTCTTGTCATTCACCGCGAATCCGCTCGCGGTGAACGCGACCCTGGACGGCCTGGCCGGCGTCACCGTCACCACCGAGGGCAACCGACGCATCTTCCACCTCCCTCGACGTTTGGCCAACGGCGAGGTGGCGACGCTGGTGATGAGCTTCGCCGGTCGGCCCAGGCGCGATGTCGTTTTCACGCCGGATGAAATCCACACGGATTACTTCACCTGCGAGGCGATGATCTGCGACGTCGATCGACCGGGCGACCGCGCAACACTTCAGCTCGCGCTGACGCTGCCAACCGGCATGGACGCCGTGGCGCCGGGAGAGTTCGTCTCGCGCGAGCCGGCCGGCTCCGGCCTTGAGACCTGGCGCTGGCGGGAGGACAGGCCCTATCCGAGCTATCTCTACGGCTTTGCCGCGGGTCGGTACGCAAGGGCGGAACTCGGCCCTTCGCTCGGTGTGTTGTACTCCGGCGAAACGCCCGAGCGCGTGCAAACTATGTTCGCAAACACGGCTCATATGGTGGCCTTCTATGAATCTAAAGCAGGCATGAAGCTACCGGAGTCGCACTACACGCAAGTGCTTGTAGACCATAACGGCAATCAGGAAGACGCGTCTTTATCGATGATCGAAAAAGGGCCGGCCGAACATGTTCTTTCCGATCCGCGTGCTGACGGCATGATTGCACATGAGCTTGCTCATCAATGGTGGGGCAATCTCTTGACCTGCTCCGACTGGAAAGAAATTTGGCTCAACGAAGGCATGGCTGGTTTCATGACGGCTGCTTACAAAGAACGGCAATGGGACCGAGCGGCATACGATCATGAAATCGCCGTCGCGCAAAAAGCTTGGGATGCAGCAAAAAAATCCGGCTTGGACGAACCGCTGAGCTGGTCAGGGACCTATCCTTCTCTACGCGACGAACGGCGGATCGCCTACGGCAAATCCATGATATTTTTGGATACGCTGAGGACAGAGCTGGGTGACGATGCATTCTGGCGCGGAGTCAGACGCTACACTCAAGCCAATGCGGGGCGAAGCGTAACTGCCAAAGACCTTCAGAAAGCCTTCGAGGCCGCGAGCGGCCGCGATCTTTCGACTATCTTCCAGAACTGGGTTTATGGGAACTAATTTGAAACTACGGGGACTGTGGCGAAGCTCTTGATCTTTGCGCTTTGTGCGGTGATCGCGCTTGGCAGTGAACACGCGTTGGCGCGCACCCGGCAGCCCTCTCCCGGTCATGCGCAAATTCCGATAGGACCGGGAACGCCGCCCGATGCCAAGCCGGGTCGGCGTCCCCTGCTATCCCGACAATCTCGTGACATCGACGCAATCGTTGGAGGACTTGCAAAGGACCATCGGACTTTGGGGCAGTTTCGTCGCATACATGCTGTCAATCGCATTGCGATGGGCGGTATGGTTTTCCCGATGAGCCGTGATTCATGGCAAAAGCAGGCACGGTAGCGAAGGAGTGGAATTCTTGCGCCCAGGCAGCAGTATGGATCGGTTGATTGCCGGGTATCGCACCTTTCGCGGGGGCCGCTGGCAGGCGGAGCATGAGAGATACACCGAACTCGCCACGCACGGGCAGAAGCCCGAGACACTGGTGATCGCCTGCAGCGATTCGCGCTCGGATCCCGCCGCGATATTCGATGCGAGCCCCGGAGAGCTGTTCGTCATCCGCAACATTGCGGCGATCGTGCCGCCTTTGGAAATCGACGGCGCGCATCACGGCACCAGCGCCGCGATTGCATTTGCCGTACTGGTTCTCAATGTCCGCAATATTCTGGTGATGGGGCACGCTCAGTGCAGCGGCGTCGCGGCCGCGCTCGACGGCAATATCGGGGACGATGTCCCATTCTTGCGCTCATGGATCGATCTGCTGAAGCCCGCGGTGGAACGCACCGACCATTCGGCCAATGAAACGCACCGCACCGCCTCGTTGGAGCGGGAGACCGTGCTTCTCTCGATGGAACGATTGATGAATTACCCCTTTGTCGCAGAACGCGTTCAGGCGGGAGAACTCGAAATAAACGGCGCGCGCTTTGGGATCGCGGACGGAAAGCTCGAAGTCTTCGATCGGACAATTGCGGCGTTCAAGGCGATTTAGCGCCCGATCGGCGTTTCAGACGCACGCCGCGACCGCCTTCGTTGCTGGAAGCATCTTCTGCGATGAGAACGATACCGAGCGCGTCGAGAGCGCCTACCAGTTTCATCAGGGAATCCACATTGCCGCGAATGACGCCGTCGCTCGCTTCCATTCTCTGGATCGTCGGGACCGACAGGCTGGACCGTTCGGCGAGTTCGCGCTGATCGATGCCGGCAAGTGCGCGGGCAGCACGCAATTGGGCTGCCGTGATCATGCTGCGTTCAACCCTATTGCCGGCAAACAGGTCATTGGCCCGGAACTCCGCAGGTTGCGCGGGCCGCTACTGCATAGAACGCGCCCAGCTTGCATAGGTCTTATAGTCTCGCTTCTGTATGTAAAGGGATTGCGATTCCGTGCCAACGCTTGTTGCCCCCGGCAGTTTTTCGAACGCATTCGCGTTGCCCATTCGATACACCGGAATAACGCTCGCGATGCTTTGCGCGAACCATGCCACCGGACCGGCGCCCGCTTTTTCGGCAACCGTCATGACCACCATGCGCTCGTGCTTCGCGGCGGCGCAGACGGAAGCGGCGGCCTCCATGAGAGGCAACATTTTCCCAATCCACTTACGTTCGATGAGAGCAGGTGCCGCTCGGCGCCGGTGCGCAAGGACATAGCCGAGCACGAACAACGACACCGCGATGACAGCAATCAGAACGGTCGGCCCGTAGTGCATCAGCTGCTGGCGATCCATTTTTGACTTCCACAATTTTCCGCGAATTATCGCCGTTATGATGTTTTATACATATATATTCATATCAAAACAATTGATATATGAATATAGACCATACTTAAATATGCTCTAACAATAGTTATAAGCATGAAAGCCTTTAGAATGGCCCAAACCCGGAGTTTCGCGGGCTGGCATCTGTTCGTCCCGAAACTGGCAACCGCGCTGCGGGAAGGCTACGGCCTGGCCGAGGCGCGCGCCGACTTGTTCGCGGGCCTCACCGTCGCCGTCGTGGCGCTTCCTCTTTCGCTGGCACTGGCTATCGCAAGCGGCGTTTCGCCCGGCCGCGGCCTGTTCACGGCCATTGTTGCGGGCGCCATCGTGTCCGCGCTTGGCGGAAGCCGCTATCAGATCGCGGGGCCGACAGGCGCATTCGTTGTTGTCGTCGCCGGGGTGGTGCAGCAGTTCGGCTATGAGGGCCTCGCCGCCGCGACGTTCATGGCCGGCGTGCTTCTCATCATTACGGGCATTGCCCGGCTCGGCACCTACATCAAATACATTCCCTTTCCGGTCGTCACCGGCTTCACCGCCGGCATCGCGGTGGTGATTTTCTCAAGCCAGGTCGGCGATGTTCTCGGCCTCAGCGTGCATCACGCGCCGGCGGATGTGATCGGCAAGCTCACCGCCGACGCGGCCGCCATCGGCACCTTCAGTCCGGTAGCGCTTGCGATTGCCGCCGGAGCGCTCGGCACAATTCTGCTGATTCAGAAATTTGCGCCGCGATTTCCCGCATTCCTGGTGGCGATCGTTTTGGCCGCCCTCGTGGTCTGGTTTTTCAAACTGCCGATAACCACGATCGGATCGCGGTTTGGCGGCATTCCTTCGGCGCTTCCCGCGGCGCATCTGCCGGTCTTCAGCGTTGCCGGTGTTCGCATCCTGTTTCCCGCCGCTTTCACAATCTTCGCGCTCGGTGGAATTGAATCGCTTCTGTCGGCCGTCGTCGCGGACGGAATGACCGGGCACCGCCATCGCTCCAATTGCGAACTTGTCGCGCAGGGTTTGGCCAACATCGCGTCTTCCATCATGGGCGGGATCCCTGCGACCGGCGCAATTGCCCGAACGGCGACCAATATTCGCGCCGGTGCGCGAACCCCGGTTTCCGGTATCGTTCATTCCGCAGCGATCTTCGCGATGATCGTGCTGTTTGCGCCGCTGGGTTCCTACATTCCGCTGGCGGCGATTGCTGCCGTCCTTGCGGTCGTATGCTGGAACATGGCCGAGTTACGCGTGTTCGGTCAGATTCTGCAAAGTTCGCCCGGCGACCGGGCCGTGCTGATCCTGACATTTCTGCTCACGGTTTTTGTCGATCTTTCATTTGCGATCGCAGCAGGTGTCGTTATGGCCGCGCTTGTATTTGCCCGCAACATGGCGGGCGCCGCCGAAGCGCGGCTGGTGCTGCCCTTCGCGCCCGAAGACGTGGACGAATTTGCGGATCCCAACCGGACCGCAATGAGCCGGACGGAGTTGCCCGCCGGTGTCGAAGTATTTCGTTTGAATGGACCATTCTTCTTCGCGGCGGCCGTCGAATTCGAGGAATTGTTGTCGCGCAGCGGCGGTTTCCCGAAAATTCTTATCCTGCGCATGGCCGGCGTTCCGTTGATCGACTCAACCGGCGCGGCAGCACTCAAACGCTTCATCAAGAGCGCAAATTCGAGAGGAACGGCTATCATTCTGTCCGAACTGAACCCGCAAACAACTTCGATATTGCGGAACATGGACATCGTCGTTCCGAGTGCTGCGAATTTTACGGCCAGCCTCGACGTCGCTCGTGCATTGCTGCCGCCTTCATCCGGGAAAGAGCAGAACTAAACCTGTCGGAGCCGGTCGGCTGGAGACGCGTCCTCTAACCCGCCTCGCTGCCATACGCCGCGAGGAACATCTCAACCGCCTCGCCGATCGCCGTGCGGATTTCCTCGTCGCTCGGGTTGGATGTCACGTTCCAGAGCTTGCGGTGGTGGACCTCACCTTTGCAGAGCGCGAAGAAGTGGCTCGACATGACGGAGGTGTCGCCCGGCCTGAGGCTGCCTTCGGCGACGGCGCGATCGAAATATTGCGCCAGCAGCTTTTTCCCCAGCAGGGGGCCCGATTGATAAAATGCGCGGCCCAGTTCCGGAAAGCGCGCCGTCTCCGCCGTGATCAGCCGGAACACCGCGATCTTTTCGTCGGACAGCACGAGCTTGAGGAAGCGCTCGCCGAAACGGGTCAGCGAAGCGCGGAAGTCGCCATGCTCGAGTTCGGTCTCGAACAGCAATTGATGCACGTCCTGGCATTTCTCCGCGATCACGGCAGAGAACAGCTCTTCCTTGGACGTGAAGTAGTTATAGAGCGTCGCCTTCGAACCGCCGACCTTGGCAGCGATGGTCGACATCGACGTCGCGGCATAGCCGTCGGTCAGAAAGGCCTCCAGGGCGATCCTCAGGATCGCGTCGCGCTTGGCGTCGCGCCCCGTTTTGGGCGGCTGTTCGAGAATCTCTGCTTCCATGACCGTACCGTACAGTTTTCCGTTGACAGGCTCAATATGACCCATTATTTTCTGCAATGCAACATGACCGTACGGTACAGTTCT
Source organism: Alphaproteobacteria bacterium (assembly GCA_003139615.1). Classification (GTDB taxonomy): domain Bacteria; phylum Pseudomonadota; class Alphaproteobacteria; order Micropepsales; family Micropepsaceae; genus Rhizomicrobium. The sequence continues at coordinate 30,977 of PLJH01000027.1, forward strand.
GATGAGAACGGCCCCCCATTCCCTTCAAAACTGGTCGCTCCGGTCATCGGCACGGGCGGCGGCGCTGCTGGCCCCCATCCTCGCGCTCGCCGCCTGTGCCCCCGATCTTGGTCCCCTGCCCCAACCGGCAGACGTCCAATCGCTCGCAACACAAAAGAGCTTCGCCGCCCCCGAAGCGCCGTGGCCGCAAGCCGCGTGGTGGAAAGCCTATGGCGATGCGCAGCTCGATGGGTTGATGGACGAAGCGCTGTCCGGCTCGCCGGATCTGAAAATCGCCGAAGCCCGCATGCGCGAAGCCGATGCGATGGCGAAGGTGTCGGGCGCGAGCCTCTGGCCCACACTGACCGGCAACGCTTCCGCCGATGAAACACGCGAGAGCCTGAACCAGGGTTTCCCCAAGCAATTCGAATCCTACCTGCCGCATGGCTGGCACAGCCAGGGATCGGCGACCGTCAATCTCGATTACGAGATCGACCTGTTCGGAAAGAATCGCGCGGAATTCGCGGCCGCCACGTCCGACGCGCTGGCGGCGCAAGTCGATGTGGCCGCATCGCGCCTCAGCATTTCGACCGTCGTCGCGAATGCTTACGCCAATCTCGTGCAGCTAACGGCCGACCGGAAGGCCGCGCAGGATGCGCTCGGCGTCCGCCGGCAAAGCGCCGGCCTCATTGGGCAACGCCTGCAGCAGCAGCTGGAAAACACCGGCACGCTTTCGCAGGAGAAATCGCGTGTGGCATCCGCGCAAGCCGATCTCGATCGCATCGACGGACAGATCGCACTCGCGCGCAACCAACTCGCGGTTCTGCTCGGCAAGGGACCGGACCGCGGGCTCGATATCGCGTTGCCCGTCAATCCAAAGATCGCGCCGTTCGGCGTACCGGCCAAACTGTCGGCCGATCTCTTGGGCCGGCGTCCCGATATCGTTGCGGCGCGTCTCAGGGCCGAGTCCGCCTCGAAGCGCATCGATGTCGCGCATGCCGCCTATTATCCCAACATCGATCTGACGGGCGATATCGGCCAGCAATCCTTCGGCATCGCCGATCTCATCAGCCCGGCTTCGCGCGTGGGCCAGTTGGGGCCCGCGATCACCTTGCCGATCTTCGACGGCGGCAAGATCGAAGGCGATTATCGAAATGCGCGCGCGGAATATGACGAAGCGGTCGCGACCTACGACAAGACGCTGACCGGCGCGCTGCACGATGTCGCCGATGCGCTGGCGAACCAGCGCGAATTGGCCGCCGAACTCGCGCATTCCCGCGCGGCGCTGGCCGCCGGCGAAGATGCCTATCGCGTCGCATCGCTGCGCTACAAGGCCGGGCTCTCGCGCTATCTCGATGTGCTGACCGCGGAAGACACGCTCGTGCAGCAACGCCAGACGGTGGCCGATCTTCAGGCCAAAGGTTTCACGCAGGACGTGGCGCTGGTTCAGGCGCTGGGCGGCGGATTTATTTTCAAGGATTGATGTCGCGCAAGCGGCAATGGAGTGGACAATGGCAAGCACGCATGTTCTTCAAGATACGGCAAGCATACCCGGCGGAAAATATCGCGAGACGATCGCCGCACCGGAACTGACGGCCGGCGAGCGCCGCACACAGCTGCGGCAGCGATTGTTCGCGTTGCTCGGCGGGCTTGTGGTCGTCATCGCACTTTCGGTCGCCGCGTACTGGTATTTCGTCGGCTCGCATTACGTCTCGACGGACAATGCCTATGTGGACGCCTCCACCGCGCAGATCACGCCGCGCATCGAAGGCACGCTCGCAAGCGTTCCGGCCTATGACACCCAGCATGTGAAGCGGGGCGATATCCTCGCAATCGTCGATCCGACGGATGCGAAGGTGGCACTTGCGCAGGCTCAGGCGAATTTCGCGCAGGCGCAGCAGCATGTCTCGCAATTTTTCGCCAATACCGATGCGGCGGCCGCCCAGGTGGCTGCTCGACGCGGCGATCTCGCGCGCGCCGAAATGGATTACCAGCGCCGCGCCTCGCTCGCATCGACCGGCGCGGTCTCCGGCGACGAGCTCACAACCGCGCGCAACGACCTGCAGACCGCCCAATCGGGCCTCACGCAGGCGATCAACCAATTGGCCTCGCAGCGCGCCATGATTGCGGGCAGCGATGCCGCGCACAATCCGGAAGTGCTGGCCGCAAAGGCGGCGTTGGAAAAAGCGCAGCTCGATCTCGATCGCACGGTCATTCGCGCGCCGATCAACGGCGTCGTGGCGCAGAACACCGCGCAGGTCGGCCAGCATGTGGCGCCCGGTGCGTCCCTCATGAGCGTCGTGCCGGTGGCGCAGGCTTATGTGAATGCGAACTTCAAGGAGAGCCAGCTCGCCCGCGTGCGCATGGGCCAGCCTGTCACGCTGACGTCCGATCTCTACGGCTCATCGATCGTGTTCCATGGCCGCGTCGTCGGCATCGGCGGCGGAACGGGCGCAGCCTTCTCGGTCATCCCGGCGCAGAACGCGACCGGCAACTGGATCAAGGTCGTGCAGCGCCTGCCCGTCCGCATCGCGCTCGATCCGAACGAGCTTGCGGCCCATCCGCTGCGCGTCGGCCTTTCGATGAATGCCGAGATCAAGATCGCCGACTGATTTTTCTCTTATGGAGTGGGCTTGATGTCCGCAGCCGGTCACCCCGAAGAATTCCCGCATCTCGGCGGCGCAGCACTTGTCGTGGCGATTCTTGTGCTTGCGATGGCGAACTTCATGTCGGTGCTGGACATGACGATCGTCAATGTCGCCATTCCCCATATCGCGGGCAGCCTCGCGATCTCGACGACGGAAGGCACCTGGGCGATCACGTCCTATGCCGTCGCGGAAGCCATCATGGTGCCGCTCACGGGCTGGCTTGCGGCGCGGTTCGGCGCGGTGCGCGTGTTCACGATTGCCGCACTTGGGTTTGGCGTGTTCTCGTTTCTGTGCGGGCTCTCCACATCGCTGCCGTTCCTCGTGATGTGTCGCGTCATGCAAGGCGTGATGGGCGGGCCGCTGATGCCGATGTCGCAGACCTTGCTGTTGCGCGTCGCTCCCCCGAAACATCGCAATCTCGCGCTCGGCCTGTGGACGATGACGACGATCCTGGCGCCGGTCGCGGGGCCTCTCGTGAGTGGCGTGTTCTCGGATTCGATCGGCTGGCCCTGGGCGTTCTATATCAATGTGCCGATCGCGATCACCTGCGCGACGCTCGCCTGGCGGCTGCTGACGAAGTTCGATGGCGTGCGCGTGCGCAACCCGATGGATTATGTCGGCCTTTCGCTCCTGATCGTGTGGGTCGGCGCGCTGCAGATCATGCTCGACAATGGCGAGGATCTGGACTGGTTTGCCTCCAACTTCATTGTGACACTGGCGATCATAGCGCTCCTGGGATTCCTTTCCTTCGTCATCTGGGAATTCACGGCCGAACATCCGATCGTGGATCTGCGCATATTCCGGTATCGCGGCTTCGCGGTCTGCGCCGCCGCCATGCTGCTCACCTTCGGGTCCTTCATGGGCTCCATCGTGCTCATTCCGCTGTGGCTGCAGACCAATATGGGCTACACCGCGACGACTTCCGGCGAGATCATGGCATTCAACGGCGTGCTCGGCGTCATGATGGCGCCGATCGCGGCAATGCTGATCAGCAGGGTCGATCCCAGGGCCATCATGTCGACCGGTCTTCTGATCATTGCGTGCGACACGCTCTATCGCACGACTTTCAACACCGACGTGACATTCGGACAGCTGGTTCCCGCGCAGCTCGCGATGGGCCTCGGCATGCCGCTCTTCTTCGTGCCCATGATGAGTCTGGCGATGGGATCGGTGAAACCTTCGGAAACCGCATCCGCCTCCGGCCTCATCAATTTCCTGCGCACGATGTCGGGCGCGTTTGCCACCGCCATCATCACCTTTGCCTGGCACAACAGCGCCACGGGCAGCCGCAACGATCTGGCGGGCGTCCTGAACGATCCGCAAGGCGTGCTCGCAAAAATTCGCGCGACGGGCCAGACCGCGCAACAGGCGCTGCAATCGCTCGACAATATGGTGCAGACGCAAAGCGTGATGCTCGCCACCAATCACATCTTCCAGTTCGTCGGCGCGATCCTTCTGGCGACCGCTGCCGGCATCTGGCTGATGCCGAAACCCTCGGGGCCTGTGTCGCTGCCCACGGGGGGACATTAGGCGCGAACGCGATTTGGTTGGAGGAGTAAGTCACATGGAACTGGAAACCGCCGAACTGATCATGGCCGTCGAAGAGGAATTCATCATCGAGATTCCCGACGACAGGGCGGAACGCATCGTATCGATCGGCGAACTTCGCAATGTGGTGATGACGGAGCTTCGGCGCTTCGACCGCAGGCGGGAAGCCGACGCAGTCCTGGACCGTATCTCGGAAATCGCCGCGAACTTCGCCCATGTCGATCGCGGCAGCGTCGGAGCCGACACGATGCTGACCAAAGATCTGGGATTGAAATAACGCTCACAGAAAGCGTCCGGCCTCGGGGGACCGGCCGGACACCGCAGAAGCTGGAAAGGAATTCGCCGTGGAATTGATATCCGATACCGTCAGATACGCGCTGTCAGCCCTGTTTGCGCTGTTCGCAGCGTTTCACGCGCTGAGCCCGGGCATCCTGGGCCGCGTCTATCGCGGCAACGATTATGTGATCGCCACCTTGCGCACGATCGCGATCCCGTTGGGATTTTCAGCGCTCTTCCTCATCGTCCCACACACGCATATCTGGGGCATTGCGCTGGCGGCTTTCACGATGTTCACGGTGATCGTGTCGCTGCTGTTCCGCGGCCGCTACATTTGGGCGATCCTGGGCATGCTGGTGCTGACCGCGCTCCCCGTCGCGATTCTGGCCGCGCCGCTGTCGTGATACGATCTACAATAGCCGACCGCTCGGACGTGCATTCGGAATTGTAGCTCGTGTCATCGTATCGGGGGTTGACGGTCCGGGCTAAGGTCCGGACGTTTGAGGTAACTGGCTTTTGTTCCAGTCACGCGATCCTGAGGGGCATGCGCAATGACCACCCGAGTAGCGTCGTGCAGCTGCGGACAGCTTCGCATCACATGCGAGGGCGAGCCTGTTCGCATCTCCATGTGCCATTGCCTCGAATGCCAGAAGCGAACCGGCAACGTCTTCGCGACCCAGGCGCGCTTTACGCGCGAGTGCGTGAGGATCGAGGGGCGCGCGACGCAGTGGACTCGGGCCGGCGATAGCGGCCAGGGCGCCACTTTCAGTTTCTGTCCGGTGTGCGCCTCGACGGTTTACTGGGAGCCCACCGGGGCGCCGGGTTTTGTTTATGTGGCAGTGGGCGCGTTTGCCGACCCGAGCTTTCCGCCGCCGCGCTTCTCGGTCTATGAAGAGCGGCAACACCCATGGGCGCTCGCGGCCGGACAGTTGCCGTTGGAGCACGATTACTAGCCGTCATGCGGCAATCGGTTTGATGTTCGTTGTCGGGGAATGCGGTGGCAGCAGCAGCGTTCCCTTTCGCGGCATGACGCAGCCTCGTGGCAGGGTAACGTTGCAGCTGTCATCTCGTTTCTCGGAATCTCCAGAACTCTGTCGACAGGGAATGGCTCGGGCGGTAGATCGTATCGAGCGCGAAAGTTGGTTGCGATCGTGCCCTTTAACCTTGCAAATTCTCTACTGCTGGCTGTGCAGGCGTGTGTCGTCCATTCTGACAATTGCCTCTACGACACCTTGTTCATAGCCGATCAGCTAGGCGATTTTCGTGCATCGCGGCGGCAAGGAAAAAAACACCTTCGAAAACAGAAACGTCGTTGACTACGATTTTATCGTACAGGGCCGCGTCTAACCGCAGTCTTCCCAAGAACGTAACAAACCGGAACTCGTCCTGCCAATCCGTGTAGAACGGTTGGCTCGCCGAATCGTAAGGGTCAGCTGAGAGGCGATTCTTGGGCATTTGGCTAACTCGTTCGCCAGCTCGCTTTCATAGCAAGCGGGCGTTACCTTAGCATGGCCACGTTTGATTGGTCAGTAAGTGTCAAGTTATTGTTCAATCCCTATACCCGCCCCTTGGGCATGAGGGTAGTATCGCGGGCAGCTTCAAGAATTGGGAGTGATTACAATCGACCATCCATCCAGATTTTTCACGATTGCGTTCCGCCTTGTTTTCTGGGGCTTGAGAACCGTATTCGTGGCGCTTTCCATTGTAGGCGTAACTTTGTGGCGAACCGATGCCGCCCTCGCGTGGGTATTCATGGGAGCCGGGTTGGTGGCCGCAACTTTGTCATTCCTCCTGACGAGATACGGTTTCGCCGGATGGCGGGTCGACAACTAATTCAAACTGCAACAGTGCCTGGCAAGGGGAACAAATGGCGCGGATTACGGCATTTGGTGGGGTGTTCTTCCACAGCGCAAACCCACAGACGCTTGGCGCGTGGTTTCGCGACACGAACTGCTGTCACCTCGTCTCTTGAGAATCTCTGATATGGTGGCGATATTCGAGGCTTGGGAAACGGCCCAGGCTTAATTCTCCGTGAGGAACCATGAAACGACTGGCTCCACTTTGGCGGGCTGTGATCGAAACAGGATTCATCATCTTCCTGTTCTATTCGAACCTCCTGATGGGCGAGTTCACGCGGACCAACGGCCACGGCAAGAGCTTTATGGATGCCGCTGCAGATATCTTCACGCTCGCCAATTTCACCATCGGCGTCGTTTCAGCGCTGATCGGCTATGTCGTGGTCGAGTATCTTCGGAAGAAACTTTAGGGGCGGAAATTCGGGAATACGGTGACAGCGGCAATGTTCCCCCTTAGCGGCATGACGCAACGTAGCGGCTGCGGAACGCTGCCGCTGTCACCTCATTTCTTTCTGATCGGGTGTGGGATATGTCCGATGTGGCGGCGCTAATCGAGGCTCAGGAAGCGCCGGTCGCAAAACGCGAACCGTACAAGAAGAAGGCAGACTAATCGAATGCACCGTGAGAGCGTTGTCCAAATTTGTCTTGTAGACATGGCTGGAAAATCGCTCCGCGTCTCGAATGTCGTAATCGACACCGTTATCTTATTCAACGGAAACGAACGCTATAAGTTCACTGCAGGGGTTACTAACAGCAGCGGGATTTGTACTGCGTCGTTTCGCACGTTTGAGCGCCGGCGAATTGCCAATCAGCGATTATCGCTTATGGATTACAACACCACGCTTGAAGAATGCGACGATGCTGTACTGCTGCTTATTCCTTCGAAAGACGAAATGCGACGCCGAGCAACCGCAGCCCGAATATGGTCGGTTTGGAGGGGAATTGGCCTGCACTTGCGCGCCCTCCGCTCGCGAAATGGTCGTGTCTTGTCGAACGACCTGAAGGTCGAACTCGCGAAAGGAATCACAAAAGTATCGCTGCCGTGCCGGTTCCTGATGGTCTAAGAAATTCCAAATGCGTCACTACCCATTTGCGCTTTGGATTGACAAAGGCGGCGCGTAAGCTCTAGTCTTCAAAAGAACATATCATGAACATTCAACAATGAGCAAGTATCGCAACTCAATACACCAAAGATCTCTGAAGCAGGAGTTTCGCCTGCTCTTCCCCTGTTCCGAAGCCGAAATGTCGGTTGGCGCAGATCGCTTGCGCACGCGCCCGTTGAATTCAAACGCAAATTTCTTTCGTGTGCGCCGCACACAAAACGTTCCCCTGTTTTCTCGCCTGTTTAACAGGGGAAACGTCGAACGCGCGGCCCGGATTTGGTGTGCGTCTGCGAAACGGAATGCCGCTCGGAATGTCCACGTGCTCTCGCGCGAAGAACAGTTTCGGTTTGTTCGCGCGCTGCGCGCACAGCGGAAGAAAGATCAGAGCTCAGGCATGATTGCAGGGCCGAAGGCAGGAGAATTGGCAGGGCAAAAAAGCCCTGATCCGCAACACCAAGTGCTTGAATCGCATGGATATTTCGCGATGAAAAAAATTGCGATGAAATTTGCGCTGCGCGCGGTGCCGGTTGCGTGTGCTGCATGCCCAAATTCGCAAACCAATGCGGGCTGTCCGCGCTCCGGTGAACGGGAGCAGGACGATTCAAACATCTTTCTTACCCCGTTTACGGGGGAAGTGGCGCGCGCCCCGGTCCGCGCGAAGCGCGGCCGGAGGATAAACNNGCCCCCTCCGTCTCGCGCGCTATCGCGCGCGATCCACCTCCCCCGCAAGCGGGGGAGGAAAGCTTGTTCAGTGTCGCCGCGCGATCAGCGCGCCCATTTCGGCGATCTCGACAAACTTTCCGTGCGGCGAAAATTCGGCAAGTTCGGCGCGCAATTCGCGTTCGAATTCCGCCGCGCGATCGCCAAGTTTTTCCGGCGAGGACGTCGACAGCGAATAGGCGAGGCCCACGATCTGGTCGGCGGTCAATTCGCGACGGATGACAAATCCCGTACGCTCGATATTCGAGAACGCGGAATCCAGAAGATAGGATTCATGCGTGCGGTAGTCGCCCTTTTCGCGCGCCACCACATGGCTCGATTCCCCCCGGCCGAATTTGTTGCCGATTTCGTGCAGCTTGAGCCGCCATCTGTTCTCGGCCGTGCGCGGATGGTCGTCGTCGAACAGCGCGACTGCACCGTCCGGCGCGACGATGCGGTCGAGCGCGATCAGGGTTTCGGCGCGATCCATCCAGTGGAAGGCGCGACCCATCGTGACAAGCTTGAACGGCCCGATGCCGGAAGGAAGATCGAACGAACTGCCGACCCGCGCATCGAGCGAAACACCCGCCTCCCGCGCGCTCGCTTCTGCCGCAGCCAGCATCTCGGGTTCGGGATCGACGGCCGTCACCTTGAGGCCCGCGCGGGCGAACGGAATGGCCAGCAACCCCGGCCCACAGCCCAGATCCATCGCGCGATCGCCCGGCTTCAGCCCCACGATTTCGAGCACCCGGGCGATCAGGGCCGGCGGGTAGTTCAGCCGGAAGCGGGCGTAATAGGGAACGGTGGTCCGGAAACGGCGCGGTTCGTAGGTTGTTGGATTGTGGGTTTCCGGTGCCTGGGTCATCGTGCTTTGCTTTGGGCTGCGCACCCTTATATTAGCCCCTGCCGCTTCGGGCTGGAATCATGGCGACCATCGCACTCGTCGACGACGACAAGAATATCCTGGAATCCGTGACCATGCTGCTGGAGCAGGAGGGCTATCACGTCCGCGCCTATTCCGACGGGGCAGCAGCCCTGGGCGCGCTGACGGCCACCCCGCCCGACCTCGCCATCCTCGATATCAAGATGCCCCGGATGGACGGGCTCGAGCTGTTGCGCCGGTTGCGCCAGCATGCCGACCTGCCGGTGATCTTCCTCACCTCCAAGGACGAAGAGATCGACGAATTGATGGGGCTCAATGCGGGCGCGGACGATTATATCCGCAAGCCTTTCTCGCAGCGGCTGCTGCTCGAACGCGTGAAGGCCGTGCTCCGCCGCAACGAGACGCACAAGACGCCGCCGGCACCCGGCGACGTGAAGAAGGAAGCATTGGTGCGCGGCAAGCTCGCGCTCGATCCGCAACGCCACGAATGCACCTGGGACGGCAAGCCCGTGCGGCTCACCGTGACCGAATTCCTGATCCTGCAATGCCTCGCGCAACGGCCCGGCTTCGTGAAGAGCCGCGACAATCTGATGGACGCGGCCTATGACGACCAAGTCTATGTCGACGACCGCACCATCGACAGCCACATCAAGAGGCTGCGCCGGAAGTTCAAGCAGGCCGACGACAATTTCGACGCGATCGAAACGCTCTATGGGGTCGGCTATCGCTATCGCGAGGCGTGATTCAGAAGGCGTGAATTTCAGCTCACATCATCCCCACATGTCATGGCCCGCGAATGCGGCCCACCCAGCTGACATGTCTGTGCTCTCGAAGAAAAAGAATTTGAGATTCGCTTCCGCAATCTTCCGGTTTCACCTGGGTGGCCCGCATTCGCGGGCCATGACAATCAAGGGAGTGGAGAGGGCAAACAACTTTTCCACCGCCCTGCCCTCGTTGCGCCCATGAACATGTTCGGCCGCACCAGTGCGTTACGGCGTCCGCGTTTCTCGACGCTGTCCTGGCAGATCATCTATTTCAATGCGGCCGCGCTTGCGATTCTGATCGTGGGCACGTTGCTCGTGCAGAACAGCCGCGTGGGTCTTGTCGACGAACGCCTGGCGGGCATTCGTCAGGAGGCGCTGATCGTCGCCGGCACGCTCGCGGAATATTCTACCGACGAAAAGAACCGCTCCATCGACGACAGCACCGCGGAACCGCTGCTGCGCCAACTCATTGCACCCACGCCGCTCCGCGCGCGCGTCTATGATCCGGCGGGACAACTCGCGATCGACACGCGCGATCTGCTGGCGCGCGATATCGTGGAGACGCGCGAGTTGCCTCCCCTCGATGCGTGGAGCCGTTTCAAGGGCTGGGTTGCGCGCATGTATGACGGCATGATGGGCGTGCGCCCGTTTTCGCGGCTCGCGCCTTATTTCGAAGCCGGCAACGACGGGCGCGTCTACAGCGAAGTGAACAAGGCACTCAACGGCGACACGGGCGAAGCCGAAAGAGTCGACGACCAGAACAAGCTCGTGCTCTCCGTCGCCGTGCCGGTGCAGCGGTTCCGGACCATCTATGGCGTGCTGATGCTCTCCACCGAAGGCGGAGACATCGACAATATCCTGCGCGAGGAACGCGCGAGCCTGATCGGCATTGCGCTTGTCGCGCTGGCGGTGATGATCGTTTCATCGCTCTATCTGTCGGGCACCATCGCAGAGCCGGTTCGCCAGCTTGCAGCGGCAGCGGATCGCGTGCGCAGCATGCGGGCGGGACGCGAATCCATTCCACAATTCGAAAGCCGCGGCGACGAAATCGCCGATCTTGCGCTCAGCCTTTCGACCATGACGCAGGCGCTGTACGATCGCATCGACGCCATCGAAAGCTTTGCGGCCGATGTCGCGCACGAGCTCAAGAACCCGCTCACTTCGCTCAAGAGCGCCGTCGAGATGCTCGCGCGCGCCAGGGACGACGATGCCCGCATGCGGCTGACGGCGATCGTGAAGAACGACGTGCGGCGCATCGACCGGCTGATCACGGACATCTCCGACGCCTCGCGCCTCGATGCCGAATTGAGCCGCGAGGCGAACGAGCCGGTCGATCTTGCGCTTCTTCTGGAAACCATCGTGGAAGTTTACCGGCTCACGGCATTGCCGCGCGATATCCAAATCGCTCTGGGCGACATGCCCGCGGATTTGATCGTGCTCGGCCGCGACGAACGCCTGGGGCAGATCTTCCGAAACCTGATCGACAACGCCCTCTCGTTCACACCCGACAGCGGCACCGTTTCGATCTCGGCGGAGATCGACGGCAACATGGTTCGCGTTGCGGTCGAAGATCAAGGGCCCGGCATTCCGCCCGACAATCTCGAAACCATCTTCGACCGCTTCTATACGGAGCGCCCGCCCGAGCACGGCTTCGGCAAGAACTCCGGCCTCGGTCTTTCCATCGCGCGGCAGATCGCGGACGGCATCAACGGACGCATCCGGGCCGAAAACCGAACGGGCGTTTCGGGAGACATTACCGGCGCGCGCTTCGTCGTCGAACTGCCTCTGGCGCGGAGCGCATAGATGGACACGGTCAACATCCATGCGAGCTGCGTCGTGTTGCGACGCGCGGGCGATGCATTCGGCGCGCCCGCCGATTGCGGCGTGCTGCTGCTGGGCGAAAGCGGCGCGGGAAAATCCGATCTCGCGCTCCGCCTGATCTCCGCCGGCGCGCAACTGGTGGCCGACGACCGCGTCGCATTGTTTGTGCGTGACGGCGCGTTGTGGGCGCATTCGCCGAAAACGCTGGCGGGTTTGATCGAAGTGCGCGGCGTCGGCATTCTCTCGTTGCCGTTCGATCCGGACGCGCGCATCGGTCTTGTCGTGCAACTCGTTGCGCGGGAGAAGATGCCGCGCATGCCGGCGCCCGAACATTACGAACCGCCCGCATCTCTCGCGGTCGACACGAAACTGCCGCTGATCCGGCTTGGCCCCTTCGATCATTCGGCCACGGCCAAGATCGCGGCCGCTGCGGCCGCATTCGCAAACCCACCAAACGCGGAGGAACGCAAGCCCATTTAAGGGCTTCCCTCGGGCCGCAAGGTTGCTATCGTTCGCCCGCTCTAACACATCGCAAGGATCATGATCGGAATCGTCATCGTTACGCATGGCCGTCTGGCACAGGAAATCATCTCGGCCATGGAGCATATGGTGGGCCCGCAAACCCATCTGCGCGCCGTCTGCGTCGGGCCCGAGGACGACGTCGAGCGGCGCCAGCGCGAAATCGCGGCAGCGGCGAAATCCGTCGATCTCGGTCGCGGAGTCGTGATCGTCACCGACATGTATGGCGGCACGCCCTGCAATCTCGCATTGACGCTTCTGGACCGCGGCAAGATCGAAGTGCTGGCCGGTGCAAATCTGCCGAGCCTGATCAAGCTCATCGATGTGCGCGCCAAGCTGCCGCTCGAGCAGGCGGTGAAGGAAGCGATCGATGCGGGCCGCAAATATATGCGCGCAGGTTCGGCCGACCTCGTGGGTGGAGCCTGAGCGCATGGACGAGCCCGTTGCGCGGCGCGCCACCGTCAAGATCGTCAACAAGAAAGGACTTCACGCACGCGCTTCGGCCAAGATGGTGGAAGCGGCCGCGCGCTTTCAATCCCAGATCACCGTGTCGAAGGACGGACAGAGCGTCGATGCGCGCTCCATCATGGGTTTGATGATGCTGGCAGGAAGCTTGGGATCGGACATCGAGATCGCCGCGGAAGGTCCCGATGCGGAGGAAGCGATGGTCGCTATCCTCGCCCTGGTGGAGGCGAAGTTCGGTGAAGATTGAGAGATTGTTTTCCACCTTTGCGTTTGCTCTTGCACTGTGCGCACCCGCGAGCGCTACCGACGCGCCTGTCGTCAAGGCGAACATCCAGGCCCATCCCGCGCTATGGACGGTGCATTCGCAGGATGCGACGGCCTATCTTCTCGGCGCGATCCACATCCTGCCGCCCAATGTGATCTGGCATACGCCGAAAATCGACGCGGCGATCGATGCCTCCGACACCTTCGTGTTCGAAGCGCCGCTCGACGATGCGGGCAAAGCCGCAATCGTCGAATTCATTCGCGCGCACGGCATGTTGCCTGCCGGCTCGACGTTGCCGTCATTGCTCGACGACCAGGGGCGCAAGGATTACAGCGCAGCACTGGCGCTCACGAACCTGCAGAGCGACCGTCTCGACAGAATGCGGCCGTGGCTTGCGGAGATCGTGCTGGAAACTTCCTATATGGAGCAACAGCATTACTCGCCGCTGAGCGGCGTCGACCGGCAGGTTCTCGCGCTGGCGCAGGCGCGAAAGAAATCGCTGCGCTATTTCGAAACCGACGAGCAGCAATTGGCGATGCTGGCGCCGCCCGACCAGGATCTGGAAGTAAAGGAGTTCGACGCCGGACTGCGCCAGTTTCAATCGGATGCAGGCTCGATCGGTCCGCTTGTCGATGCGTGGTCGCATGGAGATGCGGCGCTCGTCGGCCGGCTGATGACCAAAGAGCTGGACAAGGCGCCCGGCGCGAAGAATGAGCTGATCGACAATCGCAACGACGCCTGGATTGTGCAGCTCGACAAGATGCTCCAGGAGCATCACACCTATTTCATCACCGTCGGGACGGGGCACCTGGTGGGTCCTCACGGCGTGCCGGCGCTGCTGCGGGCCGAAGGCTATACCGTCGAAGGTCCGTAAACGATGTCAGGTGCGGCTGCGAACCCATTCATGCAAAGCGAAATCTCCCGGATAAATCTGCTCGATCCTGGCGCGTTGCGACCGGCTTATCGTCGCGATCGCAGGTTTCTGCGTTTGATTTTCATGGGGAAAACGAAGCGCCTTCCCGAGCATGTCCGACAGCCGCTTCGCAAACACGTCTTTCTCTTCCAGTACGCCGGCGAGAAAAACATTGCGGGAGAAATATTCCCGGAAATCCTCCGGATTCGCGCAACCGATATAGCGGCAGGCGATGTCGCCATATTGCACGCGGCGATCCAGCAGAAAATCCACAAAACCGTCGAAGCTGTACCGCGCAGCCGTCTTCGGCATGACGCCCGCATCCAGACGCGCGAGGCGCGGCTTCGCGTGATACGCCATGCGCGCGTAGTTGTAGACCGAGCGGCAACGCTCCGCCGGGTCGCGCACAATGGTGATCATTTTCAGATCGCGCGTCACGCCTGCTTTCACGGACGCGAAGTCGATATGACCGCCGTCGATCAGGTCTCCGGGGGCCGCGCGATGCGAAATGATCTCGAACGCCCGGCTCAGTCTCGGCGTGCGGTAGTGCTTCAGAAGGTTTTGCGTGCGCGAGCGGATAAACCTGAACTGCTGCAAAATCGAACTGCGTCCGTCGAGGTTCAGCGTGTTGGGGACGGGGAAAACGGCGCCGTCCGAAAAGGCCGCCCGGAGCAGATGCGAAAGGCTCGAACTGCCGCTCTTGGGTACCCGGACGGACACCAGCACGCAGTCCGCCGGTCCATACGGATGGCGGATCTCGGCGTAGTCGCAGCCGGCGACGCGTATGCCTGGGAAGCCCGCGCTTCGCCCGGGGAAATCGCCCCAGAGGAACGGAGCTTTTGCAAGCTGGGCACTTTCGGTCTGCGAGCCCGCAGATAACGGCATTGAGCTGGAAATTGGACCCACTCCGGTCTTCGTTCCTGCTCCATCGACCGTGAATCCTTCGCACTTTCGGCTTTATTGCGTAAGCGTCATTACGGTTTAGACATACTTTGAGACATGTTTCTTACACCCAGCTTACAAATAAAGACATGCAGATTTCTTTATATGCTCCTTGATCGTCATTCGGGGCACTGCTATACCCCGCCGGCCTCAACGAAAGACCGCCCCCATGGCCCATGATTACGTCGTCAAAGACATCAACCTGGCCGATTGGGGCCGCAAGGAAATCGACATCGCCGAGATCGAAATGCCCGGGCTAATGGCCACGCGGGCGGAGTTCGGTCCGGGGAAAGTACTCAAGGGCGCGCGAATTGCGGGCTCGCTCCACATGACGATTCAGACCGCCGTGCTGATCGAGACCTTGAAGGCGTTGGGCGCCGATGTGCGCTGGGCTTCGTGCAACATCTATTCGACGCAGGATCATGCGGCGGCTGCGATCGCTGCCGGCGGCACGCCCGTCTTTGCGATCAAAGGCGAGAGCCTCGAAGACTATTGGGAATACACCCACCGCATCTTCGAATGGACCGATGGCGGCACGCCGAACATGATCCTCGATGACGGCGGCGACGCGACATTGCTCGTCCACCTCGGCAAGCGCGCCGAAGGCGGCGATACCGCGTTTCTCGACAAGGCGTCGAACGAGGAAGAGGAAGTGCTGTTCGCCTCCATCAAGCGTCGGCTCAAAAGTAAGCCCGGCTGGTATTCCGAACTCGCGAAGAACATCCGCGGCGTGACGGAAGAGACGACCACAGGCGTGCATCGCCTGTACCAGATGGAAAAGGACGGCAAGCTGCTGTTTCCTGCCATCAATGTGAACGACAGCGTCACCAAATCGAAATTCGACAATCTCTATGGCTGCCGCGAAAGCCTGGTCGACGGTATCCGCCGCGGCACCGATGTGATGATGGCCGGCAAGGTTGCGATGGTTGCGGGCTTCGGCGATGTCGGCAAAGGCTCGGCCGCCAGCCTGCGCCAGGCCGGCTGCCGCGTGATGGTGTCCGAGGTCGATCCCATCTGCGCACTGCAGGCCGCGATGGAAGGCTATGAAGTGGTCACGATGGACGATGCCGCGCCGCGCGCCGATATCTTCGTCACCGCCACCGGCAATCTCGACGTGATCACCATCGACCATATGCGCGCGATGAAAGACCGCGCGATCGTCTGCAATATCGGACATTTCGATTCCGAAATTCAGGTCTCTGCATTGCGCAATTTCAAATGGAGCAATGTGAAGCCACAGGTCGACGAGATCGAATTCCCCTCAGGTCGTCGCATCATTCTCCTGTCCGAAGGCCGCCTCGTGAACCTCGGCAATGCGATGGGGCATCCCTCCTTCGTGATGAGCGCCTCGTTCACCAACCAGACGCTCGCGCAGATGGAACTGTTCGGAAATCCGGGCAAATACGAGAAGAAGGTCTACACGTTACCCAAACTGCTCGACGAAAAGGTTGCGCGCCTGCATCTCGAAAAGGTCGGCGCGAAACTGACCAAGCTGTCGGACAAGCAATCCGAATATATCGGCATTGCCCAGGAAGGCCCGTTCAAGCCGGAGCAATATCGGTATTAATTCGGGCGGACGCCGTCTTCAGTTCTGCACTGGAGCGGGTGGAGGCGGCGTTGCCGGTGCCGTTGTGGTGGCGGGTGCAGCAGGTGGGGTGGTGCTTGCCGGTGGATGCGCAAGGAAGAGCCCGCCTTGCGTCGGCGGCTTTCCGGCGCGCAGTCGTCCGATATATTGCAATTCATTTATTGCGTGGGTGTTGCCCGGCTCCAGTTTCAGCGACTCCCAATAAGACGCTTCGGCATCGTCCAGGCGCCCGGATTCCGTCAAGGCAAACCCGCGGCCGCGATACAGGAGCGCGCGTTTGGCGGGCTCCATATCCTTTATCGCGAGTCCGGCATCGAATGTGACGATTGCTTCGGGCCAGCGCTTGAGGGCATTCAGCGCCGCTCCCTTTTCGGAAACCAAGTAAGGTGTGCGATCTCCAAGGCCAAGCCCGCCTGTCTGCACCGCATCCAATGTCAAAGCCAGGCTGAGCACGCGCAGCGCATCCTCCGACTTGTCGATTTCGTTATAGTAGCTGCCAAGACAGAGACCGATGCCGAGATAGGGATTGTCTTGCGCCTCGGTTTTCACAGACGAGGCCGACTTGTCGGTTGCAACGGCGGCAAGCGCAATAAACGTCTCGGCATCACCGTCCGTGAAGACCACATGCGCGCCGTCCGGCGATTTCGCCGAAGCCATCGTCTGTTCCGCATTCGCAAGTGCACGCTCCAGATCCGGAACATGCGGCGCAATGGCGAGCAATCCGCCGGAGTGGAGATCGGCCCAGCTTGCCTTCTCCAGCGCCTGATCCTTCTGCCATTGCTGCGGATCGACGGCCGGCGTCGCGACTCCTTTTACGTCGTCGGCGCGAGCAGGAACGGCGTCAAGCAGAACGCCGCCAAATCCAAGCGCGGCAATCGCAACGGCAAAAATTATCCGAGACGACATTCGAAGCCCCCGAGCACGCGATACGCCCGTTCAATTGTTAGCAAGTTGGGTGACATCGCTCAACGCTGCATTGCACAAGAGACTGTCAAACGACTGCGGACATCACGACACGACCACAAACCTGACCGATCCGATATGCACTTCGTCGGCACGCTTCGGTGCGGGCGCGCCCGATTTACGCACTAACAGATCGTAAGGTTCGATCCGCAACGTGAACGGCCCGGCGGAATGCGCGACGATGCGCGTGACGTCGAACCGTTGCGCGGCCTTCATTGCCATGCCGGGCGTTTGCATGTGCGTCGCGCCGAACAGATTGAGCAATCCCACGGGATCGTTCAGGGCGGTCGTGCGGCCTTCGATCAGATAGACCGCAAATCCGGACGACGGCACGCGATCGAAATGGATGTCGGATAGTTCGAGAAGCACACGCTCGTTGGGCGCGATCGGAGGCGCGCTCAATGACGGCGGAGCTTCCGCCGTTGCGATCGGGGCTGCCTGAAGATTCTGTTGCGGCAGCGGCGCTGCAGCGACGCTTGCGGTCGGGACGGAAGCGCGACCGAGCACGCGGGCTCCGGGAGCCGACGGTGACACATCGATGGGATTGTCGTCCGCGAGATAGGTGAGCGCGCGCGTCCTCCTTGGTGCCGCCGCTTTCACCGCTCCGGTCGCAACAACCGTTTCGACCGAGGATTGAGTGGCCTGATCGGTGGGCGGAGGAGGCGGTGGTGGCGGCGGCGGAACCGGCAATGCAGGCGCCGTCCCCAGCGTGCCGTCGGTATCGTAGCGAACCGGAAGATTGGCGCGGTCGATATAGAAGCGCCGGCTGTTTGACTTCTCCTTGCCATCGACATCGAGAAAGACCCACGCATTTTCGTCGAGCCATCCGTCGGGCGGCAACGCACCCCAGCTTTTGCCGGGCGTCGCAGACCACGCAGCCCACATGCGGTCGATATTGGCATGATGCACCCAGAAAACGGGATCGAACGCCGCCGTACGCACATCCGCCATCGCGCCGTTGGCCGTACCGACCACGCCGCCGACCGCGAGGTGGATATCGTTGTGGGGCCGCTGCTCGAGCAGGCCGACTTGCGTCTCGTCCTCGCCGAGCGTATCGCCCGCAAATCCCGTCACGCCGATCTCGGAAAAGAAGATGTCGCTGTCGAGCGTAGCCGCCGCGCGACCGACCGCATCGCTGATGCCGAGCGTGCCGATGACGAAAGCGAGATCGCGATTGGAATGATAAAGCGGATTGGCATTCTGCTTTGCACGATCGACAAATTTACTCGCAAAGATTTCCGGAAAGCCCCGGTTGTCTTCTCTCGTATAATCCCAATATGGCAGTGCGAGGCTCGGATCGCCGGCTGCGTCGCGCAGGATGCGCTCGAAATAATAGAGATAGGCACGATGCCAGATCACGAAATTCGCCGAGCTCTGACCGAAATGCGTGCACTTGTTCCAGTAGCGCGCGCGATCGACCTTCGCGACATTCGGATCCTGCGCGAGCGCGTCGGCATATTGCGCATCGTCATAGGCATGGATCGCCGCCTGGAAGAACCAGCTGCGATAATCGGATGCAGGCCGCGCCTTCATGACCGCCACGCCGCGGCGCAACGATTCCACCCGAACAGGATCGCGAACGAATTCCGTAAGCGACATGCGAACAGGCGCCCGAGATTGCCCCAAAGCTGGTCCACCACCCATCGCCAGGAGCGCTCCCAGCGCCCCTGCCCGTCCGACAACCGCCCGCCGCGTAATTTTCATGCCTGCCCCTCCGGCCGCCTATCGTGACACATTTGTTCCGTACACCGATTGGTTAACGGTTTGATAAGACTCGTTAATTGGCAACGACCCGATTCCACCCGCCAGATTTCGCCCCCAATACCAGATTTAGATTTTTACACTTTCTTAACCACATTGCCTATGCGGACTCACCTCGCCTGCCTATCATGTTGATTCCAAAGTGATTCGTCCGGATTCGGCGAACAAAGGGGCGGCGTGAAATGCGTCCCAAAGTGGGACAGGGAAGGCCGTGAGGTTGGGGGATCGAGCTTGAGCGCGTGGCGCGCATACGGGACCAGCGGGCTCGCGCTCGCCGTCACGCTCGCCCCGGCGCCAGCCCTCGCGGCGACCGGACCCGATACCCAGGTGGCAATCGTGGCCGCGGCCATCGCCGCCGGCTCCGTGGGCCTCGCCGTAGCAGCCGGTCTTTGGGCGCTCGCCGAGCAATTCGAGGCCCGCCGTCTGCGCCGTTCGCTTCGCAACGCAGACGCCCGTGCGCGCGCTGCTGCCGGTGCACGCGATGCCCTCATCGCGGCCGGCCGCGAAGCAATGATCGTGTGGGGGCGCGACGGCTCTCCGGCGCAATCCTATGGCGCGGCGGACGCGCTGCTCGATGCCTGCCTCGAAGGGCCGGACGCGATGGAGCTGGCTAAAGCGCTCGACGTCCTGAGCGAAAACGGCGGCGCCTTTGCGATAACAGCACATGACCGCGAAGGTCGCGCGGTCGCATTGCGCGGTCGCGCCGTGGGCGCGCTTGCCGCCGTGTGGCTGGAGCCGATCGCCGCGGATGCTGCGCAATCTTTGGCGCCCGATTTCCGCGCCATGCTCGAAGCGCTGCCGATACCGGTTTGGTTGCGCGACAAGACGATGTCGCTGTTGTGGGGCAATCACGCTTTTCTGTCGGGCGCGGGTGCGCCCGACATCGAGACCGCCGCGCAACAGCAGCTCACGCTTGAGAAATCCGAACGCGATTTGGCCGCGGCCGCGCGCGCAGAGGGACATGCGCTGGAAGCGAAGCGATTTGCCGTCGTTGCCGGACAGCGCCGCGCGCTGGCGTTCACCCATGCGCCTTTGGACGACGGACGCATTCTCGGCACGGCCATCGACGTCACGGACATTTCCAACGCCGAAGCGAAGCTGCAGCAGCACATCGATGCGCATGCCGATACGCTGGACAAGCTCGCCACGGCCGTCGCGATCTTCGATCGCGAACAGAAACTGAGCTTTTACAACCGCGCTTTCGCGGAACTCTGGGGCCTAAACGAGAAATGGCTCGACACGCGCCCGACGGACGGCGAAGTGCTCGACAAATTGCGCGAAGCCCGCAAGCTGCCGGAACAGCGCGATTATCAGCTCTGGAAACGCCAACGGCTCGCGCTCTACGGACAGCCCGAGGAATATCTGCCGGAAGATCTCTGGCACCTGCCCGGCGGCAAAACCTTGCGCATCGTGGCGCAGCCGCACCCGTTCGGCGGCCTCACCTTCCTCTACGAGGACGTGACCGAGAAGCTCGCGCTCGAGAGTTCCTACAACACGCTCATCAAGGTGCAATCCGCAACGCTCGATACGCTACAGGAAGGCGTGGCGGTGTTCGGTCCCGATGCGCGACTCAAGCTGCACAACGCGGCCTTTGCGCGCATCTGGGAACTTGAGCCTTTCGATCTCGCCGATGAGCCGCATGTGCAGAAGATCGCCGAAGCATCCATCGCGCGCTTCGGCCAGCGCCCTATGTGGGAAAAATTTGTCGCAAGTATCGCGTCCGGCGCCGAACGCCGTCGCGATTGGGGCGAGATTGAACGCGCCGACAAGACGATCCTCGCGCTGTCGCTGGCGCCGCTGCCCGATGGCGCAACGCTCGCAACCTTCGCCGATGTCACAGATCGTTTCCGCATCGAGACAGCATTGCGCGACCGCAATGAAGCGCTGGAAGCGGCCGACCAGCTCAAATCGGATTTCGTGCAGCACGCCTCGTTCCTGTTCCGCGATCCGCTCAATGCCGTTCAGGGTTTCGCGGAAATGCTGGCGGGCGGGCATGCGGGCCCGCTGTCGGACAAGCAGACCGAATATGTGCAGGACATCCTCGCCGCTTCGAACAATCTCTCCGAGGTGACGAGCGACATTCTCGATCTGGCGCTGATCGATTCCGGCGCGCTGCGGCTGGAACTCGCGCGCGTCGATCTGTTCGAACTGTTGTCGCGCGTGGCGCAGCCCTTGCGCAAGCACGCCGAGAGCCTCGACATCGCATTCGCGCTCGATTGCGCGGAAGATGTCGGCATCGTCGTGGTCGATCCGCGGCGTATCCGCCAGGTCGTATTCAACCTCCTGTCCAACGCCTTCAAATACACGCCGCGCGGCGGACACATCACCCTGGGCGGTCGCATCGAAGGCGACGATGTGCAGATTTTCGTCTCCGACACGGGACCTGGGATCGCGCCGGAAGTGAAGGCCAATGTGTTCGAACGGTTCTCCGCCAAAGGCCGCTCAGGTCAACGCGCCGGCGCGGGACTCGGTCTCGCGCTGGTAAACCGCTTCGTCGAACTGCATGACGGCTGGGTCGAAATGGAAAGCGGCACCGAGACCGGCACGCTGGTGCGCTGCCACCTGCCGCGCCGATTCCACGAGCCGGAAATTCCGGGCGAAAACAAAGTCGCGTAGAAGATCTTAACGCAGAGGGCACAGAGGATGCGCAGAGGACGCTGGGGATCGACCTTGGCAATGCACAAATATGCGTATTGATTTTGTTCCCGGCGCGCTTTGCGCGCCAAATGGATTGCCAAGACTGTTCATCACAGATTGCATGCTGACTCCTCCGCGCCCTTCGCGCATCCCCCGCGTCCTCTGCGTTAAAAACCTTACTTGTCCACTTCGCTATCCGTGCCGGTGATCAACCGCGCGCCGCGCTGATAGGTGACGTAGGACCACGCCCAACTGAGCGCTACGACGAACCGGTTGCGAAAGCCAATCAGGAAATAAACATGCGCGATGGACCAGATCAGCCAACCGATGAAGCCATAGACGCGCGCACTTCCAAAATCGACCACGGCATTCTTGCGACCGATGGTGGCGAGGCAGCCATAGTCGGCGTATGAAAATGGTTTGGGCGCGGCGCGGCCGATCACGCGTGCCTTGATGAGTTCGCCGACGTAAGCGCCGGCCTGCTTCGCGGCCGGCGCGACGCCGGGTAGATACGATCCCGTACGAGTCTTGAACGCAGCGACATCGCCGACGACATAAACGCCCTCACAACCGGGAACCGAAAAATCCTCTTTCACAGTAACCCGCCCTGCCCGGTCGACGGCAGCTCCGAGCCATTGGCCGGCGGGCGACGCACCAACACCTGCCGCCCAGATGATCGTCCGCGCCGCCACAAATTCCGTACCGATAGTAACGCCCTTGCCGTCTATCGCCGTAACGGGTGTTCCCAGCCGAACTTCGACACCCATCGCTTTGATGACGCGATCGGCCTCACGCGAACATGGCTCGGAGAAAGCCGGAAGTACGCGCGGTCCCGCTTCAGCCAAAATGATGCGGGCCGAACTCGGTTCGATGTCGCGGAAATCGCGTGTAATGGAATTGCGCGCCAGTTCCGCAATCGCGCCCGCCATTTCGACGCCGGTCGGACCGGCTCCCACAATGACAAACGTGAGCAGCGCGCGACGCGCGGCCTCGCCGGTCTCCACTTCCGCCCGCTCGAACGCCAGCAAAATATTTGCCCGCACGCGCGTCGCATCGTCGATGCTCTTGATGCCCGGCGCGTTCGCCTCCCAGTCGTCATGTCCGAAATAGGAATGCCGCGCGCCGGTTGCGATGAGAAGATAGTCGTACGGAATAGCGCGGCCGCATTTCGTGCGAACGGCTTTTTCGGCCGTATCAACTCCCGATACTTCTGCCAGAATCACATGCACATTCTTTTGAGTCTTGAGGATGCTGCGGATGGGCTGGGCAATTTCGGCCGGCGAGAGGCTTGCGGTTGCGACCTGATACAACAGCGGCTGGAACAGATGATAATTGTGCCGGTCGACAATGGTGATTTCGACGGGCGCGTTTCGGAGCGCGTGGGCTGCGGCCATTCCGCCGAAGCCCGCACCCACGATGACGACACGGTGAACATCGACGTGCCGGACGGAGGACTCCGTGTTATCGTTCGGCTGAACCATCGCGAATGGTTCCCACTACTCGTAATCCGGGGGCGGATTCGGGAAACGAATCGCGCGACAGTACAATTAAAAGAAGATCATATCTGTCGCAGAGTGCGCCACTCTTGAATTTTGGCTACCACCCTAATGCTGACTCTTCGGCATGCGCACGACGAGACCTTCGAGTTCGGGGGTCACCTTGATCTGGCAGGAGAGACGGCTGGTGGGCTCCAGCTCCTGCGCGAAGTCGAGCATGGTTTCTTCCATGTCCTGCTTGGGCGGCATTTTGTCGGTCCAAGCGGGATCGACATAGACGTGACAGGTGGCGCAGGCGCAGGCGCCTCCGCAATCCGCATCGATGCCGGGAATGAGGTTCTTCACCGCGCCTTCCATCACGGACCAACCTGCCGGAACGTCCACCTCATGCTCTTTGCCGTTGTGCTCGATATATTTGATTTTGGGCATTGATGCTCCTTGGAACCCCCTCGGGGGGCGACGTGTCAGACAATGTTTTTCATAGGAATGGTCGTGTCCGCAAGTCGTTCGGGCGGGACATGGGCCCGGTCGGCGATCAGCTTGCGGCCGACGATATATTCCGGAGCGGCATTGACGGCTTCGACAGCGGCGACCCGGCCAGCGCGCAGATGAAACGCGGCGAATTTGCGCGAGGCGGGCGCGCCGCGAACGACGATCTTGTCGCCATGCTTGGCAAGGCCCGCGATCTGCAGCTTGAGGTCGTATTGGTCGGACCAGAACCACGGCACTTCGCCATAGGGCGTGTGCTTGCCGACCATCGCGAGGGCGGCATGCTTCGCCTGGTCGATCGCGTTCTGCACGGATTCGAGCCGGATCGGGTCGCCTTCGCGGCCGATATGGCGTGTGCAATCGCCGGCCGCGAAGATCGCGGGATCTTCCGTTTCTGCAAATTGATTGACGACGATGCCATCGGTGCAGGTGAGGCCCATGTCTTTGACGAGCTCTTCATTCGGCACGACCCCGATGCCGACGAGCGCGATGTCGGCGGTATGCGTTGCGCCGCCTGCGCGCACGGCCGTGAGCTTGTCGGTACCTTCAAATGCTTCGACCGTGGTATTCATCAGAAGGCGCACACCGGCCGCGCGATGCACATCCTCGTAGAACGCGGAAATCTGCGGAGAGACGGCACGGGCCATCACCCGATCCAGCGATTCAAACACGGTCACGTCCACGCCGCGTTTCACCGCGACAGCCGCAACCTCCAGGCCGATATAGCCGCCACCGACGACCGCCAGCCGCGCGCCCTTCTCGAAACCGGGTCGCAAGGCGTCAACGTCGGCAATGCCGCGCAGATAGTGAATGCCCTTGAGGTCTGCGCCCGGCACGGGAATGCGGCGTACGCGCGAGCCCGTCGCGATCAAAAGCTTGTCGTAGGCGAGAACGCGTCCATCGGAGAGCGAAACGGTTTTTTTTGTACGATCGATCGATTTGGCGCTGACGCCCAGGATCAGCTCGCATTTCGCTTCGGCGTAGAACGCATCCGGCTTCAGGAACAGCCGTTCGCGTTCGAGCGCACCGGAAAGATAGGCCTTGGACAATGGCGGCCGCTGGTAGGGCGCGAAGAGTTCGTCGCCCACCATGACGATGCTGCCCGCAAAGCCTTCCGCCCGGAGCGTGGCCACAGCCTGCGCGCCGGCCTGACCGGCGCCTATGATGACGATGCGTTCCGACATGCCCTATCCGGAAAAGCCCCTGTCCGGGCGGGGCAACATGTCGGACACGCCCCCCGGAATCAACGGAAAATCCCCGCTTCCGGCCGGACGGCTTCCCGGGCTACAAGTGCCTCGAATGGATGAATATTCCCAAGCTTTCGGGCGCGAATTGATGCTGCATGGCCCCGCCGACACGGAAGCGCTCGGCGCGCGCATTGCCGCAGGCTTGCGCGTGGGCACGGCCGTGGCGCTGGAGGGCGATCTGGGTGCGGGAAAAACCGTACTCGCCCGCTCGATCCTGCGCGCGCTGGGTGTCGAGGAAGACGTGCCCAGTCCGACCTTTACGCTCGTCCAGTCCTACGAGACGGCAAAGCTTCCGGTCCGCCATTACGACCTTTATCGAATCGAAAAAGCGACCGAGATGGAGGAGTTGGCGCTCGAAGAAGCGCTCGACGAAGGTGCCGCCCTGATTGAATGGCCCGAGCGCGCATCGGCCTATATTCCAGACGACGCGCTGCATGTGCGCCTCGAAATCGCCGGCGAAAATTCGCGGCGGGCATTTCTCTCGGGACCGCATCGATGGGCACGCGAACTCGAGACACTCAAATCATGACCGAACGCGCCGACGCCATGCACGATTTCCTTTCGAGCGCCGGATGGGGCGATGCGGAGTTGCGGCCGCTGCCGGGAGATGCCTCGACCCGACACTATGTCCGCGCGGAGATGAACGGCCGCAAGGCCATGGTGATGGATCAGCCCCAAGGTGCGGAAACACCCGCCTGCCTTCCCGGTGCCACGGAAGAACAGCGCCGTACGATGGGCTATAATGCAATCGCGCGCCTCGCGGGCGCGGATGTGGGGCGCTTCGTGGCAACTGCAGACTTTTTGCGCGCACGCGGGTTGAGCGCACCGCAAGTCTACGCTGCCGATACAAAGAATGGTTTTGCACTGATTGAAGATCTGGGTGACGGCCTGTATGCCGACGTTCTGACGAACGGCGGCGACGAACACGCACTTTACGGCACCGCGATCGATGCGCTCGCAAGGATTCACGCGGAAGGCGCGCCCACGGTTTTACCAGCCGACAAGCCGCTTCACGCCTATGACGACGTGGCGCTCGTCGCCGAAACCGATCTGATGACGCAATGGTTCATGCCCGTCGCACTCGGGCGCGACGCAAGCGAAGCCGAAGTCTCAGAGCATCGCGCCTTATGGCGGGACCTCCTGGCGCCGGTTCTCGCGTCGCCTTCGGTGTTCGTGCATCGCGATTATCATGCGCAGAATCTTATCTGGCTGCCGGAACGTGCAGGCGTCGCCCGCGCGGGCATGATCGATTTCCAGGACGCCGTGGCCGGAACACGCAGCTACGATCTGATCTCGCTCGTCGAAGATGCGCGGCGCGACGTCGACCCTGTGCTCGCCGAAGCCATGACGAAACGCTATCTCGGCGCAATGCACGCCCAAGGCCGCCCCATGGAAGAAGATGTCTATCGCGCCGAAATGGCCGTGATGGCTGCGCAGCGCAATGCCAAGATCGCGGGCATTTTCGCGCGCCTCTACAAGCGGGACGGCAAGCCACGTTATCTCTCCTATCTGCCGCGCGTCTGGGGCTATCTCAACCGCGATCTCGAACATCCCGCGCTCGGGCCGCTCAAAGCATGGTATGACCGCGTGATTCCGCGAGAGGTCCGTGGAAATCCGATGGAAAGAGGAAATCCGGCTTGAGCGTCAAAGGTCCCACCCGTGCGATGATCCTGGCCGCCGGCCTCGGCACGCGGATGCGCCCGCTCACCAACGACCGTCCAAAACCGCTCATCGAAGTGCGCGGCAGGGCGTTGATCGATCACGCCATCGACCGGCTCGTGGCGGCGGGCGTCACGCTCATCGTCGTCAATGTCCATTACCGCGCCGACATGATCCGTGAGCATCTCGCCAAGCGAAGCGACGTCGAAATTCGCATCTCCGAGGAGAAAGACGAACTTCTGAATACGGGCGGTGGCATATTTCATGTGTTGCCCCACTTCGAGGGTGTGCCCTTCTTTGTCCACAATTCGGATTCGATCTGGGTCGAGGGTTACGGCCATGCGCTCGACCGCATGAAAGCGCGCTGGGATCCCGAACGGATGGATAGCCTGTTGCTGATGGCATCGCTCGTGACGTCCATGGGGTATGAAGGCCCAGGGGATTTCATGATGGACGCGGAGGGACACCTCTCGCGCGTTCCAGAGAAGCACATTTCGCCGTTCGCCTATCCGGGCGTTTACATTCTCAATCCGCGCCTGTTCGAAGGCTGCAAGCCGGGCTCCTTCTCGATCAATCCGCTGTGGGATCGCAGCATCGAAGCCGGACGGCTGTTCGGCATCCGCCTCGACGGTGTGTGGATTCATGTCGGCACGCCCGAAGCGGTGAAGGAAGCCGAAGCCTATCTCGCCGATCTCGGAACCGGTTGATTTCATGCCCGCCAATGTCTTCACCATCGCGGCGGGCACAGCCTTTGCCGAAACGCTCGCGCGCGGCGTGATCGCACTAACGGGCGCAGACGATCCGCTCGTGCTCGCCGACGCGACGATCTTCCTACCCACACGGCGCGCGGTACGCACTCTCTCGGACGCTTTCGCGCGCGTGCTGGGCGGCGCGGCGCTCCTGCCGCAAATACGCCCGCTCGGCGACGTGGACGACGACGACTTCGCGTTCGATCCGGCCGGCGAAGACATGGCGCTGCCGTCGATTGCGCCCGTGCGCCAACGCCTGCTGATGGCGACGCTCGTGCAACGCTGGGATCGCGCAAAGGATAGAGGCTCGGCGCGACTGACATTCGCACAAGCCGCATCGCTCGCGCGCGGACTCGGCAGCTTTTTCGACGAGGTCGATACGCAGGAAGCCGACCTCGCCAATCTCGGTGCGCTTGCGCCGGAATCCCTTGCCGCACATTGGGCCGAAGTGAAGGGCTTCCTCGAGTTCATGCGCGACGAATGGCCGAAGCTGCTTGCGGCGGAAGGCGCCATTGCGCCCGCGATGCGCCGCCGCGCGGTCCTGGGCGCGCTGGCAGAGCGTCTCGAGAAAAAACCGCCTTCGGGCCCGGTTATCGCAGCGGGCACGACCGGCAGCATTCCGGCGACCGCGAGATTGCTTGGCGTAATTGCCCGGCTCGAGCACGGCGCGGTGGTGCTTCCCGGTCTCGACCGCGAACTCGACGAAGATAGCTGGAACGAGCTTGAACCCGGCCATCCGCAATACGGCATGAAACAGTTGCTTGCGCGCATCAGCGTCGCGCGCGAGGATGTGTGGGACTGGACGCCGACCGCACCTGTAAATTCTGCGCGCGAAACGCTTCTGCGCGAAACACTCCGCCCCGCGCCGACGACGGACGCATGGCGGGAGATCGCCGATCGCGGCAGCGGCGAAATCGAAAAGGGCCTCGATGGGCTCTCGCTTGTCGAGACCGCGCATCCGGGCGAAGAGGCCGCATCCGTTGCGCTGATATTGCGCGAAGCGCTCGAAATGTCGGGCCGCACAGCGGCGCTGGTGACGCCCGACCGCAATCTCGCACGACGCGTAGCAGCGGAATTGGGTCGCTGGAATATTGTCATCGACGATTCTGCCGGGCGTCCGCTCGCAAACACGCCGCCGGGAACGTTTCTCACACTACTCGCTGAAGCAGCCGTCGAACGGTTCGCACCCGTGCCGCTGCTCGCTCTTCTCAAGCACCCGCTCGCGTCCGGCGGCAAAGCGCCCGCAGATTTCCGGCGCAAGGTACGCGAACTCGACCGCTTCTGTCTGCGCGGGTCGCGCCCCGATCCGGGGCTCGAGGGCATCGAACGTGCGATTGCCACGGCCATCCACGAGGCGAAAGACAAGCCGCACGAAAATATCGTTGCGACGCTCAAGCCGTGGTTCGCCGGGATTGCAACGACGCTCAAGCCGCTCGCCTATGTTCTCGAAGCACAAGACGTCTCCATCGCGAATGCCGCGGCCGAACATGCATTGGTCGCTGAATCTTTGGCTGCCACCGATTTGGATACTGGCGCCGAACGATTGTGGCGCGGCGATGCCGGCACCGCTGCCGCAGCACTGATCGCGTCGCTCGAAGAAGAATCCGCAGGCCTTCCGACCATCGAGCCTGGTTCCTATCCCGTGCTCTTCCGGACACTCGCCGAGGAACGTGCGGTACGACCCGCCTATGGCCAGCATCCCCGCCTCGCCATTCTCGGCACGCAGGAAGCACGGCTGCAAAGCTTCGATGTGCTGGTGCTCGGCGGGCTCAATGAAGGTGCGTGGCCGCGTGCTGCTGCAGCCGATCCATGGCTGTCGCGACCGATGCGTACAAAATTGGGCCTCGAAGCGCCCGAGCGCGCCATTGGTCTGAGCGCCCACGATTTCGCAACACTCGCTGCTGGTCCGCGCGTTTTTCTCACCCGGGCGCTCAAATCGGAAGGTTCTCCCGCCACGCCTTCGCGTTGGCTGCAGCGATTGTTGCAGCTGACCAAGGGCCTCCGACTCGATGCGAAACTCAATAGTGCAGCGCGCTACGACGCTTTTGCCGCCGCCTTGGCGACGCCGGACACAGTCACGCGCATCCCTCGGCCTGAACCGCGGCCGCCGGTCGAAATCCGTCCGCGCAATCTGTCGGTCACCGAGATCGAAACCTGGCTGCGCGATCCTTATGCGATCTATGCCAAGCATGTTCTGAAGCTCAGGCCGCTCGATCCACTGGACGCACCTGTCGGCCCGCTGGAGCGCGGCACAGCCATTCACGCAATCCTCGAGCGCTTTCTGCTTGAAAATGCCGACGCGATGCCGCCGGACGCCGAGGCGCAGCTGGTCGCGATCGCCCGCAGCGCGTTTCGTGAGGCCGCAATCCCGAAAGCGGCACTCGCGCTCTGGTGGCCGCGATTTCTGCGCGCCGCAAATTGGTTTGTCGGCGTCGAGCGCGAGCGGCGCGCGAGCATCCGACAATCCTTTGTCGAGATAAACGGGCGGCGGATATTCAAAAGCGCTGCTGGCGATTTTACCCTGCGCTGCCGGGCGGACCGTATCGATATCCTGACATCCGGCGGCGGATCGATTGTCGATTACAAAACGGGAGAACCGCCGAGCAAGAAGCAGGTGCGTGTCCTGCTCGCGCCGCAATTGCCGCTTGAGGGCGCGATCCTGGCGGAAGGCGGCTTCGCGGAAATCGGCAAGCTCGCACCGAGCGAACTTCTTTACATCCGCTTTGGCGGCGGCGAAGAACCGGGCGAAGTGCGCGACGTGTCCGATGATACGATTGCGCTCGTGCAAAAAGCCGAGCAACAACTTGCTGGCCGTATTGCGGCCTTCGACGATCCCGACACGCCCTATCTGCCCCGCATCAAACCCTACCGCGCCGATATGCCGGGCGATTACGACCATCTTTCGCGGGTGCGCGAATGGTCGCTCGCGGGATGGGAGCCGGAAGAATGACTGCGTCGCTCGATTCCCGCGCTGCTTCCGATCCCACACGTTCCGCCTGGGTGTCGGCCAATGCAGGGGCGGGTAAGACTTATACGCTCGCCAATCGCGTGGCACGGCTGTTGCTCGCAAAAGCAGCGCCCCAACATATTCTCTGCCTCACCTACACAAAAGCCGCAGCAGCAGAGATGGCTGGGCGGCTGTTCGAGCAACTCGGCCAATGGTCGATGGCGAATGATGCAGAGCTCGCGCAACGCATTGCCGACATCGGCGCACCGCCAAGCGACGCAGAGGGCCTGAAGGAAGCGCGGCGCTTGTTTGCGAAAGCACTTGAGACGCCGGGCGGCCTCAAGATCCAGACCATCCATGCGTTCTGCCAATATCTGCTTGCACGCTTTCCTCTGGAAGCGGGTGTCCCACCTGCGTTCCGGGTGCTCGACGACCAGACCGCGCGCGAACTGCGCGACGAGGCACGCCAGCGCGTCCTCGAGCGGGCCGGTTCCGGCGACGACGTGCTCGCGAAGGCGGCCGCGCATCTCGTCACGCATGCCAGCGAATCCCGGCTGCAGCAGATTCTCGACGGCGCGTTGGGCGGTGACCGGCGCAAATTCGAGCGGTTTCTGTCGTCGCTGCCGGAGATTGATGGCGCGATAGGGCAAGCCATTCGTCGTGCGCATGGCGCCGGCTTGGACGACACGTGCGAAGGCATTGACGCGGAATTCTGCGGCGCAATGAAAGGCGAAGACGCGCGGCTACGGGACATCGTGAGCTGGCTGGCAAGTGGAACCAAGACCGATAGTAAGCGCGCGGATATCTTGCTGCGCGCGATCGAAGCCGGAACTTTCGCGAATTATCGAAAGACGTTTCTCACCGGCGAGGGACATCGCTTCGCGACACTGGCTACAAAGAAACTGACGGATGCGCGACCGGACTTGCTCCAGTACTACGAATCGATCTCCGAGCAGTTCGTTGCCGCGGAGGAACGGTTCCGCGCCGCCCACGCCGCATCGCTGGCCGAGGCGGCACTCACACTTGCGAATGCAGCGCTGCATGAATATGCCGCCGCGAAACGAGCCCGCGGCGTGCTCGACTATGACGACCTCATCATCGCCACTTTGCGGCTTCTCGAACGCGACGAGGCATCCGGCTGGGTGCTGTACAAGCTCGATGGCGGCCTCGACCATATCCTGATAGACGAAGCGCAGGATACCAGCCCCGAGCAATGGAACATCGTCCGCAAGCTCACCGAAGAATTCTTTGCGGGCAAAGGCGCGCGCGACGACGTGCGCGAAATCCGCACGATCTTCGCGGTTGGCGACGAGAAACAATCCATTTTCAGCTTCCAGGGTGCCGATCCTGCGCAATTCGACATCAACCGCACGCTGTTCGAGAACCGCGCCGCCGAAAACTCTTTCGTCGATGTGCAACTTCCCATATCGCGCCGCTCCGCGCCGCAAATCCTGCAATTCGTCGACGAAGTGTTTTCCGATCCCTCCGCACGCGACGGCGTTACCTCGTCCGGCGTCAATGTCGCGCATCAGGCGCACCGCGCCGATGCCAAAGGCCGCGTCGAATTCTGGCCCGCGCTGAGCCCGTCCAAGACACCTGAACCGGACTACTGGCTGCCGGTCGATGTTGAGTCGGAAGCGAGCCCGGTCGTGCGGCTTGCCGATCGCGTCGCAAGCCAGATCAAGACCTGGACCGACGGGCGCACGCGCCTGCCCGGCCACGATAAACCCATTAGCCCCGGCGACATCATGGTGCTGATGCCCCGCCGCGAACCTTTCGCGAGCGAATTGATCCGTCAGCTCAAACGGCGCGGCATTCCGGTTGCCGGTGCGGACCGCATCAAGCTTCAGAACCAGATCGCCGTGATGGATCTGGTCGCGCTGGGCCGCTTCGCATTGTTGCCGGAAGACGATCTCAATCTTGCGGCGTTGCTGCGCTCGCCGCTGATCGGCATTGATGAGGAACAATTGTTCGCGCTGAGCGCATCGCGCAAAGGCCTGTTGTGGCACGAGCTGTCCGACCGCTGCGGCGAAATTGCGTCCTTCGCGTTCGCGCACGACTTTCTCACCGAATGTCTGGCGCGCGCGGATTTCGCACCGCCTTACGAATTCTTTGCACATGTGCTGGCTGCGCGCGGCATGCGCCAGCGCCTGCTCGCGCGCCTCGGCTCCGAGGCGAACGATGCGATCGATGAATTTCTGTCACTGGCCCTCGCCTATGAAGGCCTCAACACGCCTTCGCTCGAAGGATTTCTGCACTGGATCGAGCGCGGCGACGCCGAGATCAAGCGCGATATGGAGCGCGGGCGCGACGAAGTGCGTGTGATGACGGTGCACGGCGCCAAGGGGCTCGAAGCCGATATCGTGATCCTGCCGGATACGACGTCACTGCCCGACCCGCCAGGCAAGCGTGGCGATCTTCTGTACACGGACAAAGGTGTCGTCTATCCGGTCACCGATCGCGAAGCGCCGGCCGCCGTGAAGGTCGCAAAGGCCGAAGCAGCAATGGAGGCGCTGAAGGAACATCGCCGCCTCCTGTATGTGGCGCTGACGCGCGCCAAGGACTTTCTCTATGTCTGCGGTTTCGAGAACAAGAACGGCGTCAAGCCGGGTTCGTGGTACGAACTGGCACAACGCGCCGCACAATCGCTGGGCAAGACCATCGTGCAAGGCGACGCAACCTTGCGCGTAGTCGGCGACGCTGGGATGGAAGCCGCCTCGCCGGCGCAAATACCTGATGCGCCTCGTATCGCTTTGCCGGACTGGGCGCTCATAGAACCCAAACCCGAGCACGTCACATCGCGTCTGATCCGCCCCTCCGATGCGGCGGGATTGGAGGAGCCCGGTGTCTTTTCGCCCGCAGGTCCCAAAGCCGCCGCGCGCTTCCGGCGCGGCCAACTCGTCCACACGCTGTTGGCAAGGTTGCCGGATATTGCACCGGAGCATCGGCGCGATGCGGCTCTGAAATACCTCGCGGCCCGCAACGTGCCGCCGGAAGACGCAGCCGGGCTCACCGACGAAACCCTGGCCGTGATTTCCGATCCGCGCTTTGCGTCAGCCTTCGCGGCCACTGCGCGCGCTGAAGTCGCAATCGTCGCGGACCTGCCGGAACTCGGCTTCGGCGCGCGCGCGAGTGGCCGCATCGACCGGCTGGCCGTGTCGGCGAACGAGGTTCTGGCAATCGATTTCAAGACCAACCGGCCGCCTCCGGAGCGGGTCGAGGATGTCCCGGCGCTCTATCGCAGCCAAATGGCGCTCTACCGCGCCGCACTCGCCAAGGTGTTTCCCGGGCGTCGAATCGCCTGCGCGCTGATCTGGACCGAAGGCCCCCGGCTGATGGCGCTTCCCGATGCCCTTCTCGACGCGGAAACAGCGCATATTCGCGCACGCCTTGACCCTGGGGGGCACGGTTCCTAGATTCATTCGGACAAGGCACCTCGTTACCAAGGATCACTTCATGTCAGCGCCCATCAAGGTCTCGGATGCGTCGTTCCAAGCCGACGTCCTCAACTCGAAAAATCCCGTCGTTGTGGATTTCTGGGCGGAATGGTGCGGACCCTGCCGCATGATTGCGCCCGCGCTCGAGGAACTCGCAGGCGAACTCGAAGGCAAGGTGACGGTCGCCAAGGTCAATATCGACGAGAACCCGAATATCCCGACGAAATACGGCGTACGCGGCGTGCCCACCTTGATGATTTTCCATCAGGGCCAGGTTGCCGCCACCAAGGTCGGCGCGCTGCCGAAGTCGAAAATCAAGGAATGGATCGAATCCTCGATCGATCAGCCGTTTTCGGCGAGAACAACTCCAGCAAGATAAAGCGAGCCGCAGATCAGGATGCGTGGCGGCCCTTCGCCGGGTCTCGCGCGCGACCATGCTGCCACCTGCATCATCGCATCTTCGAGATCGTCTGCCGGGCTCGCGTCGAGCCCACTTGCGCGCGCGGCGTCGTATAACCCGCCGGCGCCAAGGCTCGCCGCTTCGCCTTCGATCGGCACCGTTGTCACGTGCCGCGCCAGGCCCTTGAACGACGACAGGAATCCAACTGCGTCTTTCGTCTTCAACATGCCGCAAATAAGATAGAGCGGCTTCTCCGCCTTCTCCTCGAAATCGGCCATCGCGCGCGCGACGGCCGCACCGCCATGCGGATTGTGGCCGCCGTCGAGCCAGACTTCCGCGCCCTTGGGCGCCGCATCGATCAATGGCCCGTGCGAGAGGCGCTGCAGCCGCGCCGGCCATTCGACAGTCCTGAGACCGCGTTCGATGGCGTCATCCCTGCCCCAGCCGCCGCCCCCTCGCCGCAGCGCCGCAATTGCAACGGCGGCATTCTCGATCTGATGGCGGCCTGCAAGCCGCGGCATCGGCAAATCGAGCAAACTCTCGGTGTCCTGATAGACCAGCCGGCCGTGTTCCTGATGAGCGAAGAAATCCTGGCCGAACGCATAGAACGGAGCACTCAATGCGTCCGCACGTCGCGAGATCACGTCGCCGGGAATATCTTCCTGGGGGCCGACAATGACAGGCACGCCGGATTTTATGATGCCGGCCTTTTCGGCCGCGATGTCGGCAATCGAGGTCCCGAGAAATTCCTGATGGTCGAGACCGACGGGCGTAATCACGGTCACGCGCGGCCGCGCGATCACGTTCGTCGCATCGTATTTGCCGCCGAGTCCCACTTCCAGCACGAGCGCATCGGCGGGATGACGCGAGAACGCGAGCAACGCAGCTGCCGTCGTGATCTCAAAAAAAGTGATCGGCGCGCCGTCATTGACTCGCTCACATTCCGCGAGCGTGGCCGACAATTCGCCTTCACTGATCAACTGGCCCGCAAGCCGGATTCGCTCGTGATAATGGACGAGATGGGGTGACGTATACACATGCACGCGCAGCCCCTGCGCCTCGAGGATGGCGCGCGAGAAGGCACACACCGATCCCTTGCCGTTCGTGCCCGCCACATGGATGACCGGCGGCAGTTTGCGTTCGGGATGACCAAGCTGTCCCAGCAGGCGCTCGATGCGGTCGAGCACAAGATCGATGCGCTTGGGATGGAGTGCCAGAAGCCGTTCGAGGATTGCGCCGCTTCTCGCGTCGACGCTCATGTACCTGTCTGTGCGCGGCCGTTGCCGCTGCCGTTCACTTTGGGCGCCGTGGGTCGCGTCGGATTGGCGCTGATTGTCAGCGGTGCAGAGCGCGTTTTAGGCCGAGGGCGCTTCATGATCAGGTGAAGCAGGCGTGACAGAGTTGCGCGCAATTCGTGGCGATGCACGACCATATCGACCATGCCGTGATCGAGGAGATATTCCGCGCGCTGGAATCCGTCGGGAAGCCGCTCGCGAATCGTTTGCGCGATCACGCGCTGGCCGGTGAAGCCGATGAGCGCGCCCGGCTCCGCAATCTGCACATCGCCCAGCATCGCGTATGACGCGCTGACGCCGCCCGTTGTGGGATCGGTGAGGACGACGATGTAGGGCAATCCCGCTTCACGCAGCAGGTCCACGCCGATCGTCACGCGCGGCATCTGCATGAGCGACAGAATGCCTTCCTGCATGCGGGCGCCACCGGACGACACAAAAAGAATGAACGGACGGCGTTCGGCGACGGCCGCCTGCATGCCGAGCACGAGGGACTCGCCCACAGCCATTCCCAGCGAACCGCCAAGAAAATCGAAGGGCTGCACGGCGACCATCACAGGCAAGCCATCGATCGTGCCGCGCGCAACCGACAATGCTTCCTGTCGGCCCGTCTTGCTGCGAGCGTCCTTCAGACGGTCTGCATAGCGGCGTTCGTCGCGAAAGCGCAGGGGATCGGCGATCACTTCGGGCTGCGGCATTTCCTCGAACACGCCTGCATCGCAAATAGACGCGAACCGCTCCTTGGGGCCGATGCGCATGTGATAGCCGCATTGGGGGCACACATTCTGCGCCGCCTCGAGGTCGCGGTGGAACAGCATGTCTCCGCAGGCGGGACACTTCTTCCAGAGATTCTCGGGCGTGTCGGCACCGCGGCCTGCCATGAGGCTCTTGATGCGCGGCCGGACGAAATTGGCGATCCAATTCATGAGTCTACTCTACCACGGGCTCGTGGCGGGCTGCATGCACTGAATCCGCCAATGACGCACAGAAATTCACCACGTTCTCCACCAAAGCGGCCTTTGCGGGACCGGAATGCACGGCTTCGGCCATCAGCGAGACGATGGCGGAACCCACCACCGCCCCATCGGCAAAATGCGCAATTTCCGCGGCTTGTTCCGGCGTTTTGATTCCGAAGCCAACCACGCACGGTATCTGGGAATGCGCCTTCACTTTGGCAACTGCTTCGCGGACGGCGGCGGCCGAAAAGGTCTTGGTGCCCGTCACGCCCGCAATCGAGACATAATAGAGGAACCCGCTGGCGCCGTTGAGAATCGCGGGCAGGCGCCTGGCGTCGGTGGTCGGCGCAGCAAGCCGGACGACATCGAGCCCCTGGGCGGCGGCGGGCACGCGCAACACCTCGTCTTCTTCCGGCGGCAGATCGACCGTGATCAGGCCGTCAACGCCCGCGGCTGCGGCATCCCTGGCAAAGCGTGCGGTGCCGTAGCGATGGATCGGGTTGTAGTAGCCCATTAGCACTATCGGGGTCGTCGCGTTCTTGCGGCGGAAACGTTGCACCAGATCGAGCGTCTTCGAAAGCGTCATCCCCCCCTGCAGGGCACGCAGCGACGACGCCTGGATCGCAGGGCCGTCAGCCATCGGATCGGAGAACGGCACACCGAGTTCGATCAGGTCGGCGCCGGCTTTCGGCAATCTTTCGAGAATGGCGAATGTCGTATCCGCATCGGGATCCCCGGCGGTGATGAACGGCACAAAGGCCGCCCGATTGGCCTTGCGAAGTTCGGCGAAGCGGGCCGCGATCCGGCTCATAACTTTTCGCCCAAAGCAGCCGCGGCTGTGAACACATCCTTGTCGCCGCGACCCGAGAGCGTGACAACGATGATCTGATCCTTTGCCATGCGCGGTGCGACCCGCATGACATGTGCGATCGCATGCGACGGCTCCAGCGCTGGAATGATTCCCTCAAGCCGGCCCAACGCCATGAACGCTTCCATCGCATCGCGATCCGTTGCGGAGAAGTATTTCACACGTCCCTGATCTTTGAGCCAGGAATGTTCGGGGCCGACGCCCGGATAATCCAGACCGGCCGAAATCGAATGCGCTTCCAGAATCTGTCCGTCGCGGTCCTGCAGCAGATAACTGCGCGCGCCATGCAATACACCCGGCGAGCCCTTGGTGAGCGTCGCGGCATGGCGTTGGGTTTCGACGCCATCGCCGGCGGCTTCCACACCGTGAATTTCGACATCCGGATCGTCGAGGAACGGATGGAACATGCCGATGGCATTAGAGCCGCCGCCCACGCAGGCCACGACCAGATCGGGCAAGCGCTTTTCCGCTTCGAGAATCTGCACGCGCGTCTCGTTGCCGATCACGGTCTGGAAATCGCGTACGATCTGCGGATAGGGATGCGGGCCGGCTGCCGAGCCGATGATGTAAAACGTGTCTTCCACATTGGCGACCCAATCGCGCAACGCCTCGTTCATTGCATCCTTGAGCGTGCGCGAGCCCGATGTCACGGGTCGCACTTCCGCGCCCAGCAAATTCATGCGGAACACATTGGGTTTCTGCCGCTCGATATCGACTTCACCCATATAAACGATGCAGGGAAGACCGAAGCGCGCAGCGACTGTCGCTGTCGCGACGCCGTGCTGGCCCGCACCCGTCTCCGCGATAATGCGCGTCTTGCCCATGCGCCGCGCGAGCAGAATCTGCCCGAGGCAATTGTTGATCTTGTGCGCGCCGGTGTGATTGAGGTCTTCGCGCTTGAGATAAATTTTCGCGCCGCCGAGCTTTTCGGTGAGCCGCGCGGCGAAATAAAGCGCACTCGGGCGTCCGACGTAGTGCTTCAGAAGCCCGTCGAGCTCCGTCTTGAACGCATCGTCTTTCTTTGCCGCCTCGTAGGCCTTCTCGAGATCGAGCACGAGCGGCATCAATGTTTCGGCGACGAAGCGACCGCCATAGGCGCCGAAATGCCCCTCCATATCGGGCCCGGTGCGCCAGCTGTTGGGCGGAACGCCGCTCATGCCTGAGGTTCCTTAGCGAATTCTGCTGCGCGTACGGCCGCCACGAAATCCCGGATCATGTCTGAGCTCTTAATTCCGGGCGAAGTCTCCACGCCTGACGACACATCAACTCCCGGTGCTTCCGCTGCGCGGATCGCACGACCGACATTTTCCGCCGTGATGCCGCCGGCCAGCAGCCAGGGTCGCGTAAACGTCCGTCCGCGTAGCAATTGCCAATCGAATGCCGCGCCGTGACCGCCCGGGCGCGACGCGTTCGCAGGCGCCTTGGCGTCGAACAGCAGCATGTCGGCGACTTTCTCGAATGCAGAAACCTCCGCAAGATCGCCGGCGTCGGCTACGGAAATTGCTTTGATGACGGACACACCAAAACGCTGCTTCACCGCCGCAACACGCTCGGGCGTTTCGCGGCCATGGAGCTGAACGAAATCCGGTTTCACCGCGACTACCGCGATTGCGATATCTTCATCGCGCGCATCGGAAAGCAGCACCGCCAGCCGGCTACGTCCACGGATACGCGCCGCAAGCGCGGAGGCCTGCTCGGGCTGCAGATACCTCGGCGATCCCGAATGGAAGACCAGCCCGGCATAATCGGCACCTGCCCGCATCGCGGCGTCGGCCGCGTCGGCGCTGGTGATCCCGCAGATTTTGACCTGGATGCTCATCGGCCGCCGCTTATGGCCACGCCGCGCCACGATTGCAAGCAACGCCTGAGTGACTTGCTAACGCCTTGTTCTATAACGCTTCTTCGAGGCGCAACGACTCTGTGATCGCTTTTGCGGCCTGGGCGGGATTGGCTGCGCCAGTGATCGGCCGGCCGATCACAAGAATGTCTGCACCGGCGCGCACGGCCTCCGGAGGCGTGAGGACACGCCGCTGGTCGGCGAGATCTGCGCCCGCGGGGCGAATGCCGGGCGTTACGATCAGGAATTCGGGACCGCAAGCGGCGCGCACCATCGCAATTTCCTGCGGGCTGCACACAACGCCGTCCAACCCCGAGGCCTTTGCGAGGCGCGCGAGTCGTACGACTTGCTCGGACGCAGGTGTGGACTGTCCGACCGATTCGAGAACGGAATTGTCCAGGCTCGTGAGAACCGTCACGCCGATGATCTTCGGCCGCGAATTTGCGCCCGACACAGCGTCCACCGCTGCGCGCATCATCGCTTCGCCGCCAGACGCATGAATGTTGAAGATCGACGCCCCCAAAGTCGCGAGCGCTTTCGAAGCGCCCGCCACAGTGTTGGGAATGTCGTGGAATTTCACGTCGACAAAAACCGGCCTGCCGAGCGCGACGATGGCACGGATGCCTTCAGGCCCATGTGCCGAAATGAATTCGAGCCCGATCTTGAAGCCACCCACATGCGGTCCGACGGAACGCGCAAGCTCCAGCGCGCGGGACAAATCCTGCGTGTCCAAGGCGACGTAGATGGGATTTTCGAGTCGCGAGTTGCTCATCGAGACGGCGTCTTAGACCCGGAACTGCGCCCCGGCAATAGGCCGAACTTCGATTTCTGATTGGCCACTCCGTCATCCGGCGAGGGCGGCTTGCGCGACAACAGGCTTGCCAAACCGCCCAGCAAAACGCCCAGCCCGAGAATCAAAAATACCAGCAGGAAAAGCGGCAACCGCACCGCGAACGCCGGCGAGGTTTGCGAAAATGGATCGAGACTGAAGATCACATTCCGGCGATTGGCGACGGCCACCACCACGGCGACAACGACCGCGGGAACCCCGATCACATAGGTCGACAGTCTCACGCGCCGGGTTGCGAGCCGCCGTTCAGCCGCTCGCGCAGTTCCTTGCCCGTGCGGAAGAAAGGCGCGCGCTTCTCGTCGACAACGACCGGATCGCCGGTGCGTGGATTGCGGCCCTGACGCGATGGACGGATTTTCACGGAAAAAGCGCCGAAACCGCGCAGCTCCACACGGTGTCCGTCGGACAAAGCTCTGATGATCTCATCCAGGACGGTCGAGACGATGCGCTCGACGTCGCGGTGGTAGAGATGCGGGTAGCGTTGCGCCAGCCGCGCAACCAGTTCCGATTTGATCATCCCCCTGCCCCCAAGGGCAATTCCCCGAAAACGGACGAAGCCGCTCCAACAGCGTTAACCTGTCAGAGCGGCTTCGACCCGTCAACGGGAAGTCACTGAAGAAACAGCGTTTTTTCCAGACTGAGGCGTCCGGTCACTCCTCGTCGTCCTTGTCGTCGTCCTTGGCTCCGGCTTTCCGCTTCTTGAGCGCGGCGCCAAGGATATCGCCCAGCGAAGCGCCCGAATCGGACGAGCCGAACTGCGCCACAGCCTCTTTCTCCTCAGCCACTTCGCGGGCCTTGATGGAGAGCGAGATTTTACGGCTGGCCTTGTCCACATTCGTGACGATGGCGTCGACTTTATCGCCTACACCGAACCGCTCCGGACGCTGATCCGCACGGTCGCGCGCAAGGTCGGAACGGCGGATGAAGGCGCGTACGCCGTCGGCCAGACTCACTTCGATGCCGCCATCGTTCACTTCCGTAACGGTGCAGGTGACGATGTCGTTCTTCTTGAGCGGACCGACCTTGTCCATCGGATCGCCCGTGAGCTGCTTGATGCCGAGGCTGATGCGCTCTTTCTCGACGTCGATGTCGAGCACCTTGGCCTTGACGATGTCACCCTTCTTGTAATCGGCAACGGCCTGATCGCCCTGCTTGTCCCAGGAAAGATCGGACAGATGCACCATGCCGTCGATCTCGTTGTCGAGACCGACAAAGAGACCGAACTCCGTGATGCTCTTGATCTCGCCTTCGATGGTGCTGCCTTGCGGATGGGCCGTGACGAATGCCTGCCACGGATTGTCCATGCACTGCTTCAGGCCGAGGCTGATACGACGCTTATTGGAGTCGACTTCGAGAACCTGGACGTCGACTTCCTGTCCCGGCGTCACGATCTTCGACGGCGCCATGTTCTTCTTGACCCAACTCATTTCGGAGACATGGACCAGGCCTTCGACGCCCGGCTCCAACTCCACGAACGCGCCGTAATCGGTGACGTTCGTGACCTTGCCCTTGAAGCGGACGCCGGGCGGATATTTCACCGCGACGCCTTCCCAGGGATCGGTCTGCAGCTGCTTCATGCCAAGGCTGATGCGCTGCGTGTCCTGGTTGATCTTGATGATCTGAACCGTGACCGTCTGGCCGACCGACAGGACTTCCGTCGGATGGCTGACTCGCCGCCAAGCGATGTCGGTGACGTGCAGAAGCCCGTCCACACCGCCCAGATCGACGAATGCGCCGTAATCGGTGATGTTCTTGACGACACCTTCGACAACCTGCTTCTCGACCAGGCTCGCCACGAGCGAAGAACGCTCTTCGGCGCGGCGCTCTTCGAGAACCGCTCTGCGCGACACGACGATGTTGCCGCGGCGGCGATCCATCTTGAGGATCTGGAACGGCTGCGGCTGGTTCATCAGCGGGCCGACATCTCGCATCGGCCGCACATCGACCTGGCTGCCCGGCAGGAATGCCACGGCGCCGTCGAGATCGACGGTGAACCCGCCTTTGACGCGGCCGAAGATCACGCCGGTGACGCGGGTCTGTTCGTTGAACGCGCGCTCCAGGCGGATCCAGCTTTCTTCGCGGCGTGCCTTGTCGCGCGAGAGCACCGCTTCGCCCATCGCATTCTCGACGCGCTCGAGATAAACCTCGACCTCATCGCCGATGGCGACCGTGGGCGGCTGCCCCGGCATCGCAAATTCTTTGAGGGATACGCGGCCCTCGGTCTTCAATCCAACATCGACGACGGCGAAGTCGTTTTCGATTGCGATGATGGTACCGCGCACCACGGACCCTTCGGCGGGCGCGCGAATTTCAAAACTTGCTTCCAGCATGGCCGCGAAATCATCGCGGTTCGGGGTAGAAATGGACTCAACGGCAGCTCGTGCCATGAAAACTCCTGTTCAAACGGATTTTGCCGACCGGAAGAACCGGCGGTCTTCCCGCACGAAGGCTCAGCCTCCGCGAGGGCGGGTTGATTGCGTATCGGGATGCGCGGCTTGCCGGACAAGCGCCGCCGGGTCTCCTTTAACCCCTGGGGCGGGCTTCCAGCGCTTCCTCGACCCTAGCTTTGACCAGGGCAAGGGCGGCCGCGAACGCGGCGTCTATATCCAAATTGCTCGTATCGAGCAAGGCCGCATCGGCGGCGGGTTTGAGGGGCGCCACCGCGCGTTGGCTGTCCCTGGCATCCCGCCGGCGTATATCGGCCAGGATGGCGGCTTCTTCGACGACTTGCCCCAGGGATTTGAGCTCCAGCCAGCGCCGATGCGCCCGGGCTTCGGGCCGCGCATCCACGAACAGCTTAGATGTGGCCTCCGGCCATACGACCGTGCCGATATCGCGTCCGTCGATCACCGCACCTTTGGCGCCGCCCGGAGGAGTTGCCGCAAAATTACGCTGGAATTCGAGCAGCCGGGCGCGCACCGCCGGAATGGCCGCAACGACTGAGGCAGCCTCAGCGATCGGAGCCTGCCTGATGTCCGGGGTGTCGCTTTGAGCCGGATCGATGCGGCCGGCGGCGGCGACAGCATCTGCCTCATTCCCCGGGTCACCAGATGCGCGGATCACACCAAGCGCAGTCAGGCGATAAAGCGATCCGGAATCGAGATGCGCGAAACCGAAATGGCGCGCGAGCTTCTTAGCCAGCGTGCCTTTACCGGACGCTGCCGTGCCGTCCACGGCGATGACGATGGGTTTCGTCATCGATTGGGCGCTTTGAAATCCGCGCCGAGGCCGCGCATCAAAGAT
The DNA here is from genome assembly GCA_003139615.1 of Alphaproteobacteria bacterium. Classification (GTDB taxonomy): domain Bacteria; phylum Pseudomonadota; class Alphaproteobacteria; order Micropepsales; family Micropepsaceae; genus Rhizomicrobium. Next base: position 74,074 of record PLJH01000027.1, read on the forward strand.
TCGAATTCGGGAAAGCTCGTGGCGATCATAGACACATCGTCGACACTGATCGGTTCGCGCGATGCCATTCCGGCAACGAGGAACGACATCGCTATCCGATGATCCATATGGGTCGCGACACGCGCACCTCCGGGCACACCATCGGCACCGCAACCTTCAACAACCAGACCGTCGGCCTGTTCCTCCACACGGACACCGCACAATTTCAAGCCGACACAGATGGCGCTGAGTCGATCGCTTTCCTTGACCCGCAACTCTTCGAGTCCGCGCATTTCGGTGCGGCCCTCGGCGAAGGACGCAATGACGGCAAGGATCGGATATTCGTCGATCATCGAAGGCGCGCGCACGGCCGGCACGCGAACGCCTTTGAGCGAAGATGTCCGAACGACCAAATCACCGATTTTCTCGCCACCGCTTTCGCGCACGTTCTCGATTTTGATGTCGGCGCCCATTTCCAGGAGTGTTTCGATCAATCCAGTCCGGCGGGGATTGAGGAGTATGCCGGGGATCGAAATGTGCGAGCCCGGCACGATCAGTGCCGCGGCAAGCGGAAACGCGGCCGACGACGGATCGCGAGGAACGTCGATCGCGACAGGCTTGAGTTCCTTCTCGCCCACGATGCGGATTTCTTCGCCGCCGTCCGGCAGCGACGTGACTGCGATCTCTGCGCCGAAGGCCTTGAGCATGCGCTCGGTATGATCGCGCGTGAGCACGCGCTGCACGATCCGCGATTGTCCCGGTGCATTGAGCGCAGCCAGAAGCATCGCCGATTTCACTTGTGCGGATGCAACCCTGATTTCGCAATCGACGGAAATGGGCTCTGCCGCCCCCGTCAGCGCGATCGGCATAATACCGCCTTCGCGGGCCGTGAATTCCGCGCCGAACAGCGTGAGCGGCTCGAGCACGCGGCGCATCGGACGCCGGCTTAGCGACGCATCTCCTGTGAATACGACTTTTATCGGCGACGTGGCAACCGCACCCATCACGAGGCGAGAGCCTGTGCCGGAATTGCCAAAATCAAGCACGCCATCGGGTTCCGCGAAACCACCCACGCCGACCCCGTGCACGCGCCAGGCGCCAAGCCCATCATGCAGGACCTGGGCGCCGAGCCGTCGCATGGCCTCGGCGGTGTTGAGGACGTCGTCTGCCTCCAGCAACCCGGAGATGCGCGTTTCACCCACGGCCAAGGCGCCCAGGATCAGGGCGCGGTGGGAAATGGATTTATCCCCGGGAACGGCGGCAATTCCGCCCAGCGGGCCGGATCGACGCGCCTCCAGCGGTTTTGGGGATTCGGATGCGTGCATGAAGTTCCTCAAGAAGCTTTGACAGGCCGGGGCAACCGTGGCAAACGACCCGACCTTCGAAACCAGACTTCACGCGGGAAGCACAATCTTGGTCAAGGCGGATCTCGGAATCAAGCGCGCATGCCCCAGCTGCGGCGCGCGGTTCTACGACCTACAGAAGCGGCCGATCGAATGCCCGAAATGCGCATTCAGCTTCGAGCCGGAGTCGCTCTACAAGCAGCGTCGTCCACGCCAGCCCGAGCCGGTCGCGGCCGAGCCGGTGCGCGTTGTGCGCGACGAAGACGACGAGGATGCCGAGGAGGAGACGGAGGACGCCGAAGTCGATGCCGAGGTCGCCGAGGAGGTGATCGAAGAGGAGCCCGTTCTCATCGTCGCTGACGACGAAGACGATGACGCCGCGGCGGCTGCGGAAGAACCGACACCGGAAGACGCCGGCATGTCGGTTGTCGACGCAGATGCCGAAGGCGCGGAGCTCGAGGATATCGTCGCAGACGACGAAGACGAGGCCGACGACACTTTGCTGGCCGAAGTCGAGGAAGACGAAGAGGACGTCTCCGGCATCGTCGACGCAGACATCAAGGAAGACGAACGCTAATTCGGCAGTAAACGCAGCCGAATATCTTTCGCGGAGTCCGAAATCCCAATTGCGGACTCCGATTTGGAAATGGGGCCATAGCTCAGTTGGGAGAGCGCTTGAATGGCATTCAAGAGGTCAGCGGTTCGATCCCGCTTGGCTCCACCATCACCGGCCGCCAAGCCCGGCATTTACCTTGTAAGCTTGTGTTCCCAAAACCGGGCCACGAGCAGGCCCGCTGAAGAGTTGCAAAGCTGCAAACCTTCTCCGTGCGACCATTCATGACGAAGAATTCAGGTCAAAAATCGTCTCGCATCGCACAACGCAGCGACACATTGACATAGCGTGCAACCCGTAGCTCCGTTCGGGCATTGCGGACGATTGGGCAAGCCTCTAGTCATGCGGATGGCCATCGCGAAAGGCTCGGTTTGAAAGCGTTCCTCGACGCCCGCTCCATTCCCGCGGGTACAGTCCTCGACACCGATCTGGCGATCATCGGCGGCGGCCCCGCCGGGATTGCACTCGCGCTCGCGCTCGCAAACACGCCGATCCGGGTTTTGTTGCTCGAAAGCGGCGGAGAGGCATTCGAGCCGCAAACGCAAGCTCTCTACGCCGGAAGTGAAACGGGCACGCCTTACCTTAAACTCGAAAATTCGCGGCTGCGTTATCTGGGCGGCAGCAGCAATCATTGGGGCGGATGGTGCCGGCCGCTCGATGCGATCGATTTCGAACAACGCAGTTGGCTGCCGCATTCGGGGTGGCCATTTTCCCGCACGGAACTAGAGCCTTATTTCTCGCGCGCGCAATCGATGTGCGAGGCGGGCCCGTTCATCTACGACGATCCGGCGAAGTGGACGCAATCTTTCGGCGCCTCCATCCCGCTGGGCGAAGGCGGCGTCTACACGACCTATATGCAGTTCAGCAAAACGCGCGACAGCTATTTGCCCACGCATTTCGGCGAGCGTTACGGCGGTGATCTCAAGCGCGTGCCGAATCTGAGCGTGATGCTCCATGCGAACGTCACCGGATTGCGGCTGGCGACGAATGCCCGGAGCCTCGACCATCTCGACGTTGCGACGCTGCAAGGTGGCCGATTCACGGTGAGGCCGAAATACACCGTGCTGGCCGTGGGCGGTATCGAAAACGCGCGGCTGCTGCTCGCGTCCAACGACGTCGTGCAGGCTGGAGTGGGTAATGGCCACGATCTTGTCGGTCGCTTTTTCGCCGATCACCCGATCCCCGGCGATACCGCGACGATGGTTCTCTTCAACGGGGCGATTTCGAACTATTACCAGCAGCCTCAGCCGGCCTTTGGGGCTTATTTTCGCGCGGCACTGACACCACACGACGCCTTCAAGAATCGGCATGCCGTGCTGTGCTCGCTCGCGACGATCGAGGGCGAAGTACAGCTGGACGGCCTTGGTCAATCGGCTGTCGCGGCAACGGCAAGTACGCTCGGAATCGATGCCGCCAATATGCGTGCATTCACGGTCGGCTGCGGAATGGAGCTCGCTCCAGATCCCGAGCGGCGATTGACGCTCTCCGATGAACGCGACGCGCTCGGTATGCCGCGCCTGAACCTCGATATGCGCATTTCGGATTCCGATTTCGCGCGCTATCGCGACACACTGAAAGAATTGGGCCGGCAACTGCTAGCTGCGCGAACGGGCATGATCCGCATCAACCACAAATCACGCGAAAGCTGGCTCAGCGTGATGGACTGGGGCAACCACCACATGGGCACCACGCGTATGCACAACGATCCGCGCCAGGGCGTGGTCGATGCGAACTCGCAGGTGCATGGCGTTTCCAATCTTTACGTCGCCGGAAGTTCGGTGTTTCCCACTTACGGTGCCTCGAACCCGACCCTGAACCTCATCGCACTCACATTGCGGCTGGCAGATCGTCTGAAGATGGTATTCAGGTCATGACGCAGAGTTGGAAATCTGCGATTTCGCGTCGCCCCGTTTTGAGCGGGCTTATCGCCGCCCTGGGGTTGGCGATTGCGGGCGGCATTGCCTTTGAAGTCCCCAAATTGTCGCGGCGGCGCTACAAGCCCAGTCCCTACGACGATCTGCTGGCGAACTTGCCGGATCGGGAGAACGCCGCCCGGATAGGAGCAGCAGTCATCGCCGAATCTCCGGCATTTGATGCGAACCAGACGGCTCGGGCGCTGGTCAATAGTCTGGCCGACAATTCGCTTGCCGGGGTGGTGTCGGCCGATCTCGCTCAGGGGCGCATGGACGAAGTCCACGGCTGGCTCCTGCCACAGACACTGACCCAGCTCTGCGCACTCGCCGCCAAGGCCAGCTGACCGTTCCAGGTCAACACGGCATCGTGAACAAAAGGGAGACACTTGATCCGTCCGCCCAAATCCCCACATTCTCCATAGGCGCGGTGCCAAATTGGGCCGCGAATCCAGGATAGACCGGCAAAGCCGCTCAAGGAGGGCTTTGGACAATGACGAGAAGTACGTATTTCAACAGCCCGTTTCTGCTGGGTTTCGAGCATCTGGAACGGCTTCTCGAACGGACCGCCAAGAGCGCCGGCGACGCTTATCCGCCCTACAACATTGAGGAATCAAGCGACGACAGACTTCGGATCACCCTCGCGGTGGCCGGATTCGACCGGAGCGAACTGAGTGTGACGGTCGAGGACAACCAGCTCGTGATCCGCGGGCGTCAAAGCGAATCGACCGATAAAACGTTTCTTCATCGTGGGATCGCGGCGCGACAGTTTCAGCGCGCCTTTGTTCTTGCGGAAGGCATCGACGTGAAAGGCGCGGAATTGGAAAACGGATTGCTGTCCATCGAACTGGTCCGGCCGAAGGCCGAAGCGGTCGTCCGGACAATCGACATCAAATCGAACTCAAACGGGAGCGGGCTCTAACACGAGGCGTAACCGGGAAGGAGAACATCATGAGTGACTTTAACAACGAGAATTTCGAAGCAGACGGCGCGAGCTTCCGCCATATGAATCCCGCGCGCATCGCATACATCAAGCCGACGGGCCTTGAAGAGGCGCGCAAGCAGGGCATCATTCCCGAGGGAATCCAGCTGCCGGAAGGAACGCGGCTCTATGTGCTGCACGCCGTCGACGGTCGCGTGCTCGGTTTCACGGACGCCTGGGCCTCGGCCTACGGCGCCGCGCTGCAGAACGAGTTGACACCCGTCAGCGTGCATTGACGAGCCGCAAACACGGACCCTCGCGAATTTGGATTGCGATAAATCTTCGAAAGGCCGCCGCGAAACGCGTGGCGGCCTTTCGGCGTCTCAGGCGGCTTGCGAACTTGTCGTTCCGTTCGTCTTCTCGGTCAGAAGCGCGTAGAGCACTTCCGGCTTCGAAGCGGCGCGCAGCTTTTCGCATGTAGCCTGGTTGCGCAGAAGTCGCGACACGCGCGCGAGCGCTTTCAGATGGTCGGCGCCGGCGCCTTCCGGCGCGAGCAGCAGAAATACGAGATCGACCGGCTGATTGTCGACGGCTTCATATGCGAGCGGCTGCTCCAATCGCGCGAATAGCCCCACAATGCGCGGCAGGCCCGCGAGACGGCCATGCGGGATGGCGATGCCCTGCCCCATTCCCGTGCTGCCCAAGCGCTCACGCTCGATCAACGTCTCGAAAATGCGCCGCTCCGGCAGACCTGTGAGGCGTGCAGCATGATCCGCCAATTCCTGCAGAAGCTGCTTCTTGTTCTGGGCCTTGAGCGATGCGATCACGGCTTCGGGCGCCAGGAGATCGACGATATCCATGTGAACCTTCTGGTTGCGATCAGGCTGGCGCGCTTTTGGGCGGCTTTGCCTTCTCGTGATGATTCTTGAGCTTGCGCTTGTAGCGGCGAATTTGTTTCTCGAGATGATCGAGCATTGCGTCGAATGCCCGATATGCATCCATTCCAGTCCCCTCGGCCCGAAACACCACACCGCTGTCGAGGTGTGAGCTGCAGTCCACGCGAAACATCGAACCTTCTTTGGATATTACGACATTCGCTTCGGCGCCGCCATCGAAGTGTTTGGTTACCGCGCTTTCAAGGCGCGCGCGCACCTGCTCCGGCAACGTCTCGCCGATCTCTACTTGCTTTCCTGAAACTCGAACTTTCATGGACACTGCCTGCGTAGCCTAACGTACTCGCCGCGGCTTCGCTCCATGTTCCGAGCATAATCCGTTTGAAAAAGGCGGCGGAACATATGTCCGGGTACCCCCCCTGTCAATTGCGGAATTTACCTTCCCGCAGCAGCCATATCCGGCTGCTTCTGCCTGCGCCGTTCCACGGAAGACGGGATGCGCATGGCTTCCCGATACTTCGCAACCGTGCGTCGCGCAATATTGACTCCGTCCGCGGTCAGGAGGGACACGATTCGATCATCCGACAACACTTCCATCCCGCCTTCGTTGTCGATCATCTCCCGGATGCGGTCGCGGACCGCTTCTGCGGAGTGGGATTCCGAACCGTTGACAGCCTGAATCGCGGCCGTGAAAAAATATTTCAATTCGAAGACGCCGCGCGGGGTTGAAATATATTTGTTCGACGTGACGCGGCTCACGGTCGATTCATGCATCGTGATGGCGTCGGCGATCGTGCGCAGGTTGAGCGGACGCAAATGGCGCACGCCATATGTCAAAAATCCGTCCTGCTGCCGGACGATTTCGCTGGCGACTTTCAGAATCGTGCGCGCGCGCTGATCGAGGCTTTTCACCAGCCAGTTCGCATTGTTCAGGCAATCGGCGACATAATTCTTGGCATCCTTGTCGCGCGACGACGCCGATATCTTGGCCGAGTACCGGCTGTTGATCAGAAGCCGCGGCAAGGTGTCGGCATTCAACTCGATATGCCACAAACCGTCGGGGCCTTCGCGCACGAAGACATCCGGAACGACGGGTTGAACGGGCTCCGCGCCGAATGCGAGCCCCGGCTTGGGCGTGAGCGCGCGGATTTCCGCGATCATGTCCGCAATGTCTTCCGAGTCGACACCGCACAGCGCGCAGAGACCGGCGGTGTCCCGGCGAGCCACAAGTTCGAGATTTGCCAGAAAAATTTCCATCACCGGATCGCACCGCCCCTGCTCGCGCAATTGCAACGCGAGACATTCGGCGAGGCTGCGGGCGGCAACGCCCGTCGGCTCAAAGCCTTGAACGACGCGCAGAACTTCGCAAACCTGCTGGGTCGTCGCACCGAGCCGGGCTGCCAGATCGTCGAGATCGCCGCGCAGATAACCTGCTTCGTCGATCGAATCGATCAATGCCGCGCCGATGAGGCGGCGCTCCGAATCGAGAGCCGCAATCGAAAGCTGATCGAGCAGATGGTCTTTAAGTGAAGCGGCCTGGGCGAGCGTCCCTTCCAGCGCATTTTCGTCGCCGTCGCCACCGGGGCCTGCGCGCAATGTCGTCCAGTCGGAAAGAGGCGTGCTTGATGGTCCGGATGTCGACGAATCCTCGGCATAGAGATCGACGCGCTCGGCGTCCATGTCCTCGCCTTTGGAAAAATCTTCGCGCGAAAGAGTCGTGTCGAGCGTTTCGCCTTCACTGACCGCGGTGGATTCCGGAGTATCGCGCTCTTCGCCCACGACAGCTTCGCTCTCGTCGCGTTCCAGCAACGGATTGCGCTCAAGCTCCTGTTCGACATATTGCGTGAGTTCGATATTGGAGAGTTGCAGCAGTTTGATCGCTTGCTGCAGTTGCGGCGTCATCACCAGCGACTGGCCCTGGCGAATCTCCAGCCTTTGCGACAGTGCCATGACCCGCGCCCCGCCCCGGCCCTATAGCGAGAAGCGTTCGCCGAGATAGACCCGGCGCACGTCGCGATCGCCGACGATTTCGCTCGGCAGCCCTTCTTTGAGCACCTGGCCCTCGTGGATGATGTAGGCGCGGTCGATGATATCGAGCGCGTCGCGCACGTTGTGATCCGTGATCAGAACGCCGATGCCGCGGTCCTTCAGATGGCGCACGAGATCGCGAATCTCCGACACCGCGATGGGATCGATCCCCGCGAGCGGCTCGTCGAGCAATATATAGGAAGGATGCGTGGCCAGAGCGCGCGCAATCTCCACGCGCCGGCGTTCGCCGCCGGACAGCGCGATCGCAGGCGTGTCGCGCACATGGGTGATTCCGAACTCGGCCATCAATTCTTCGACCATCGCCTCCAGCCGGCTCGAATCGGGCTCGACGAGTTCGGCCGTAGCGCGGATATTCTCTTCCGCCGTGAGCCCGCGGAAGATCGAGGCTTCCTGCGGCAGATAGCCGATGCCAAGCCGCGCGCGGCGATACATCGGCAATTTCGTGATGTCGTGGCCATCGAGCTCGATCGTGCCGTAATCGGCAGGAATGAGCCCGGTGATCATATAGAAGCAGGTCGTCTTGCCGGCGCCGTTGGGTCCCAGCAGCCCTACCACCTCGCCGCGCCTCAGCGTGAGGCTCATGGCGCGAACCACGGGTCGCTTGCGGAAACTCTTGCCGATGCGTGTCACCACAAGACCCTGGCTGCCTTCAACGACGCGCGGAATGGCGCGTTCGCTCTCGCGCTTGGCGTCATTCGCCGGAGGATTGTCCTGGGTCATTGTCATGGCAAGAACTGTGCCTATTCGTCTTTAAGGAATCGTGAAGGCTATTTCTCCGTACTAACCCTGACTCTAGTTGTCCGTCGTTGACGGACCGCTAACGGAGGTTTTCTTGGGCTTGGCGTCCGGCTTTTGCGTGGGCTGCAGCGTCGACTCTACCCTTTTGCCCGGGGAAGTCAGATGGCCCACACCGGAATCGGTGTTCACCACCAGCACCGTGCCGCGCATCACGTTTTTTTCCTTCGTCAGAACGACTTTGCCCGTCAGCGTAATGGTGGGCGGGTCTTTTTCGAGTTCATAGACTCCGTGATCTCCGGTCGCAGTGCCCGACGGCGTTGCAAACACAACGTTGCCGTCCGCCGTGATCTCGTCAGGCTTGCCCGAGACAATCTTCACATTGACCTTGTCGGCGCGCAGCCTGCAGACCGTCTGAATGATAATCACATTCCCCGTATAAATTCCGACTTTGGTTTCGAGATCGCCCTCGAACGCATCGGACGTCACATTGAGCGGCGCTTTCGAATCGCACTTGCTCATCGTGCTTTGTGTCGCGGGCTGCGACGAATGCGCCGCCCGGGGCGGCGGCGCTTGCAACTGCGTATCCTGCGCGTAGGTCAGGACCGGTGCGGCCAGGATTCCGATCGACGCCGCAAGTACCAGCATCGATCTCATGATTGCTTTATCCCATGCCCGTAAATCGTCATATGAACGTTTCCATATAGAAAGATTTTCTTCTCGGCGTTTGCCGAGGTTTTCACCGGTCGAGGCGTCTGACTTTTCGAACTGCCGGGCACATGTCCTTGAAATTTGAACACAAAACTGTCCGCGTAAAACGAACCCATCGGCCCCTGGCCCCGCACATATTTGTTGCCGCGCACGATGCCGTTGCTCATGTCCACATGCGCAATCGTCGTATGAACTTCATAGCCGTTGTCGGAAAACACCGCGATGGGGCCCCACATGTCGAGCATCTGGTTTGCAGGACATGTCGTCTTGGCGCATTTCTGATTGGCCGGATGCGGCGCGTCCAGCAGACCATGGGGGGCGGTCGCATTGAGCCAGTTGCCGTCATGGAGCGTCAAATCGGCCTCGACATTGTCCAGCAACGCGCGATTCGGGCTGTGCGGGTATTGGTGAGCCTCGTCCGCAGTCACCACAAATGGGTTACCCGAGCTGTCCGTACCCGTGAGATTCGGTTTGATCATCGCAAGATCGTTCTTGTCGATTTTTAGCTCCTCGAAAGTCAGCGCCATCTTGGTCTGGTCCGGCTGTCGCGATTGCAGCGAGTACGCAACGACGGCGGCGATCAGAGCTGCCGCCGCAAGCGGCAATATGCGTTTCATGATCACGACGAAGCGCGAATACCGCCGCACTTCCGTCGCGCTCGCGCGGCGCTGTGCGGCCCATTCCGTCCGCGAGCGCGTCGGCGCCGGCCCCAGCTCCTGGACCACGGCCTCGCTCGCTGTCCTCCGCCCGGCCATCTATTGCAGCCCCGCCTGAAGGCAATCGTGCATATGAAGAATTCCGATGGGCTTGCGGTGCCTGTCTGCCGAGTCGACGACAAAAAGCACGGTGATCTTCTTCTCGTTCATGATCGCGAGAGCCTCCGCCGCGAGCTGGCGCGGTCCGACGATCTTGGGCGAACTGGTCATCACTTCGCCGATGGTGCGATCCAGAAGGCCTGGGTTCATGCAGCGCGCCAGATCGCCATCGGTGAAAATTCCAACCAGCGCACCATTGCGACCGACCACGCCGACGCAGCCGAAGCGGGCGCGCGCCAGCACGATGAGCGCTTGTCCCAGCGGCGTGTCTTCCGCGACGAGCGGCAATTCGTCGGCGCTGTGCATGATGTCGCAAACCCGGATGAGAGCCTTGCCGAGAGAGCCGCCCGGGTGCAATTCGCGATATTGATCAGTGGTGAAGCCGCGGCGTTCCATCAGCGCAATGGCGAGCGCGTCGCCCAGCACAAGCTGCAATGTCGTCGACGTCGTGGGGGCAAGTCCCATCGGACATGCCTCGCGCGACTTCGGCAGCAGAAGCGGAACATCCGCCGCCTGCAGCAGCGTCGAGTCCGGATTGCTCGCGATGCCGATCAGCGGAATTGAAAAACGCTTCGCAAAGGTGATCAGATCGGAGAGTTCGCCGGTTTCCCCGGAGTTCGACAGCATCAGCAACGCGTCCGCGCGGGTCACGGCGCCGAGATCGCCATGGCTCGCTTCTGCAGGATGCACGAAATGCGCAGGCGTACCGGTGGACGCCAGCGTCGCCGCAATCTTGCGCGCGATGTGGCCCGATTTTCCCATTCCGCTGACGATAACCCGGCCTTTGACGGCCATGATCGTGTCGACGGCCCGGGAGAAATCTCCGTTTAGCGTCTCGCCCAGTGACTCGATTGCGGCGGACGCGTATTCCAGCACGCGCCGCGCGGCGGCGAGATCGCCTGAATGGCCTTTGGAGAACTTGCGCACGCCAACGGCGGACGCCGAAATGGGGTCGGCTGGACGCATCAACACACCTTCATCAGATCGGCCCCAGCCCCGCCCCAGGCGCCGTACCTATTTCGCGGGCGCCATAGTAGCGCGACCCAGACGCGAAATTCATGCCAAAAATCCGTCTTCCGACTATGGGCGTGCGGTGGCCCCGGTTCAAGCACAGCCGTCGATGAACGTTAAGCTGCGGAAATCACGCACTTAATGGGCGAATATGTCCACTTCGGCCCAACCCGCCAGATCCAGTTCGGCACGGATGGGAAGGAACTCGAAACAGGCCTTGGCCACGCCCGCGCGCCCTTCGCGTACCAGCATCGAATCGAGCACTTCGCGGAGCTTGTGGAGGTGGGCGACATCGCTCGCGGCATAGGCCAGCTGCTTTTCCGACAAATCGGACGCGCCCCAGTCGGAACTCTGCTGCTCTTTGGAGAGGTCGACGCCCAGAAGGTCCTTCACGAGGTCCTTGAGCCCGTGCCTGTCCGTATAGGTGCGCACAAGTTTGGAGGCGATCTTGGTGCAATAGATGGGAGCCGTGACCACGCCCAGATAGCGCCGGAACATCGCAACATCGAAGCGCGCAAAGTGGAATATCTTCGTCACGTTCCGGTCGGCGAGCAGCCGTTTCAAGTTCGGGGCCTGGTACTGCCCCGCCGCGAATTGCACGGCATGGCAAACACCGTCGCCGGCCGAAAGCTGGGCGAGGCAGAGCCGGTCGCGAAAGGGATTGAGGCCAAGCGTCTCGGTATCGATGGCGACCGACGATCCCAGATCGAGCCCGTCCGGCAAGTCACCCTTGTGAAGCTGAACTTTCAATGCGACCTGGCCTGTCTGAACACGAATGGACGGGCAGTTCGGCCCGTGTCTCGATAAAAGATGGTGCCCAGAAGAGGACTCGAACCTCCACGCCTTGCAGCGCTAGTACCTGAAACTAGTGCGTCTACCAATTCCGCCATCTGGGCCAAGACCCAAAAGCCTTGGGGCCGGGATGTTTACGGGCGGCCCCAAAGCCTGTCAACGCGAAGCAAGGGCATCGGCCCGGAGGCCCGGTGAACCCTCAAATTCCGGCCGTTTGGTTCCCATTTAAGGCAAGCTGGGAAAGCGAGTCGCAACAAGGAGCTTTCAATGCTTGTGGCAACGACAGAACGCGTAGCCGGGTATCGGGTCCGCGAGACCCTTGGACAGACCTTCGGCGTGGTCGTGCGCTCGCGCGGCATCGGCGGCAACATCATGGCGGGCCTGCGCTCGATCGTGGGCGGCGAGATCACGGAATATACGCAGCTCCTTGAGGAAGCCCGCCGCCATGCCGTGGACCGGCTGGTGAAGAATGCAACGGCGATGGGCGCGAACGGGATCATCATGATGCGTTTCGATTCTTCCGAGATCGGCCAGACGATGAGCGAGATTGTCGCCTATGGCACCGCCGTGATTCTGGAGCCGGGCAATCCGGACGCCAATGTTGCGTAACTGGCTCATCGGAATCGGCGTTGCCGGGATCGCAATCGGGATCGCGACAATCGCGACGACGGGCTTTCCGCCATCGATCGTCTTCCTGTGCTGGGGCGCAATGCTTGTTCTCGGCATCGTGTTCGAGCGCTTCCGCTACAAACCGCTGGAAGCACAGGCGCCGGGCGCGGGCTGGGAACGAACGACCGAACGGTTCATTGACGACGAAACCGGCAAGCCGGTGACGGTCTACATCCAGCCCCAGACGGGCGAGCGGAAATATGTGCAGGAGTGAGCGGCGAATTGCGCGCTGTTCGCGGTCTTGCCGCGCGCGTATGAACTGCGGCAACTGACACGCCTTCATTTTGGAACGGGTTCCATGGCCTCTCTTGTCACAGTCTTTGGCGGTTCCGGCTTCGTCGGCCGCCACACGGTTCGCGCGCTCGCCAGGGCCGGCTATCGCATTCGTGTCGCCGTGCGGCATCCCAATCTCGGGAATTTCCTGCCGCCGATGGGCACAGTCGGGCAGATCCAGGTCGTCAAGGCGAATGTCGAGGATGCGGATCAGATTGCTGCAGCAGTTCGGGGCGCGGACATTGTCGTCAATCTCGTGGGCATCCTCTATCAGAGCGGACATCAGCGTTTCGAATCCATTCACGCGGAGGCCGCCGGCGCGATTGCAGCGGCCGCGAAATCCGCGGGCGCGCATTCCTTCATTCAGGTCTCCGCGATCGGCGCCGACATCGAGTCCGAATCGGCTTATGCGCGCTCGAAGGCGGACGGCGAAACGCGTGTGCGCGCGGTGTTTCCGGATGCGACGATCCTCCGACCGTCTATCGTGTTCGGGCCGGAAGACAATTTCTTCAACCGTTTTGCGGCACTGGCGCGGATGCTCCCGTTCCTACCGTTGATTGGCGGGGGCACGACGAAATTCCAGCCGGTCTATGTGAGCGATGTCGCTGCGGCCATCGTGAAATGCGCGCGGGATATCTCGACGCGCGGCCATATCTATGAATTGGGCGGACCCGGGATTTACAGCTTCAAGGAACTGATGGAACTCATTCTGCGCGAGACCGGCCGCAAAAAACTTCTCGTGCCGGTGCCGCATTGGATTGCGATGTCGAAGGCGACGTTTCTTCAGATGCTGCCGAAGCCGCTTCTCACGCGCGATCAGGTCAAGCTTCTGAAATACGACAATGTCGTTTCGTCGGGCGCTCTCACCCTCGCCGATCTCGGCATTCAGCCGGACTCGGTCGAGGCGATTTTGCCTTCGTATCTGTGGCGTTTCCGCGCCGAAGGGCAGTTCGAGGAATCGACTCAGGACAAGATTGCTGCGGCCTCCAAATCCTGACTGCATCCTCGTCTCTTATGAAATCCATCCCATCGCGGCACCGGCGATCAGCACGAGACCGAAGGCTGCGCGGTAGATCACAAGCGCCCATGTCGTCGAATGCCTGAGGAAGCGCATTAGTCCCCAGACTGCGACGAAGGCCGACGCGCTGGAGACCACCAAACCAATCGCAAGCATCTTCCACGCCGTGGGATCGATATGTGCCTGATGCAGCACCCACAGTTCCTTGCCGCCGGCAAGTGCGATTGCGGGCACACCCAACAGGAATGAAATGCGCGCCGCATCTTCGCGGTTGAAGCCGAGAAACATCGCGGCGGTGAAGGTCGAGCCGGAGCGCGAGACGCCGGGGATCAGCGCGCCCACCTGCGCGATGCCGATCAGCAATGCGTCGAGCAATGTCATGCGCTCGGCGGGGCGCGTGTGCCTGGCGAACAATTCCGCGGCACCCATCAACAACGCCATCACGAGGCACGCAATGCCGACAACCATCGGCGTGCGCAGCGGCGAGCCGCAGGCGTTGATGATGTTCGCAAGTGACGCGCCGACGATCACGATGGGGATGGTCGCCACGATCACGCCGGCCGCGAAGATCAGGTCGCGGTTGCGCCATTGGCGGGCACCCAGTGCGCGTACCGAACCCGTGGTGACGGACAGGATTTCCGCGCCAAAGTAAGTGACGACGGCCGCCAGGGCGGCAAGCTGCAGGGCTGCAGAGAAGGCAGCCCCCGGATCTGGCCAGCCCAGGAGGGCAGGAATCGCCCGCATATGGGCGCTGGAGGAGACCGGCAGCAGCTCGGTGATTCCCTGGACGACACCCAGGAAGGCCACTTTGGTCGGCCCCAGCGCCGCAAAGCTGGTGTCCACGGCGCTATGGCAGTGCTGCGCAACCATCCCGATTTCCCCCTCAAATCCCATTGGCAGTTAGCATAAGCGCCCGGAAAGGCACAAGAATTCCTATTAAGACAGTATTACTGTCAATATACTCGATACCAACAGAGCGCTTGATCGTCACTGTACGAGACACAAGATATATTAGACAGTGATACTGCCTTTCCATTCACTTTTCCCTAGCTCCGCCTGCGCAAATTCCGTATGCACGAAAGATGTGAAAGAGCATTGCGTGGAATTCGCCATGGCCGATCAAATGTTGCGCTTCATTTCCCTCGACCAGGAGCTCCCCGAAAAGCGCTCCGCGCAAACGCGCGCGCAGGATTTCCATGAAATCTATGCGGAGTATCTGACCGAGAAGGCGGCCGCGCAGGCGTCCCGCTGCTCGCAATGCGGCGTGCCGTTCTGTCAGGTCCACTGCCCGCTTCACAACAACATCCCGGATTGGCTGAAGCTGACGGCGGAAGGCCGCCTCGAAGAGGCGTATGAGCTCGCCCAATCGACCAACAACATGCCGGAGATCTGCGGCCGCATCTGCCCGCAGGATCGTCTGTGCGAAGGCAATTGCGTCATCGAGCAATCGGGCCACGGCACGGTCACCATCGGCGCGGTCGAGAAATACATAACCGATACCGCCTGGCAGCAGGGCTGGGTGAAACCGCTGAAGCCGCGCCGCCTGCGCCCCGAACATGTGGGCATCGTCGGCGCAGGTCCGGCGGGGCTCGCCGCCGCCGAGGAACTTCGCCGCAAAGGCTACAAAGTCACCGTCTATGATCGGCATGATCGCGCGGGCGGCCTCCTCATCTATGGGATTCCGAATTTCAAGCTGGAGAAGGATGTCGTCATCCGCCGCGTAAAACGCCTGGAAGACGGCGGCATCAAATTCCGACTCGGTTTCGAACTCGGCCGCGATTCCTCGCTTCCCGATTTTCGCGACGCGCATGACGCGGTGCTGCTCGCGACGGGCGCATACAAACCGCGCGAGATCGAAGCGCCGGGCGTGGGGCTTGGACGCATCGTGCCGGCGCTCGAATTCCTCATCGCCTCCAATCGCAAGGGCCTTGGCGATGACGTTCCGGAATTCGAGTCGGGCGCGCTCGATGCGAACGGCAAGAACGTCGCCGTCATCGGCGGCGGCGACACCGCGATGGATTGCGTGCGCACGGCCATGCGGCAAGGCGCCAAATCGGTGAGCTGCATATACCGCCGCGATCGCGACAACATGCCGGGCTCGTTGCGCGAAGTGGCGAATGCGGAAGAGGAAGGTATCGTCTTCGAATGGCTCACCTTGCCGAAAGCGTTTCTCGGCAATGACGCGGTCGAAGGCGTGCGCATATCGCGCATGCGGCTGGGCCTTCCCGACGCGACGGGCCGCAAGATGCCGGAGGAAGTCAAAGGCGCGGATTTCACCCTGCATGCCGATCTGGTGATCAAGGCACTGGGTTTCGATCCGGAAGATATGCCGGCGCTGTTTGCAGCACCCGATCTGGCGGTCACGCGCTGGGGCACCTTGAAGGCGAACCCGCCCTCGCTCGCGACCAATCTCGACGGCGTATACGCGGCGGGCGATGTCGTGCGCGGCGCATCGCTGGTCGTGTGGGCGATTAAGGACGGCCGCGATGCGGC
Organism: Alphaproteobacteria bacterium; assembly: GCA_003139615.1. GTDB lineage: Bacteria > Pseudomonadota > Alphaproteobacteria > Micropepsales > Micropepsaceae > Rhizomicrobium. The sequence continues at coordinate 90,300 of PLJH01000027.1, forward strand.
AGCGTCGATCCACAAATATCTCGAGACGAAGGCCGCGACGGCCGCTCTGGAAGCGGCGGAGTGACGACAATGAAAGCCACGCACCAGAACGACGGCGAAATCGAAATTGCCCGCTTCCGCGCCAATGCGAAGAAGCTGGAAGACGGTCACGCTTATTCGCCCGATCAGGAGCATGACGCGTGCGGCGTCGGCCTCGTCGCTGCCATCGACGGCAAGCCGCGGCGCGAAATCGTCACGCGCGCCATCGAAGCGCTCAAGGCCGTATGGCATCGCGGTGCGGTCGACGCCGACGGCAAGACCGGCGACGGCGCGGGCATCCATCTGCAAGTGCCGCAGGATTTCTTCCGCGCCCAGGTCGAGCAGACCGGCCACAAAATACGTTCGGGCCGCATCGCGGTCGGCCAGATATTTCTTCCGCGCACGGATTATAACGCGCAGGAGACCTGCCGCACGATCGTGGAATCCGAAATCCTCAATTTCGGCTTCTATCTTTACGGCTGGCGCCAGGTGCCGGTGGACATCTCCATCATCGGCGAGAAGGCGAACGCCACGCGGCCCGAAATCGAGCAGATCATGTTCGATCTGGGCGACACGAACATGGAGGCGCTCGAACGCCGGCTCTATCTGTGCCGCAGGCGTATCGAGAAGCGCGTGCGCGAAGCGGCCATCCAGGATTTCTATGTCTGCTCGCTGTCGTCGCGTTCGCTGATCTACAAGGGCATGTTCCTGGCGGAACAGCTTTCGAATTTCTATCCCGACCTGAAGGACCCGCGTTTCGTTTCGGCGTTTGCGATCTTCCACCAGCGCTATTCGACCAACACCTTCCCCACCTGGCGGCTCGCGCAACCCTTCCGCATGATCGCGCACAATGGCGAGATCAATACGCTGAAGGGCAACGTCAACTGGATGAAGAACCACGAGTTCAAGATGGCGTCGCAGCTCTTCGGCGAACATGGCGACGACATCAAGCCGATCATCCAGCCCGGCAGTTCGGATTCCGCGGCGTTCGACGCCGTGTTCGAAGTGCTGGTGCGTGCGGGCCGCACCGCACCGCTCGCCAAGACGATCCTCGTGCCGGAAGCGTGGTCGAAGAAAGCCTCGACCATGCCCGATGCGCATCGCGCGATGTATTCCTATGCGAATGCCGTGATGGAGCCGTGGGACGGGCCGGCAGCACTCGCCGCCACCGACGGCCGCTGGGTCATCGCCGGCATGGATCGCAACGGATTGCGTCCGCAGCGTTATGCGGTGACGGAAGACGGCTTGCTGTTCGTCGGCTCCGAAACCGGCATGGTGGTGCTCGACGAAGCGCGCATCACGCGCAAGGGCCGCGTCGGTCCGGGGCAGATGCTCGCGCTCGATCTTGAGGAAGGCCGTTTCTACGAAGACCGCGCGATCAAGGACAAGCTCGCGGGCGAATATCCTTATGAGGAATGGACGAAGAAGATCGTCGAGCTGGAGCCGATCATCGGCCCGGGCGCCGAGCCGCGCTTGTTCGACAAAGAGACGTTGCGCCGCCGCCAGACTGCTGCCGGTTACACCATCGAAGATCTGGAACTGATCCTTCATCCGATGGTGGAGGACGGCAAGGAAGCGATCGGCTCGATGGGCGACGACACGCCGCTGGCCGTTCTGTCGGAGCAATACCGCCCGCTGTCGCATTACTTCCGGCAGAATTTCAGCCAGGTGACGAACCCGCCCATCGACTCGCTGCGCGAAGGCCGCGTGATGAGCCTGAAGACGCGTTTCCGCAATCTCGGCAACGTGCTGGCGCAGGACGAATCCCAGGCGGAAGTGTTCGTGCTGGAAAGCCCCGTCATTTCCACGGGCATGTATGCCCGCATGAAGGATCATCTCGAAGGCCGCTTCTACGAGATCGATTGCGTGTTCCGGGTGAAGGACGGCGAACCGAAAGAAGGCGCGCTGCGCCAGGCGATCGAGCGCGTGCGCGCCGAAGCCGAAGATGCGGTGCGCGAAGGCTATAACCACCTGATCCTCACCGACGAGCGCGTGGATCGCGATCTGGCGCCCATGCCGATGATCCTGGCCACCGGCGCTGTCCACAGCCATCTCGTGCGCCAGGGCCTGCGCACCTACACCTCCATCAACGTGCGGTCTGCCGAATGTTTCGACACGCATTATTTCGCGGCGCTGATCGGCGTGGGCGCCACGACCGTCAATGCCTATCTCGCGCAGGAATGCATTGCAGATCGCCACGCACGCGGGCTGTTCGGTAAGCTCACCTTGGGCGAATGCGTGAAGCGCTATCTCGATACTGTCAGCGCGGGCCTGCTCAAGATCATGTCCAAGATGGGCATTTCGGTGCTCTCGTCCTATCGGGGAGCGTACAACTTCGAAGCGGTGGGTCTTTCGCGCTCGATGGTGGCCGATATTTTCCCGGGCATGCCGAGCCGCATTTCCGGCATCGGGCTGAACGGTATCGCCACAAAAATCGCCCGCGTTCATGCGCGCGCCTTCGATGACGATGCGGCGGTGCTGCCTGTCGGCGGCTTCTACAAATCGCGCCAGGGCGGAGAGACGCACGCCCACGAAGCGAAGCTCATTCACCTCTTGCAAAGCGCGGTCTCGAACGACTCCTACACGACGTTCAAGGAGTATTCGAAAGCGGTATGGTCGCTGCCGCCCGTTTCGCTGCGCCATCTGATGCAGTTCCGGCCGGGCGAAGCGATCCCGCAGGACGAAGTCGAATCCAGCACGGAAATCCGCAAACGCTTCGTCACACCCGGCATGTCGCTGGGTGCGCTGTCCCCCGAAGCGCATGAAGCGCTCAACATCGCGATGAACCGCATCGGCGCGAAATCCGATTCCGGCGAAGGCGGCGAGAACCCGGCCAACTTCCGCCCGAAACCCAATGGCGACAATCCGAACTCCGCGATCAAGCAGGTAGCCTCGGGCCGCTTCGGCGTGACGGCCGAATATCTGAACCAATGCCGCGAACTTGAGATCAAGGTGGCGCAGGGCGCGAAGCCGGGAGAAGGCGGACAGCTGCCCGGCTTCAAGGTCACCGAAATGATCGCGAAGCTGCGCCATGCGACGCCCGGCGTGATGTTGATCTCGCCGCCGCCCCATCACGACATCTATTCGATCGAAGACCTGGCCCAACTCATCTACGATCTCAAGCAGATCAATCCGGATGTGCGGGTTTGCGTGAAGTTGGTCGCGGCGACAGGCATCGGCACGATTGCGGCCGGTGTCGCGAAGGCCAAGGCCGATGTGATCCTGATCTCCGGCCACAGCGGCGGCACGGGCGCTTCGCCGCAAACCTCCATCAAATATGCGGGCGTGCCGTGGGAGATGGGGCTCACGGAAGCCAACCAGATTCTCACGCTGAACAATCTGCGCCACCGCGTGGTGCTGCGCACCGACGGCGGCATCCGAACGGGCCGCGACGTGGTGATGGCGGCCATGATGGGCGCGGAGGAATTCGGCGTCGGCACGGCCGCGCTGATCGCGATGGGCTGCATCATGGTGCGGCAATGCCATTCCAACACCTGCCCCGTCGGCGTCTGCACGCAGGATGAAAAGCTGCGCGCGAAGTTCGCGGGCAGTGCCGACAAGGTCGTGCATCTGTTCAGCTTTATCGCCGACGAAGTGCGCGAGATCCTGGCGTCGCTGGGCTTCCGCAAACTTGAAGAGGTGATCGGCCGCACCGACCTGCTCTACCAGATGAGCCGCGGCGCGGAAGACCTCGACGATCTCGATCTCAATCCGCTTCTCGTGCAGGCCGATCCCGGCGGCCACGCGCGCTTCTCGACCTTGAAGGGCCGCAACGAAGTGCCCGACACGCTGGATGCGCAGATCGAGAAGGACGCGGAGCCGTTCCTGCGCGACGGCGAGAAGATGCAACTGGTCTATAGCGTGCGCAACACGATGCGCTCGATAGGAGCGCGCATCTCGTCGCGCATCGTGCGCAAATGGGGGATGACGGGCCTGCCGCCCGCGCATCTGACCTTGCGGCTGCGGGGGTCCTGCGGGCAATCGCTGGGCGCGTTCGCCGTGCAGGGATTGAAGATCGAAGTGTCCGGCGATTCCAACGACTATGTCGGCAAGGGACTTTCCGGCGCCACGATCATCGTGCGGCCTGCCACGTCGGCGAAGTTCGTCGCCAATGCGAACACGATCATCGGCAACACGGTGCTCTATGGTGCGACCGCCGGAAAATTGTTTGCGGTGGGACAGGCAGGCGAACGTTTCGCCGTGCGCAATTCGGGCGCCATCGCCGTGGTCGAAGGCTGCGGCTCCAACGGCTGCGAATATATGACGGGTGGGGTCGTCGCGATCCTGGGCCCCGTCGGCGACAATTTCGGCGCGGGCATGACGGGCGGCGTGGCATTTGTGTACGACGCCGACGGCCGCTTCGAAGAGCACGTCAATCCCGACACGATCGTGTGGCAACGCGTGGCGAGCGCGCATTGGGAAAGCGTGTTGCGCGGATTGATCGAAGAACACCGCAAGGAATCGAGCTCGGTCTTCGCAGGCCAATTGCTCGCGCAATGGGAACTGGAACTTGGTCGCTTCTGGCAAGTGGTGCCGAAGGAAATGCTGAGCCGCATCGCGCATCCGCTCAGCGACGAACCTGCGGCGGCGAGGGCGTAGCCACTCGCCGATGGAGCGCGGGCGCTTGTGGCCGGGCGTTCGACCCGGCCATCCAGCCCGCTCTTCTAAACTCATCGCCGCCCATGCGGGCTGGAAGCCCGCGCTCCAAACTTGCGCGATTTTTTTTGACCCAGAAAAACACAATAAAAACAATGGCTTGAGTCCGCCGAGCAGGGCTTTAGAGGCCCTGCAAAAACCCAGCTCGAACCCTGTCGTTTGGCTGCTCGGAGAGGCTTCGCGACGTCCAGCCCGGCTTCCCGAACTCTTCCCCATCGATGCGACGAAGATGCCTGCACTCTTTTTCTTGCGTGGAAAAATTTTTCGTCCTGTTAATTCCAGAAAAATCCAACGAAACAAAGGCCTTAGGAAAGGCATAACAAGCACTAACAGGCGCCTGTTATAGCCCTGTTCCACCCCCGGATTCTGCCTGCTCTGAAGAGCCCGGCGATTCGGCCATCGCCCAAGGTTTCCCCTGTTAAACAGGCGAAATAACAGGGGAGAATTTTTGCGCGCGGCAGACGCGTGCGAATTCCACCCGCCCCACGAGGGCGGGTCGAAATTGTCTTTGAGCGACAGCGAAAAGAGAATTTCGGGGCGGGGGACTTTGTCCGCATGACCTGCGCCAGGACCTTTCTCCCCTGATAAACACGAAAATAACAGGACCTGCCTCCCCAACGCGTCGACGCCGAATGTCGCCGACCCTTCGTTCGAGCAGTCCGAAGCGGCGCGCGCGGCACTACAACCCGCACGCGCACGAACGGGCCGGCCCTTCGGTTGACGAACCGGTGCCGACAAGTCGGGATTGACAATCATTCTTTTGTGTTCATGATATGTTCCTTTGGACAATAGCCCGCTGCCGGTTCATTTGTCAACCGCATCAGTTTCCATGGATGGAGGGCGACGCCGCACGTCACATTTCCTTGGAATCGCCGAAGACCAAGGAGATTGAACATGAGCGGAGCCGGATTTAAACGTCCCGGAGTTGAGTGCCTGAACGTCTCCAACCGTACCACGGAGGGGATAACCCGACGCTCCTGCTCGCCCTTCACGATATGGACAATGCCCGTAAGCATCGGCAACTGATTAAGTTCGAATCGTCGGCTCCCGGAATCGGCGTTTACAAATTCGGCGTCTGGCCCCGACTCGACGAGAAAATGCGGCGGCAACGCCCTGATAAGGGCTACGTTTTGGTTCGTGGAGTCGATAACCCTGACTACCAGATTCAAGTCAGAATTGAAGTAACGATCAGCGAAGCCGGAGTCCTGACAGGCAAGCCAATCATTCCGGCGCTTCGCCAACTCGCGAGCCTTACGGGCTCGATCACTACCATTTTCGATGAATGACAGAACCGAATTGAAAAGTTACGGCCACATGATATGGGTTCACCCTAAAGTCTAGCGAGCGTAAAACCGGCGATTAAGTATATCGTTGACCAATCTCTCCACGGCAGTTGTTGGGAGAAAAATTAGATGCGTGCATCAAGAATGTTGTTGATCGCCACCGCTTTGACAGCGTTGGCTGCGTGCTCATCGTGCCAACCATCCGGCACAACGACCTCGATCGAAACGATAGATATTCAGGATAGGTTCATTTCTTGCGTAAGTCCGACTTTGAAAGTCAGACCAATTGGAGCCAGTCAATGCCCGGACGGCGATCACGAAGGCGGCGTCTGCCATTTGCTAAATGGCACAGCAGAATTCGTTGAGGACACCGAGGCTGCCGTCGATTCGTGCAAGCAGCGTGGTGGAACGCTTGAAGCGGGTTAGTTTGAAATGCTAAGGCGACGCCATACGGATTCAAACCCAGCGAGCGCACGTCTGGTAAGCGTCCGTCGATCAATCCCCCACCTCCATCACCGCGCCGCGACCGGCGCGCTGAACTCCGACCATTCTTCCCGGATTTTGCCGCGGGCAAACCGCCAGATCGTGATGCCGCGCATGGTCATGCGCTTGCCGGTGGCGGACTTGCCGGTGCCGGTGTTCGTTCCCGTGCCGGTCCATAACACGGTGACGTAGTCGCCCTCTGCAATCTCATTGAGCACCGTCATCGCGAGATCGGGTGCTGCGTCCCGCCAGCCATGCACCGCCGCCTGATCCTGGGCCAGGTTTGCGTCGGTCGTGAGCCCGTGATTGACGAAATCCGGCGCATAGATTTCACCCGCGACATCGTATTTTCCCTGGTTGAAGATTTCGAGAAACACGCGGCGCGCCGTCATCTTGTTCGCTTCGGCGTTTGAAATCCCGGAAGACGCCCCAATCGCCGTCGCGGCATTCGCGCCCGCGCTCACGGCGCAACTCAACATGACGATGAACAATACCAACAGCCTCGATACAACACCCCTCCCATTGTCATGGCCCGCGAATGCGGGCCACCCAGGTGGAGCTTGTTTACGGCGCCGATGATGCTCACACCGTTGCCCCCTCTTCGAGTTCAGAGACGCGTCAGCTGGGTCGCCCGCATTCGCGGCCGATGACACACAGGGGAAAAAACGAGTCCCTATTCGCGGCCATGGATACAAGGCGGCAGTTCTTCTCATGAGCCGTACTCCGGGTTTCGCGATTCCGAAGTTACGGTCTCTACCTAGGTAGAGGGTCAAGAAACTTTTTGAGCGTCGCCGGCAATCGCCGTGCGAATTTGACGAAGCGTGCGGCGCAGTTCGTCTTTCGTCGCCGACAATTCGCGGATTCGCTCATCGAGCATGGCGAGTTTCTGCAGTCCGATCTGCTCGATCTCTTCGAGGCATTGACGGTCCCGGCCCGGGGAAAACAACCCGTCGCTCCGCCGGGTTTTTTCCAGGATGCGGGTGATGCGTTTGGTCTCCCCCAGCGTCAGTCCGAGACTTTGGCACCTCTTGATCGCCTTCAGAATTTCCAGATCGAGCGGCCGATACAGGCGATAGCCGCTGGCCGTGCGTTCGGGTTCGCGCATCAGGCCGCGGCGTTCATAGAGCCTGATCGCCTGAACGCTCGCGCCCGCCAGACGCGCCAGTTCGCCAATCAGCATCGTCTTCGTCCTCTCGCCATATTCCGCAATCGCGCGGCCTTGGTCGTCGTCAGGGTGATGCCTTTGCTTTGCACCATAATCCCTCGCCCGCGAAGCTTGTAAAGTTGGGGTCGTGTTCGCGCTCTGTCGCTTTGACCGGCGTCTCCCGTCCCCCATCGTTCTCCGTGAGTGTCCATTGGCAATCCTGCCGATCACGGTCCAGCGTGTAATGAAGCCGATACTGCTTGCCTTTGTCCGGGTAAAAACTGAGGATTTCCTCGGGGCATGCTGCCAATAAATTATAAGGTCCCCCAAAGTAAAAAAACTTGAAGGCAAATTCCCTGTTCGCCGGAATCTTGTATGAGGTCGAACCCGGTTTCGGTTGAGGGACCTGAAGTGCATCCGTGCAGCGGGCTGCATCGCGAAAGAAGAGCAATGCCATCGGGCCGTCGGTCGAAACCAGAAGTTCGGCGGCCTGGTCGTCAGCCGGCTCGCTGTACTGGAGCGCATGGATGGCACATGCGGTTAGCCCCGCCACGCATGCGCCCGCGAGCACCAATCGAATAACGCGTTTCCAGGACATGAGAGCCCCCTCTTCCGAACCGCGATACGCCGCTTCATTCTTCGCGACGTTTCCCGTCTCGGCACCGCCCACAGCCCGGCAAGAATGGCACAAAATGCCGCCCGGAACACCCGCATCAGGATGTTGTAAGAGAGCTTCGTAGACTGAAAGTACCGCCCACCCTCCCCTTGCGGGGGCGATTTGAGTTGGTATGAATCCGATGGAACGATTTCAGGTTTTTGCCCGTTCATTCGCAAACTGGATCTGGCGGGGCGACGGCGCGCATACGTCGTGGGTCCGGCGCGCGCTGGCGATTGTGTTCGCGTTCCTCGTGCCTATTCCGATTCTGCTGATCCTGCTGTTTCGCTTCGTGCCGGTGCCGGGCACGCCGCAGATGCTCACCTGGCTCATCGTCGGCGATCCGGTTCACTATCAATGGGTCGCCTATGAAGACATTTCGCCTGCGCTCGGGCGCGCGGTGATCGGTTCCGAAGACCAGAATTTCTGCAAGCATCATGGCTTCGACTGGAAGTCGATCGACAAGGCGCTCAAGGCGAACAAACGCGGACGTCCGCTGCGCGGCGCCAGCACCATCAGCCAGCAGGTCGCGCGCACGATGTTTCTGCTGCCGGTGCGAAGCTGGGTGCGCAAAGGCGCCGAGGCCTATCTCACCGTGCTACTCGAAGCGTTGTGGCCGAAGAAGCGCATCCTCACGGCCTATCTCAATCTCGTCGATTGCGTTGCCTTGTTGGCACGTCCTTCGGAAGCTTGAGAAGCTATTGATTGGATTGGAAAATCGGGAGGCAGTCCGGGCGACAGTCCGCTGTCGCCCGGGGCTTGTATGGCTTGGGGAAGGTAGTGAAGCCTGATTTCGACGTTGTCTGCACCGACGATAATCTTCTCGGTTATGGCTTCGACAATGCCCCTCTTTTCGTCCTGACCGAGCGACGGCCATCGGCCGTGCAGGTCTCGGGCTTCGGACAGAATTTGACTGCTCGAGAGGCGGTTGATCTTGAGCACGTCGAGAGCAGCTTGCTCGGCTGGTAGTTGCCGATCGAGCTGCTCGGCCCATTCTTCAAGCGGCCGATAACGGGCGCCGAAGCCGGTCGAACTAATCTGGCCTTCCTGGTAGAGGCGGAACGTCTGATCCATTTCCCGCTGAACGCTCTGCCGCTCGCGTTCGCAATGCCGGAGGGCTTCCTGCTTTTGCCCGATAATGTTGTCGGCAAGTTCGAGTTGTTCGGCGACCTGATCATCCGAGAACAGGAAGCCCTTGAGCTGGTCGTGATAGATCGCTTCAAGGTCGCCGACCGGAATACGGTTCTGGCAAGTCCAGCAGGTGTATTTCGGGCTGCGGGAGGGGACGTACATCTTTTGCCCGCATTCGCACGCGGCGACCCCGCTAAAGAGGTGTACGGGCTTCCTGCCTACCTTGGAGCCGCGCTTGCGGCCATCGAGGATCGCGTTGCACTGCTCCCATAATTCGACCGAAACAATAGGCTCAACCTCATGGATGACCCATTCGGATTGGGGCTTGTGTTCGACCCAGCCGGGCCGTGTGGCGCTCGCGGTCGTGTAGTTGACGCGATACTGGCCCTTGGCCGTCGGGTCTTGTATGAGCCGGGATATGGTCGTGTCGCTCCACTTCGCCCCTCCCCTCGTGCGGAAGCCTCGGTCGTTCAAGATACGCATCACCGTCTTCTTGCGGCGGTGCTCTAGGAACAGCTCATAGATAAGTTTGCGGATGGATGCCTCGCCCGGGTGCGGAACGACCTTTCCGTCTTTGAGGTGGTAGCCGAATGAAGGACGGCCACCGATGGGCGTCCCGCGCTTTGCGCGCATGGGGATCGATGCCGACACTCGGTCCGCGATCTCTTCCCGTTCCCACTGCGCCATTGCCGCGATCATCGTATAGAACAGACGGCCCGCCGGAGTTGTCGTGTCGATGCTTTCTTGAAGCGATATCAGATCGGCGTTATTGGCTCGGAAGGTGTCGGACAGATCGAGCAGTTCGCGTGTGTTGCGCGCAAGTCGTGCCAGCTTCGAAAAAACCAGGCCGCTGATGCGTCCTCTCTCGACATCCGCGAGCATACGTTTGGCTTCTGGATGGGAGGAGACGGATTTTCCGCTCACGCCTTCCAGATGATAGACATCGACGACCTTCCAACCCTTGGCGTCGGCATAGGCGCGGGCGCGGGCTTCGTGATTTGCGGGGCTCTCGCCGCGGGCCTGATCGTCTGTGGAGACGCGTATCCAAATACCGACACGCTTCTGTCCCTGCTCAACTCCCGCAAGTTTGTTTCTCATGAGAAGCCCTCAATATCGCCGCCCAGAGTCTACCGCCTAAGATTTCTTTGGTTCAATAGTTGAGGTTCTTGTTTCCGCTGGAACGGCTACAATTAGGGGTTCGGCTCAACTCTTCCATCGTCTTCCGGCTCATGAGGCGCTCATTATTCGTTGAGCGACGCACAATGAACTCGCTGTGCGGCTTTTGGTTTGCACACGCCCAATTTCAATCATTTTTGCCAGCACTTCGGATGTTTCATCAACGCCGTAGCGGCACATCGCATCCACACAGGACAGATCGCTGACCATGCTATGGTCGAACCCGACCTCTGCTGGGTTTGGACTTTTGACTACCTCAATACCGAACCGCGCGAACAACTCCAGAAAGCCGGTAGCCTCCATCGACTTCCACTCGACTTCGCCAGCGACATAAGTCGTGGCGCCGACAGCTCTAGATATCTCGAGGCGGTGGGCGGAAGAATGCTGCGCCACGAGCTCGCTCTCCAGCGTCAGGTGTTTAACATGCTTAAGCTTTGAAAGCAGGAATGAATTGATCGCAGAATTCAGTGTCAAGAGGTTTGGTCGGTGGTTCGCAAGCTGCTCTTCCAGTGCGGCAACGAATCCGGGTGCCGTACGCTCGTGTGCCGGGAAAAGGGCGCAAATCTTATCGATGTGTTCCTCTGACCATTGTGGCTCCCCCGGAGCGATAAGAACGTCGCTAATTCTTTGGCCGCGACCTCTCGCTATCGGGACGGTAAGCCAAGCTGCCCTGTCTCTCGTGCGATCAAAAATCCTATTGCGATTGACAAAAGAGTTTGCATTTCGGTCTGGCAGCGGAGCGAGGTCTAGCAAGACCGCTACGTCTGCTTCATGCAGCCGAGCGAGATGCCGTAGATTTGGCAGATACCTAGTTGTGACGCAAGTAACTGATGTCATTGTTCTGGTTCATACAACGTTGGGCTGCGCGACGGCGTAGGCCCAATCCGCATCGCCGGTTTCCCGGACATCGCGAAGTACCATCACCACGTCAAATCCAGCTCGCTCAAGTTCAGCGCACCATTCTGAGATCGCTGATCGGTAAGTTGAGACAATAGCACCATGGTAATCTTCCTGGACGTATCCAGCAGGTTGTCCACGGCGCGCTAAATGGGAAGAGCAAACCAGAATGCCGCGTTCGCTCAACGCCTCTCTGGCTAGGCTCAATGCCGCACTGCGTCTCTCCAACGGGTGAAGCATATCGATGACGTTGCGCAGCATCAATACGGCGTCGTAAGAGTGTCGAGTGACTTCCAATCGAAACATGTCGCCTTGCCTAAAGTCCGCGTTCGGAAAACGCGCTCTTGCTGCGCCGGTCATCGCTTCTGAGTTGTCTATACCCACATACGCTCGCCAGTTGCTGCCGGTCGCCGCTAGAAAGCGCCCAGCTCCACAGCCTAGGTCGAGAACCGAGAATTCGGGGCGGAGGAACCGCTCGAAGCAAAACCTTTCGGCAGCCGAAAGTTCTTCCCATCCTGCGTAGGCCTGCACCACAGAAGGCCTAGACAGCGCGGCCACGTAATCCGCCTCCAATCCATCCTGCTGAGGGATGGTCCCTTCTTGGTCACTCACAGCGTCGCCGCCATGAAGTCTGTGAGCGCGACTGCCATCAACTGCCACTCATCGCCTTCAGCGTACCAGTGATCTGCACCCTCGATTTCCAAGAGAGATGCATTGGGCATAACCCGAACTAGATCGCGCGAGTGACGGATTGGAACTGCCGTGTCCGCTGTTCCGTGAACAATTCGGACTGCTGCGTTTATTTTTGAGGCCGCGGCGTAAGTGTTGTGGAAAAGGGCATCTATGACAGCACCGTATTCCAATTCCGCTTTGTCAGAGTACCAATCCTCTCCCCACTTTTTCATGTGTGCCGAGCCGTATTGACGTTCGTATCCCTCAGGCAGAAAACTGCTGGGCGACTTTAAGCCGATAGCCTTGATGTTTGGGAAATTCGCCGCCTCTAAGAGCGCGACATTGCCGCCGTAGCTCGAACCGATTACGCCGATCCTGGAAATGTTATGCCGTCCGTTCTTCGAAATATATTCCATCACTCCGCGGAAGTTCTGGCATCCCCTGGTCAGTGTCAGGTCTTCATATTTTCCCGGTGAATAGCCGAGCCCCGTGAAATCGAACAGGAACGTCGCGATGCCACGCTCGAGGAGCATCGGAACTAGATTTTGCCAAGTTTGACCTTTGCTGCCGTTCCGGCCGTCGCCGGTCGCAAGCACCACAAGCGGACAACCCGCTGGCGAGGATGGGAGTGCCCAAGCCCCGAACAACGTGTGCTGACCATCGGAAAACTTTACGAGATTGGTTCCGGACATCTGGGGCCTCAAGAGTTAGATTGACTGGGTAAGGGTTCGGCTGATTTTTGTGTCAGGCGCGGCGCAGTCGAGGGCTCGACGTATTTCGTACTGGCGCGTTTGAGCGCCTCCATCGAGGGAGCCAATACAGTTCCATCAGAAATGTGGTGAGCCAAAAAACTGTGGGCTCGCCGAAAATAGTATAACCCATAGTCGGCCAGCTTGAGTGCTACTGGAACGCTTACCAGCGTCGCCGCACCGATCCAATATGCGTTCCCACCAAGTGCGAATGAGGCGGCTACCGCGACCAAGGGCAAAATCAACGCTGATCCAAGTCTTAGCTCGCCCTCGGAACGGTATTGTTCGTACGGAGCCAACAGCGGAGTTCCGGCGAGCTTACCTTCCATCCACAATGTCTCGGCAATCACGCTATCGACGAAGCGAGATTGCTCTTCCGGGAAGGTAGGGGCGTCTTCGCAGGTTTCGGCGTATTGACGATAGAAGCGTGCGGCTTCGACTTTGATCCGGCGCCGTGCGGAATCGCTGAGCGGAGCGATAGACCGGAGAACCCAGCCTTTAGGTCCGGCCTTCAGGGCTGTGAAGTCCCTCAGGGCCATCTTCCTGTGGAGCCAGTCTACAATGCCTTCAAGACCGGTGATATAAAGCGATCCCACCAAAAAACAAAAAGCCGCGAGCAATACTTGCGGCATGAATGGTTCAATCTCCAAGATTTGCTTGGCGGCAGGCAGGATCGAAATTCCGTGGGCTAGCCGGTAGCCGAACAATATGTATAGCGAGCCGACAAGAAGTGCTCCCGCCATTATTGAGGATCGCAAACTTCTGAGACTTGGAAGGATCGTTTGAAGCATCTGTCTTCCTAAGGAGCATTACGCGCTTGGTGCCGTTGGCCTCGGGCTTTCGGCAATCTGGCGTCGTGTGATGGCCCGCCCAATCCCGGCAACCAACGCTATTCATATCAAATCGAATTCTTTCGATTTTTTTCAAGTGTCTGAACAGAAAAAACACAATAAAAGCAGATATTTACCCAGCCTCGTTGTCTGCGAGGCAAGAAGTACAGTTGTGCACAGCAATCGCACACTCCGATGATTTAATTCTTGCGGTCTTCTAGACTATTGATAAGTTTTCTTATCGCCTACAGCTGCTAATCGGGGGAAGTGAGATGTCGGAGAAACGATCAAAGGGCCCGCTTGATGACTTCATACGTGCGCCTAAGGGAAAGGGGCTGGGGTTTGAGAGCGCCGCCGATCTAGCGAGGGAAATTTGCAATCGTCGATCCCAGGCGCTGAGCGAAAAAACGCTAGCAGCGGACATTAGCAAGTTCCTGTCTTACGCGCGGCCACTTACAGCCGCATTCATCGAGCAGCTCTACGAGATAGCGGGTCGTACTTCGCGCAAAGAGTTGCAGCTCGCAATTGCCACCCACACCGAGGAGTTCGAAACGAGGCGTGACCCAATCGCAAGAATTACGGAACGATATACAAATGCCGAGCGTGTGATCTTTCTGGGGTTGCAACCAATCAGCGCTAACATGGAAACTGCGTCACCAGAACTTCTCGATCTTCTTAACTATTCGATTCGTCAGTTGATAGTTGAAGCCATCCGCACAACGATGGGGGTACCTAGCAAAGACCTCGCATGTGCTATCTGGAAGAACCTCTCAAGGCGGGCCGCAGAATGGTCAGAAAAAAATCCCGAGGATGGCACCGAGGAACAACTCCTGGCGCGCTTGGACGAGAGACTTACGGTACTTGTCCTGCCACGACTGATGTGTGTTCACACCACTCTTGTCTTTGACCCACATAAGGAAAATTCGACTAGTTATGTATGGTATATGCCCTGGGATTGGCGAGCGCTTGCGAAAATGCCTGCTGCGGTGCTGGCGGCGTGGAAGCAGGAGTTCCTCACTCTTATCGAGGGCGAAGGCGCCAGTTCTTCGCAGAGAGAGGTTGTCGATCGACGAACGGCGCTTGCGATATAATGAATAGCCTATTCTGGATAGCGCAATTGAAGCTTCTGTGAAATGGTGCTCATCGAAAAATGTTATTCCGTTCGCGCTAACACGTTGGAGTGGCGGGGAGCAGGCGTCCGGTCTGCACCCAAAATTCTAGGCTTTTCCCAGAAATACTCGCGGAGTGGGACGTGAGAAATCGCGCGCTGAATTGCCGAGGTCTATTCAGAAAGTATGAGAGCGGCGGCGCGAATTGAGACGAAATTGGTACCGGATGGCGAGCAGCGCCGCCACAACCAACCATTTTGCGTCACAAACAATAGTCCGTATACTGTTGAAACACTATGGCCGATTTTGTTTCAAAGGCATTAGCAAAGTCAACGACAATTATTGGACTCATACTCGGCACGGAGCCGAAGAAGTCGGCTATGTCATGGTCGTTGTATGATTCCCGCGGTCGAAGAAAGTATTTGGTTCCCGAGGAGCGTTGGGCCTTCCTGCGTATTGCGCGCAGAGTCGGAGGTGAGGTCGGGACGTTTTGCGCGGTGCTCGCGTATTGCGGACCGCGTATTTCCGAAGCTCTGGCGCTCACGCCCGAGCGCATCGATGACGGGGACTGCACCATCAATTTTGAGACGTTGAAGCGCCGAAAGCGTGGCGTCATTCGAACGATCCCCGTTCCTCGAAAGCTTCTGGAGGAGCTTGAGCGGGTGCATCGCTATCGAAGTGCACAACGCAACAAGAAGCTTGCTCACCAAAGGCTGTGGACGTGGAGCCGCACAACAGCCTGGAGGCGCGTGAAGGAGGTGGCGTTGCGTGCCGGGATACCGACGTACCTTTGCACACCCAAGGCGTTGCGGCACGCTTTTGGCGTCTTTGCGGAGCTTAGCAAGGTTGGTCTGACCCTAATCAAGAAGTGGATGGGGCACGCGAAGCTGGAAACGACGGAAATCTACACGACGGTCATAGGCGAAGAGGAGCGATTTCTCGCACGGTTGACATGGAAGCGGAGCCCGCCTGGGTATCGGCGGTAGCTGTAGGAACTTCGAGAATTCTTACTGTTGATTAGTGGCAACCACCAAATTGACGCCGCTAGGACCGCCAGAATTCTCATCATCCTGTCGGTCGATGTATACGCGCCACTGGTCATCATAGGCAACCAATTCCGTAGACGTGCCCTTCTTAGCGAATGGCCCGCTCGATCCTCCGCCATAGGAAAGTTGCTGTACTGCCAATGTGCTTTCGATTTGTTCAATCGACGATTTCCAGTTGTTGTAGGCATCCGCGCAAAAACGGGAGAAGCTTGGACTACACGATTGCGAAATTACAACGCCAATGATTACGCCGTCCTTCTCCAGGAAGATGCGAGAACGATGAAACTGAGGATTATTTATCACCTCCCCAAGCCCTCTATAACTTCCGCTCAAAACGGAAAAGCTCAAATTGATTGGATTTTGCATCGGATATACCGAAAAGCCTGAACTCAAAGCTGCGTCGGTGTAAGTTCTTCCGGGGATCGCCAAATGATTCGAAAGTAGAAATCCATTTAGCCGCCGGGCGATCTCCGTTTGATCGCGCGGGGGAGTAGGAAGTTTGGCCAAGAATACCGCAGTGAGCGTTTCTACGCAGTGGCGGTAGCTCGCGTTATCAGTGGCTTGATCCGCGGCAAGTACGGCTTGGACTCCTGACCACTCCTCGCGGGTGAAGCTAAATTTCCCGGACTGCTGTGCGTTGCTCACTTGCACGTTGACCTGACCCTGTGCCGTGCCCGCGATAGACCAATGTTGCCCGGCCGTCGCTGGCTGCGTACATACTTCTTTGATATCCGCGCTAACAGCATCAAACCCTGTCGGATCAGAACTAACGTCGGAAGCAGCACAAACAACAATAGTTGCCAAAAATAGTCCAAGCCTGTAAGCGCGCATCTAAGTCTTCTCCTTGCAATGTCGCATCGCGTGCGTTCAAAACCGATAGACGCTTAATTTGATTGTGCAGGAACTTTCGACAGAAATTGAGGAGACAAAGCTTGGACGCACATTCTGTAACTTGCATTGTCGCCCGCCTGAGCCGTGCTCAACACACGTTGGACGCCGGACCACTCTTCTTTTGTAAAATTTAAATTACCGCTCACGCTCGCGAGCTTCAGAAGCTTGATCTGTATACCCGCCTCTCCGTGAACACCTCCGACTACGGACCAATGTTCACCTGCCGTAGCAGGCTGGGTGCAAACCTCTTTTACGTCCCGAACAACATCGGCCAAGGAATTTGCACTAGCGATGGTCGAAGTTGCTGCTAAGGCGGTTCCAACCACAGCTGCCGCTTTAAGTGCCAATTTCATGAGCCCCTCCAATTGCAAATTCTCGACAAATCACGGGCATTTTATATCAACATTCTAGTGCTGACTAGCGGAATACAGCTGTATTCAGCCTCTGGTCTATTCTCGGCCCGGAAATAGAATATCGACATAGAACAGGGGAGCATTGCGGGATTCCTCTCGGAAAGGTCACACACCAACGCGTCGGATTTCCGCGCCACTTATCTATCAATGGCAATATGGAAGCTTCAGCATTGTCGGCTGTTGGCGATGTTCCGCTCGATCAGCATTCGGCGAGGCTAGGCGGTGGCCGGACTTGAAACAAAATCGGCCAAATTGTTTCAAGCGGGGCGGCCAGCAGAGTCAGGAAGTAGGCCAATAGCGACCGGCGCCAGTTCCGGTCGCTTTCCCCGCCTTGCAACCAGCCACGCAAGGGGGAATTGCTGATGTATTCCAATACCCGCGCCGTCCGCGCATTTCTGCTCGCTTCCGGAGCTACCCTGGTCCTGCCAGTTGCGGCTTTCGCCAATCCTTCGGGCGGTACGGTCTCAACCGGCTCTGCTGCGATCAGCCAATCCTCCTCGGGCAAGACGACGATCGATCAAAAGAGCGAGGGTGTCGTTATCGATTGGTCGAGCTTCAATGTAGGTACGGGACAGACCACTCAATTCGTGCAGCCCAATTCGACTGCCATAGCTGTCAACCGGATCGGCGGCACAAGCGCGTCCCAGATCCTCGGGACACTCGACGCGAACGGTCGCATCGTCCTTATCAACGGCAACGGACTGCTGTTCGGAAAGGGCGCGACCGTTAACGTGGGCTCGCTCATCGCAACCTCAACGGACGATACCGATTCCAATGTTCTCGCAGGTACGTTTTCCAAGGCTGGAAACCAGAATGCGGCGGTCGTCAATCAAGGCCGGATCGATGCGGGGAGCGGCGGCGTTGTGGCGCTTGTTGCGCCGTCCGTGACGAATGCGGGGACTGTGAATGCGAAGCTCGGGACGGTCGCGCTCGGCGCGGCCAACAAGTTCACGGTCGACTTCTCTGGCGACGACCTCGTGTCGTTCGCCGCCCAGGGCGACGTGACCAGCTCGGCGCAAGCGACCAATACCGGACGCCTCGTGGGCGCGAACGTCTCGATGACGGCCCACGCGGCCGAGGTGCTCGCTACCGGCGTCGTCAATATGAGCGGCACGATTACAGCCCAATCCGTCCATCAGGCCGGGGGCGTCATCGTTCTCGATGCGGGCAATGGTTCGCTCACGACCACAGGTACCCTCAACGCCGCAGGAGCCACGGGCGGCGGACGCATCGAGACTTCGGGCAATACCGCCGCGATCTCGGGTAACATCACGGCCGGCGCGGGTGGACACTGGCTTGTCGATCCTGACAACCTCACGATCAAGGCTGCCGCAGCCAAAACGATCGATGCTTCCCTGCAAGCAGGCACCAACGTGGAGCTTCAAACGACGGCGAGCGGTGCCAGCGGGCCGGGCATCGTGTCTTCGGGCGAAGGCGACATCGACATTGCAAAGCAGATCGCCTGGTCAACCAGCGCGAAGCTCACTATCGACGCATACGACAACATCAACGTGCTCGCTCCGATCAAAGTAGAAGGTGCGGGAGCGCTTTCGCTTGTCGCGAACACGGAAATGGCAACCGGCACCGTCAACTTCAATGGTGGCTATGTCGCATTCTCCGATGCGGTCGCTCGCAAGACGCAAGGCTCGCTTTCCATCAACGGGCATGCGTACGAGCTGGAAAACAGCTTGAGCTCGCTCGCTGCGGGAATTGCGGCCAACCCGTCAGGGTATTTCGCACTGGCAGACTCATACAACGCGAAGGCAGACGGCACCTATGCGTCGTCTCCCATAGAAACAGTCTTCCTGGGAACATTCGACGGGCTCGGGAATAAACTTTCCGATGTGTCTATCAACGACCCGACGGACCTTAACGTCGGACTGTTCGCGACCAACAGCGGCACGATCCTGAACGCGGTCTTGGATGATGTGAAAATCATCGCTCTCGGTACGCAATCCGAAAATGGCTACTTGTCCGTGGGCGGGCTCGTAGGACAGAACAACGGAATGATTGCCGCTTCGTCGGTCGACGGCTCGATCTCCGGGAAGTATGCCTTTGACGGTCTGCTGGTTGGCACCAATCACGGCACGATTCTCGGTAGCCACACATCGGGCAGTATTCGCGGAGCGGATGATAGCAACGGCGGGCTCGTTGGCCACAATCAAACCGAGAATACCAATCTGCTCGGTTTGATATCGCTCAGTTATTCGAGCGCCGACATATCGGCATTGAAAGGCACCAGCGCTGGATTCGTGGCGCAGAACGAGGGAACCATCACCGCCTCATATGCGATCGGATCGGTTACCGGCAAAGGGGGCGGCTTTGCAGGTGGTTTCGTGGGCCAAACTGGATATGGCGGCACCATATCGTTGTCATACGCAACCGGGGCGGTGGAGTTGTTCGGCAAGTATGGCGAAGTGGGCGGCTTTGCCGGTTTCAACGATTGGGACGGAACTATCGAAAACTCGTATTCGACGGGGAGTGTCTTTGGAAGCGGCAAAGGCAGTGACGTGGGCGGTTTCGTCGGAGCCAACGGCCACGAGGGCGAGGGCGAGTCCTTCTTCATTAGTTCCAGCTATTCCACCGGCGCGGTCAGCGGCGCCCACGGAGCCATTCTCGGCGGTTTCGCGGGGAGCGACCAGAGCAGCGGTGGTATCTCCTCTTGCTATTGGGATACCGCTACAAGCGGAATTGCAAATCTGTCGCAAGGTGCAGGCAGCATTGCAAACGACCCCGGCATCACCGGTCTTGCGACTGCGCAGTTGCAGTCCGGACTTCCTGCCGGCTTTTCAGCCGCAGACTGGGGCCTCTCGGCTTCGGTCAACGGCGGACTGCCGTATCTGCTCGTGATTCCACCGTCGTAGCGGCTCACGGCTATGGCGACAATCCGGCTGCACATTCTTGCGAGCGTGGCGGGGGCGTTTCTCGCGCTATCGGGCTGCGATCAAAGCGGCAGTCCGTTCGGCGGCGGGGCGGACGAGCAAGCGGCTCTTGCCGATCCAAACTTCACCAAGCCGTTCATGCTTCATTTAGGCCAGGACACGTATGCGACCTCGTTGGCCGTCGCCTCGATGAACGGGGTTGACAATCGGCCAACCGACGGCGCGTTGCAGAGTGCCTCGAATTATCGCCCGTGCCACGTCACGACCGACCCTGAATTGTACTGGTACCTATTCGCGTCGGTTGACAGCTATCAATTTCAATCTCCCGTGCTCTCGAAGTGGCTAGTGGCGCGGCAACTCCTCGAATATCGAACGTATCGTATTCGCTACACGCATGTGAATTTTCCGGAGTATGGAACCGAGAGCATCGTCGTGTGCCCGGTCGTCTCGGAAGATGCGGCGCAGTACATGGCACCGGAGGATCGAGCGCGCGGCGTACACGGCGGGATCGTAGTGCCGTTCATGCACCGCAAGTTTGTGGAGTGGACGTATCGCAACCGATACGACGCCGACATGCCGGGAAGCGGTAAGGTCAAGATGTTCGCCGGCACCTACACCTATGAGATCGTGTCCGACTTCCCGGGTGCGATCCCCTCGTCACAAGGCGCCGCGACGGTGAAGCTGATGTTCAACCCCGATATCGGCCAGTGGCAGATGTTCAGCTGGCAGTACCAAGACCCGCCGGTGTCCTTGCAGTAGCGAGGGCTAACTGCGCTTGCGCTTCTTTGGCGCGCGATCCATGCGCCCCAGGCCGGTTTTCCTGGCGAGCATCGAGCGCGTCGCGGCGTAGTTGGGCGCCGTCATCGGATAGTCATGCGGCAAGCCCCACTTCGTCCGGTATTGCTCGGGCGAGAGGCTATAGCGCGACCGCAGATATCGCTTGAGCATCTTGAGCTTCTTGCCATCTTCAAGGCAGATCACGTAATCAGGCGTGATCGATTTCTTTATGGGAACGGCGGGCTTCTGCGTCATGGGAGGAGCTTCGCCTCCCGACTGTGCGAGCCAAGCGAGCGTTGCGTGCACGTCCCTAACCAATCCCGATACTTCGCTCGCCGAGGCGCGATTATTGCCGACATACGCTTGCACTATGATCGCTGCGTATTCGATCAGGTTCGTATTTGGCAAAACTGTTTGTTCGTTATCAAGCGCCATTCATCTGCTCCGGGTGAAAGAAGCATATGAGAATACGTCTGCGCAGTTTGCAAATGGAGGACGCATGAGCAATTTTGAACACGTCTCGGACATCTGTTTGCAACTTGTGGTGTACTAATGGGACATAGCGACGTGTGTTGTCGTAAGGCGGACTAAAATAATTCGGGCTGGGGCGAAGGCTTCTCGGATGGCGCTGGCTTCTTCTCCTGCTCGCGCATATCCCAATCGCCTTCGACGGTTTGGAGCAGCGCCTTCACCTCGCTTTAGGGGCGCGCTCGTCTCACCAAGCCACGCCGCCCAATGCTCGGGCGGCAGAGTCGAGTCGAAAAAGAAATCCAGAGAGCCTCCGCAGCGCGGCTGCCCCTAATATATTGAATCAATTGACATATTCTGCGAAAACCTTCGGAAAAAATCGAACCCTGAAGGACATTGGGGTGCTCCCCGGCCCGCAATGCTTCGAACACAAGAAAGGCCCCCGCCGAAGCGGGGGCCATATTCACTCGCCTAGGAGCGCTCCGACCGTAGCCGTTGATCGGCTCTCGTGTCGGGGTGGTGCGCTTGGAGCCGGTGCTGCTTTGAACTTGGGCGATGTGGCATTCATCCCATGCAAGTACGCGGCGGTTGCTGTTATCACACGAAGTGCGCCGAGTGCCGGCAAGCACGGTTTTGCGACCGTGCGATCACTGACGAGGCAATGCCGTCGCTTCGCATAACGACAAGCGAACGACCTATCAGCGACATTCCGCGCCGGAACGGAAATCTCAGTGGTGAGGAATGAACAAGTGGGCTGTAAGTGATCTACGCCGGGGTCGCTCGAAGTGGCGTGGCGGGAGCTGCTTCGAACCAGTGCAGCTTCTCGCCCGCAGTCGCAGCCAGGTATTCCATCGCTTCCTGCGCTTTGTGGGCGGCGGTGAAGATCGCACGCGGATCGTTGTTAAGGACTTCAAGCCACGTCGCGACGTATGCGGCGTGATCCTATCGTGGCTCATTTGCGATCCCGAACACGGCGCACATGAATGCGGCACCGAGTTCGGCAACAAGTTCCTCGAACGCATAGGCATGACTGCCGAAGCGATTGTTGAGGTCGCGGCCGATGCGATGCGAGGCACCGCTCCAGTGCGTGAGTTCGTGCAAAAGAAAAGAATGATAGCCTTCGGACGCTGTGCGGGTCTTCGTGTCATGGAACCATGACGGGCTTGGCATCTCGATTCGATCCAGATCGATGCGGTACTGCGCCCGGGCGTACCCGTGATCGATACGAGCGCCGAGTGCTTCGACGAACGCGGTGATTTGTTCGTTGATCTCGACGGGCGATTGCCGGCAAGGCTCGGGCGGTTGCCAATTGTCGATCTGCGCCGCGTTGAAGACCCAATACGCGCGGCCTATCGATCGGGGCAGTTCGCCGGCTGCGATCTCCAGATCGGTCTGCTCGATCCGCTTGTAGAAGACGATGATCGAGCCGTGCTCGCCGCGCCGGACCTGAGCGCCAAGCGATTGCCATTGCTTGTACGAGGCCCAATGTCCGCTTTGATACTTTTTCGCGGACGCATCGAGCCAGAGCGAGAGGATGTTGACGCCGTGATACGGATTTTCCGTGACGGCGTTTGTCGGTATCGCGAACGGCACATCGCCCGTATGCCACGGCATTTCATATTTGCCTTTGGCTTCCTGAATGCCGCGCGCGATTTTCGCCGTGATCGCGCCGTAGACGTTGAGCTGCTTGGAAGGAACTTCGCTTTGCATATTTCTCTCCTGCGCATTGCAGGAGCCTCCGAAGGATTCAGAGGCTCCGAGGAGCGCGGGAGGCGGGAAGGGACTAGAGCGAGCCCATTGCTCGGGCGAAATATGTGAGTGCGAGCGCGGCGGCGTCGAAGAGCGACTGTCGCGCGTCCTCGCTGTTCCAGCTCTTGCGCTTCTTCGGCAGGCGATGGGAGAGCGGGTCCAGATGCTTTGCGACGACCTCCGCGATCTCGTGACGTGTCGTCGCCCCGGAACCTGCGAAGGCCGACCTGACCGCAGTCCTGGGAAACACGACGGTGTCTGCGCCATGGAGGAGCGCGAGATGCGCCATCTCCCGGCAGAGTGCCTGGATGCGCTCCGTGCGGGGCTCGTGGCCTTCGAACTCTTCGAGCACGAAGACCGTAGGCTCATATCGCTTCAGCAATCGCTCAAAGCGGGCGATGAGGCGAGCATTCCGACCGGCCTTCGCACTTGCGATGCCCCAATCCAAGACTGAGAGAGGTGCTTCAAACAACACCCAGCCGAATCCGCGCGTTGTGGGGTGCGCCGCAAGCAGAAGACCCTTGTTGCGGGGACCCGCAGTCATACCTCCGGGACGCCGATGGCGCGTTTCGCTATGTCGGATAAGAGTGCAAGTTTCTTCATTGAGGCTGGGTCAGTCTTGCCTCGTAGGCTCTCGTCGAGTTTGGCCGCCTGCCGGCCGATCTCATCCTGTATGTCTCTAACGGCTCCGGGGAAGAGTTCGGCGGCGGACTTTCCGAAGATGAACTCGCAGCCGACCATGAACATGAGCGTCGGCGGGCGCTCGCCTTTCTCGCACTTGCGGACGTAATCGCCGCTAAGTCCAAGGAGCGAACCAAGCTCCTCTTGCGTGAGTGCCGACGATATGCGCGCGGTATGCAGATAGATGTCTAGTGCTGGTTGCTCCATGGACGAGAGCGATTGTCTCCCGCCAGAGGGCAGCAAAAAAGAAGGCACAATCGGACTGTTAGTCCGGTCGGAATCGGTGGCTATTTCAATATGCCGTCAATCTAGCACGAGCCGATAAAATCTAGCTAGAATGCCGATCAAGCGCGGCTCAAACTGCGTTGAGGCCGTATCGAAGCGCAAGCGCCTCCAGCTTCGCACGCTCGGTCGCCGGCACGACGAATACGCCGCCGGAAATAATAATTAAACGCCCAGTGATCTTGCTGGGCGTCGAATACTGACGGTGCTCGCAACTTGCGATTTCTTGCACTATCTTCATAATGGAGGGTCTACGCCGATTCGTTTTCTGGCGCAGAAAAAGGCTTCCCTAGACGCTTTGGCTGGAACCCATCGCGTCAGGCTTACTGGGAGGACGCCAATGAAGGATAGCTTCTCGCCCTCGGTTCAGCTTTTCGGGAACCCGAACCGCATTCGACTGAAGAATGCGGAAGCCGGAAAGAACTCATTTCTCGGTGATGATCAGGGTTTCGGTGCGAACTCTCATCCGCAGCTTTTTGATTTTTCTGAGCCTTCCTTTCGGCCCCGAAAGTCCCTGTTCAAAACCCCACGGAAAATCATAACGCCTCCAACTTCGAGCGCGCAAGACGATTTGTTCTCGATTTTGCCTACCCGCGATCTGAAAAGCTCAGAGGACTTCCGAACAATTGTGTCGCCAGATATTCGGTGCGTGCACGTGTGGCGCGTGGCTGACGAGGACTTGCTCTGGTGCTGCGTTCTCTGCGGGAACTTTCACGCGTGACCGACCACCCCTTGTAGTATAACCCGCGGCGGGGCCCATAAGATGTTCAGACATCCCTGATGGCATAGCGATGAGAAAGCGCCTGCAGCTTCGCGCGCTCTGTCGCCGGCACAACGAACACGCCGCCCGTCTTCTTCGTTTCGAGATTCAAACGGCCCCGAAGTACCGCGCCGATGCCGCGGTATGACATCGGTCCGAACCGGTCGGCGTTGTCGGCATTGAAGCGCTTCGTAACTAGGGCGACCGGTGCGGGACCTCCAGCGTGCTCAGCAAAGGTTGCTATGACGGCGGCCAGGACACAGGCGTCCGGCGCCTCACGGCGGGTGCGGGCAAGATCGGCACTTTTGTCCTTGAGCCAGCTTTGTATCTCGGCACGGAGGGCTGGATCTTCGACCAGGCTGAGGAGCGCGAGCGCGGATTGATTGGCGCGGGACTCGACACCTTCGATGATTGCAGCGGGGTCGGTCTTGATGTGGAAGAACTCCGAGAACCGAAAATGCAGGAGGCGGTTTCGAAGAGCAAGAGCTTCGTCCTTCATACTGGCGGGCAAATGTATGGGAATGTCCGGCCGGAGGGAGCGGGAATAGGTCTCTTCGGTGAAGAAGCGGCTTTCGAGCGCAATGTCCTGGAACGGCTCGCGGGTTGCGATGAGCTTCGGTCCATAGACCTTGAAGGCATATGGGTTGAACTCCTTGTATCGATTCTGGATCGTGCGCAGCACCGGCATGCCTTTGGCCGTGCCGTTGTTGAGTATCTTGACCAAGTCCGCTTTCGCGTCGCTATAGGGCAAGTCGGCTTCGTCAAGAACGAGCGTGCCGCCGAAGCTGTCTAGTGTGTGGAAGATCGGGGAGACGGTCGAGGCGCCCGACGCGAAGAAGGGCCGATAGCAGAGCGAGCCGATAGTGTGGAGCGCCCGGGTCTTGCCGGTGCCGTAGTCGCCGCGAAGGCGAAGGTATGGGAGTTCGCCGAAGGCGTCGTGCACCCACGAGAGAAGCACATAGTGCACGGCGATTTGCTCGAACAGCGGTGAGAGATCGACGTACCGATGCAGGAACGCCCGAATGTCGGCAACCAGTTCATCCTTGAGCCCATATTCGAGCGGCATCGAGGGGAGGAGCACACAGCCGCTTGTTATGAGGTTGTTGGCGGGTGAATACGGGACGAGGAGTTCACCCGTCCCAATGCTCACTTCCTGCTCGATGTTCCAAAGACCATCGAAGCGCGAAACGGCAAGCGCGGTCGTGTGCTTGGCAGCGTTGTATACGAGCTCCACCAACGTGTCTGAGGATACGCGCGAGACGGTCGGGATGCGGTTTGAATCTGGCATACGGTGCATTGTCGTATGCACGAGAGAGTTTTGCGCGACGGCACTTTCGGACAGCCGAATTACCGAGTCGCTGAGACTGGACACGGGGGCAGTGGCGACCTGACCAGTCTCCCTAAGTTCGCTGTTGATCTCGGGGACAAATGCTACAATCCAAATATGCCGGGTGAAGGTCCAAACGCCGATTTCGCACGCGATATTCTACTTCACGAATATGAGCGGATGTGTACGGAGATACGTGCACTCGAAGGAAACAACGAGAAGGCAATAGCCTTTGGCCTGTCAATCATCACCGCTGCTCTTACGGTTGGCATTGCGCAGCACGTCCATCAGATATTCTTTGTAGTTCCGATCGCCATCGTAGGCGTCTTTTTCTATCCCAAACCCCGATTTGTAGATAGCCACCGTGTCGCTGCCAATATCCACTGAAATTGACTGAAGGCCCACGCTTCATCGCAAGTGCTGCGACAGCGCGGGTCTGCGCGCCATCGTCGATGCGACGGTTGTCTTCTCTCAAAGCCGCTTATACCATGGGCGGTATGTGGCGATGGTCGGCTCTGGTTAGGGCTCGCTGACGCCGGACGCCGCCATTGGAATCCAAACCATGATGCGGGCCGATGGATCTTTACACCGAAGAAACATGACGCTTCGAAAGGTTCCTTCGAGAAGAAGTGGCCCGCGATGCTCCAAGTCGATGAAATCGGGCAGCACGATGATGGGTTCTATCTGCTGAATCTCTTGGTTCGAAGGAATCTCCTTCGCGGCAGCGCGAGGGTGCGAACGTTCGAACGGACCTCGCATTGAAACAAGATCAGCAAGGGGTATCCATTGGAGTCCTGGAACACAGATGGTCGCCAGAAGTTGTTCTCGTGTCCATGCAACGCAGATAAAACTCTCATGGGGGGCCAGTGCAGGCACAAGCCCGCATCGCCCTTTGTGCCTGTTGAGCGCTTCTATCAACTCGTTGCGATCGTTTTCCGACAGCTCGCCGAACGGCACGTTCCCCCGAGCCCGAGCAAAGAGACCGTCTGACACGAGGCCCGTGTAACTGTTGGCAAAACGGCTTGATGTAAGCTCCGCGTAGGCCCATCTCGCTTTGAGGGTGTCACGAGAGATTTTCTGACCGAGCTCTATTCGATTCATAACCTACTCTACCAAGCCATTCCTAAGCTCTCCAGAGGTTCAGTGACGTAAGGACTTCGGGGACGTTGCAGACGACATATCTGAGCATCGGCGACCCGGTGGTACGGCGCGGCTTTGCTTGACTGAAGTCGCGCCTAACCGAGCCGCCGTTGCTGATCGGGAGACGCCGGGACGATGGGGACGTTATAACGTGTACTAAGTTCTCCCATTCTCTGCTATATTCCTCAGTATGTTGAGTATGCTCCTTATTCGAACATTATCTCGATGACGAGCACATTCCTGGTCAGGTTCGAACTTTGTTCGAAGGTTGTCTCGACTAGGAGCACATTCCTCTAAATTTTCTAATTCCAATATCTCTCGATAAGGAGTCCGCAGCGTAAACGTTGAAGTTTCTCCGTGTACGGAGAAGTTCGAACATATGATATCGAGCAATTCGCGCTTTTCGTCATCAAGCAGCAATTCGTAGCGCAGAAGCTCACGATTGTTGCGTTCGAACTCTTCAAACAGTTCTTGGAGAGGCGACAGCCTGTCGGTGCGTGCCAGTTCTGCCAGGATGCCTTGGCGCTCCATGAGCAGCTTCTCCTTGCGCGCATTGAATGTGGCGCTATCGATGGTTTCGTCGACCAATAGGTCGGTGAGGCGCGTGAGGCGGTCGTCGAGATGGTGGAGTCGAAGGGTGAGGGCCGCTTTTAGGCGCTCCGTATTGCCTTCAAGGTCGGTACATTCATCCCGTACAACGTCCCTTAAGTCCTCAAGTCCCTGTTCGTCGATGCGTATGCGCTCAATGTGATCCAGTGCGACGCCTTCGAGCGCGTCGCTCTTCCACGAGACGCCTTGGCAATGCTCGCCATGGCAGCGGTAGTAGAGGCGGGACTTTTGGATTTCGCCGGTGAGATGGCGGCGCTCGCAATTATCGCATTTCACCATCTGGCGCAGCAGGTATCGATGCTTTTTCGCTTTGGGCACCGTCTTGCCGCGCAGGGTGGCTTGCACTCGATCAAACAGGGCTTTGGATATGAGCGGCTCATGCACGCCGGGGAACGTCTCGCCGGTCGTGCTGATGCGGATCACGCCCATATAGAAGGGATTGTTGAGGACGGCAGTGAGTGTGTTGTCATAGAGGGGCTTGCCGGCGGCAGTGCGCAATCCCTTCTGCCACATCTCATGCCGCAATTCTTCGAAACCGACGGTGCTCGTGGCATATCGTTCGAACAGATGGCGGATGAGCGGCCCTTTGACCGGGTCAATGACTTTCAGCTTGCCCTTGCCGCAGTTGAGATAGCCGATTGGAGCCGCCCACGGATACAGGCCCTGCTTCAAGCGGCCATACATACCCTTCTTCACTTCCTCGCGTAGGTTGCGGATGTAGTCGGCAGCGACGACAGCCTGGATGTCAGCGGAGAGACGGCCGCCCCGCGAGAGTAGGTCGAAATTATCGCTCACGAAGCGAACATCGATGCCGCGGTCTATGAGGTCGCCGAGATCAGCCCAATCCCGAAGATTACGCGCGCTGCGGTCGATCTTGTGGATGATAAGGCCGTCAGCTTTTCCTGATCTGAGTTTCGAAAGCATCTCGGAAAACTGCCGACGCCCTTGTTTCGCGGCCGTCTCCACCTCTTCGAACCAACCGGTGATCGTGAGTGCGTTGCGAGCGGCATACGCTTCGATGGCGCTCTTCTGTTCCTGAAGGGATGATCCGCGCTCGCCCTGCTTTACGGTTGAAACGCGGATGTATGCGAAATATGACTTGGTCATGGAGTTGTGGCGGGTAGCTCCGATTTTAGCCCGGAATCTGTAACAGCGCGAATCGCAGTATGTGAATTGTCAACCGCGAGCCTTTCATGGACGCGCAGAAGCAGTCGCGCGAGGCGTTTGAGACTTTCGCGTGCGAGCTCACGCTCCTCGTGCGAGGCATTCGGCATGTACTTATTGAGGATGATGTCGCCGGGACGATGCGTACGCATCGTTTAAGTCTCCAGAAATTGTAAGAGGCTGGTAGGCGTCACTTCGGGTCGGTACGTCTCGTTAGACCGCCTTGCGATGGTACAGATTGATGTTCAAATCAAATGACGCAATGACCGGACTGAGCTCCGCGCTGTGAATCAGCATCAAAGTGACCGCGTCATCGCCCCCAACGTCCCGACCTCCAGGCGCTACCGCTGTCCGCTATTGCCTTCTATTCGAGGAGGCATCGGCGTCCGAAGATTTGCCGATGATGCCGCAGGAAATTTCCTATTTCGCCCGAACCAACTTCCGCAACAGCGGTAAGCTCGTCGGCATCAAGCAGTCCGACCGCCTGTCGCATGTCTACGTCATCGGCAAGACAGGCGTCGGAAAGTCCACGCTCCTTGAAACTCTCGCCCTGCAAGACCTGAGCGCGGGTCGCGGATTCGCGTTCATAGACCCCCATGGAGATGCGGTCGAACGCGTCTTTGCGGCCGTTCCGGCTGAAGAGAAGGAACCGGTAAGCTATCTGAATGCGCCAGATGGCGCCCAACCATTCGGATACAATCCTCTCCGGCGCGTGCGCGACGACAAGATACCGCTTGCCGTATCGGGTCTCATAGAAACGCTCAAGAAGCTCTGGCCCGATGCTTGGGGCGTGCGTATGGAGCATGTCCTCCGTAACTCACTGTACGCGCTCCTAGAGCGGGACGACGCTACGCTTCCCTCGATCCTTCGGCTCTACGCCGACGAGAAATGGCGGAAGGATGTTACCAGAGGCATTCGCAACGAAACCGTCCGCCGCTTTTGGCGGCACGAATTCGAGCAGTACCACTTCCGCCAGAAAGCGGATGCCGTCGCGCCTATCCAGAACAAGCTCGGTGCGCTTCTGTCCGACCCGACGCTGTTTCGCATCCTAGTTGAGCCAAAACGCCCTATTCGCTTTCGGTCGCTCATGGACGAGGGGAGGGTGCTGCTCGTCAACCTGTCCAAGGGCCAGCTCGGCGAAGACAGCTCAGCGCTCCTCGGTGGCTTCATCGCCTCGACCATCGGTTTGGCCGCGTTCAGTCGCGCCGATAGCCAATCCAATACCCGCCGCCCCTTCTTCCTGTACATGGACGAATTCCAGTCCTTCACGACCCTCATGCTCGCCAACATGATGAGTGAGCTTAGGAAGTACGGCATCGGCCTTACGCTCGCGCATCAATACTTCCACCAGCTCGATCCGGACATCCGGCACGCGGTGCTGGGGAATGCGGGAACGATGATTTCATTTCGAGTGGGACCGGAGGATGCGTCGCTATTGGCGAAGGAGTTTCAGCCGACGTTTGAAGTTGAAGACCTGCTCAGTCTCCCGAACCACGATATCTACCTCAAGTTGATGGTCGACGGGACGCCGAGCAAAGCGTTCAGCGCCGAGACGCTAACCTCAGCAGAAATCGAAAGGACTGTCCGCGCAGCAGCTCGACCTACTGCCAAGAAACTATGTCGTTACGCTCACTCAGAATGGTTCTGAATGGATGATGCTCCCGCGTGCGCCCGGACTTGGGGATGTTCTCCCCATATCCTGCTTATCTCCCGTTTCGACCAAGCGTTGCCGCAACAATACCTGGGCGCAGAGTGCTACGAATGATTGAACCAAACCGCTCCCCATGTCGTAAAGACTGTCTCAAACAATCCCATTATCAAGCCTACTATAAACCCGCGTCGTATTCCGATCACGATGGGTTGCCGTTTGTCTTCGGTGGAGTAACGGCCCGATGGGATGCGCCGCGTAATAAGTCTGCTCACATAGGCTTCAACACCGCCCTTCGTCATGCCCACGATGCCGAAAAGCAAAACGTGCAGGACGACGCCGACGACAACGGCGATGATGATAACCATGGCCAGCACAACGAAAAACAGAAATAGAGTGCCCCAAAACCCCAAACCACCGCTTCCGCCGAAACCGCCTGCGCCGCCACCGATAAATGCAACAAGTGGCATATTCGGATCAATCATAAGCGTTTGAGCCGACGACGCGACATCGGGCGGAAGGCTGAGGATGCCCGCTTCTCCGACGATCATTCCCACAATGAGCCCAATGAGTGCCCCGATCAGAGATTGTCCCCAAAACGCTGCACTGAAATTTGAGTGTTCCAAATTCGAGTCAAACAGTCCGGACAGGAACGAGTTACGCACCTCGCCGGCTTGTCCTCGCCACGCCGCCACGAGACCAATCACAAGTCCCGCAAAGAGACCAAAGAAAGCGCCTTCGGCGATATTCGCGGCAAGTCCGGCGACACCCGACACGCCAGCCGCTGACACGGCAATTGAGAAGGCAGCAAAGAGCAATTGCGCGATGCAAACCAAAGCCCAAATACCGAGTGCCGCGACGCCGAGCCCAAGAATGCCCACAATAGGATTGCCGTCAGATGTACCATTGGGACCTGAAATTCTTGGTCCTTGAATATTCATAGCAGCCCCCTAAACTAAGTTCACTGGTGGACAGAAATAACAGTTCTACTTTTTCCTTGCAATTATTCCAGCGACTCAGGTTATCTCTTTCCCAAGTGTCGCCCATGCGTCCGATGGGTTTGATAGGGCTGCGGGGAATTCTCCATGAAATTGGTGCTTCGGCGCGAACAGCGCCCGAATTTGCTTGGCCAGATCGTATTCAGTCTCGATGTTCGGGGCGATCTCTCAGGAGATGAACAAGACGCGATCAGGACGTATTCGCTCGGCGATAGACTGCTCTATGAGAAGTACACCCTTATCGCAAAGGGCTGGGGCGTCATCGGTTGGATTACCGCCGTCCTCGTTCGCGTTGCGCATTATGCGGTCAATACGACGATCAAGGGGCGAGACCTGATTGAGGGGAAGCGGGTCCAGTGCAGCAGCATTGCCGAAATGGTCGTTGTCGAGACGATCATTAAGGAAGAAGCGGCGACGTTCGGGATGCTCCTCAAAGCAGCCATGACGTTTCGCGGCGAAGAAGCGATCCCGATCTAGTCGGTGTTCAAGACCACGAACTTCGGCCAATTTCTGCTTGGCGGCACCAAGCAGCGCGAGCTACGCGAAACCGAGGCCGCCTGGGACGAGACCCAATCGCTCTGGCGCCGGTCGCCGGCTGCCGAAGGCATCCCGGAATTGGCCGTTGCCCTAACTGCCGATCTTCGTGAACGGATTGATCGGGTTCCCGCGTTCCCCCTGCAACTATCGATCGCGTACGCTCTCGAACAATTGCTAGAGGCGGAAAGCATCTGCCCCATCGAGCCCATATGGCGCGCGATCGAATACGACATCAACGCGGCTATGGAATTCCGCGAGATGCTTGTGCGCCGAAGGCGCTGGTCCGTCGATTTCGACCGACTGTTCGATACCTTCCGCTCGGCGGCTTTCGCGAGCCTCGTTCCTGTCATCGACGCGTTACCCGAGTGCTGCTTCGGGGAGTGGGAGGGCGAGCGGCCAGACACCTTCGAGGTTACGCTTGTCGATCTTCTTGACGATCCCGCTCGCACCGTCGAACGACTATTCATGCTGCCCTATGACGACGATGCGTTTCGCTACGAGGTGTTCGCGCGCCTGCGAGAAGTGTGCGCGACCAACCTCCTGATCGCGTCCGGATTTCGGGGAGACGACGATCCGCGCCGGCACGAGGGTAAACTCGTTCTCCCGAGCGCGCATAAGGCCACGACTGGCAGCGAACTGGCCGAGCTGTATCTGCGTGGTTCGCCCCTCAAGTCGCTGCTCGATATTCCTGTGCCGTTCCATATCCCCGCCGAGGCGCGGTTCGAGCATTGCCACATCGTGGGCGGTACGGGGCATGGCAAGACACAGCTCATGCAGAAGTTGATCCATGCCGATCTTCTGGCGAGCCGAGAGGACGGGCGGTCGGTTATCGTCATCGACAGCCAGGGCGATCTCATCAACAAGCTCGTCCGGCTGGAGCTGTTCGCTCCCGGCGCCAAAGACAGCCTCGCGGATAGGCTCATTCTCATCGATCCGGCGGATGTGGAGTTTCCTGCCGCTCTCAATCTCTTCGACGCGCATCTGGACCGCGTCCGCTCCTATTCTGCCGCGGACAAGGAACGGGTGCTGAATGGCGTTATCGAACTCTATGAGCTGTTCTTTGGCGCGTTCCTCGGGGCCGAACTGACGCAGAAGCAGGGCGTAATCTTCAAGTACCTCGCCCGCCTCATGCTCGCCATTCCCGGCGCCACGATACACACGCTCATGCGGATCATGGAGGACGGAAAACCATTCAAGCCGTACATGGATCAACTCGACGGCTCGGCCCGCTACTTCTTCGAGACCGAGTTTTTTCATCCATCGTTCGCCGCGACTAAGAAGCAGGTGTTGCGGCGTCTGTGGGGAGTACTAGCAACGCCTGCCTTCGAGCGCATGTTCACGCAGAAAGAGAACAAGCTCGACATCTTCGAGGCGATGAACGAGGGCAAGATCATCCTCGTATCGACAGCCAAGGACTTGCTAAAACGCGAAGGCTCCCAACTACTCGGCCGCTTCTTCATCGCGATGATCTCCCAAGCTGCACTTGAGCGTTCAACTCTTCCCGACCGGCTACGCAGACCGTGTTTCGTGTATGTGGACGAGGCGCAGGAGTATTTTGACGACTCGGTCGAGACGATCCTGAACCAGG
This sequence comes from Alphaproteobacteria bacterium, assembly GCA_003139615.1. Lineage (GTDB taxonomy): Bacteria > Pseudomonadota > Alphaproteobacteria > Micropepsales > Micropepsaceae > Rhizomicrobium. The sequence continues at coordinate 124,063 of PLJH01000027.1, forward strand.
CGCGCAAGTATCGCGTCGGGCTTACACTCGCGCATCAAACGCTCGATCAGCTATCCCCTCGCCTCCGATCTGCGATTCTCTCGAACACGTCGATGAAGTGTGCAGGCGGCGTCTCGGCCAAGGATGCCCGAGCGCTTGCGGACGAACTTCGGACAACATCCGATTTCGTAGAGGGTATGAAGCGCAAAGGGCCGCGAAGCGAGTTCGCGGTGTGGGTGAAGCAGCTCACGGGCCACGCGATACGGCTTTCGGTCCCGCTCGGCTTCTTGGAGAAGCAGCCGACGCTTGACGACGAAGACTATGTTGCGCTCGTGGCACTCAATCGCTGCCGGTATTGCGGGACACTCGCCGATATTCCAGAGCATGCCGCGCCTGATGGGCCGCCCGATGCACCAACACCAGAGGCACCCCCGAGTCCCCCAACGCCCAGCGCAACGAGTGCCGAACCGCCCGCAGCATCCGAAGCTCCGGGCACGCCTGTCCGGCCCGGCCAGCCCGCCGATCTCAGAAAGCCAGTACACCCAACCGCACAGACGGATGCACCACATTTCGCGAGGCCTCCAGTCGAGGAAAGAGAGCTAGGCAAGGGCGGCAAGCAACATCGCTATTTGCAATCGCTCATCAAGGAGCTTGCGGATCAGCAGGGCCTCAAAGCGACCATCGAGGCACCGCTTGCCAACGGTAACGGGCAAGTGGACGTGCTCATCGAGCGCGACGGCGTGCTAGCCGCAATTGAAGTGTCCGTTACTACCCCCGTCGAACATGAACGGGAAAACCTGCGGAAATGCCTCGCGTGCGCATATCCGCGGATCGCAGTCGTCCTTGCCAAGTCGAGAACCGTCCAATCCAACTACCGCGCTGCACTTAGAGAAGGATTGAACGAACCCGATCTCGCGCGCGTGTCGTTCCTAACTCCCGAAGAACTCCCGAGCTTCATAGCATCGCTCGCGCCTCCTCCCGAACCCACGGAACGGATTGTCCGCGGATACAAAGTGAAAGCCTCGCGCGTACCAACTTCACCAGAAGATGCCAAAAGCCGACAAGACACGGTCGCTCGGCTGATTGCCAAATCGCTCATCAGCCAAAAGGACAAGGATCGCTGAGCCCTTTTCCTCGAAACGGCCGCCGGCCGCTGCTATAAGCGATCAATGGATTTGGGGCAGCGACTTTTTGGCATGACTGCGGGTGCCCGTCGCTATTGGTACGGCGATGGTGAACGAACGCCTTGGGTCAGGCGTGCGCTCGCAGTCGTCTTCGCGCTCCTCGTCCCTGCCCCGATCATTTTAATTCTCATATTCCGCTTCGTGCCGATACCCGGAACGCCGCAAATGCTGTTCTCACTCGTAACCGGACACGGCGCGCATTACGCGTGGCGCGGTAGCGACAGCATTTCACCGGCCCTCGGTAGGGCAGTTATCAGTTCGGAAGATCAGCGGTTCTGCTCCCATCATGGCTTCGATTGGAAGAACATCGATGAAGCCGTGCGCCAGCACGAGCGCCACCCGCGCAAGCAGCTGCGAGGGGCGAGCACGATCAGCCAGCAGACCGCACGAAGTTTGTTCCTGTTGCCGGTGCGAAGCTGGATACGAAAAGGTATGGAGGCCTATTTAACGGTCCTGCTCGAAGCCCTCTGGCCTAAGGAGCGTATTTTGACCGTCTACCTAAACGTCGTTGATTGGGGCAACGGTAACTTTGGAGCCGAGGCGGCAGCGCAGGCCTATTTCCATGAGCCCGCGGCGGCGATCTCGCGCACGCAGGCCGCTCGCCTTGCCGCCGTATTGCCCGACCCCAGCCGGTGGCAGGCGGCGCGCCCGGGGCCATACGTGGCCGCGCGAACACATGCCTTGGGCACGCAAATGCAAGACGTTGCCGCCGGTGGCTTGGATTGGTGTGTGAGGCGCAAGTAGGGCTGGCGGAGAATTTAAGCACCATTATGCAGTAGTCGCTTCGGTCCCGGTTTGGAGCGTGGCGGTCGTGATGCCAGTCTAGCTAGGTAGCGCCAACCAGAGGCACCCATGACTTGCGACCTGTTCACCCAAGTAGAAGCACTGATACGAGACCCCGCTATCCGATCCAAACCGAGTTACGTTTTGAGCTACGGAGCGTTGCTGGCGTCGGAGGCCGAATGTGCCCGATCTCAGGCAGATCGGATGCGGGCGAAAGAATTGATTGTGGAATTGAAAACGGCAGCCGAGCCTCCGCGCGCCCATCCCGGCTCGACCGTGTGGGATGGCTTCTAAGACGCTGCCAACCGCTTGAAGCACATCCGGCGTGCTAATCTTCACGCCCTCGTGCCCGATTCGGACGCATGGCTACGGAGATTGAAATGGCAGCGGCGGCTGGACAAACGCTGAGAAGTTACTATGAGGCCCAAGTACGGGAATGGCTGGACCTGAAAATGGTGACCGGTCGCTATTCGTCGATATTGGTCGGCCAGCTTGCCCAGCACATCGAACAGCGCACGGTGAACGTCTTCGCAATCTATGACGAGGTTGAAGCCTTAGAGAGGCCAGACATCCCCCGTGCAACTCGTACGAAGCCAGCCGCTCCGCTGAAGGGTGCGCTCCTTCGGGGACTTTGGCATAAGCATCACTTCCAAGCCGCTTACCTCTTACAAAACCTTCGCAATCAATGGCCCGAAGCGAAAGTGGCTGTGCTCGTTGAGACCGTAGCAGCCGATGCAACCATGTCGGATGATGTTAAGGCCGGGCGCATCGCACACGAAATCGTACTGGGCGGATATCAGGCACAAGCTCAAGCCAGAAAAATCACAGGCGAATGGATCATCTACGCAAAGCACAGTGACAGGAACTATTACCTTACTCTGGGAGACCATGGAGAGGACGCCGCTATCGCTAGTCGGGCTCTGGCATGCAACGCCGAATTCCCAGAGCTTCAAGGAACGTGGGGATGAGTAGCTGCCACGACGAGTGCCAGCGCGTTGCGCCGCGTGATAGGTATAGTTCGCCTAACGCTGTAACGATGCGCGGTCAGCGAGATCGCGCAATCGACTTAGAATGCGTCCCCTGGGGTATCGCCGCCCAGTTTCCCAAGCGCGCACCGTCAGCTTGTAGACGCCCAGGAGCTTTCCCAATTCCTCCGCTGTAAGGCCCCTTCGACGCCTCACCGTAGAGACCATCTCAGGGACGGTTGCGGGGGTTGCGGCGACTGGATCGACGCCGAGGTAGGCGATGACGGCCGGCCAGTTGTGGCTACCTGGACAGGTCCCGTTGGTCTCCCATGCCTTGTACGTCTTGAGGTCCACACCGATGGCGGCAGCAGCATCGCTCTGCCGTAACTTCCTGACCTGCCGCGCCCTCAGTAGGTGCTCAGCCAGTCCTACGGGCGCAGTATGCGTTTCGATATGCCTTGAGACACAAAGCCTTAGGTCGGTGACAGGGAAAAAGGCAACGCAACTCGTCGATTGGGGCCACGGCAATTTCGGCGCGGAGGCGGCGTCGCAGGCCTATTTCCACAAATCCGCGTCGCAACTGACGCGCGCCGAAGCCGCGCGGCTCGCGGCCGTGCTGCCCGATCCGGAGAAATGGCATGCCGACAGGCCCGGCCCCTATGTCGCCGGGCGGACCGGCACGATCGTTTCGCGGGCCGGCGAAGTCACCCGCGACGATCTCGATGCCTGCGTGCGTTAGCGGCGCGCCTGCAAAATCAGCGTTACCGAATCCTTGCATCAATCGACAAATGCGCGCCGGCCTGCGTGTAAGACCGGCTTAACGCGCATCGCGTATCCTGTTGCCGCTCGGGGAATCGCAGGCGGGCCGCACGAGATGCGGCGGGGGTCAGGGAGTTGCGCGAGGACGGACAAGCGCAGACGGGATATGCGGCGATCGTTCTGGATGAGAACGGTTCGGTTCTGCATGCCGATGGCGACAATCTCGGCCAACGCTTCGTCCAATATCTGGTCGTCGGCGAAAATGTCCTGATCCATATCCATCCCGAAGACGCAGACATCTTCGAACTCCTGCTGAAGCTCGCCCCTTCGCGGGGCGAACGCTCCGCCAGCGTCGAAATCCGCTGGGCGCGCGGCCCCGACCGCTGGGCAAAACTCTTCGCAACCATCGGCCTGCAGGACGACGGCAATATCCGGCTTGTGCTCATGGGCGACGAGGCGACGGTTGCCCGCCGCTCCGAGGCACAGATGCGCCGCGTCGTCGAAGGTTCCGCGCAGGGCATCATCGTGCGCACGNNGCCAACAGCATGATCCATCCCGACGATCTCGAACTGGTCGCAAGCCGGATCAGGGCGCGGCTCGCCGGCGAAGAAACCGTTTCGAGCTACGAAATCCGCCTGCTGCGCCGCGACGGTTCGGCCGTCTGGGTCGAGGCGCATGCCGCGCTCGTCAACTGGGACGGACAGGCCGCCTCGCTCTCCTGGCTCAACGACATTTCCTGCCGCAAGGCGATCGAAGCCGAACTGGTCCACAGCAAGGAAGCGGCGGAATTCGCGAACCGCACCAAGACCGAATTCCTCGCCAATATGAGTCACGAGTTGCGCACGCCGCTCAACGCCGTTCTCGGATTCTCCGAAATGATCGCCCGCGGCATGTTCGGCCCCATCGCGGACAAATATGTGGAATACGCGAATGACATCCACAAAAGCGGCGAGCATCTGCTCGCTCTCGTGAACGATGTGCTGGACCTGGCCAAGCTCGAAGCCGGGAAGCTCGAACTGCGCGAGAGCGATATCTGCCTGCACGAGATGGTCGGCGAATGCCTGCTTCTGTTGCGCAATCGCGCCCGCGAGGGCGGCGTGGACCTGCATGCGGAGCTGCCGCCCAACCTTCCTCCGTTGCGCGCCGACGGGCGGGCGGTGAAGCAGCTGCTGCTGAATTTCCTGTCGAACGCCGTAAAGTTCACACAAACCGGCGGGCAGGTGAGCATACGGGCGGACGCGCATCCCGGCCGCGGTTTGAACCTGTCCGTCAGCGACACCGGCATCGGGATGAGCGAAGCCGATATCCAAGTGGCGCTCTCCCCGTTCGGGCAAGTCGATTCCAAGCTCGCCCGGAAGCACCAGGGCACCGGCCTCGGGCTGCCGATCTGCAAATCGCTGATGGAACTCCATGGCGGCGATCTGACGGTGACGAGCCGCCCCAACGAGGGCACCACCCTCACCGCCCGCTTTCCCGCGGAACGTGTCGTCAGGCCCGCGGCGCGCGCCGGCGCGTGATGCGCGAAAGCCGCGTGATCGCTGGTACGGAATGCGAACGCTTTGCGCGGAAGCTCTAGGAGCGGGCGTGCGGCTTCTCTAGATTGCCGCCATGCGTCGTCTCATCCAGCTTCTGCTTTCACCCCCGTCGCGCTTTGTCCGGCTCATGATCGCCGAAAAGCGGCTCGCCTGCGATCTCGCAACGCCCGAGGATTTGTTCGCGCAGCTGCCTGTGTTCGTCGATCTGGACGGCGCGCGGTATGAGGGCCTTTGGGCGATCGTCGATCATTTGGAAGGCGCCTATCCCGAACATCCTCTCATGCCGGAAGATGCGCGCGCGCGCGCCGATGCGCTGCGCCTGCTCGATTGGGCGATGGGGCCGTTCCAGGAAGCGGTGACGCGCAAGATCGTGTTCGAAAAGGCCTCGCAGAAATTCACCGGCACGCCCGTGCATCGCGCGCCCGATATGCAGATCGTGCGCAACGGGCGCGAAGCGCTGAAGACTGCGCTCGGCGAACTCGGCAGGCTGGGCGAACTCAACGGTTATCTCGCCTGTCGCGATTGCACATTGGGCGATCTTGCGGTGGCGGCGCATATCTCCGCGCTCGATTATTTCGGCGAAGTGCCGTGGGCCGAGTTTCCGATCGCCGCCGAATGGTATGTGAAGATGAAATCGCGGCCTTCGTTCCGCACATTGCTCGCCGATCGCGTGCCCGGCCAGCCGCCCGTATCGCATTATGCCGAGCTCGACGCCTGAGGCGCGCGACACGATCCGCGCATTTGCGAGTGCGTGCGGCTTCGAAGCCGTAAAGTTCGCGCGCGCCGGCGAGGCGGATCAAGCGAGCGAACATCTCGCGACATTCCTCGCCGAAGGCCGTCACGGCGCCATGGACTGGATGGCGCGCAATGCGGATCGCCGCGCGGCGCCCAAATCTCTCTGGCCCGAGGCGAAATCCGTCATCGTGCTGGGCGCGAATTATGGGCCGGCTATCGATCCGCGCGAACAGCTTGCACGCAAAAGCAACGGCGCGATTTCCGTCTATGCGCAAGGCGACGATTATCACGACGTGCTCAAGACGAAGCTCAAGCAGCTCGGCGGTTTCGTCGCCGAACGCTTCGGCGCGGACGTCAAGGTGTTCATCGATACCGCGCCCGTGATGGAAAAGCCGCTCGCGCAAGCAGCCGGCCTCGGCTGGCAGGGCAAGCACACCAATCTCGTGTCGCGCGAATTCGGCTCATGGCTGTTCATCGGTTCGGTGTTCACGACATTGAAGCTCGAGCCCGATGCGCCGGAGCAGGATCATTGCGGCGAATGCCGGCGCTGCCTCGATGCCTGCCCGACGAATGCGTTCACGGCGCCCTATCGCATCGACGCGCGGCGCTGCATTTCCTATCTCACCATCGAGCACAAGGGGCATATTCCCCGCGAATTCCGCGCCGCTATGGGAAACCGCATCTATGGTTGCGACGACTGCCTTGCGGTCTGCCCCTGGAATAAGTTTGCAAGCACGGCGCGCGAGACCAAGTTCCATGCGCGCACCGAGCTCAAGAACCCACGCCTCGCCGATCTGGCGAGGTTGGATGACGCATCGTTCCGCGACGTGTTCAGCGGCTCGCCCATCAAGCGTATCGGCCGCAACCGGTTCATCCGAAATGTGCTCATCGCAATCGGCAACTCGGGCGACGCAAGCCTGGTGGAAGAGGCCAAACGACTTCTCGACGATCCCGCGCCGCTTGTGCGCGCGGCGGCCGTTTGGGCATTGCGCCGTTTAATGGATTCCAAAACATTCGATTCACTAGCAACGATCCGCGCTGCTGACGAACCCGATGTGGCCGTTCGCGCAGAATTCGCGACTGCTTGAACGTCGAGTTCAATGCCCAACGGGCTGTGCGAACTCGGCCAGATGCTGGCGCGCGGCCGCGCCCGCATCGCTATTCGGCGCCTCCGTCAGAACCCGCTGCCAATCGGCGCGCGCACCGGCCGGGTCGCCCGCTTCGAATTTCATCGCACCACGCTCGACAAGCGCTTCGGGATAGCCGAGATAGATGGCAAGAGCGTGCGCGATATCCGAATTCGCTTCTGCCCTGCGGCCTTCCGCGTGGCGCGCGCTCGCACGCAACACGAACACATCCGCCCGATTGGGATCCTGCGCGATGATCGCGCTGAGATCGGCTTCCGCGCCAGGCCAGTCTCGCGCCATGGCGTGCGCGCGGGCGCGATCGAACAGGAGGTCGGCGTCGTTGGGCGAAAAGGCGAGCGCGCCCGACAAGGACGCGACGGCCTTGTCCGCGAGGCCCGCCAGCATCCACGCATTGCCGGCTTGATCGAGAAGCTCCGCGCGGAGGGCCGCATCGCCCGCCATCGCATCGTGCGCGGCCTGGTCGAGCTGTTGTGCCGCCTCGGAATATCGGCGCAAGGCCGTCAGCGCGAGGGCCGAGCAATGCAGCGCGGCAGCACCACCGCCCGCGCCGTGCCAGGCCGTCGCCGCTTCCAGCGCGCGCCCCGCGTCGCGCTTCACGAGATCGAGGCAGCGTTCGTAGCGGCTGTCGCCGATCAGCGATTTGCCGTCGAGCGACGAGACGTCGGCCGCAATAGCCGGAAATGCAGCCGCCGCGATCAGCAGACCGAGAGAGAGGCGCTTCCCGGCGAGGCGCAAATAAGCGATGGTCTCGCCGATTTCGGCCACCACTCTCCCGACCTTCGGTTCCGCCATTCCGACCAATCCCAAATCCGCATCCGACCATAAAGGCAACCCACCCGGGCTGCCAGCGCGGGCGCCCGCGATCCTTCAGGTCATTCCGGCGCTCGATGCGGGGGGAGCGGAACGGACGACCGTGGACGTGGCGGCGGCGCTGGCGCGCGAAGGCTTTGAGCCGCTGGTAGCCTCGCGCGGCGGCAGGATGGTGACGGAACTTGTCGTCTCCGGCGGCGAACTGATCAACCTGCCGCTCGATACGAAGGCACCACACGCCCTCGTCGCCAACGCCTATCGGTTGCGCGATCTGATCCGTACACGGAACATTGCGCTCGTCCATGCCCGCTCGCGCGCGCCCGCCTGGAGCGCGTTGTGGGCGGCGCGCATGGCGCATGTGCCCTTCGTCACGACCTATCACGGCATCTACAACGCTTCGAACCCGCTCAAGCGATTCTACAATTCCGTGATGGCGCGGGCCGATGCCGTGATCGCGAACTCGCAATGGACGGCCGCCCACATCAAATCTCAATACCGTTTCGTGCCGAAGCATCTGGTCGTCATTCCGCGCGGCATCGATCTTGCGCTGTTCGACCCTGCCGGGGTTCCTCCCGAACGCGCCGCGGCGTTGCGCGCAGCCTGGGGCGCGAAGGACGACGACACGGTCATCCTGTTGCCGGGACGGCTCACGCGCTGGAAAGGACAGACCGTATTCATCGCGGCCCTGGCCCAACTCAAACGCGAAGGTCGGCTGCCGGGCGTGCGGGCGGTGCTCGCGGGCGACGCGCAAGGCCGCACCGGTTATGAAGACGAACTCCGCAAGGCGATCGCCGACGCCGGGCTGCAGGATATTGTCGCCATTCCCGGACATACGACCGACATGCCGGCCGCCTATCTGGCCTCCGACATCGTCGTTTCGGCCTCCACCGATCCCGAAGCATTCGGCCGCGTCTCGGCAGAGGCGAGCGCGATGGCGCGGCCCGTGATCGCGACGAATCACGGCGGCTCGCGCGAGACGGTGCTGCCGGGCACGTCCGGCCTCCTGATTCCGCCGGGCGATTCGAAGGCGCTTGCGGGCGCGCTGGCGCAATTGCTTTCGCTCGATGCCACGAGCCTCCTCGCCATGGGCATGAAAGGCCGCGCGCATATTGCAGCGCAATTCACGGTCGAGAAGATGTGCGCCGACACGATCGCGGTTTATCGCATGCTGCTTGCGGACAAAGGGTGACTGCCGTGACATCCTGCGATCTGCTAGATTCGATCACGGAACATGGGAGGGACCAATGCGTCTGGGACTGAAGACAATCGCGGCCGCGATGGCCTTGTTGTTCGGAACCTTCCTTTTTGCGGGGCCTGCCGCCGCGCAGGCCACACCTGCGGCGGCGCCGACATCGACCGTCGCCGTCCAGCCGCTTCCCACGACCAGCGCCCCGACTGCCGCGCAAAAATTCGATCCGGTCAAGGCGACAAACGCCTATCTCAACCAGGTGAGCGGCGCCGCGCGGGCGAACTCCGATTCCTATTTCGAGGGTGGCTATTACCTGATCCTGGTCGACGCGCTTTATGCCGTCGCGGTGTCGGCCCTGCTGCTGTGGCTGCGCATCTCGGCGGCCATGCGCAATATCGCAGTGGGCGTGACGCGCTCGCGCTTCTGGCAAGTGCCGATTTATGTGTTGATGTATGTTGCGCTCGTTGCGGTGCTGACATTTCCGCTCACGGTCTATGAAGATTTCTTCCGCGAGCATGCCTATGGCCTCTCCAATCAGAATTTTGCGCAATATATGCGCGACTTCGCGGTCGTATTCGGAGTTGAACTCGTAGCCGCCACAGTCGTGCTGACGGTGATCTACGCAGTCATTCGCGCCACGCCCCGGATGTGGTGGCTCTGGGGCACTCTGGTGGCCGTTGCGTTCCTTGCCGTCGGAGCGACGGTTGGTCCGGTGTTCATCGCCCCTCTGTTCAATACCTATACCTCGCTGAAGGACGGCCCGGTCAAGCAGGAGATCCTCTCGCTCGCACGCGGCAACGGCATTCCCGCGACGGACGTCTATGAGTTCGACGCCTCCAAACAAAGCAAACGCGTCAGCGCCAATGTCTCCGGCCTGTTCGGCACGACGCGCATCTCGCTCAACGACAACCTGATCAAGCGCTGCACGCCTGCAGAAATTATGGCCGTTCTCGGTCACGAGATGGGGCATTACGTGTTGAACCATGCGGCCCTTCTGTTGACGTGGATGGGACTGCTGTTCCTGGTGGCCTTTGCGTTCCTGAATTGGGGATTCCGGATTCTGGCGGACATCTTCGGCGGCAATTGGGATGTGCGCACGATCGACGATCCCGCCGGACTGCCCGTTCTCGCAGCACTTGCATCGGTGTTCTTCATGCTGGCAACGCCCATCAGCAACACCATCACGCGAACGGCCGAGGCGCAGGCCGATATTTTCGGCGTGAACACCGCCCGGCAGCCGGACGGCTTCGCCACCGTGACGCTGAAGCTTTCGGAATATCGCAAGCTCGATCCGTCGCCGTGGGAAGAGTTCATCTTCTACGATCATCCTTCGGGACACACGCGCATCTGGACGGCGATGCGCTGGAAGGCGGCGCATCTGAACGAGCCCGACATCAAGGCGGGTCCCGTCTCGCCGCAATGACGGGATTCGAACGGAGCGTCGGACGGGCTGACGCGCCGCTGCATGCGGCCGCGCACAGCCATCATCCCTGGCCGGATGCGAGTTTCGACGCCCAGCAAGCCGCGTGGCAGGATGCGGCGCGCCTGCTCGACCGCAAATGGGATCACATTTTTGGGCAGGTGATCCCGGCCGGGCAGAGACATATCGCGCGACAATTGAACCTGCCAGATCCGGGCACGATTGCGTTCGGGCCGAATACGCATTCCTTCGTGCTGCGTTTGCTGTCTTGCCTGCCTACCCACCCCCACCCGCGCATCCTGACGACCGGTTCCGAATTCATGAGTTTTTCGCGCCAGATCGCGCGACTGGAAGAAGACGAGCTCGTGCATGTGACGCGGATCGCGACGGAGCCGTTCGACAGTTTCGCATCGCGATTCGCCGATGAGGCGAGCAAGGATGTCTACGATCTCGTATTCCTGAGCCAAGTCTATTTCGATTCCGGCTTCGCAGTCGGCGATCTTGAAAAGATCGTGCAGTCCGTTCCAGATCCGGAGACGTTCATCGTCATCGACGGCTATCACGGCTTCATGGCGATCCCCACGGATTTGAGCGCAGTCGCATCGCGCGCGTTCTATCTGGCCGGCGGCTACAAATATGCAATGGCGGGCGAAGGCGCCTGCTTTCTCCATTGCCCGCCGGGTTCTGGCGCCCGCCCGCGCGACACCGGTTGGTATGCGGGTTTCGGGTCGCTGGAAGCCGCGTCCGACGATGTGCCGTATGCGGATGACGGCAGCCGGTTTCTCGGCGCGACCTTCGATGTTTCGGGGCTTTATCGTTTCAATGCCGTACAGGATTGGTTGATGTCACAGGGTTTGTCGGTCGCCGGGATGCTTTCCCATGTGCGCGGGATCGAACGGGCATTTCTCGACGAACTCGACCTTCACAAAGCGCCGATCAACCGCGCCATGCTCATGATGCCCGGCGAATCCCGCCGCGGACGCTTCCTGGCCTTCCGCACGCCCGATGCAGGCGCGATTGCGGAGCAGTTGGGAAAGCGGAATATCATCGTCGATTCCCGCGGCGATCGATTGCGGATTGGTTTCGGCATTTATCACGAGACCGAGCATGCAGTGCGGGTGGCGCGGGCGTTGGCGCAATAGCGCGATACCAATGGCCCGATTCTTCCACCCGCCCCTTGAGGGCGGGTCGAAATTGTATTTGAGCGGCAGCGAAAAGAGAATTTCGGGGCGGGGTGCCCGATCGGCATTACCCCGCCCCGAAGCTGTCTTTGCGCCGCCGCGCGACT
>PLJH01000042.1 GCA_003139615.1 Alphaproteobacteria bacterium
CGGCACCTCCAAAACGATTCGGCGCCACATAAGGAATCACAACAGATTCCCGCCTTGCAACCCGCCGCCTTCGCTAACCGATTCTCGCGACTCGCAAAGTCGCCGGACGGACACTCAGAGAGGTAATTCGGACATAAAGGAACTGCTCAGAAGGGCAACCTCCGACTCGCATCCATAACGGACGGCGACACTTCCGGTTCGAAAAACACTGCAGCTGCAGACACTCTTGGCTCCCGTCGAGCCCTCCATGCTGAGACTCTAGGATGAACACAATTGTTGACGACGTTAGCTGAGGCGCGCGGTCGAAATTGGAGAAAAAAGCAAATGTCCGGAAAGGCCACTTTTTGTCCGGTGCGGATACGCGGCTGCGGACGGCTCGAACGCGCAGCATCGGCGCCATGGGAGGTCATTGTGTGTGGTTCCCGTCAGCATCGCGGTTCCGGTGAAAATGCCGGTGGACCAAGTGACAGGATGGTAAAGTGGAGCAGGCGACCGAATCGTCCAACTCGTCGTAAAGCACGGTCTCGGCGATTGGGTCATAATGCGCCCCTAGAAACACAATGTCTGGCACAAAAATCAAGAAATTCGCACCAATGCCAGCCCTTACCATTCGGCTCCTAACGAAGACAAGTCGTGCTCCCACGCGATACATTTGAATAAGTTTTGAGCGGTTCTCAAAACACAGAAATTTGAGGCTATGGAATCATTTCTGAAACCACCGGATAGAATTTGCTCGATGAGGAACACAATGGTGCAATTCGCCTTTTTGTGGTGCGCAAACACTGGTTCACCTTCTAGGGTCGGGAATCTTCCGCCATTTCGGTCTGCCAAGGCTCCTTCTTGTCCAACCACGAAGATACGCCCGGAGAACTCGTAAGGTGAGACTTCCGCAGGTTTTTCGCTTGCAGCCACCCCATGCGCAACTTGTTCCCTCAGTACGAATTCCTTCCAGTTCCTCACTGCAACAAGAACGTCCGCTGGTGTGCAGCGGCTGGCGATCATGCTCGCCTTGCTCCGACTGGAGCGTACAGTCCCGCCGCGGTCACGCTCGTCTGATGGCTTTGCGAAATTCAGTGCTTCCCAATTCTCAATGGTTAGGGCGGCAAGAATCGCTTCGTTCGGAGTTCCGGGACCGGTTGCAGTCTGTAAGCCTGGATCGTACCGAAATCCTTTTGCAGACACTGGCGTGACCTGATTTCTACGCAGTATTTCTGCCGTGTCCCACCATTTTTGACGATATTCCTTCAAGTCGGATTGCCGTGATTTCGATTCAAAATGGCAATACTCCGATGCACGATGCACGGTTATAAGTAATGGCGTGAGCCCGCTAGCTGACACATTGCTGGAGAACGCAAGAGTCAATAACCTTTCGACTAGCGTCTTGTTGCCAGCTTCAGCTGCCCAGTGCATTAGGGCGTGGCCGTCACAATCTTTGGACAGTACTAGATTACGATAATCAGAGACGAGCATTTCGGCTAAACACGAGGGATCACGCACTATTTTGTGGAAAAGAAGTAAGATCACAACTTCGGTTTTCCCCTTCGCCTCTGCGAGTTGAAAGGGTGTCAGACCGTCGTTGTTCTTGGCGTTGACATCAGCCCCGGTCGCAAGCAGCAACTTTGCGACTTTCGAGTGGCCGTTCCACGCCGCGCCGTGGAGAGGAGTGTCGCCGTCTTTGTCCCTGGCATTTATGTCGGCGTGGCGGTCTATCAAAAATTTTGCTACGGCCGTTTTGCCATGCCACGCCGCCAAGTGCAATGGTGGCTCGCCCTGCGCGTCTGTCGCGGATACTAGGTTGGGGTTGCGTATGAGCAACCCCCTGACCCCTTCTAGGTCCCCTTTTGACGTTGCGGTGTGTATCTCGCCCATAGCGACAAACGTTCCGGCTAGGAGACTGCCGCCGAGCGGATCAGTGTAAGAGGTCTCCTGTCAATCCTCGGCCTACCCGAGACTCCTCCGGCAGTGGCACGAGCGGTATAAGTAAAAGCGTCTTGCAATTCATCGTCGCCAGTGTGCGTCCGTGCAAATCTCAAGAATTCTGCGCCAAAACTAGGCCGTTGATCCGATTGGATATTTCCAGTGCGTAACTACGGTGTCTAGCCGCCGGAGCGTGCGCGCGACACCCGCGGGATGTCAGCGCCCCCTTGTCGCGATGGGAGCCCTATACTGTTGAGGTGATCGGCGATCTGTCGTGTCGTTCGCGCTCCCGCATTGGTCGCTGCGGTTATCGCGTCTTGGAGCGCTAGGGCGTGGGCGGTCGCGTCGATCTTGTGCTGCGCCGCGAGTGCGGCCCCATTCGCACCAAGCCGAACTCCGCGTGCCTTCGCGGCGGCCAGCGCAGCGCGAGCGCGGTCCCGTGTCATCTCCCGCTCACAGCAAGGCGCATTCTCACCATCACGCCTATTCTAATGCGTTCTGACTCACTGTATGGTCCGATACGAGCCAGAAGCGGACGGGAGGGGCCCCAATGACGCATGGATCGTCGGGAATTCTGCTGCTTATTCTTGCCGTAGTCGCATTGTTCCTGATCGGGTACGCCGGTTGGATTGCATTTGGGATTGCTGTTTTGTTCGGCGTGGCGGGTACATCTCTGCTGTGGAACAAGCGAGGAGCTTTCCCCGAACTCACGTTCATATGCGCGGTTGCCGCTGCGGCGCTGATCCCACACCTCGTTTTCCTTGTCGCCTACAATTTCTCAATGCAGGCCGCGGCGGCCGTGAATGGCATAAAGCCGGAGCCGCAACTCGTCGGACTCGCACTGGCCTATGAGAACTTCGTGGCAGATGCCAACGATTGGTTTGAAGCCAACCTTGGCGGCTCACACGCGTGGTTGATCGCCGCCATCATCCTGGTGCTGATCATCGCAGCGACGTTTTGGAAGCTCCGCGCCGCGGAGACCGTGGTGGCTGTGCGCCGCGTACTGGTGGGTGTCCAGGTATTCCTGATCATCGCCGCGTCGTTCACGATCCTCTCCAACGCCGAAGTAGGCAGTTGGACACCGGACTTCCGCTTGAAGGTACAGGCGCGAACCGACAAGCTGGCCAGCATCAGGGCAGAGAACCTGCTACTGCAACAAGTTCCGCCCGCCGTGCACGACAGCGCCGGTTCCATCCGCAACACATATGGCACCGCTCTCACGCTGATTGAAAACAACAGCTCGAACATGCGGCCCCTGAGCGGCGGCGCCGGCTCGCCGACGAATGTGTCGGTCCTTGCCGTGCTGGCCGAAAAACGGGGCTTCCCTTCGCACATTCTGGAGATGTCCGATACCAAACCGGTTCGTGCGGAGGCGATACTGCGCGACGAGCAACAGAAGGCCTCGGCCTCGGTCGTGCGTACCCTGGATCGCCAGATTGCTGCCGAAACTCGACGAACGAGTCTGTTACGGGAACAGGCCGTTCAGGCTTTCGTCGACGTGCTCGTGCCGATACCCGTCGGCGGAGCCATTGCACGGGAATTCGCAAAGGCCGCTGTCGTCGATGTGATGAACGCAGGCTTCACCGCAGTCAGCGGTCGTGTGGATGCCGTCGCATTGAGAGCACGGCTCAACATCTTCCTGCAGAACCCCAAGTCCTCAAGCGTGGGTTTGGCGCAAACCATCTCCGGTAAAGTCACCGCTCTCGTGGCCGAGAAAAAGTACGGCGAGTTTCGCGATGCATTCCTGAAGGGCGTTAAAGGCGGCTGGGCCGTGACCGAGAACCCCGACATCAGTCGGAAGCTGTTCATTTATAAGAGCGAGAGCGGCAATCAGCCCGCCAATCAACTCTACCAAGTCACTGTGGGAGAAGACGGAAGCTGGACCGTCTATAACTGGGGCGCAAGCAAACCCGAAGGAACAATCTCACCGAGCGACATTCCTCAAGTGAGCATCGTGATCAAAGGCGACGAGAGGTACGACCAGTTCCGACGCACGTTCCTGAAGGGGATCGAAAAAGGCTGGGTGGTGACCGAGAATCCCAGCATCAGCAACAGGCTGTTCGTTCACGAGAGCGAAAGCGACAACCAGCTCGTCAACCCGCTCTACCAGATCAAAGTGGGGCAGGATGGAAGCTGGACTGTCTATAACTGGGGCGAAAGCGCGCCCCAAGGCAGGATCGTGTCGCGAGAGGTTCCCAACGTGAGCATCGGAGCGTGCGACTGCGAGGAGTGATCGCCCGCAGAACAGTTGATCCAAGCCAGGTGAAGACTGCGGCTGCCGCGCTGGCCTTAGGGACACGTCGTCCGTGCATTTCTCAAGGATTTCGCGCCAAAACTAGGCCGCTGATCCGATTTGGTTTTCCTGATGCATGACTCCGCTGCGTAGCCGCCGCAGCACGCGCGCCACATTCGCCGGATGCCATCGCCCACCTTGCCGTGAGGGAATACCGACCGCGTTGAGGTGGTCGGCGATCTGCTGTGTCGTGCGCGCTCCCGCGTTCGTCGCGGTGGTGATCGCGTCTTGGAGCGTGGCAGCGTAGGCGGTCGCGTCGGCCGTGTGTCGCTCGGCGAGAGCTGCGCCGTTGACGCCGAGCCGAACACCGCGCGCCTTGGCGGCTGCGAGTGCAGCGCGCGTTCGTTCGCGAATCATCTCCCTCTCGTGTTCGGCGAAGGCGGCCATGACGTGGAGAACGAGACGGGATGCGTGCGGCATGTCCACGGCGATGAAGTTCGTCTTGGCCTCCATGAGTGCCGATATGAACGCCACGCTTCGGGCCAAGCGGTCGAGCTTGGCGATGAGCAGTGTCGCCTTCTCGCGCAGACAGGCGTCAAGCGCTCCACGGAGTTTCGGCCGGTCGCTCTTGCCGCCGCTCTCGATCTCGACGAATTCCGCGATGACGGAAGCGGTTCGACTGGCAAGGAACTGGCTGACGGTTCCGCGCTGCGCATCCAGACCGAGGCCGGATCGTCCTTGGCGGTCTGTGCTTACGCGGTAGTAGGCGATGAACCGCTTATTAGACCCGAAATGCGGGGACGGCTAACGTATTTTCCTGCCGCCAGCGTGCTCTCCCGCGCAATTGCCGAACCGTGTTGGTTTGACCGCAAGCGCAAGTGATGGAAATCCGGTGGCGAGTTCATCAACGCAACAGATTCTGCAAACTCACTCGCGCGATAACCTGCTGATCCGCCGATAAATTCTCGCGGAAATTTCGCCAAAGATTCGATGTTTGTTCCAACTTTATTTTCAGGATTCGATTGCATGCAATTGCGCGCGTGAATTTGCATCGCCATGTTGAGTGTTTCATCCGCGAAGGAGCGCGCGCGTGAAAGAGAAACGGGACGACATCGAAACACGCCACATGCCGCGGGACGAGCGCGTGGCCTCAGCCGCGTGGATGGGATTTGCGCGCATGCGCCTCGTGCCGCAGACGATCGCGCGCACGCCTTTGCGTGTGAAGGCAGGGGAAACACGTTCAATTGAATCCGTATCAGGCTGCAGAATGCAAATAACAGGCGCCTGTTATTGCCTGTTATCGTTTCGCGAAGCCCATGATTTGGCTGGAGATTCGGGACGATAACAGGTGAGATTTTTTTCTGCACGAAATCGTTCGCCACGCGCAGCAAACACGCTGTCGACCGGGAGGGCCATGCGGTCGGGAGAAGATGCGCTTCGCATTCCGAGCCGGATGCGTGCGTCGTTCGAAAACGAGGCGCGCTCAGGCTGTTTTTGTAGGCCGTATCCAGGGAAATCAGCAGGGCTAAAAAGCCCTGCTAATCCGCATCAAGCGTTTGAATTTATTGGAGATTTTCGAGAGCAAAAAAATTTGCGGCGAAAATTGGTTGTTGGACGAGTTTCTCGAGGGCGTGACGCGATGATGCTGCGTCCGTTCTGGTATGCGGCGGTCCCCCATCCCCCCGCTGCGCGGGGGACTTCCTCCGTAAACGGGGGAAGAAAATCAGGAGTGGCGCTTCGTCTGCCCCTAAGGCACCGCGAGATCGAACTCGATCGTCACGCGGTGGTTGGCGGCGTCGTAGCGGCGTTCGCCGCGCGGCTGCCACGACGGGTGGAGAATGATCATGCCCATTTGCGGGCGGATCGTTTCGACCATGCCGGCCGTCACGCCGCCGGGAATGCGAAACGCGAGATGCGGCGCGACCATCGCGGGCAGAGCGCCGCGCGGATCGGCGAGTTCGCATTCGCCGCCGAGCGTTTCGTCGTCGGATTTTCCGTAGCCGTCGTCGACGTAATAGACGCCGGACCACAACGCGCCCGGCCGCGCGACGAGCTCGCTGTATTCGCCCTTCTGGCGCACCGCCGCGACCGCCGTGATTTTCCATTCGAGATTCACGCGTCCGCCGGAACGTGTCGCGGTGAGTCCGTCTGCCTGTTCGCGCAGCACGCGGAACAATGTCTCGGCCGCACCGCCGCCCCAACTCGCGAAATCGGGCGGCGAGCGCCAGCCTTGTCCATGCGCATCCGTCGCGCCGACGCTTGCCATCTTTTCGAGAATGAGCGGGCGCAACTCCGCATTCACTTCCTGCGCGACGGGCAGGAAGTGCACGCAGACGGGTGTCGCGAACATGCTGCGGATTTGAGGTTTGGGAGTAGCCATTTCTATACCGATGTCATTGTGACGTATGCGGAGCAATTTGCTTTTTCCCACCCGCCCCTTGAGGGCGGGTCGAAAAATTCGAAGAAATTTTCGGGGCGGGGTGCTGCAGCAACCATGCCCCTCCCCGAAATTTTCTTTTCGCTGTCGCTCAAAGAAAGATTTCGACCCTCCCTCAAGGGGAGGGTGGGGGAAAAGGCGGCCCCGGGATGACGCTCAGTACTTATCATTATTTATTCCATCACGATTCGGGGCGCGGCGCGTACGGGCTCCGCGAGCTTTCCGGCCACGGCGCGGGCGAGAGCGAGAAATGCTTGAGCTTCAGGGCTATCGGGCGCAAGCGCCACAATAGGGGTTCCGGCGTCCGATGTCTCGCGAATTGCGGGCACGAGCGGAATTTCCCCCAGGAACGGTGCGTCAAGTTCGCCGGCCGTGGCGCGCGCGCCACCATGGCCGAAAATATGGCTGGGCTCGCCGCAATGGGGGCAGATGAACACGCTCATATTTTCCACGATGCCAAGCACGGGCACCTGCGTCTTGCGGAACATCGCGAGGCCCTTTCGCGCATCGATCAGCGCGAGGTCCTGGGGCGTGGACACGATCACTGCACCCTTGAGCGGCACGCGCTGCGCGATGGTGAGTTGCGCGTCGCCCGTGCCCGGCGGCATATCGACGACGAGCACATCGAGAGGCGCCCACGCGACGTCGGCCAGCATCTGCGACAGCGCGCTCATCACCATCGGCCCGCGCCAGATCATCG
>PLJH01000090.1 GCA_003139615.1 Alphaproteobacteria bacterium
TCGTCTTGCCCACGCCGCGCACACCGGTGAGCATGAAGGCATGGGCGATGCGGCCCGTGGCGAACGCGTTTTTGAGCGTGCGGACAAGCGCGTCCTGCCCGATCAGGCCCGTGAAGTCCTGCGGGCGGTATTTGCGCGCCAGCACCCGATAGGCTTCCGCCTTCGGCGATACGGTGGGCGCAAGCCCGAGCGATGGTTCTTCCGTTTCGGCCATGATGTCCGGGAGGAAATGAGCGGCTTCGACTATAGCAAGCCCGCCCTCGCGACGTGCAAGTTTCTGCTGCGCCGGGATGGGCGGTGGTCGCGGATTCCGGGTTCGAGAGTGAGGTGGGAGGCTGGCGAAGACCCGAAGCGGATTCGTTACGGCTGCTTCCTTCCGGACCTGACCGGGTTGGCGACTGCTTCGTCCGTCACCAACCTCCCGGGAGGCTTATAGCAAATCCCGGCGGCCCCTGCGCAAGTCCGGCGGAGCGCCCCAAATACCTCCAAAAAAGACGAAGGGCCGCCAGCGGGTTTCCCCGGGCGGCCCTTCCATTGTCAGGCTACGGCTTCCACCGGAAGCCGCTTAAGCGCGTCGCACTTTACGCGGCGCTGATCCCTCTATCGACGAGGATCCAGGTCGCGGCTTCCGACGGCCGCCAATGGTGACAATGAGACACTGGATCACCTCCTTTCGAATCTTGTTGCCCCGCAAACCTAGAGGCGTTTTGCGGCTTTGAAAAGGGCCGCGCAAAAATTGCACAACGGAGGTGCGGAGAAGGCGGTAGAATTCTTAACGCGGTGGTCGCTGAGGTCTCGCAGAGGGCGCAAAGGAAGAAAAGCTGCGCTCGAACGCGCGCAAGAAGGCCCCGCGTCCCCCGCGCATCCCCCGCGCCCACCGCGTTAAAAATTCTACTGTCGGCGAAGGGTTATCCCTTCTTCACCCGGTGCTTGTTTTTCACCAGTGCCACGATCATGCCGCGCAGGGTCTGCACCTCCTGATAGGTGAGCCTGGCGCGGTGAACCGTGGCGCGGATGGCGCGCACCATCGCGTCGTATTTGGCGGGCGGAAAGAGAAAGCCGCTTTCCGACAGCTCGCGCTCCAGATGCTCGAACAGCCCGAATATTTCCGCGCGCGTGGGCTTGCGGTGATAGGGGGCGTGTTCGATGCGTGCGGGCGGCGTCGCGTCGCCTGCGCGAAACCATTCATACGCCGCGACCACGACCGTCTGCCCGAGATTGAGCGAAGTGAATTCGGAGGTCGGCACCGTGATCACGGCATCGGCGAGCGAGATCTCGTCATTGTCGAGCCCGGCGCGTTCGTTGCCGAACAGGATGCCGGTTTTCTCGCCGCGCGCGGCCGCCTTGCGCAAACGTTTTGCCGCTTCCTCAGGCGTGAGGACTTCCTTGGTGACGCCGCGATCGCGCGCGGTCGTGGCATAGACGAGATTGAGATTGCCCAGCGCTTCGGGAAGCGTCTGGAACAGCTGTGCCTTTTCGACGACGAAAGATGCGCCCACCGCCATGTGGCCCGCCTTCTCGTTCGGCCAGCCGTCGCGGGGCGCGACGAGGCGCAGATCGCTCAAGCCGAAATTCGCCATCGCGCGGGCAGCCGCGCCGATATTCTCGCCGAGCTGCGGATGGGACAGGATGATGGAAGGCGGCGTCACGCGTCAGCGCGCCAGCTTGGCAAACACCGGTCCGTCGGCGCCGAAACGCAGCACGCCTTCGACCTTGTCGAGATCGATGATGATGGCATTGCCCTTGCGCTCGGGATCCGACTTCTGCTCGCGTTCCGGCGAATTCTCGAACACGCGATTGCGTTCGGCCGTGTCCGTCGCGATGCGCGCCCGGCCCTGGAACTGCAGCAGCGGCGTGGTGGCGGAGCGATACATCATCGCGATGTTCGGGTTCTTGCGGATCGCTTCGATCGTGCCGCCGGATGTGTTGCGGACCCAGAGACCAAGCTGGTCGTCGCTATAGACCTGCGTCGAGCCGCGAAACGACAGAACGGGCTTGTTTTCCGGCGTCACAACCGCAAGCAGCAGCGGGTTGCCGCCGGCGAGGCCGCCATTGACGAGGTCTTTGATTTCCGGGGTCAGGACGAGAGGCATGGCTGAAACCTTTCAAAGGATGGCTATCGGCGAAGTCTCTAGCACATGGAAGTCCTTTCGCCCGCTCCAAATCGCCCCTTTGACCTCGGTTCCCACCCTCGCTATAGCCTCCCCGCTTCGCCCTTCCTGAGGATACTCGAATGGACAAGATCAAGGTTCAAAACCCGGTCGTCGAGCTCGACGGCGACGAGATGACCCGCATCATCTGGGACCTCATCAAAAAGAAGCTGATCCTGCCCTATCTCGACATCAAGCTCGAATATTTCGATCTGGGAATTGAGAACCGCGACAAGACCGACGACCGCGTCACCGTGGAATCGGCCGAAGCGATCAAGCGGGTGGGCGTGGGCGTCAAATGCGCCACCATCACGCCGGACGAGGCCCGCGTCAAGGAATTCGGCCTCAAGAAGATGTGGAAGAGCCCCAACGGCACCATCCGCAATATTCTCGACGGCACCATTTTCC
>PLJH01000022.1:0-50038 GCA_003139615.1 Alphaproteobacteria bacterium
CGGCCGCGCTTCGCGCGGACCGGGGGGCGCGCCACTTCCCCCGTGAACGGGGGAAGAAAGATGAGAGAAATTCCGCCGCACGCTCACAAGCTCCTTGCGATCAACAGCTTCATGATCTCGTTCGTGCCGCCGTAAATCTTCTGTACGCGACTGTCGGCGAACATGCGGGCGATGGGGAATTCGTTCATATAGCCGTAGCCGCCATGCAGCTGAAGGCATTCGTCGACGATTTTGCATTGCGTGTCGGTCAGCCACAGCTTGGCCATCGAAGCCATGGTGGCATCCAATTTCCCGCGCAGATGCAGATCGACGCAGTGATGGCAGAACACCTTGCCGACCGTCGCTTCCGTCTTGCATTCGGCGAGCTTGAACTGCGTGTTCTGGAATTCGATGATCTGCTTGCCGAAGGCACGGCGCTCTTTCACGTAAGTGCCCGTCACGTCGAGCGCGCGCTCGATCACGGCGAGAGCCTGCAGCGCGATGATCAGGCGTTCCTGCGGCAATTGCTGCATGAGCTGGACGAAGCCCTGACCTTCATCGATGCCGATCAAATTCTCCGTCGGTACGCGCACATCGTCGAAGAACAGCTCGGCAGTGTCGTTCGCTTTCTGGCCCAGTTTGTCGAGCACGCGGCCGCGGCGGAACCCTTCCACCTCGTCCGTTTCCACGCAGACAAGCGAAATACCTTTCGCGCCCTTGGTGGTGTCGGTCTTGGAGACGACGATGATGAAATTGGCCGTGCCGCCATTGGTGATGAACGTCTTCGAGCCGTTGACGAGATACTGATTGCCGTCGCGCTTCGCCGTCGTCTTGACGTTCTGCAGGTCAGAGCCCGTGCCCGGCTCCGTCATCGCGATGGCACTCACGAGTTCGCCGCTTGCGAGCCGCGGCAACCAGCGCTTCTTCTGCTCTTCCGTGCCGTAGTGAAGGATGTAAGGCGCCACGATCGCGTTGTGCAGCACGATGCCCCAGCCATCGACACCGCGCTTGCCGAGCTGGTCGATGATGACCGCTTCATGCGCAAACGTGCCGCCCGCGCCGCCATATTCTTCCGGCATGGAGGCGCACAAGAGACCCGCCGCGCCCGCTTTGGTCCACAATTCGCGATCGACATGGTGCTGCGCGATATAGCGCTCGTTGTTCGGCACCACTTCGCGCTCGAGAAACTTGCCCACGCCTTCTTCGAAGATGCGCAGATCCTCCGTCATGAATTCGGGCACTTCGACGTTTACCGCAGTCATTCAATCCTCCGCCGGCATCACGCCATATCCGGTGAGGCGGATGCGCGGTTTCGTGCGCGTGTCCTCGTGCCGTTCGGCGAGTTTGTTGTCGATCATGGTGAGGCCGAGCCTGAGCTCGGCGAGCGACTCTTCGATGTCGGCCTGCTGCCGTTCGAGGAGTGCGACGCGTTCGGCGAATTTCTTGCGCGCCAGCGTAAGCTGGGCTGCGCCGCCATCCGGCTTTTCGTAGAGGTCGAGAATTTCGGCGATCTCGGCGAGCCCGAAGCCCACGCGCTTGCCGCGCAGGATCAGCGAAAGCCGGGCGCGGTCGCGCGCCGAATAGAGGCGGGTCTGGCCGCGCCGCTCAGGCGAGATCAGCCCTTCGTCTTCATAATGCCGCAGGGTCCGGGAGGTGATCCCGAACGCCTTGGTCAAATCCTGGATGGTGTAGGTCCGGCTCAAGCCTCATCCGGACGCGAAGTCCGGCCCTGTCGCTGACGGGCCGGACTCCTAGTTGACGTTTACGTCAACGTCAAGCTGCGGCGCGGATCGGATGATCCTCTTTTTCCAGGTTTTCCGCCGCGAAATCCCAGTTCAGTAGCTTGACCAACACGGCTTGGAGGTATTTCGGCCGCTCGTTCTGGTAATCGAGATAGTAGGCGTGCTCCCACACATCGACGGTCAACAGGCAATTGACGCCCTTGGCCATCGGGTCGATCGCGTTCGAGGTCTTGTCGATCGAGAGCTTGCCGTGCTGCGACACGAGCCAAGCCCAGCCGCTGCCAAACTGTTCCTTGCCCGCTTCCGCGAGCTTTTCGACCAGCGCGTCGGTGCCGCCGAAATCGCGTTCGATGGCAGCCTTGAGCTTGCCGGACGGCTTACCCGCTTTGGGCGACAGGCTGCGCCAGTAGAAATCGTGGTTCCACACCTGGCCGGCATTGTTGAAAATCTTCTTTTCTTTCTCGGCATCCTTGCCGGATGTGGCGCGCACCACGTCTTCAAGCTTCATGTCGGCGAAACGCGTGCCGTCCACGAGCTTGTTGAGCGTCTCCACATAGGTCTTGTGGTGCTTGTTGTAGTGGAACCCGATAGTTTTCGCAGAAATCACAGGTTCGAGCGCATTTTCGTCATACGGCAAAGGCGAGAGTTTGAACGGACCGGCCATGGCGGACTCCTTAAGATGTGATGCGTTGCAGCACCCACGCGCAAAGGCGCATGCGCGCCGTACCTGTCAGGTAAGTCCCCAACGCAGGGGCGGGTTCCGGCAACCGCGCAAATTGTGTGTATGTTTGGGTGGAAATATTTTGAGAATTACAGTCGCGATGCCTCTTGAAAAATTGAGTTCCGCGCCGACCGTCGAAACGACACGGCTGAAATTGCGCGCGCACACGCTCGCGGACTTTCCCGACAGCTTCGCGATGTGGGCCGATCCGGACGTGACACGCTTCATCGGCGGCAAGCCTTCAACGAAAGAAGAGAGCTGGCAAAGATTTCAGCGTTACCCGGGCCACTGGGCGCTGATGGGTTTCGGCTACTGGCTGATCGAGGAAAAGGCCACGGGCCGTTTTGCCGGGGAGATGGGATTGCTCGAGGGCCAACGCGAGATGACTCCCGGCTTCGACGGCGCGCATGAAATCGGCTGGGGCCTCATGCCGCATGCGCATGGCAAGGGTTTTGCCGGCGAAGCGGTCGGCGCAGCGATCGCCTGGCATGATTCGCAGTTCGGCCGCGTGCGCACCGCCTGCATGATCGCACCGGAGAATGCGCCGTCCATCCGCGTGGCCACGAAGGCCGGCTACACGCAATTTGCGCAGACGACCTACAAGGGCAATCCGACACTGCTGTTCGAGCGGCGATAAGTTTTTTTGCCTCTCCCACTTTGGCGGAGAGGGAAAATGGGTGAAACAATTGGCCAACAACGTTGTGACTGATACTGAAGGAACGGCAAGAGGGAATTGGGTAACATGAATCTCGCAAGACTCTCGTTTGGAGTGATCCTCGCAATAGCACTCGCCGGCGTCGCGATTGCGCAAACAGCAGATCTCACGCCCGATTCGCCCGATCCCTATCTGTGGCTCACGGACATTCATGGCGCCAAGCCCCTCGCCTGGGCGAAGGAGCAGAACGAGAAGACCTTCTCTGTCCTGCAGTCCGATCCGCAATACAAACAGGACCACGACGCGATCCTCACCGTGCTGAACGCCAATGATCGCATCGCGATGGGCGAGCTCGATCATGGCGACGTGTACAATTTCTGGCAGGACGCGGGCCATGTGCGCGGTATCTGGCGCAAGACATCCGCTGCGGATTACCGCAACGCCGATCCCAAATGGGATGTGCTTCTCGATGTCGACAAGCTCGACGCCGACGAGCACACCGATTGGGTTTGGCAGGGCGCGCGGTGCGCACCCGGCATGAAGCGCTGCCTCGTGCGGCTGTCTCCGGGTGGCGGCGATGCCTCGGTGGTGCGCGAATACGATCCGAAGGCGAAGGCATTCTTAAAGGACGGCTTTTCGCTCGCGGTCGCCAAGTCCAATGCCGAATATGTGGACGCCGATACCATTCTGTTCAGCACGGATTTCGGGCCCGGCTCGATGACGGTTTCGAGCTATCCGCGTATCGTGAAGCTCTGGCATCGCGGCCAGCCGATCGGCGCAGCGAAAACCATATTCGAAGGTCAGACCACCGACATCTCGTCCAGCGGGCAGGTCTTCCGCGGACCTTACGGCACGATTCCGCTGATCGTGCATGGCCTCACTTTCTTCACCGCGGAATATTTCACCGTGAAGCCCGACGGCTCAACAGTGAAGCTGCCGTTGCCGCTCGGCGCCGATCTCAAAGGCGTGACCGCCGGCAATCTGATTTTCACCTTGCGCGACGCATGGACGCCGCCGGGCGCGGCGCCGATTCCACAAGGCTCGCTCGTGGCGTTTCCCGTGCAGCGTTTCGTGAAGACGAACAAGCCGAGCTACAATGTCCTTTTCACGCCCGATGCGCGCGCCACGATCGACGACGTCTCGCCGGGCCGCGATGCGGTCTATGCCTCGATCTTCGAGAACGTCACGGGTTCGATCCACGAATTCCGCCCGGGCAAATCCGGCGCGTGGAGCGACACGACGCTTGATCTGCCGAAAGGCGGCTCGACGCATATCGTATCCGCCGACGACTGGACGCCGCTCGCGCAATTCACGTTTGAAAGCTTCCTGCAGCCCGTGACGCTTTATACGTATGACGGCAAGGGCGCGCCGGTTGCGATCAAGTCGGAGCCTTCGCGTTTCGATGCGAGCGGGTTGGTCACGGACCAATTCTGGGCGACATCCGCCGACGGCACGAAAATTCCGTATTTCCTGATCCATTCGAAGACCGCGACGGGACCTGTGCCGACGATCCTCTATTCCTATGGCGGCTTCGAGATGTCGCTCGTGCCGTGGTACTGGAACGACGGGCATCGTCCGCTTGATGCGGGACAGACCTGGCTCGCCAAGGGCGGCGCGGTCGCGGTGGCGAACATACGAGGCGGCGGAGAATTCGGCCCGGCCTGGCATCAGGCCGCGCTCAAGCTACATCATCAACGCGCCTTCGACGATTTCGAAGCGGTGGCCGAAGACATCGAACATCGCGGGCTCGCATTGCCGAAGCAGGTGGGCACGGTCGGCGCGTCCAATGGCGGCCTGCTTGTGACGGCCACGATGGCGGAACGGCCCGATCTGTTTGGAGCCGTCGTCTGCCAGCGGCCGCTGGTCGATATGCTGCGCTACACGCATTTCGGCGCGGGCGCGTCCTGGGTGGGCGAATATGGCGATCCGGCTGATCCTGTGATGCGCGCGGCGATCCTCAAATATTCGGCTTATGAGAATTTGAAACCGGATGTGAAATATCCGCCGATCCTATTCATCACCGAAACGAGCGACGACCGCGTCACGCCCGTCTTCGCGCGCATGATGGCGGCAAAGATGGAAGCGATGAACCAGGACGTGCTGTTCTACGAAAGCCCCGAAGGCGGCCACGGCCCCGGCGCGACGCACGAAGAACAGGCGGAGATGTGGGCGCTGTCCTACACCTATCTCGCGCAGAAACTGGGGTTGAAGTAGCGACGTTTTACGAAATCAACTTCTCCTTCGTCGCCCAATCCAGCCCCTTGGCCAACGCGCGTTCGAAGCGGTCGAACAGCTCATCGATTTCGGCTTCGTCGATCACGAGTGGCGGACAGAGTGCGATGCGGTCGCCCAGAAGCGGACGCGTGATCAGGCCTTCTTCTTCCGCGAAGCGCGCGATATTGGCCGCGACCGCTTTCGACGGATCGAAATTCGCTTTCGTCTTTTTATCGGCGACGATCTCGACGCCGCCGAGAAGCCCCACGCCCTTTGCCTCGCCCACCAGAGGATGCTCGCCGAGCTTCGCGAGCCGCGCGAGGAAACGCGGCGCCACATCGCGCACATGGCCGACGATGTCGCGTTCCTGATAGATTTCGATCGTCTTGAGCGCCACGGCGGCGGCTACCGGATGGCCCGAATAGGTGAAGCCGTGGCCGAAGGTGCCGATCTTGCCGGATTCGCTTTCGATCACCTCGCACATTTCCGGCGACAGCAGCACGGCCGAAATCGGCAGATAGGCCGATGAGAGAGCCTTGGCGATCGTCATGGACGAAGGTTCGAAGCCGTAGGTGCCGCAGCCGAACCAGTTGCCCGTGCGGCCGAAGCCCGTGATCACTTCGTCGTCGATCAGCGGGATGCCGTAGCGGTCGAGTACCTTGCAGATCTCGTCGAAATAACCCTGGGGCGGCAGGATCACACCGCCTGCGCCCTGCACCGGCTCGGCGATCATCGCGCCGATTGTCTCGGGACCTTCCTTCTCGATCAGTTCCGCAAGGTTGCGCGCCATGCGTTTGGAGAAATCCGTCTCGCTCTCGCCCGGTTCGGCGTTGCGGTAATAATGCGGGCAATCGGCGAAGCGCACGAAATCAAGCGGCAGGTCGAAGCTTCTGTGGTTCGCGGGGAGGCCCGTCAGGCTCGCGCTCGCGACCGTCACGCCGTGATAGGCCTTGGTGCGGCTGATGATCTTTTTCGCCCTGGGCTTGCCCATCGCGTTGGCGACGTACCAGGTGAGCTTGATCTGAGTGTCGTTGGCTTCCGAGCCGGAATTGGCGAAGAACACCTTGCCGACCGGAAACGGCGCCACTTCCTTCAGTTTCTCGGCCAGTGCGATGGCCGGTTCATGGCTGCGGCCGGCGAAAATGTGGGCGTAGGCGAGCTTGCCCATCTGCTCGGCGGCAGCCTCGATCAGCGCTTCCTCGCCCCAGCCGAGCGCGGTGCACCACAGGCCTGCCATCGCCTCTATATAGTCCTTGCCGTGCTCGTCATAGACGCGGATGCCCTTGCCGCGCTCGAACACCAGCGGCCCGGTTTCGCGCAGTTTCACGAGGTTGGTATAGGGGTGAAGCAGGCTTTGGACATCGCGCGACTGGGCGTTGGACAGGGGCATGGCGGCACCTCGGGGCTGGCGGAACCATTCATCGCCCGCGCCGCTGCGTCGCGTCAACGAGAGGCGCGGCCGCGTTGCTCCACCGTCCGGGCGTTCCTATGATGCAGCGCGAAATTCAGGGGTAAATAGGGAAATGCTTGGCCTGATGCAGGACTGGCCGCTGGTCGTCCACAAGATCATCGACCACGCCGCGCTGTACCACGGCGACCGGGAAATCGTGTCGCGAACGGTGGAAGGTCCCATCCACCGGACGAATTACCGAAAAGTCCAGGGGCGCGCCCGGCGCGTTGCCAAGGCGCTCGATCGGTTTGGCATCAAGGTCGGCGACCGCATCGGCACGCTGGCCTGGAACACACATCGGCATATCGAGACCTGGTACGGCATCACCGGCATCGGTGCGATCTATCACACGCTCAATCCACGTCTGTTTCCCGAGCAGCTCATCTATATCGCGAGCCATGCGGAAGACCGCGTGCTGTTCTTCGACACGAGTTTCGCAAATCTCGTGGCCGAGATCGCGCCCAAGCTTCCGTCGATCAAACTCTATGTCGCGCTGACCGATCGCGCGAATTTGCCGAAGGCAGAGATTCCCAATCTCGTCGCCTATGAGGATTTCATCGCCGAGCCTGCGGACGATTTTACCTGGAAGGATTTCGACGAGAACACGGCCTGCGGGCTTTGCTACACCTCGGGCACGACGGGCAATCCCAAAGGCGTACTTTATTCCCACCGCTCGAACACGCTGCATGCGCTGGTCGCAAGCCAGGCGGATGCGCAAGGTGTGCGCGGCGTGGACAGCGTGCTGCCGGTCGTGCCGATGTTTCACGCCAATGCGTGGGCGCTGGCCTTCGTCGGTCCGATGATGGGCGCGAAGCTCGTGCTGCCGGGACCGAAACTCGACGGCGAATCGGTCTACGAGCTCCTCGATACCGAGAAAGTGACGATGACGGCTGCCGTGCCGACTGTCTGGCTCATGCTGCTGCAATATCTCGAGCAAACGGGAAAGATGTTGCCGTATCTGGATCGCGTGTTGATCGGCGGCTCGGCCTGCCCGCGCTCGATGATCGAAATCTTCGAGCGCAAATATGAAGTCGAGGTCGTGCATGCCTGGGGCATGACGGAAATGAGCCCGTTGGGCACGCTGGGCACGCTCAAGGCGGGAATGGATACGCTGCCTTACGAAGAGCAACTTTCGGTCAAGCTCAAACAGGGCCATCCGCCGTTCAGCGTGGAAATGAAAATCGTCGATGACGAGGATCGCGAACTGCCGCGCGACGGCAAGGCGTTCGGACGCCTCAAGGTGCGCGGACCGGCCGTGGCCAAAGCCTATTTCAAGGGCGAAGGCGAGAGCGCATTCGATTCCGAAGACTGGTTCGACACGGGCGACGTGGCGACGCTCGATACCGACGGCTACATGACCATTACCGACCGCGCGAAGGACGTGATCAAATCGGGCGGCGAATGGATTTCGTCGATCGAGATCGAAAACGTCGCGGTAGGCCATCCCGCGGTGGCCGAAGCAGCCGTGATCGGTGTGGCGCATCCCAAATGGGACGAGCGTCCGCTTTTGATCGTGGTGCTGAAGCCGGGCCAGAAAGCGACAAAAGATGAAATACTGAAATATCTTTCGGGCAAGATCGCCAAATGGTGGATGCCGGACGACGTGGCATTTGTCGACGAAATTCCGCACACCGCGACGGGCAAGATTCAAAAGATCGCATTGCGCCAGCGTTTCGGCTCCTACCGGCTGCCGACCGCCGCCGAATAGGCGCAAAGGGGACATTCAATGCGGTTCATGAATGTCGTCGCCAGGCTTGCATTCGGCGCCTTGGTGCTCGCGCTCGTGATCGGCATCGTTGCGTCCGTTGGGACACAGTTTCACATTTGGGATTTCCGCGTCGGCCTGTTCAAGATTTTTCCGGTTTGCCTTGGTTTCGGCGCCGCAGCGCTGCTGCTGGGCCTCATCTGGGTGGTGAGCGCGCTATTTCTGAATACCGGTGCGGGCGCGCGCTATGGCGTGATCGGATTCGTGGGCGCGATCATCCTGCTGATAAACCCGGTTTACGACATCGCGATCTGCCGCGTATCTCCGCGCATTCATGACATCTCCACCGATGTCGAGCATCCACCGGAATTCGTGGCGCTACTCGCACAGCGTCCCGACGCGGAAAACCCGCCCGATTATGACGGCCCGAACGTCGTGCAAGTCGACGGCAAGACCACGACCGTCATGGCGCTGCAGAAAAAATTCTATCCCGAAATCCACCCGGTCGGGCAACTGACATCGCCGGAGAAGCTTTTCGCGCGCGCACTTGCGACCGCGCGAAATGTGGGCTGGGACATCGTCGCGGTCGATCCCGACGCGGGCCGCATAGAAGCGACGGATACGAGCTTTTTTTTCGGCCTGACCTCCGACATCGTGATCCGCGTCAAACCCTCCGGCATGGGCGCACGCCTCGATATCCGTTCCAAGAGCCGGGTCGGCGAAACCGACGGCGGCACAAATGCGGCGCGAATTCGAGCCTTCGTGAAGAAGCTCATCGCGAGCGGGTGACGGCGTCCGACCGCTGCTCTCCCCGATTGGTCGGAATGCTTGTCCCGGCTTGCTGCAGGGCAAGCATATGGTTAATATCCGGCGTCCTTAGGGGCTCGACGTCATGGTAAATTCAAGCAAACACGAAGAACACAAATCAAAGTCGGAGTCCAAACGCGAGTCGTTCTTTAGATGGTTACTCCAACGGCTGCAGTCGCAGGCAGGATTCGCATTTCTCGCGTCCGTTCTTGTTGCCGCAGTGGGATCACTGATCACTTGGGAATTGAGTGAAATCGGTCAGTACCACCAAGAGCAATATGCGCAGCAGCAGGAGCAGGATAAGGAACTTATTGCATTACAGACGGACTTCGTGACCGCCATTGTCCAGCGCGTCACCTATACTGACGATGTCCTGCAATCGCTGAACAGACCTGCTTCCGAAACAGATTTGAACGAATTGTGGCCGCACTATTTGGACGCTTATCGCGCCGATCGTTTTCAATCGTGGAAGAATCAACTGAACATGGAAGGGCACTGGGAAAGTCAGCAAAATCTCCTCGCCGACAACCGTCAGCAGGAATTCTGGAATTACCTGGATCTTGTTATCGAGCCGCGGTTCGAAGAGATGCATCAATGCGTGACAGTCGCACATGATGCCTATGTGTCTGCAACCGGTTCGCAGACGGACAAGATGCATGCGGCGCAGATTGTCCTCAATGGACCCGATGGCAAGTCCGGCTGCGAAACAAGCTTCAAATGGGACAATCAGGCGGTCATGCCCGCAGGCTCCGTCGCACGCTGGGACCATTTCGAAACTTGCATCGAGAACTTCACATACCTGCTCAACGTCAGTGACCGTATTCAACGGCAGGTCTGGCATGGCGACGCCGGATACACGCCCGTTGCGAAGGCCTCAGGCGCCTGCACCACGAACGATTCAAGCTGCGTTCAGGCGAAGTTCCTGTCGAATTTGCACGATCTCGTGTCGGCGACCTGCGGAAACACTTCTCAGCAGGCAAGCTCGGACGAAGATTGACAATTCTCGCCAAGGTTCACTTCGCTTCTGCCGACAACCGGTATCGCGCCGAGGCGCCATTTCCTTCGACGACAACCCGCCCGTCATGCGTCATCTGGATCAGATGGGCGAGGACGGAACGCGCCGCGGCCGGATGGAGGCGCTTGTCCACGTCGGCATACATGCGCGCGACCATTTCGGGAATCGTCGACACGCCGTCGCGCAAGCACGCCACGATCTGCGCTTCGCGGTCGAGCCGGTGATCGATATAGGCCTGCACGAAAGGTTTCGGATCGCGCACCGGCCCGCCATGCGTAGGCCACAGAACCTTGTCGTCGCGCGCGAGCAGTTTTTTCAGGCTTGACATATAGGAGCCCATGTCGCCGTCCGGCGGCGTCACCACGGTCGTCGACCAGCCCATCACATGATCGCCCGTGAACAGCGCATCATCCTCGCGCAACGCGAAACACATGTGGTTCGACGTATGGCCGGGTGTGAACACGCATTCGACCGTGAAGCCGTTGCCCGTGATGACATCGCCGTCTTTCACGCGCACATCGGGCGCAAAATCCATGTCGCCGCCCTCTTCGACCTTTACGCCTTCCTCGGCCTTGCCGGAGCCGTGCGGGCCGAAAGCATAAGTCTTCGCGCCCGACCATTCCTTGAGCGGCTTGGCTGCCGGCGAATGATCGCTATGCGTGTGCGTGACGAGAATATGCGTGAGCCGCCGGTCACCGATCGCATGCTTCAGCGCCTCGACATGCTCGGGCAAGTCCGGACCGGGATCGATCACGGCAACATCCCTATCTCCGAGAATGTAAACGCCGGTACCCTTGAACGTGAACGGCCCGGGATTTTTCGCGAGCACGCGGCCGATGCGGGGGCTTAGAGCGACGATCTCGCCATACGGCGCGTCGAAATTGCGCTCGAACGGGATCGCCATCGTTCAGGCTTCGTCGCGGCGCGCACGGATGCGCGCATGACGGTGGACCGCGTGCGGCCTCGTCCGGTGCACCATCGCTTTCACCTGCGCCGGCGCGCGCTTGGTGAAATATTCGAGCCAGGGCGTTAGCCAGGAATTGCGATGACGCAAATGCTGGATCCAGCGCCGAAACATTTTGGAATGGGTCGTGAGAATGGCGCAGCCGATGAGAAACAGGCCGATGCCAAGAGGAAACGGCAAGGGCACCGGCAGCGGAGTCAGCAGCAGGCCGACCACCGTCAAGATCCAGCCGCCGGCCAGGATGAGGAATTTCTGTACGGTCATCAGCTTTCCGCCGTTCCGGACGCTATCAAGAAACCAAAACACTAACTTTACAATAAGGCCCAATTACGCGGTCGAAGCCCGGTTTGACCGGTTTCCTGTGCTTGCCTAACGTCCGGGGCCTGCGCAACAGGTCGCGAAACAGGCCAAAAACAGGAAGGGACGCCCAGCCATGAAATTCTACAACTCCATCGGCCCGAACCCGCGAGTCGTCCGGATGTTTATGGCGGAAAAGGGGGTCAAAATCCCGTCGGAAGATGTCGACCTGCTGAAGGGCGACAACCGCAGGGAGCCCTATCTTTCGAAAAACGCTCACGGCCAGATGCCCGCGCTTGAACTCGATGACGGCTCGACGGTCTGCGAAGTCACCGCCATCTGCGAATATCTCGAGGACACCCAGCCCAAACCCGCGCTCGTGGGTTCGACGGCCGCCGAAAAAGCCGAAAGCCGGATGTGGACGCGCCGCGTCGATCTCAATATTTGCGAGCCGCTCGCCAACGGCTTCCGCTTCAGCCAAGGCCTGCCTTTGTTCAAGGATCGCATCGTGACCCTGCCGGAAGCGGCGGACGGCTTGAAAAAGGTCGCGCAGGATCGCCTCAAATGGCTCGACGGCCAATTGGCCACCCGCGAATTTCTGTGCGGCAAGCGGTTCACGCTCGCCGACATCCTGCTGTTCTGCTTCCTCGATTTTGGCGCCACGGTCGGCCAGCCTCTGGATCCGGAGAACAAGCACGTCGCGGCATGGTTCGCACGGGTCAAGGCGCGCCCCTCCGCGGCAGCCTGAGCCAAACCATCGCGCATCGGATTTGGGCGCAATACGATATTTAATGATTGCGGCCAACGCAGGTTAACGCCCGCGGCCATTAATCATCGTAGGATAATTCTGCGGCATTCCGGCGGGGCGTGCCTAACATTCGTTTATGGAAATGTACGACAACCTGGATGAGGCGGAGTCGCCGCCTCCAAAGCACAGTGTATTGCTGTGCGTTTGGGGTCTGTGCGCAGCTGTGCTTCTTGGCCCGTCGGTTCTTGTGTGGTTCGTGCGTGGCACCGCTCTGGCGATGGGATGCGCACCGGGTCCGGCGCTCTGTCACGGCCTGGCATTGGGCGGAGGCCTGCGGGACACGCTCGACCTCTCATGGTTCATCGGCGAGAACGCATTGTTCGCGCTCGCGATCGCCTTTGCTGCAGCCGTGCTGGCACTGATTCTGCGCCGCCCGCTCCTGGCCGCGCTCAGCCCGCTTGTTCTGCCGTTGGTTGCGCTCGCCTTT
Organism: Alphaproteobacteria bacterium; assembly: GCA_003139615.1. Taxonomy (GTDB): domain Bacteria; phylum Pseudomonadota; class Alphaproteobacteria; order Micropepsales; family Micropepsaceae; genus Rhizomicrobium. The sequence goes on from PLJH01000022.1 coordinate 12,785, forward strand.
CCCACGCTAGCGGTGTTCGCATCGACCTATTCCGGTTGCGAGATCAATGAGGACGGCATCGGCGATTGCGCATTGTGGGGCACGCATATGGGCATGACATTCCACCATGCCGCGCAAGCTTCGGCCATGCTGTACGATATCGTGCCGTACAGCTTTGCCCTCGCCTTGATGGTGGGCTTTATCGGTTTTCTGTTTTTCCGTCCGAACCCGGACCACGCCTGAGTTTCGCTAGCTGTAAGCCCGATTGTCGAGCACGCGCACAAGTCCCTTGATCGAGCGGTACAAATACCAGACGACCAGACCGAGATGGATCAGCGCGCCGAGGAAGAACAGGAAATAGAGCGGAATTGCGATCAACCCGATCACGAGCGCGATCCAGAACACTTCGATCGCATTGGTGAAGTGGCTCTCATAAATCGTGCCGCGCGAATCGCCGCGTTTCACATAAGCGAGGATCACGCCGATCAGGGTCGTGAATCCGCCGCTGCAGAAGCCTGCGATATAGAGCCCGTAGATAATGATCGAAAACAGCCGGAGATCTTCGGGCTTCGACGCTTCGCCTGCCGGCGCGGACGCCGCATTGATATCCGCCATGATTCGTCGCTCCCCGGACACGCAGCAAATCTGGGTAGCGCACCCGGCCAAGTCAATGTATCGGGCCGATATGCGTCCGGCCCGGATTGTTGCGGCGCGGCATTCCACTGTGACAAAGAAAGACTGTCGCCACAGGGACATGGCTCGCGCGGCCGGACATTCCGCGTCCGGTGGAACTCCTGCACATATGGTGCGTTTCTTGACGGCGCAGTGCGGCCCGCTTGCGCCACCTTATGGGGATTTCGAAATGATGAGACTTTCCGTTCTTTCCGCCGCCGCGGTGGCTTTTGCACTCACGACCGGCGGCGCATCTTCCGCCATGGCGTCCGACCAGACGGAAGTCCTGGCCCAGGCCACGCGGACCGTTGAAAATCTCAAACACGATCCGTCCTTCGCCCAGGCGCACGACATGCTCCGACACGCCCGCGCCGTGCTGATCATCCCCAAGCTCGTCAAGGGCGGCTTTATCTTCGGCGCCGAAGGCGGAGACGGCGTGCTGGTGGAACGGCGTGGCGGCCATTGGAGCCAGCCGGCTTTCTACACGCTGGGATCTGCATCCTTCGGTCTGCAGGCAGGCCTTGAGCAGGCGCAGATCGTTCTCCTGATCATGAGCGACCGGGCGCTGCGCGGCATCGAGCAGAGCAAGTTCAAGATCGGCGCGGCCGCAGACATTACCGTTGTGACCTTGAGCGGCGGCGCTGAAGGCGCGACGAGCGGCAATCTCTCAGGCGATATTGTCGCCTGGACATCCGCCACGGGCGCGTATGGCGGCCTCACCTTTAATGGCTCCGTCGTCGATGACAAGAGCGACTGGGACGCCCAGTTCTATGGCCGCCCGGCAAGCGTTTCGGACATCGTCAACAACCGCGTTCATAATCCGGCAACCGGCGCATTGCGCAGCGAACTTTCCAGCGCGCTGTAAGTTCGCGGCCCTCTCAGATTCTTGCGGAGGCAAAGGGCCGCAAAGCTCTTCGCCTTTTTCGCCAGGGCTTTGTCGTTTGGCGCCGCATGGGCATGACGCGCCGCGAATAATCTGCAACTCTCCGCGCCGGAACTGTCTGGCGAGGAAATTATGATCGATCATGTCTCGGTCCCGGTCCGCGATCTGGCGAAAGCCGGTGCGTTCTATGAATCCGTGCTGGCGGCACTCGGTTTGCGCAAACTCGTGGTGCGCGAGGCAACAATCGGATTCGGCAAGTCCTATCCCGAATTGTGGCTGAACCTGCGGGAATGGGTGCCCCAAACTTCGAATCCCGGCGGCCACATCTGCCTGCGCGCACCGAACGAAGACGCCGTGTGCGCATTCCATGCGGCAGCGCTGGCGAATGGCGGCACCGACGACGGTGAACCCGGCCCGCGCCAGGCGGCGTTCACACCCTATTTCGGCGCATTCATTCTCGATGCCGATGGCAACAAGCTGGAAGCGGTCACCTTTCCGAGGACAGAAGCGAATTGATTTCGTTCACTCCACCATCGCATCTGCGGCCCGATCGCGCGCCGCAAGCGACCGCGGTCCCTGAAAGTCGTCGCCGGTGGCGCAGCTCGCATCCATTTCCTTTTTCCACGCGACACGCAGACGTGCGCGCGAGGTCGGATAGCGCGCATCGAGGAATTCGGCGGCGAGCACGCGGTCGGTGCGGAAATGGCGGAATCCCTTCCGCAACTCGCACCACGCGACAATGACGCGCACTGTCTCCCAATAGCTCACCGCGATGGGCCAGATGGTGCGGCGCGTTTCGCTGCCGTTTTCGTCGGCATAAAGCATCGAGATCTTTTCCCGTTTGCGGATCGCACCGCGCAGGCGCGCCATGTCGATCGCATCCGGCGCGTTGGGATAGCGCTTGGGCGCGGCAAGCGCGGGCTCCATCAGGAGCGGACGCAGATGCTCGGGCACGACCGCACCGATCTTGGCGACCAGATCGGCGGCCGCGCGGGTGAGCGCAGGATCGCCGCGGCTCATCACCCATTGCGCACCCAGCATCGCCGCTTCGATCTCGTCCGGTGTCAGCATCAGGGGCGGCATGTCGAAGCCGCCTTCGAGCACATAGCCGATTCCCGCCTCGCCGCGGATCGGCACGCGATCGGCCATCAGCTGCGCCACGTCGCGATAGATCGTGCGCAGTGAGGTTTCGAGCTCCTGCGCAATCTCCTGCGCCGTGACGGGTCGCCGCTTGCGCCGCAAGACCTGGATGATCCGGAAAAGCCTGTCCGCACGTCTCATGCTGCTACCGTAGCCAAACGCTGCTGACAGCATGTTGTCAGCAGGATGGCGGTAGGGAAAGGGCGATCAAGACGCCATTCCCAGGAGGGGTCCATGAAACTGTTCAACTTCGCCCGCTTCCATGCCCAAGAAGGAAAAGAAGAGGCCGTCGCGGCGTTGCTGCGGGCGCAGATCGGCCCCGTGCGGGTGGAGCCTGGTTGCGTCGAGATAGATGCCTATCGTTCGACCCGCGACCCGCGGCTGTTCTACATCCACTCGCGCTGGATCGACGAGGCGGCATTCGAGGTGCACGCCCAACTTCCCAGCACCGACCGTTTTGTGGAGCGAATGCAGGCCCTGATCGATCACGAGTTTCAGGCGACACGGACCATCATTTTGATATGAATTCTTCATCCACGCACAACACCTCCAACACCGACCAAAAGGAGTTGACCATGATCGTTCTCTACGCCTTCGGCCCCGCATTCGGCCTTCCGGATCCCAGCCCCTTCGTGATGAAGACCCAGGTGCAACTCGCTATGGCCGGTGTGCCCTACCGCTCCGAGCGGGGCGCGCCGATGACGGCGCCCAAAGGCAAGGTGCCGTACATACACGATGGCGAAGACCGCCTCGGCGATTCGACATTTATTCGCGCCCATATCGAGAAGGAATACGCCTTCGATTTCGACGAGGGCCTTTCGGCCGAACAGCGCGCGCAAGCCTGGGCGATAGAGCGCATGCTGGAAGATCATCTCTATTTCGCGCTGATCCATGCGCGCTGGATGGATGACGAGAATTTCGCCAAAGGTCCCGCGCATTTTTTCGATGCGGTGCCTGAAGACGCGCGAGTGGCCACACGGTCCCAGGCGCGCGAACGCTTACGCCAGAATTTGATCGCGCATGGTCTCGGCCGGCATCGCGACGACGAGATCGTGGAATTGGGCGCACATTCCTTGGCTGCGCTATCCGCGTTGCTCGGAAATAAATCGTACCTCTTCGGCGACGCGCCGTGCGGTGCGGATGCGACGGCCTTCGGCATGGCGGCATCGATCCTCACGCCGTTTTTCGAAGCACCTTTGCGCCGCCGCGCAGAAAGTCACGCCAATCTGGTTGCCTATCGCGACCGCATGATGCAGCAATATTATGCGAAGGCCGCGAACCAGGCCGCATAATAGCAAAAACGAAACCGTCGAAAGCGAAAGGACGCCGCAGGACGCATTCCGCCGTGGACGCGGTCTTCCGTGCCTATCCGCCGCCGCTATGCAAGAAGCTGGCGGCGGTTCGCCGGCTGATACTGGATACCGCGCGCAAGACGGAAGGCGTGGGCGCGATCGAGGAAACGCTCAAATGGGGCCAGCCGAGTTTCCTGACCTCGCAGAGCGGAAGCCGCAGTACGATCCGCATCGACTCGCTCAAGTCGGATCGCCAACGCTAAGCTCTCTATTTTCATTGCCGGACAAATCTGGTGTCGACATTTCGGAACGCCTATCCGGAAACACTCCGCTATGAAGGCAATCGTGCCATTATTCTCCGAGCGGATGACGCATTGCCTGAAGAGCCGCTGCGTCACTGCATCGCGCTGGCGCTGACCTATCATCGAGACAAACGGCGCTCCGGCTGATGCGTAGCTGAAGCGCCGATCTATATGCGCCGATCACTTGTCGGCCGGCGCATCCGAATCTTCAACCACGATGTCGCGGCCGCTGTTTTTCCGCCGGGATTCCCGGACTTGAATTCTGACTTCAACGCGCTTCAGTGCCGCGTCCACGCGCCTTTGGATATCAACGTCGAGGGTTTTGTCTTTTGCGAGTTCCGCGCGGACCTGGGCCAGAGCCTTGTCGAACTCCGAGCCGACGTTTCTCATCGCTTCGTCGATCTGCGGCTGGGCGGCATTCATCGCCCGGGCCGACGCATCTTCGCTGATCCTCGCCTCGGCCATCGTTTTCTCGATCTCGGGCCTCTCTCTGGCGATGGCCTCGCGAGCCTGACTCCTCGCCCGGGTCACGATCATCCGCACGCGCCGCGTCTGCTCGCCATTGACAGTGCGCAATTCTTCCCGGACCCGAACGTTGGCGTCGGCATCCGAGGACATGGCCTCTGTTGACGGCGCCGCAGCCTCGCTGGCCGGAGCGGGAGGAACAGGCGGCATGGCCGTTGCTGCCGGCGTGGGAGGCGCCAGTGGCGTAACGGCGACCGGCGGCGCCGATGGCGTTGCTTCGGCAGATAAAGCCGCCGGCGCCTGCGGCGCATCCTGCGCGAGCGAGGGACGCGCGAGCACAAGCGCGAACGTGGCCAACAACGCGGCACAGGAAATTTTCAACACATCCATCTTCGTCACTCCCGATCGTTGTTGGGTTGGAGCCAGAACAGCTTGCACGCGCGCTTCGAGCGCCGACGGCGCAGCCATGAAAAGAGCCGTCGCGGTCGATGGGCCGCGCGCGAGAAACTCCGATGCGAGCTGCAGCAATTCCCCCGCATAGGCCGACGGTTTGACGCCCGCCACGATCACCGCATCGTCCGCGGCCATTTCCGCTTCGCGGCACATGGCGCGCGCACCAAACCAAACGAGCGGATTGGGCCAATAGAGCGCGCACACGAAGAGCGAGAACATCTGCGCCAGACTGTCGTGCCGACGAATGTGCGCCGCCTCGTGCAGCAATACGGCTTCAAGGCGGTCGCGCGGCCATAAAACGGAATCCCTCGGAAGCAGGATCACGGGCCGCAAAAATCCCCAGGTGACCGGCCCGCAGGATTCATCCGCCGTCGAAATGCGCAACGCGCAGTGCGGCGCGATCTCCGGCAGTTCGCCGAAATCATGCGCTATGCTTTGCCGGCGCAATGCGCGCAGGCCGAATGCGGCGACCAGCCCGCGCAACGCAATCAGGCAGACGCCCGCGAGCCAAAGCGCAATCGCCGCCGGCACGAGATTTTCGACGCTGATGAAATCCGGGCCGGGATCGGCCGGAGGCAGCACCGCCGACATCGAATCCGGGAGCGGCGTCATGGGAACAACCGGCGCCGGCACGACGAACTGAACAAGAGACGGCAGGATAGCAGCGAGCACCGGCAATATCACCAACACGCCGAAGGCCGCGAGCCACATGAGATGACGCCCGCTCGCCGTATTGCGGAATTTCGCGAACAACGGCAGCGTCATGACCAATGCCGAGGCGAAAAGAAATTCGCCGGCAAACAAAATCGTGCATATCGCGAAGATCGAGCTCATCGTCCCTCCCGCTTGGCCTTTTCGATGAGTTGCGACAGCCGCTCCAACTCATCGTGCGAAATTTCGGCGTCCTTGCGAGTCAGGAGCGCGGTGACAGCGCGCTCGACCGAATCGTCGAAGAATGTTTTCAGAAGCGAATCGATGGCGCGGCGGCCCATCTGCTCGCGCGCGACCAGCGGCTCGTAGATATAGCGCGTGCCGTCGCTCAGATGCCGCACATGCCCTTTCTTCTCCAGAATGGTGAGAAGCGTGCGGATGGCGGTGTAGGTGGGCGGATCGGGGATTTGTTCCAGGATTTGCGCGGCGGACGCGCAGCCCAGCTTATAGAGCGCATCCATGATCTCGCGTTCCCGCCGGCTGAAGGCGTCATGGCCGCTCGTGGTATCGGCAAGTTTTCGCGTGCGTCTGGAACGTCCGACCATGCCAAATTTTTGGCATACCTCGATTTATCTGTCAATTCGGAGCGTGTTAAATCGCCGTTACGCTACCGGAACGCCGCAAAACGCTCCTGCCAAATCTTGTCAGCAGATTGGCAGAAGAGTGACTGCAATCCCGCGCAACGCGCATTATATTACCCCCATGGCGCACAATAACGGTTCCGGGTTTCGTCCCGTTCGTTCGGGTTTGGCAGAGGCGTCCGCGCAGTTTCGCGGCGCGGGGGTGACGGCGGCTGTGGCACCGGCTGCTGCTCTGACAGGTGCGGAGCTGACGGCCTTCGTGCCGCATCGTCCGACGCGGCCGGAAAAATCCGAAGGCGGCAAGACCTTCAAGCTCGTCTCTGAATATGAGCCGGCCGGCGACCAACCTACGGCAATCAAGGAACTGATTTCGACCATCGGCACGAGCCCCAATGCCGGCGAGCGCGACCAGGTGCTCCTGGGCGTCACCGGTTCGGGCAAGACCTTCACCATGGCGAAGGTGATCCAGATCCTGCAGCGCCCCGCCCTCATTCTCGCGCCGAACAAGACGCTGGCGGCCCAGCTCTATGCCGAGATGAAGAATTTTTTCCCGGAAAACGCGGTCGAGTATTTCGTGTCCTATTACGACTATTACCAGCCGGAAGCGTATATCCCGCGCACCGACACCTATATCGAGAAGGATTCCTCGATCAACGAGGAGATCGACCGCATGCGCCATTCGGCGACGCGCGCGATCCTTGAGCGCGACGACGTGATCATCGTCGCCTCCGTTTCCTGCATCTACGGCATCGGCGCGGTGGAGACCTATTCCGGCACGGCGGTTACCCTGAAACGCGGCGTCAAGTTCGACCGTATGGATTTGATGCGCCAGTTGGCCGCGCTCCAATATCGCCGCAACGACGACAATTTCACCCGCGGTTCGTTTCGCGTGCGGGGCGACACGATCGATCTGTTTCCGGCCCACTATGAAGACCGCGCCTGGCGTATCGAGCTGTTCGGCGACGATGTGGATTCGATCGTCGAGTTCGATCCGCTGACGGGCAAGAAATCCGCAGCCCTGGAATCGGTGAAGGTCTACGCCAATTCGCACTATGTGACGCCGCGGCCGACGCTCGCGCAGGCGACAAAGGGCATCCGCTGGGAATTGGGCGAGCGGCTTGAATGGTATCGCCAGAACGGCAAGTTGCTGGAAGCCCAGCGGCTGGAGCAGCGCACTTTGTTCGATCTCGAAATGATCGAGGCGACGGGCTCCTGCGCGGGCATCGAGAATTATTCGCGCTGGCTGACGGGCCGCAAACCCGGCGAGCCGCCGCCGACCTTGTTCGAATATCTGCCGGACGAAGCACTGGTCTTCGTAGATGAAAGCCACGTCACCGTGCCGCAGATCGGCGGCATGTANNTTCCGCCTGCCCTCCTGCATCGACAACCGCCCGCTCAAATTCGAGGAATGGGATGCGATGCGGCCGCAGACGACTTATGTCTCGGCCACACCAGGTCCCTGGGAGATGGAGCGGGTGGGGGGCGTGTTCGCCGAGCAGGTGATTCGCCCCACCGGCCTCATCGATCCTCCGGTGGAGATTCGCCCCGTCGAGCACCAGGTGGACGATCTGATCGCGGAATGCCGCATCATCGCCAAGCAGGGTTATCGCGCGCTCGTCACCACGCTCACCAAGAAGATGGCGGAGGACCTCACGGAATATATGCACGAGCAGGCCATCCGGGTGCGCTACATGCATTCGGATGTGGAAACGCTGGAGCGCATCGAGATCATTCGAGATCTGCGGCTCGGCGCCTTCGACGTGCTGATCGGGATCAACCTTTTGCGCGAAGGCCTCGACATTCCCGAATGCGCGCTGGTGGCGATTCTCGATGCCGACAAGGAGGGCTTTCTGCGCAGCGAAACCTCGCTGATCCAGACCATTGGGCGGGCGGCCCGCAATGTGGACGGCCGCGTGATCCTCTATGCCGACCGCATCACGGGTTCGATGGAACGCGCGATGGCTGAAACCTCACGCCGCCGCGAAAAGCAGGAGGCGTACAACACGGCCCACGGCATCACACCCGCCAGCATCAAGAAGAATATCGGCGACATCATGGGTTCGATGTATGAGCGCGATCATGTGATGGTCGATGCGGGAATGGCCGAGGACGGCAAGGAATTCATCGGCCACAATATCCGCGGCCATATCGCCGATCTTGAGAAGCGCATGCGTGAGGCGGCCGCCGATCTTGAGTTCGAAGAGGCGGCAAGGTTACGCGACGAGGTTAAGCGGTTAACGGTGGCCGAGCTCGCGATCGCGGACGACCCATTCGCGCGCCAGAGTGCGGTGGAAGAAGCACAGGACGCGGCCCTTCGTGGCGAATCCGGTGGCCGGCGCAAGAATTCCGCTTCACGTCCCGATGGAGATACGGCTACAAAGACGGCGGGGAGCGACGACCGGGGGGCGTCGACAGGTTACGTCAAACGGCGGACGGGAAAGCGTCCCGGCAGACCGAAGACGTTTGGGAGCAGAATCCGGTAATGGACAGCAGCCCGGGAAAGCCCGAATCCAATCGCAAGATTGCCGATATCCTTCACGATCACGGCGACGACCTTTCGCGCGTGCGCGAAATCGATCACTGGGCCTATTTCCCCAGCGACGAAGCGCGCGCCGCCTTTATCGCGAATTGCAAAGCCCTCGGCATGACTATCGCGCGCAACATGGAGCCGGACGAGCACAGCGCCCAGTTCGGCGTGATGTTCTTTCACGTCGATGCGCCGAACACGCGCCTGATGGACGACCTCACCACCCGCCTGATCGCTTTCGCACAAGAAGTCGGCGGCGAATATGACGGCTGGGAAACGCAGATTCTCGATTGAGGCGGCCGTTCGCGCTGCCCGAGGATTGCGGCTAGACTTCCCGCATGAGCCTTCATCGCGCGCTTCGAAGCTTCGCCGGCTGCATCGCCTTCACGCTGTGTCTCGCGCCTTTGGCGGCGCATGCGGATGGCGATGCACCCTGCACCAGGCGGCTGCGCGACAATCTCAAAATAGCGAACACCGCGCCGGATGTCTGCGAAACGACGACGCGGCTCGTGCCCGGGCGCACGGTCGTGCTGGCGCTGTGGAGCACGGCGCCGGACTCTCCGCCGGACATTCCATTCGCCGCCGTGCTCGATCAAAAGTCGCTGGAGGCCGGCCGAAGGGATTTTCTCTACAAGCGCAAGGCCAGGGGCGAAAGCCTCCAGCCGTTTCTTTCCGATGGAAAGGCCGTGACCGCAGCGATTTCCGACTTCGACGGCAGCGGCCGAACGGGCTGGGCGATGTGGGTGGTCCCGGACGCCGATTATTCGTTCGACATTACGGTCTACGATCCCAGGACGCGGAAATTTATCGAGCCCGGTGACAATGCCGGCACGAACCGGATGACATTCGTCGCCGACGATCTCGATGCGAAGGTGCAGGTCTCCCCGGGTCAAATCCTGATTCCCATTTGCAATTCCTCGGGCGGAACGCCGCTGCATCCCGTTTCCAATCTCACCTTCGATGTCTATCGTCTGAAAAACGGTGCGTATGAAAAAGGCGACCGTATCCTTGCCGCGTCCGCGACCGCCGCCGAACGCGCAAAGTGCAGGCAGACAGCGCCGTAAGGCCAGTGGACGGCGAGACCCAAACGCGGCATCATTTCCGCCGATAAATCATGGGAGGGATGCATGAAGCGCAGCATGCTCGCCGGTCTCGCAATGGCCGTGCTGGGCGTGAGCTTCGGATTCGGCGCCATGGCGCAATCGCCTCCGCCCAAGAACGATTACGCCGATACAAAGAATTGGCTGTGCCTGCCGGGACGCACCGACGACGCGTGTTCCGCCGACGAAAGCGCCACCATCATTGCGGCCGACGGCACAACGACGCATGAAGCATTTGTGCGCAATCCGAAGGCGAAGATCGACTGTTTCTATGTTTACCCCACGGTGTCGCTGGAACCCACGGGCAATGCCGACATGAATGCAGGTCCGATGGAGAAATCCGTCGTCGCCCAGCAATTTGCGCGCTTTGGCGCGGTGTGCCGCACCTATGCGCCGCTTTATCGGCAAGTCACGCTCTCCGCACTCCGCGCGGCGATCGCCGGAAAGCCGATCCCGGTTGATCGCGAACTTGCCTACAACGACGTTCTCGATGCGTGGAACTATTATCTCGCGCATTTCAATCGCGGCCGCGGAGTCGTTCTGGTTGGCCACAGCCAGGGCTCCGGCGTTCTGATCGCGCTGATCAAGAGCGAGATCGACGGCAAACCCGTGCAGCGCCGATTGATCTCCGCGATCCTGATGGGTTCGCGGCTTTCCGTGCCGGCCGGTGGCGTGGTGGGAGGCGATTTCAAATCGATCCCGCTGTGCCAATCGCCCAGTCAGACGCAATGCGCAATTCCCTATGCGTCGTTCCGCGCCAATGTCCCACCGCCCGCGAATTCGCGTTTCGGCAAGGTGCCAGGCGTGGAAATGGTCGCGGGCTGCGCCAATCCCGCCTCACTCGCAGGCGGTTCCGGCGAGTTGCACGCCTATCTGGCGACGCGTGGCTCCTTCCTCGGAACCACTCAGTCGCGGCCCTGGGTGAAGGGGAAAACGATCGATACCCCGTTCGTCTCCGTCCCGGGAATGGTGACGGCCGAGTGCGTATCGACCGACGCAGGTTCTTATCTCGCGGTCGCCACACATGGCGATGCGAACGGTCCCCGCGTCGACGACATCGGCGGCGATGTCGTGATCGCCGGCAAAGTACAGCCCGACTGGGGCCTGCATCTCATCGACGCCAATCTCGCGATGGGAAACCTGATCGATATCGTTTCGGCCGAATCGAAGGCCTATTCGTCCGGTCGGTGACTTGGGTAACGCTCTACCCCGTCGGCGCCATCCCCAACTGATCGAACAGGAAAGTCAGGATATCCGTCTGCTGGTCGATGCGTTCGCTCAGCGAGCTGCCGATACCGTGGCCTGAGTTCTTGCTGGTGCGCAGCAGGATCGGAGCGCTTGACGATGTCGCCGCCTGCAGCGCCGCGGTAAACTTCCGCGAATGCATCGGATTGACGCGCCCGTCATTGGCGCCGGTGAGCATCAAGACCGCCGGATAGGCCGTGCCTTTCACAACATGATGATAGGGCGAATAGGCATAGAGCGCGGCGAACTGCGCCGGATCTTTGACTGTGCCGTATTCCGTAATGTTGAATGTTCCGTTGGGATCGAGTTCCGTACGCACCATGTCGTAGATGCCGACAGCCGACACGACGGCATGCGCGAGCTTCGGATGCTGTGTCAGGACTGCACCCATCAGGAGTCCCCCGTTCGAACCGCCGAGCAGCGCGAGCTTTTCGTGCGAGGTATAGTGCTGCGCGATCAGAGTTTCGCCGGCCGCCGCGAAATCGTCGAACACGTTCTGCTTTTTGGTGAGCATGCCTTCCTGGTGCCAGCGTTCGCCATATTCTTCGCCGCCACGGATATTGGCGACGGCATAAACGCCGCCCGCATTGAGCCACAGCCGCCATGTCGATCCGAGAAATGACGGCGTTTGGCTGACGCCGTAACCGCCGTAACCATAGAGCAGCGCGGAGTTCCTGCCGTCGAGCTTCGCGGTCTTCTTCATGATCACATTGACGGGCACCTTGGTGCCGTCCTTCGACGTGGCAAAGATACGCGTCACCACCGCATCGGAGAAATCGATGGGCGAGGTGACTTTGAGCGCCGTCTCCTCCATCTTGCCGGTCGCAGGGCTCCAGCGCGCGAAATACACCGGGCGCAGATAGGTGCGCACATTGAACAGCACGTCGCCGCTTGCGAGCGGCTCGATCTCGGAATTACCGGCCACATCCGGCAACGGCAACTGGCCTTCCAGCTTGCCGTCCAAATCGAATACACGCACCTGGTTAGGGCCCCCCACGATATCGCGCACAAAGAGCCGCGTCGGCGACAGCGTGAGATCGGGTTGGCCTTCTTCCGCGCCGCCGGAGAGAATCGCAACATCGCTTTCGGGGACGAGCACGGGCGCAGTCGCCAGTCCGCCCGCCGCATAAGGTGCAGCTTCCTTCACGATCTTGCCATTCAACGCGCCGTTGCGCGAAATGCCGTAGATCGCATCGTCCGGACCGATCGCGGCATAAACGATCTTGTCGGCATAGGTCGAAACCTGGAGCGGCGCCGCGCCCGCGCGCAACACGTAATTCGCCCATTCGTTGCCGTCGCCCCGCTGCACCGACGCGAGAATCGCGTCGCGGCCATAGCGGTTGGTGAGGAACACTTCGGAGACGCGCTCGAGGCCATCCTTCGCGCCAAGCGCCAGCGGATCGGCTTTCGCATCGGTGCCGAGCCGATGGTAATAGACCTGCATGTTGAAATGCCGGTCGGCTTCCGGCGCATCGGCGCCCGGATAACGCGTGTACCAGAACCCCTTGCCGTCTTTGGACCAGGCAAGGCTTCCGCCCGCAGTCGGGAATTGTACGGACGGGATCGGCTGGTCGATCTCATTGCCCGTCGCCACGTCATAGATATGCAGCGTGCCGTCCTCGCTGCCGTTCTTCGAAAGTGACACCGCAACCTTCGAACCGTCGACCGAGGGCACGAACCAATCCATCGCCGTCAGCCCCTTGGCATCGAGCGTATTGGGATCGAGAAGCACCTTGCGGCTGGCGGGATCGGCTCCAGCGTTCAAGGTCACCAGCATCGGCTGTTGTTTCGCCGGGTCGCTATAGAGCGCGAAGACGAGATTGCCGCGCGCTTCGAGATCGTAATAGGCGGGCGACGTGGCCGTTATCAGCGTGGTCAGCTGCTGCTTGACGCTTGTGCGCGTGGGAAGTGCGTCGAGATAATCGCGCGTGCGCGCGTTCTGCGCATCGCTCCAGGCCTGAACTTTCGGATCGTTCGGTTCTTCCAGCCAGCGATAGGGATCGTCGACCCGCACGCCCTGGACGATGTCGAACGCCTGATCCTGCATCGTGGGCGGCGCGGGCGCGATGGATGCCGCCAGGGCCGTTGTCGATGCGAAGGCAAGCGCACAGGCGGCGCGGACGATGAGTTTCATGGGAATCTCCAGCCAAGCTTGGGCGCGCGAAACTGCCCGCAAATGCGGTGGGAAACAAGATCGCCGAAGTCAACGTTGCGTTATTTTGCAATGCGATATGGCGAAAGAGCATCAATGCCTTTCGGCCAGGAGTTCCTGCGCGAGCGAGGACAACACATCGAAGTCGAACGGCTTGTAAATCACTTTGGCGCCGGCCCGCTTGATCTTCTCCGGGATAGGCTCCTGCGCATAGCCCGTCATCAACAAAACTTTCAAGCCGGGCCGCAACGCAAGGCCGGCTTCCGCGAGCTGGTAGCCGTTCAGGCCCGGCATTTTGATGTCGCTGATCAGGAGGTCGATCTTTGTGTCGGACTCGAGGATCTTCAATCCCGCACTGCCGTCGACGGCATCGAACACATGAAACCCCGCGTCGGTCAGAGTTTCGACCGCAACGAAACGCAACATCGCTTCGTCCTCTGCGATGAGGACCGTCGGAGCGGTGTCTTCGTCGGACGTACCAACCATGCTGTCACCCGTTCGATGTTGTGTCCGGCGTCTCGTATCGCGGCATGAAGATGGAGAGCCGGGTGCCTTTGCCCAATTCGCTGTCGATTTTCATGAAGCCGTTCGATTGCCGGATATATCCAAACGTCATGCTGAGTCCCAATCCCGTTCCCTGGCCTTGCGGCTTGGTGGTGAAGAACGGGTCGATCGCTTTTTGCCGCACGTCTTCCGTCATGCCCTCGCCCGTGTCGCTCACGCTGAGGTGCACATATTCGCCGCCCGACATGCCCTCGACATCCGCGAGCGGCGCGGTCACGCGCACATCTTCGGTTTCGATGGTCAACCGTCCGCCGTCCGGCATCGCATCGCGCGCGTTGATCGCCAGATTGATGATGACGTTCTCCATCTGGTTCGCATCGCAGAGCGTCCACCAGCTTGCATTCAGCTTCGTGTCGATCTCAACGCGCTCGCCCACCGAATGACGCAGAAGTTCCCGCATCCCCGACACAAGACTGCTCAAATTCACCGGCTGCGGCGACAGAGGCTGGCGGCGCGAGAATGCGAGAATGCGCTGTGTGAGATAGGCCGCGCGCCGGAAGCCTTCATTGGCGCCGTCGAGATAGCGCTGAACGTCGGTTCGCCCCTGCGCGAGCCGTTTCTCGAGCAATTGCAGATTGCCGCGCATGATCGTCAGCAGGTTGTTGAAGTCGTGCGCGATTCCGCCGGAGAGTTGCCCGACCGCTTCCATCTTCTGGCTTTGGCGCAGCGCCTCTTCCGCCTTGGCGCGTTCTTCCATCTCGGCGTAAAGCCGCTGATTGGCATCCGCGAGATCGGTGGCGCGGCTTTCGAGTTGCCGGTTCGCACGTGCGAGTTCCTGCTGCGATCCCGCAAAGACGGCGAGAACAAGCGCCGCCATTGTGGCCAGGAGGAGGATACCGCCATAGCGCGCGATACGCCGCTGATTCGATTCGGTGATTGCGCGGAGATAGACCGTGCCGACAACCGAAGGCCCCTGCATGACCGGCACGGCGATCTCGACCGTGTTGTCGGAAAAATGCGGCGGTCCCTGCGTCACCCTTTTGGGCACGGGCCGCGCCCCTCGCCTGATATAGCTCGCAACCAGCGCGCCTTTCGTTCCGTAAACCGCCGCCCCTTCCAGAGCGGGATTGGCTTCCAGCGCATTGACATATTCCTGGGCTGTACGGTCGTCGTTGAACACAAGCGCAGCACTGATGCTTGCCGCCAGGATGTGCGCCTGCACGGCAGCCTGATCGATTTGTTGCGAGCGATAGAGATTGTCCTCATAGATCGCGATGGCGACTCCTGCGAGCAGCAGGATCGCGGCGATGGCCAGCGCCGCGAACGGCGTCACTTTGCGGCGGTCTGCGATCGCACTCATCCGCCATGCACCTCCGGGGTGCGAGGTTTGACGGAATGGGCGAGACCGAGAAGCTTCGAACTGATGACGAGGGCGCTCTGCGCAGCCGCAGTGTCATCGATATCGAAACGGACGTGATTGGCATCGATGATGAAACTGATGACCCCCCGATCGTTGGGGTGTGTGGCCTCGTCGGTGACGGTGAGAACCGGCGCGCCCTTCATCGCGACGAGCGCCTGAGCGACCGTTTGGGTATCCGTGCCTGCCAGATACATGACCTGACAACCGGCATCGGGTGCCGCGGCAGGCAAGTGCTTCACCGCGACCGGTTTGCCCGCCACGGTCTGGCCTTTGGCCGCCTGATCGACGGCCACGGCGACGGGATCGTCGCCCACAATGCAAAGATTGAATGCGGGTGCCGCGGCTGCGGATTGGGGCCATTCGACGAAGGGCGCGAATTTGTAGAGATAGGTCGCCTTGATTTCATATTCGATGGATTGGTCCGGCGCCGCCACTGCGGCATGCGCAAGCAATGCCGCGGCCAATATCCCGGCCAAGCCACACAGACGCAAAGATGCTGCGCTGCGCAGCGCCACGTTCAGAACCCCGCCGGCCGGCGATCGCCGCGAGAGAGATTATCGGCCAATGACCGATCCCCGCCCAGCGCGCCACCCTTCAAACTGCACGATGCTCGGATATGCCCAGAAAAACCAAGACTGCGCCGGCGCCCCAGCCGCATATGCGACTCCCTTACAGGGCGCACACCCTCGCCCAGCGCTTGAAACGTCACTTCCCCGGGATTGGTTCCGCGTTGCTAGGAAGAAAGGGGCGACCGGCTACCGCCGGCCGCCCCCAGGAAAGCCTACAAGATCAGCGACGGACGCAATGGCCGTCCTTCAAGTATTCGTCGCGCCCACAGTGTGGTTGAGGTGCGGCGCCACGGTTGTCCGAACGGCCTGAACCGAAAGTCGAGCCTGAACCGTAAGTTTGGCCGGCCCCATTGGTCTGGCTGGAGCCATAGGTCGGACCGTTCCCAATGCTGCTGGAGTTGTGGTGTCTGCTGGAGCTGTGGCACGCGCCGTCGCGATAGACCTCCCCCGTCGGGCAATCATGCGAGGGTGTCGTGACAAGCGTCGAGTTCGACGAATGGCACTTACCGTCGATCTCCGTTTGGCCCAGCAGGCAGACGACCGGTCCACTGCCCCTGACGCAGCGCCCGTCACGCATCGTTTCGCCGCTCGGGCAAACGCTGACGTGCACATGGACGCACTGTCCGTCGCGGAGGATTTCGCCTCTCGGACAATGCGTCGGTTGCTGCGTGCAACCGAGAACCGGCGGACAGTTGGAATTGCCGGCTTTCACGCAGCGGCCGTCGCGCAGAGTTTCGCCGCGCGGGCAGCTTGGTTGCAGAACGACGGTGCTGCACCGACCATCCCTCAGGACTTCGCCCCTCGGACAGTTGGGAGAGTTTCCGCTCACGCAACGGCCATCGCGATAGGTTTGATCGCGTGGACAGTTGCCGACAGGCACGCAGCGGCCGTCCCGGTTCGTCTCGTCACGCGGGCATCCGCCGGCAGGTACGCAACGCCCATCGCGACTGACTTCATCGCGCGGGCAACCGCATTGGCCGTTGTCGATGCGCAGCTGGCCTTGCGGGCAGCCGCCGACTGGCACGCAGCGACCATCGCGATACGACTGATCGCGGGGACAACCACATTGACCGTCGTCCAACCGGGCGCGATCCGGCGGGCATCCACCCACGGGCACGCAATGGCCGTCACGACCCATCTGATCGCGCGGACAAGGCGGCGGCGGCATGCAGCGACCGTCGCGGAATTCGAATCGATCCGGACAATGGCAATAACCGCGATCCGCGCGATCGAGACCGCGCGGGCATCCGATCGGCGCGCAACGATCCCCCATATAGACTTCGCCAAAGCGGCAAACGCGCGGCGGCGGCACACATTGACCGCGCAGTTCAATGAAGTTCGGCGGACAATGCGGATAGACGCAATAGCCGTCCCGGAAAATGGAATCTTCCGGGCACATCGGCGGGACCAGGCATGCGCCCCCAACGGCAATTGTTCCGAACGGACAGCCAAAGCCCATCTGTTGCGGCGGAGGCGGCGGCGGCATGGGCGCCCCGCCCGATCCACCACACATATTCCAGATCGCAATGCTGCCCATATGGCCGCGCGAAACGGGATCGGTCTGGTTGTCGTAATAGTTCACATAACGGCTTTGCTGCGGCGGCATGTTTGCCGGTTCGATCAGGCTCGCATCCGTGCCCTGCAGTCCGTCAATGTGCGAAAAACTTTCCGGCGGCGCATTGCCGGGATCGAGCAGGCGTTCGCCTGTTGCCCAGACGGCCGAGCCGCATTTGATATCGACGCCGCCATCGGCGTTCTGGAATTGCGGAGTCATGCCGATTGCATATTGGTCGCCGGGCGCGTGCCAATAACCGGGAGACGGATCGCCGTAATTCTTCGGCGAGAAACGCTGGACGCGATCCATCCCGCCGTCGGCCACGTTGCGGAAATCGGGCGAACCCGTGGAGGGCGCACGCTCCGCCACATAGATGTGCGGATGGCCGTCGAATGCGATCTGCGAAATTTCGATGCCGGGTCTCAACGCCGGCGCACCGACTTCGAAATGCGCATCATGCGCGAACGAGCCGTCGGGCCTGATGCCGACCGACCAGACCTGCGGGCCATCGGCAACGGCATAAAAAAGCCGGCCACCGCGGACCGCGAGTCCGAAAATGCGGCGCGGCACGGGCGCGAAACCCCACGTTTTTGGATTTTGCGAGTCGAAACTGGGGCTTGCGATATTGGCAATCGTCGCCGGATCGAAGGGAACAGGCGGCAGATTTGCAGCGCCCCGTCCATCGACACCGTGATCGAAGACGCCGCGATCGGTTCCATCAAGACCAAAACGGTGAATCATGCCCGTCGCGCGATCGGCGACAAACAGTTGCTGCGTGCGCGCGTCATAGGCGAGACCGCCCAGCGATGCGGGCGTGTTGGTGATGCCGTTGAAAGTGACATTCGCAAACAACGTGACCTGGCCGGTCGTTCCATCGATCCGCCAGATCGAATTGGGCCCGCCGCTCTGTTCAGTGGGCCCGAACAGTCCCGGCGTGTATTGCGCACCGGTGGCACCGTGCTGCAGGCGACCCTGACCCGGTTGATAGATGCCGAGCCCATAGGCGGACGTGGCGGCCACAAAAATATCGGGCTGCGGCTGGTCGTCGAGGGCTACGCCGAACACCTGGCCCACGTCACGCGCGGTGACCGTGAAGGTCTTCGGCACATTGTCGAGACCGTTCGGTCCTGCCGGCAGCGGAATCACGCGCACGGACGGACCGCTCTGATCGATGCGATCTTCGGTGGGATAGGTCGGAACGCCGGAAAAGCCCGTAACGGCTGCCGAGCCCGGCGACATGACCCCGGACGATTGCGCATGCGCGGACACAGCGAAGATCGTCAGCGCAAGAGCCGCCAGCCCCAATATCCACGAACTACGAACAAACCCGCTCACTGTCCGCGAATGCGGATGAGTCAAACTGCGCATGAGAAAACCCCGTTCTGCCCGCTCCAGATGCATTGCGGAGAGTCGAAAAATCCAGAATAGGCGCGTACCATAGCGCAGTGGGATGCCAGGCGCCAGTGAAGGTGATCACACCACCGCACTGCAGCAATTTATAACAAATCAGGGAGTTCGCGATGTTCCGCTTCGTGCGAATGGCAATTGTGATGCTTTTTGTTTGCGGTGAAGCCGCACCGGCGCAGGAGCCGCCGGCGCTGCCCACGCAGGAAGGCGATCTCGTCGTTCACGATTTCAAATTCCGTTCCGGCGAAGCCTTGAGCGCGTTGAAGCTGCATTACACAACTCTGGGAACGCCGACGCGCGATGCGAGAGGCCGCGTCACCAATGCCGTGCTGATCCTGCACGGCACGGGCGGCGACGGACATCAGTTTCTGCGGCCGCAGTTTTCGGGCGTGCTGTTCGTGCCCGGCGGGCTCCTCGATGCGACGCGCTATTTCATCATCCTTCCCGACGATATCGGTCACGGCAAATCGTCCAAGCCCAGCGACGGGATGCACGCGCATTTTCCGCAATATGATTACGACGACATGGTGCAGGCCGAATATCTTGTCGTGACGAAGGGTCTCAAAGTGAACCATCTGCGGCTTGTGATGGGAACATCCATGGGCTGCATGCACGCTTTCGTGTGGGGCGAGACTTATCCCGACTTCATGGATGCGCTGATGCCGCTCGCCTGTCTCCCCGTGCAGATCGCGGGGCGCAACCGCATCTGGCGCAAAATGACGATCGACGCGATCAAGGACGATCCCGCCTGGATGGGCGGCGAGTACAAGGGCCAGCCGCAGGCGGGCCTGCGCACGGCAATCGACCTCCTGATCATCGCGGGCAGTGCGCCGTTGCAGATGCAGAAAGCCACTCCGACGCGCGACACGGCCGATGCATGGCTGGACGACGCGACGACGAAGTATCTCGCCACGCTCGACGCCAACGATTTCCTGTATCAGGTTGCGTCCTCGCGCAATTACGACCCGTCCGGCGCACTCGACAAAATCAAGGCGCCCGTGATGTGGATCAATTCAGCCGACGATTTCATCAATCCACCCGAACTCGGCATTGCGCAGGAGGAAGTAAAAAAGATTCCGCATGCGCAATTCGTGCTTATTCCCGCCGGCGATCAGACGCATGGTCATGGCACGCATACCTGGGCCGCGGCGTGGAAGGATCATCTGGCGGCATTGCTGCAGGAATCGGCGCACAAGCCGTAGGCGAAATCTTCGGAGAAACCGGAATGTCGTTGTCCAATTCCCGTGATCGCGCGCTCAGGGAGCGCGCCGAGGCCGTCATTCCGAACGGGATGTACGGACATCAATCGGTGCGCACGCTGCCCGACAACTATCCGCAGTTCTTTGCCAAGGCGAAAGGCGCGCGGCTGTGGGATGCAGATGGCAACGAATATCTCGACTTCATGTGCGGCTATGGCCCGAATCTGCTGGGCTATGCCCATCCGACGGTCGATGCGGCTGCCGCGCGCCAGCAGCAGCTTGGTGATGCGATGACGGGGCCGGCACCCGTCATGGTGGAGCTCGCCGAAAAATTCGTCTCCATGGTCGGACATGCCGATTGGGCGATCTTCTGCAAGAACGGCACCGACGCCACGACCATGGCGATGATGGCGGCGCGCGCGTACGCCAAGAAGCGGAAAATTCTCGTCGCGAAAGGCGCCTATCACGGCTCGGCGCCCTGGTGCACGCCGCGCCCGACCGGCACGGTGCCGGAAGACCGCGCGCATTCGATTACCTATATCTACAACGACGTGTCGAGCCTTGAAGCCGCTGTCATCGCGGCGGGCGACGATCTGGCAGGCATCTTTGCCTCGCCCTTCAAACATGATGCCTTCGTCGATCAGCAGATGCCGGATGCAGCCTATGCCAAGCGCGCCCGCGAAATCTGCGACGAGAGAGATGCATTGCTGATAGTCGATGACGTACGCGCCGGCTTCCGCATCGCCCGCGATTGCAGCTGGTCGCTCGTGGGCGTTGAGCCCGATCTGTCCTGCTGGGGCAAGGCGATCGCCAACGGCTATCCTATTTCCGCACTGCTCGGCTCGAACAAGGCGCGCGCTGCTGCGAGCCGGCTTTACGTGACGGGGTCGTATTGGTTTGCCGCCGTCGCGATGGCGGCATCGCTTGCAACGCTCAATGAAATTCAGAACACCGATTATCTGGAACGCACGCAAGTTTTGGCGACGCGGCTTCGCGAAGGGATCGCAAAATCTGCGCAATCGCATGGCTTCGGCATCCGCCAGAGCGGCCCCGCACAGATGCCGCTCATCCTGTTCGATGACGATAAGGATTTCCGCATCGGCTATGGCTGGGCATCGGAGATGTTGAAGCGGGGGGTTTACGTCCATCCCTGGCACAACATGTTCATGTGCGCCGCGCTGACGGATGCGGATATCGACCAGGCGCTCGATGCAGCGGAAGGCGCGTTCAAGGCGATGAAGACGAGCCGGGCGTCGCTCAAGCCGCACCCGGCGCTGCTTGCCATGATGGCGAGTCGCGCGTGAGCCGCTTCAGGCGTGCACGTGGTTTTCTATACTTCTCCATGGCCGGGCTTGACCGGGCCACCTAGCCGGCAAGCGTCCGCGAACCGATCGACTCGCTTCGGAGCGCAAAACATTTGAAGCAACGACGTAGATTCATTCGCTGCGCAGACGCGTAGCGGCTCGGTGGCCGGCTCGGGGGCTGGCCATGGAGAAATTTTGTGATTCAATCCATTCCGAATCGCTCTCAATCCGCAAAAGGGTCGAGCGCGAGAAGAGCGAAGCTCGCGAGCCAGTGTTCGCCCATATAGTCGCCCTGGATATGATCGAGTGCGCTGGCGAGATGAGTATCGACCGTCTTCTCGACAAGCGGAACGAGCGGATCGCCGTCGCTGAGCCCGTCGGCGATCAGCCGCCAGCACCACGCACGCGACAGGTTAAGCCCGTCGAGATGGGCGATCTTGCCGTCGGAGCGATCGCTGACGGTCGCCGGATGAAAAAGGGTCGTCGGCTCGCCCTGGGCGGCGCGCGGAAGGAAGCGGGCAAACCAGGTGCGGAATTCGCCGGGCGGCAGAACGATCCGCATGCACGCCGCTTCCATCAGCGCAGACGAGAGAAACTCATCCTGCGATGGCTCCCACGCCTGGCAATCCGCGTCGCGCGCGTACCAGGCGCGCACTTTTTCGGAACAAATCTGCTCCAGCCGCGCATCGTTGATCGCTGCGGCATAGTCGTGAGCCAGCACCATCGCGAAGGCGGTGTTGGAATGGACACCGGCGCGCACCGGGTAAGTCGCAATCGGTAGAAACGAATGGAACCGCGCCGCGAACGCATCGGCCAACGGCTTTAGTGTTTCCGACCAGCGCCGTCCCTCTTCGGTTTTGTGATGTGCGAGCTCTCCCGCCAGCATCAGGAGCCACGCCCAACCATAGGGCCGCTCGAACCCACGCGAAGCGGGGTTGCGCAGATAAGCAACTTCACCTTCGACATTCGCTTGCGTAAATTGCGCGTCGAGAAATGTGCGGATTTCAGCCGCGACTTCGATTTTCGGAAAGCGCCGATAAAGCCGCGCCAGCAGCCAATGGCCATGCACACAGGAATGCCAGTCGAAGCTGCCGTAGAAAATGGGATGCAGGTCGCGGGGACCGCGCATGTCCTCCGGCCCCGACAGCACATGATCGAGCTTGTTCGGCCATTCGCGACCGACATGACCGAGCGCCGTGTGCGCGAAACGCGCGGCAAGTTCGGGCGAAAGACTGTGAGTCATCTGAAACCTCAGAAACGGAAGACGAGAAAATACATGAGAACCGTGTTGGCGAGCAGGAGCGGAATCGCAGTGGGGATCTGCGCTTTGATCACGGCGTTGCGGTCCGGCAGTTCGAGCAGCGCGGCCGGCACGATGTTGAAATTGGCGGCCATCGGCGTCATCAACGTGCCGCAGAAGCCGGACAGCATGCCGATTGCGCCCATGATCGCGGGGTTTCCCCCGAATTTGTGCACAATGAGCGGCAGGCCGATCGCGGCCGTCATGACGGGGAACGCAGCGAACGCATTGCCCATGATGATCGTGAACAGCGCCATGCCGATGCAATAGGCGCAGACGGCAGCAAGCGGCAGGTCGAGCGGAATCCAACGCGTCGCGATCTCGCGCACCGCGTCGCCCACATGCGCGAGAAAGAAAATCGCACCGAGCGCCGCCAGCATCTGCGGCAGGATCGCGGCCCATCCGATCGTGTCGACGATGCGCCGACCTTCCTGCAACGGCGCAAACGCGGGCGGCCTTAGCCAGATCATGGCAGCGAGGAGCGCCAGGACCGCGCCCAGCGCGAGCGAAATCAACGTCACCTGCTTGCCATCGACAAGCGGTACGCCGCCGACATGGAAGCTCTTCAGATAAAGCGTGCCGAGCACCGCCACGGCCGGAATGATAAGCGCCGGGAGAAAAATCGCATTGCCGCGCCGCTTCGCGCTTTCGGCTCGCTCCCCAGGAGAGGTCGTCGCGGGCTTGCCGATTCCCAAAAGCCCGAAGCCGCCCAGAACCACCAGTGCGAGGACAATGAGGCCGTTGGCGAAATCGCCGATATAAGAACCGCCCAGAAAACTGACGGCGAGCAAGGCCCAGAACGCCGTGTTGCCCAGGCGCTTGCGATTGGAACCGTCGCCGATGCTGAGAACGGCGAACGCCGCAAACAGCGCGCCGGCAAGAAAATAAAAATATTGCAGTGTAATCATTCCGCTGCTTCCGGCGCGGGCGGGGTTTGCGTCTTCAGCTCACGCGCGAGACGTCGGTCGAGCAGCATCAGCCGCACGCCATGCACCAGGAGCGCAAGAATCGCCGTCGGTATCGCCCACAGCGAAAGATCGAACGGCTGGACATTCACGCCGCTGCTGCGTAGCGAAGCCGTGATCAACAGGATCGAGCCCACGGCGATGAAGATGTCCTCGCCGAAAAAGAGCGAGATATTGTCGGCCGCGGCAGCGTGCGCACGGATCGTCCAGCGCGTTTTCTCCGGCAGCGGACCGAAACGCTTCTCCGCGGCCGCTTCCGCCATCGGCGCCACGAGCGGCCGCACCGTCTGCGCCTGCCCGGCTACGGAGGTGAGACCCACAGCCGACAGCAGCTGGCGCGCGATGAAATAGACGAGGAGCAGCCGCCCGACCGTTGCCACATGCACCCGGCCGATCAGGATACGCGCACGCTCCTGCAGGCCGTAGCGTTCGAGCAAGCCGATGACGGGCAGAACAACCCAAACGCCGCTGACATAGCGGTTCTCGTTATAGGCGTGACCGAAGGCCTTGATGATCGCGACGGGATCGAGCCCTGCCGCCCAGCCGGTCACGAACACGGCGGCGACGATGACCAGAAGCGGATTGAGCCGGATCAGGAATCCGACAACGACCACCGCAACGCCAAGCAATGTCAGCATGTCTCCCCCGGTGGTCGCAGCGCCGCGAATGAGCCTAGCCAATCCGCGGGAATGCGAACATAGAGACTGCACAGGATGCGGCGAGGTGTGCCACACTTCGTCGTGGGAGAGGAAACGCACATGATCAAGGTCGGCATCGGCGGCTGGACGTTCGAGGAGTGGCGGGGCGGCGTGTTCTATCCCAAGGGGCTTCCGCAAACGCGCGAACTGTCCCATGCGAGCCGCCAGGTCACGACGATCGAGATCAACGGCACCTATTACAGCACGCAGAAGCCGGAAAGCTTTCGCCGCTGGGCGGCCGAGACGCCGGACGATTTCGTATTCTCGGTCAAAGCATCACGCTTCACCACCAATCGCCGCGTGCTGGCGGAAGCGGGTGAATCGATCGAGCGTTTCATCGGCAGCGGCCTCGGCGAGCTGAAGCACAAGCTCGGTCCCGTCCTCTGGCAGTTCGCACCCACCAAGAAATTCGAGCCCGAGGATTTCGGGACGTTTCTCGAATTGCTGCCCAAGACGCTTGACGGCAAGCCGTTGCGCCACGCGATCGAGGTCCGGCACGAAAGCTTTATCGTGCCCGCCTTCGCGGCGCTGGCGCGGCAATATTCCGTAGCGATCGTGTTCGCCGATTCCGAGAAATATCCCATGATCGGGGATGTGACCGGCGATTTCGTCTATGCCCGCCTGCAAAACGCCAAGGAAGACATCGCCACCGGCTATTCCGCGCCCGCGATCAAAAAATGGGCCGAGCGCGCGAGTGTCTGGGCCGAGGGCGGCGACGCGAAAGACCTTGCCCATGCCGCCAAGAGCGCGGCCCCGAAGAAGCAGCGCGACGTGTTCGTTTATATGATCAATGGCGCCAAGGTCCGCGCGCCGGCGGCGGCGCGCGCACTGCTCGCCAGGCTCAAATAGCACCCAGACACGTCCCGTCCACCGTCGAGAGGAAACAACGATGACCACGCCGCGCATTCCTTCCCTCCGCGACGAGGATATGGACGAGGAGCAGAAAAACGCCGTTGCGCCGTTCCGGAGCGCACCGCGCATCGACAATGTCGGCCGGACGCTTCTCAACCATCCGGCGCTGATGACGAGTTGGTTGCCTTTCGCACGCCACGTGATGTTCGAAACGACGCTGGCGCCGCGCGAGCGGGAAATTCTGATCCTCCGGACCGGCTGGCTCTGCCGCGCCGAATATGAGTGGGCGCAGCATGTGCGATTCGGAAAAGCGGCCGGGCTGGCGGATGCGGACATTGCCAATATCATGGCGGGACCGGATGCGCCGGGGCTCGCCCTGGGCGACCGGCTTTTGCTGCAAACCGCCGACGAACTGCACAACAATTTCCGCATCGGCGACGCGCTGTGGAACCAGCTCGTGTCGCATTACGAGCGAAAGCAACTGATGGATATCGTTTTTGCGGTCGGCCAATACACGCTGGTGTCGATGATGCTGAACAGCTTCAGGGTCGAGGTCGACGACTATCTGAAGGGCGGCTACCCAGCGCTGCCGGCCTAGAACACGTCCAATTTCAGGCATTTAGTCCCGCAATATTGACACCGGCGATTATTCGGCGTGTCTTTACCGTGACTTCGAATCTTGCTCCGAATCGCAGTTCCGGCGCAGTCTTCGATGATGGGATGTCAGAAATACTTGTCGGACCGGGCGGGCCGCCAGCCAGATGGAAAAACGTGTAGCCAGCACAGCGAAGCTGTCCTTTCCCGCCGGGAGAAAAACCGGCGGCGGAACGGACCGGCGCGAGCGCATCGCCGGCGCGATGGACAATTGCATTCGCGACAAGGGCTATGCCGCGACGACCCTGACAGACATCGCCGTCAAGGCGGCCATGTCTCCCAGCCACATCCGTTACTATTTCGACGGCAAAGAAGAGATCCTCGAGTTTTATCTCGAAACGATCTGTGAAAAAATCACGCGGGATATCTCCGCGATTGCCCGTCGCACGCCGGCGCAGTGGCTTGACGACTTCACGGCATATTTCTTCGGCAACCCCACTGTGACGCGCGAAGCGATCGCGGTGCTGGTGGAAATGTTTGCCGCAACCGTCCACAACCCGAAGCTCGCGCGCATCAAGGCCCGCTATGACGATTTCATCCGCAAAACGTTTCTCGAGTTTTTTCGCTGGGAGGGGTGCGCGGACGGCATAACGCCCGCAGAAGCGGCCTATATGGCCGCGGCGCTCGAAAGCGGCATGAAGTTCAACGCCGTCTTTCAAAAGGACTTTTCGCGGGAAAAAGCAGCGCGGACATTTCTCGCCGAAATGCGGCGTATGGCCGGCATTCGCGACTCGAAACGTTGAAATAGCGCGGGAATTATCCCGACTTCCTCTTCTGCGAAATGACCGGCGGATGGAAATCCGCAACATCTGCCAGTTGCTCCGGCTGAAGCAATTTGACAAAGCCGGCGCGCGATTCGATCAAATGATCGCGCCGCAGCAGCTGCAATGTGCGGTTCAAATGAACGACGCTCAGTCCCAGCGCGTCGGCGATCGTTTCCTGC
Organism: Alphaproteobacteria bacterium; assembly: GCA_003139615.1. Taxonomy (GTDB): domain Bacteria; phylum Pseudomonadota; class Alphaproteobacteria; order Micropepsales; family Micropepsaceae; genus Rhizomicrobium. Next base: position 39,657 of record PLJH01000022.1, read on the forward strand.
GTCAGCGGCATGGGGATCGTGGCGCCGTCCGCGAGACCCACCGCGCTCAAGCGGTCGTGAATCTCGAGAATCAGATGCGCCGTGCGTTCATACGCCGTCTGCCGGCCCACCCTTACGAGCTGGTTCAACAAATAGGCTTCCTCGAGACTGGCCGTGCTGTGGCAGGCGTCCGAAAGCCCCGGAAATTCGTCTGCCCGGTCCTTGATGGCAACCCATAGGGCAGACGCGTCGGCAATCTGCGCCTGTGTCAGCGTTATGGCCGTCGTCAGCGCGATCGCCTGGGGACGCAGGCAGAGCCCGTACATATCGCCCGGCAGGATGAAATCGAAAATCTGCCGCCGGCCGTCCGGAAGCATGCGGAACCGGCAAGCCCACCCCGAAACGAGGAGGCGGGGCGTGTCGAGTATCCGGCCCTCGACGATCAATTCGGTTCCCACGCCCACATCCTGAGAGGCAAGGGGCATCGCCTCCAAAAGCCCGATTTCCGCCGGGGAGAGTTCGGCGTAATGCGACAGTCTGCGGAGCAAAATGTCCGACGGAGGTGCCACTGGCGTTCGCTGGTCCATGGTCATACTGCTCGCGGTGCCGAAGGCTGCCAAATGTTAACGAGCTAACGCCGATTTCGATCCGGCCCGTGCGTATGGTCGGCAAAATTGAAGATTTATTGAGCCAGCGCCGCTCATTTCGCGTCTCCACACACAGAGCACGCGTCGATCAGGCGTGGCCGTCAACCGCGCGCAGAAAGTGCATGACGGCTTCGTTGAAGGCGGCCGGCTGGTCAATATTGGCCGCATGGCCCGCATCTGCGAGCACAACTTTTTCCGCGTGTGGAATTTTCGCGGCCATGTAGTCGGCTGCCTTGAGAAAAGGCGTGTCATTCGCGCCCACGATCACCAGGGCCGGCGCCTTGATCTCCGGCAGCGACGAGATCACGCGCCCATCCCGCTGAGTCAGCATCCCGCGGCCCGCGAGCGCCAGGCCCTTCGCAGATTTGTGCGTACTCTGCGACCGTTCCCGGCTGAGCGAACGCAGCGACGCCAGACCGTCCCTTTCGAATTTCTCTGCCGTGCGCAGCGCCGTATCGTTCCATCCTTTGCGCGCTTCGTCGTTGCGAAATCCCGGGCCGGTATCGACGACCAGCAAAGCTCTCACGCGCTCGGGATGCGTCAGATGAAATGCGAGCGACATGTAGCCGCCCAATGAAAGGCCGCCGATGACGGCGCGGTTCGCGCCGGCCGCATCGAGAATCGACTCCATGTCTTCGACAGTCTCTTCCTCGCTATAGGCCGCCGGATCTTCCGGCGAGTCGGATTGCCCGTGTCCGCGCATGTCCCACAATATGAGCATGTGATGACGCGACAGCACATCGATCTGGCCTTCCCACATTTCCGACGTCGCAGAGTAACCGTGCGTGAGCAAAATGGCGGGGCCTTGACCGTATGTCTCGTAGTGAATCTTCACGCCATTGCGATTGATCGTGGCCATGGGGCTCCCCTTATCCGCAATAATTCTTCGACAGCGCTGCAAGCGTCGCTTCGAATTCCGCGACCGTTTCGAGAATGATGTCCGCAACGGGTTTGACCGTATCGATGCGGCCCGCAACCTGTCCTGCAAGCGCGATCGACGCTTCCATGTCGCCGCCGAAATAGAGGTCGAGCGCGGTGCCGAACTCGCTCATGATATTGGGGCCGGGATCCTTTTCGAGGCGCGTCGTGCGCTCCGTGCGCAGCGCGCGCAACGCGGGACCCGGGCCAAAGCGGTTGAGAAAAATCGTATCGGTTTCCTGGGCTCCGAGAATCGCGTTTTTCCAGTTCTCGTGCACGGGCGACTCTTTCGCGGACACCATGCGCGTTCCCATCTGCACACCTTCCGCGCCCAGCGCGAATGCCGCGGCCATCGTGCGTCCGTCGACGATACCGCCCGCCGCAATCACCGGCACCTTCACCTTTTCGCAGACGAGTGGCAGAAGCACCATCGTGGCCACTTCGCGCGGATTCTTGAATCCGCCGCCCTCGCCGCCTTCGACGACCAGGCCGTCGACTCCGGCATCGACCGCGCGCAGAGCCGTCTTGAGGGACGGCACGACGTGAAAAACGATGAGCCCGGCCTCCTTCAACGCGCTGCAATAGCGTTGCGGATCGCCGGCGGATGTGGTGACGAATTTCACACCCTGGTCGATCACGAAAGAGACGATGTCGGGATCGCGCACGAAGGCCTGCGCAATGTTGACGCCGAAGGGTTTCGTCGTCATCTCGCGCATTTTTTTGATTTCCACACGAATTTCATCGAGCCGCCCAGACGACGTTTCGATGATGCCCATGCCGCCTGCGTTGGAGACGGCCGATGCCAGCTGCGCCCGGGCAATCCATCCCATCGGAGCCTGAACGATGGGGTATTCGACGCCGAGCATGGCGGTAATGCGGTTCTGGATGCGCAAGAATTTCCCCTCGCCTGGGGCCGCCGGGTGGCAACCCGCCACCCATCATCGCCAATCCGGCGGGCGAACGAAATAGAAGATTGCGGGGTCTTCAGGCCTGTGGAACGGGAGCCTTGGCGCTCTCGGAGACGGCAAACGTCAGGGCGCTCAGGATCATGTTGACCTGCACGCCGTCGTCCGACAGCGGGAGAAACAGTGCGTCGAACTTGAAAAACGTCCGTCCGAGCCAGCTTGCATCGCCATGGGCGCGAACCGGAATCTTGCCGTCGGCGGCCTTGCGGTGAAACGCCAGCATCGTTGCCGCAGCATCCGGACCATAGGGCCCGATGGCCTCCACGGTCGTTTTCCCTGTCGCATCGGCAAGAAGATATTGGGTCACGCGCGTGCCAATCGTGCGATAGCGGAAATCGGAACCGTCGGTCAGCGCATCCAGAAGAACGATCCAGCCCAGATGCTCCTTCATCTCTGCGGGCCGGATGTCGGCGCGCGAAGGCATAGGGCGCCCGGCGCGCTTTTGCTCCCAATAGGTCTTCAGAAAAGCGAGGGCCGGATGGTGAAGATTTTGAGGATCGATATCGGTGAATACGCCGGTGATACGCGGTGACATGATATCCCTTCAGGGGCCGTTTTCGGATGGCCGATGAAGACACGGATTGGCCAAACCAAACTCCGAAAACCGGGCAACACAGGTTTTGCCCGTGCCGCAACGACGACGCAACCGGCTCGCGGCTGTAGCTTCAAACGATTCTCGTTTGGGTTGTATCGTGGTTTTGTATTTAGTTCAACTTGCAATTTTGTGCCGCCGGGCGGGCGGCGTTGCGACAGGCGTTGCCGAACCCGGCTTTTTGGCGGACGGCACGCTTAACGACCAGGCGACAATATCCGCGAACGCGGCACCCGCCGCCTGATTGAAGGCGGCGACGACGCTTGGAATGTCGTTTCGCGCAGCGGACGCTTCGTTGTGGAAATCGTGCGTCGCCACGACATCGCTGTGTCCCTCGGATACAACACGCACAACGATATCGACGACGACCGTGGGGGGGCCGTTCTGGCTGTCGTAGCGCGCTTCGAAATCGCGCAATGTGGTCTCGAGAACATAGTCCGCGCGAACGGCGTCGGACGTTGCCGCAACCGCGGGAATCTTCGTGCTCTTCTCGAACGCCTCGACCAGCTTCGCCTGGATCAGCATCGGAACCGCGTCCGTCCAGCGCGCATCGGCAAAATAATCCAGATTCGCACCGCGATGGAGCGCGATACGTGCCGTGTCGAGGCTTTCGGAGGCATCGGGCGCGGCGACAGCAAGTTGCCACGCGACCGGGGGCGCGCCAGCAGCGTGGAATTCCGGCTGCAGCACATAAATTTGCGGCGGCGGACCGGAGGGCCCAATCAAGCCGCTGCAGCCGGACAGCACGAGCAGTGAAGCCGTACCAACGAGAATGCCGCGGCGCGATAGCGGCAGATGCGCGGAATATTTCGTCATTGCGGGGTGTATCCCTTGCGGCGGTCGCCAAAGAAGAGTTGGGTCGGCTCGTTTTCGAGTTGATCGGAAAGATGCGTCACGCTTTTCACCAGGCCGCGCATCTGGGCGACCAGCTGGGTGAGTTGGGCGCCGTTGACGGCCGCATCCGCGTCGTCGCTCAGGCGGTCCAGCCTGTGAACGGTGCCGTCGGCGTCGGTCAGCACCGAATGAAGGTCTCCCAGGTCTCCGTTCAGTGCAGTCGAAGCCGTCGAAACATTCGTCAGAATTTTTTCCAGGTCGCCCGAATGCCGGTCGAGCGCGCCCGTTACGTCTCGCAGATTGGAAAGCGTGCCGGAGATCGAGCTGATGTTCTGATCGCTCAGGACCAGATTCAGGCGATCCGCGATGCTGTTGATCTTGGCGAGCAACAACGGCGCGGATTCTTCGAGCTGCTGCAAGGTCGATGGTTTCGATTTGATTGTCGGATAATCGCCCCAGTATTTGGGCTTGATGACCGGGGCGGTTTTCGAGCCGCCGTCGATTTCGACATAGGAGCCGCCGGTCAATCCTTCGCTGGCAATCGACGCCACGGAATCCTCATGCAGCTTGAGCGCCGGATCGACCTGCAGCGTCACGATGACCTTTTTGGGGTCGTCCGGATCGAAATTGAGCTTGCTCACATGCCCGACATCGATGCCGTTAAAGCGCACGGTCGTGCCGTTCCCGAGGCCGGTCACGGGCCCTTCGAAATCCGTTTTGTAGTAGACGAATTCCTCGCTGTATTGCGCGCCCGCGAGCCACATCAAAGCGACGACCAGGCCCAATACGCAGGCCAGAACGAAGGCGCCTACCGCGACGTAATTGGCTTTAGTTTCCATGGTTGAGCCTGTTCATGCTTCGAGCGCCGCACGCCCTCTCACGCCCGAGAAATATTCCTGTATCCATGGGTGCGGATCATGGATCAGCGTCTTGATGGTTCCCACCTTGATCTTCTTGTCGACGAGGACCGCAATCCGGTCCGTCGTCGCCCTCAGCGTATCGATATCGTGGGTCACCATGAAGACGGTGAGGCCCAGACTCTGCTGCAGATCCTTGACCAGTTCGTCGAAACGGGCGGCGGAAATGGGATCGAGGCCGGCGGTCGGCTCGTCGAGAAACAGAAGTTCCGGATCGAGCGCGAGTGCGCGGGCAAGTCCCGCCCGCTTGCGCATGCCGCCGGAGAGTTCCGACGGAAATTTCTTGGCGGCATCTTCCGGCAGACCGACGATCGCAAGCTTCATCGCCGCGACCTCGTTCATCAGGCTTTGCGACATGTGCGTCCACCGCCGGAGCGGCACTTGAACGTTTTGCGCCACCGTCTGCGAACTGAACAACGCGCCCTCCTGGAACAGCACGCCCCAGCGCAATTGCAGGCCGCGAATCTCTTCGGCGTCGGAATGACCAACCTCCTCGCCGAACACTTTGATGCTGCCGGATTTGGGATGGTTGAGACCGACGATCGAGCGCAGCAGTACCGATTTTCCGGTGCCCGAGCCCCCGACCACACCCATCACTTCGCCGCGCTTCACGTCGAGATCGAGATGATCGTGAATCAGGTTTCCGCCGAGCTCGTTGACCAGTCCGCGAATGCGGATAACGACATCGTCTTTGTTCCCTGCCTCGCTCATCTCATATCCCCAACACCGAAAAGAGGATGGAGAAACCGGCATCGACCGCGATCACGAGAAAGATCGACTCGACGACCGAACGCGTGGTGAGCTTGCCGACGCTGTCGGCGTTACGCTCGACTCGCAACCCTTCGAAGCACCCGACCAGCGCGATCAGAAATGCGTAGACGGGCGCCTTGATGAGGCCGACGAGCAAGGTGTTGACCGTGATCGCACCCTGGAGTTCGCGCATGAAGGCGGGAATTGTGACGCCAAGGTCGAAATAGCACATCACCAGACCGCCAATGATGCCAACGACATCGGCGAAGAACGTCAGCAGCGGCAGCGCGATGACGAGCCCGAGTACGCGCGGCAATACCAGCACTTCCGCGACGTTGAGACCCAGCGTCTGCATCGCGTCGATCTCTTCGTTGACGCGCATCGTGCCGATCTGTGCCGTGAACGCCGATCCCGAGCGGCCTGCCACGATGATGGCCGTGATGAGCCCTCCGAGTTCGCGCAGAAACCCGACGCCGAGAAAATCGATCGTGTAAATCTGTGCACCGAAGCGCTTCAGCTGATCCGCGCCCTGATAGGCGAGCACGATGCCGAGCAGAAAGGCGAGGAGACCGACAATGGGTAATGCCGTGACGCCCGTTTCCTCGATCTGATGGATCAACGCGGGGAACGGCAATTCCCGCCTGGGAGAGGTAATCGCCTCGAACGCCTCGATCGTCACCCGTCCGAGAAAACCCAGGAATTCGTAAGCCTGCCGCCCGATCAGGACCGTCTCGCGACCCATACGCTCCAGAAGCCTGACCAGAGAAGGGTGGTGACGATGCGGATCGACCGGGCCGCCGGTATGATCGCGCTCGATCATGTCGAGCAAAGGCTGGTAGTGCGGCGGAATCGAGAAAACTTTGACGGTCCGACCACTTTCTTCAAAGATGCGCCTGGTTCGCAGCAATAGCCACGCGCCGGCGCTATCAAGCAGTCCGATGCCCGAACCGTCGATCTCGACATCGCGCGCGTCGGTCATGTGCAGATGGGCGAGTTCCTTGTCGAGCCGCGGCGATTCGGAGATCACCCAGTCGCCCGTCGCGATCAGACGAAACAAACGCCCCTTGTCCTCCGTGCGCAGGACCGCCGGATGTTCGACATGGACGTTGGCTTCGATATTTCTCATCGGCTCTCGAACCCTGGCACAATCGCACTGGCCGTATGGAACGCGCTCCGGCCGGACGCTGCGATACGAATCACGCGAGCAACCGCATCATGGCACGGGCATATCGATTGCGGATCGGCCCGCGCTCGGCATGGCGTCCGCCACTGACCCACTTTTTTCCCCCGCGCCAGACACAATCGACGCCGCCGCCGGCAAAAATCCAGCTGTCCAGCAACGCGTCGCCCCGGCGACCGACCAGCGCAGGGTGGTCCGAATCGAGGCTGACCAGATCCGCGCTCGCGCCGTCGCAAATGCCGGCAGGACTTGTCCCCAATGCCCGCGCGCCGCCCGAAATCGCGCCGTCGAACAACTCGCGGCCGGTGGAGCGACCCGCAGCGGACGCCAGGACGTTTCGCGAGCGATGTGTCAGACGCTGCGCATATTCCATCGCGCGCAGTTCACCGGGCGGATCGATCTGGACGTTCGAATCCGTGCCGATGCCGAAAACGCCGCGATGTGCGAGATAGCCGTCCGCTGGAAATACACCGTCTCCCAGATTGGCTTCGGTTATCGGGCACAGCCCGGCAACGGCCCCGCTTTGCGCCAGGCGCTGGGTCTCCTCAGGCGCGAGATGCGTCGCATGGACAAGGCACCAGCGCTCGTCGACCGATGCATTGTCCAGCAGCCAGTCGACAGGCCGCGCGCCGGACCACGCGACGCAATCGTCGACCTCTTTGGTTTGCTCTGCAGCGTGAATGTGGACGGGCCCCCTCGGCACGAGCGAGATAACGCGCGAAAGCTCGTCAGGTGTCACGGCCCTGAGACTGTGCGGCGCGACGCCCAGATTTGCATCGCCCAATGGACCGATTGCTTTCCTGCTTGCTTCCAAAAGTCGCGCAAATTGATCGACATCGTTGAGGAACCGGCGCTGCCCCGGCACGGGCGGCGCGCCGCCGAAATTCGAATGTGCATAAAAGACAGGCAGCAGGGTAAGCCCAATTCCCGTCTCGCGCGTGGCCGCCACGATGCGTTCGGCAAGTTCGGCGATATTCGCATAAGGCGCGCCGGCCGGATCGTGATGCAGATAGTGAAATTCACCCACTCGCGTAAAACCGCGCTCGAGCATTTCGACATAGGCCTGGGCAGCGATCGCCTCGATATCCTCGGGCGTGAGCCGGTCCAGGAACCGGTACATCACCTCGCGCCAGGTCCAGAAATTGTCATTCGCGGGGCCACGGATTTCGGCCAGGCCGGCCATGCCGCGCTGGAAAGCGTGGCTGTGGACGTTGCACAGACCTGGGATCGCGATGGCGTGGCGCTCGTCGCCGGGCGCGGGCGCGGCGCCCGTTTGCAGGTGCGAAATCGCGCCGTTCGAGACGACGATACGGACGCCGTCCGACCAGCCTTTCTGTAACAACGCGGATTCGAACCACAGCGTCATCCGGCGTCCCGATTGCCGGCATCCCGTTGCCAGCGTTCCTTGGTCGACATAAGAGACGTTCCCGGCGCTCCCGCCAAGCGGGGGTGCACAGGAATAAGATGCGCTTTGACCGGATTTGGCATAACGCCCGCCTCGCCACGCTCTCGCCGGGCAGGCCCGGTCTTGGCCTGGTCGAAAACGGGCTGATTGCGGAAGTCGGTGGGCGGATTGCCTATGTCGGACCGGCCGCGGACGCGCCGACGGGTTCGGACGCTCCCGAGCGAATAAATTGTGAGGGCCGCTGGATCACCCCCGGTCTGATCGATTGTCATACGCATCTGGTGCATGGCGGGAACCGCGCCCGGGAATTCGAACTGAGGCTCAAAGGCGCAACCTATGAGGAGATCGCGCGCGCGGGCGGCGGAATCGTCTCGACCGTGACTGCCACACGGGCGGCCAGCGAAGATGAGCTTGTTGCATCCGCGCTGCCGCGACTCGACGCGTTGATCGCGGAAGGTGCAACCACAGTCGAGATCAAATCGGGCTACGGGCTTTCCCTCGAGCACGAACGCAAGATGCTCGTAGCGGCGCGCAAGCTTGGTCGGCGCCGGAAAATCGATGTCGTCACCACGTTTCTCGGCGCCCATGCGCTGCCGCCGGAAGCCACGGGGGACAAGGACGATTATATCGAGCGGGTTTGCCGCGAAATGATTCCCGCCGTGGCGCGCGAAAAGCTGGCGGATGCCGTCGATGCATTTTGCGAGAGCATCGCATTTTCACCGGAACAGGTCACGCGTGTGTTCGAGGCCGCGCATGCCCATGGTCTCGCGGTAAAACTTCACGCCGATCAGCTTTCGAACCTGCACGGAGCAGAACTCGCCGCGCAACACGGCGCCTTGTCGGCCGATCATCTGGAATGGACAGACGAATTCGGCATCGCTGCCATGGCCGCGGCGAAAACGGTCGCCGTGCTGTTACCGGGCGCCTTCTACTTCCTGCGCGAAACGCGACAGCCGCCGGTCGGCCTGCTTCGCAAGCATGGCGTACCGATCGCGATTGCGACCGACTGCAATCCGGGCACCTCGCCGCTGACGTCTCTCCTGCTCACAATGAACATGGGTGCGACGCTATTTCGCCTGACCGTGGAGGAATGTATCGCGGGCGTCACGCGCGAAGCGGCGCGCGCGCTTGGTAAGCTGGACGAAATCGGCACGCTCGATACCGGCAAGCGCTGCAATCTTGCGATCTGGAATATCGGGAGCCCCGCGGAACTCGTCTATCGCATGGGATTTAATCCCTTGCATGCAAGGGTGTGGAACGGCGCATGAGCGAAGCATGGCTTGAAATTCAGCGTGGTGATGCACCTCTGATTGTCTCGATGCCGCATACCGGCACGCAGATTCCCGGCGATATCGAAGCGCGACTTATCTCTCCCTGGCTTGGCCGCAAAGACGCGGACTGGTGGATCGAGAAACTGTACGACTTTGCGCCCGGCTTGAGCGCGACGGTTCTGCGCACCGATATCTCGCGCACCGTCATCGATGTGAATCGCGATCCTTCGGGAAAGTCGCTGTATCCCGGCCGGAACACGACCGAGCTATGCCCCACATCCACCTTTGACGGCGAACCGCTTTATCGCGACGGCGCGGTTCCGAGCGAGCGCGAGATTGCGGAACGGCGCGCGCGTTATTTCGATCCCTATCACGCGGCGCTCGAGACCGAACTGGAACGCCTTCGCGCCCGGCACGACAGGATCGTGCTGTTTGAGGCGCATTCGATCCGCTCGGTCATACCGCGCCTCTTCGACGGCCAATTGCCCAATTTCAATATCGGCACGAACAGCGGCGCGAGTTGCGCGCAGGAACTGACAAAGTGCGTCGAAAGCCTTTGCGCGATCACCGAATTTTCGCGCGTCACCAATGGACGCTTCAAGGGCGGGTACACGACACGCCGCTATGGTCGACCCCGTGACGGCGTGCATGCTGTCCAGCTCGAACTCGCGGATCGCGGCTATCTGGATGAACCGGACGTACCATCGCCCGAAAACTGGCCGACGCCCTATAGGGAAGCGCGTGCCGCCGCGCTGCGCGCCGTGCTCAAGCGCATACTCCAGGCCTGCATCACATTCGCCGCCGAGGACAGACCATGACACGTCTCGACAACACACGTCGCATCCGCGCCCCGCGCGGGCCCGAACTCAATGCGAAAAGCTGGCTCACCGAAGCGCCGCTGCGCATGCTGATGAACAATCTCGA
>PLJH01000022.1:50130-84517 GCA_003139615.1 Alphaproteobacteria bacterium
CTGGATCTATATCGGCAGCCAGGGAATCGTTCAGGGCACCTACGAAACCTTCGTCGAGCTGGGCCGCAGACATTACGGCGGCGATCTCGCGGGCCGCTGGATATTGACCGCCGGCCTCGGCGGCATGGGCGGTGCACAGCCACTCGCGGCCGTGATGGCCGGCGCCTCGATGCTGGCGGTCGAATGCCAGCCCTCACGCATCGAGATGCGGTTGCGCACCAAGTATCTCGACGTGCAGGCGAAATCGCTCGACGAGGCGCTTGTGATCATCGAGGAATCGCGCCGCACGAAGAAACCTGTGTCGGTCGGGTTGCTCGGCAACGCCGCGGATATTTTTCCCGAACTCGTGAAACGCGGCGTCAAACCGGACGCCGTCACCGACCAGACTTCCGCGCACGATCCGGTCAACGGCTATCTGCCGAAAGGCTGGACGCTCGCGCAATGGGAACAGCGACGTACGAGCGAGCCCGAAGTCGTTGCCCACGCGGCCAAGCAATCCATGGCGATCCAGGTGCGCGCGATGCTCGATTTCCATCGCATGGGCATTCCGACAGTCGATTACGGCAACAATATCCGCCAGATGGCGAAAGACGAAGGCGTGGCCGATGCGTTCGATTTTCCGGGGTTCGTGCCCGCCTATGTGCGCCCTCTGTTCTGCAAAGGCATCGGGCCGTTCCGCTGGTGCGCGTTGTCGGGCGATCCCGAAGACATCTATCGCACCGATGCGAAAGTGAAGGAGCTGTTGCCCGACGACGCGCATCTCCATCGCTGGCTCGACATGGCGCGGGAGAAGATCAATTTCCAGGGCCTGCCCGCACGCATCTGCTGGATCGGGCTCGGCGACCGCGATCGCGTGGGCCTCGCATTCAACGAGATGGTCGCAAAAGGCGAAGTGAGCGCGCCCATTGTGATCGGCCGCGACCACCTGGATTCCGGCTCCGTCGCTTCGCCCAATCGCGAGACGGAAGCGATGAAAGACGGCTCCGATGCGGTTTCCGATTGGCCGCTTCTGAACGCGCTTCTCAATTGTGCGAGTGGTGCCACCTGGGTGTCGTTCCATCATGGCGGCGGGGTAGGCATCGGCTATTCGCAGCATTCCGGCATGGTGATCGTCTGCGACGGCACGCCGGAAGCCGCGAAGCGCATCGCGCGCGTGTTGTGGAACGACCCGGCCACAGGCGTCATGCGCCATGCGGATGCCGGTTACGACATTGCACGCGATTGCGCGCGGAAGCACCACCTGGATCTGCCGGGAATACTAGGCTGAGCGAAAATCAGCGGGCCGGCGTCACAACCGGCAGCGTCTTCGTTCCCGTGAACGGATTGAAGCCCTGTTGGACCAGCGCCGCCCAGGCGAGTGCCGCGAGATGCGGCAATCGGAAATAGGCGCGACGTTGCGACGGATCGGTTTCGAGATCGAAGCCCGTTGACATCGAAAGCGCATCGGTTGCGAAATAGGAACCGTCCGGTGCGCGGTTGCGCTCGCCGGCTGCGAGCAGGCGTTGCTGCGAACGCCCCATCAGTTTCGTCAGCAACGCGGCCTGTTCCGTGCCTTCCGTCCAGATACCCCCGCGCGCGCTGCCATAGGACAGGCCGCCTTTGACGGACATGCGCCGCACGACGGTTGCGAGCGCTGCGCGATACTTTGTGGTGGCGCCCGGAATCGCGAGCAAAGGCCAGATTTGGGCGTCGAGCGCGAGCGTCGTGTTGCGCGTCGCACCGTCCTCGGTCGTGCCGGCCGCGAAGCACTTGCATTTATCGTCCCACATCGCGATCACAAATGCCGACGCCTGATCGGAGCGCATGCGCCAGTGTGCATCTCCGGTGGCCGCGGCCAGCGCCGCAAGTGCAGCCGCCAGATCGGCATTGTGTTCCGTCGCTTTCCAGCGGTCGAGCTGGGGGCTGGGTTGGTCGCCAAAGGTGCCACCCATGAAGCCTTGGGGCGCGCGCGTATCGAAATTCCTTTCGACCCAATGCGCGATTCGTACCGCGCCGTCGCGGTATTTGCTGCTCTGCCCATCGCGCGCGAGCGCGAGTAACGCCAGCATTGCCCAGGCCATGTTGCCGGTGTCGCTGCCGACCTGATAGGGGTCCTCGACCCAGCGGTTCTGCTTGTCGTCCCACCAGCCGGACAATTTGATCGGTCTGTCGGCCGCCGAACCCGGTTGATAGGCGTTGCGCAAACGTCCATCGTGCCAATGACGATCGTGATCGAGGGCCGCGAGCATCGCGTCGCCGATACGGGCGGCGTCCTGCGACCGTCCACAACCGATCAATGCGACTGTCGCGACCGCGTTGTCATAAAGAAACGCAGCGCCATGCAGCGCCCCGATTGTGGCCGTGGGGAAGCTCGCAAGAAAGACCGGCCCCCGCGGTGCCTGTGCGATCGTGCGTTCGAGAACGTCACAAGGCGCAGGCGCCGCCGAAGCGGCGCTCGCGAACAGCGACAGCGCAAAGATCAAGGCTGCCGCAAAGACACGCATCTGTCAGTTCAGTGCCTGTTCCAGATCGGCGATCAGGTCGTCGCCGTCTTCGATGCCGATGGACAGGCGCACGAGCGAATCCGAAATGCCGAGCCGGTCGCGCTGATCTTCGGGAATCGAGGCATGGGTCATGATCGCGGGATGCTCGATCAGGCTTTCGACTCCGCCCAGGCTTTCCGCCAGCGTGAAGAGCTGGCAGCGCTCCAGGAACCGCTTGGTGCCCGCGAGATCGCGCTTCAGCACCACGGTCACGATGCCGCCGAAGCCATGCATCTGACGCTTGGCAAGTGCATGCTGCGGATGGCTTTCGAGGCCGGGATAAATCACGCGCTCCACATCGCCGCGCGCTTCCAGCCAGCGCGCGATCCTGAGACCGCTCGCACAATGACGCTCCATGCGTAAAGCAAGTGTCTTCAATCCACGCAATGCGAGGAAGCTGTCGAACGGGCCGGCAATCGCGCCTACTGCGTTGTGCAGGAATTTGAGGCGCTCGACCAAATCGCGATTGTCGCCCAACACAGCGCAGCCGCTCACGATATCGGAATGGCCGTTGAGATATTTCGTCGTCGAGTGCACGACGATGTCGATGCCCGCTTCGAGCGGCCGCTGCACATAGGGACTGGCAAAGGTGTTGTCCGCAGCGGTCAGAATTCCCCGCTTCTTTCCAAGTGCTGCAATCGCCGAGAGATCGGCCAGTTTGAGCAGCGGATTGGTGGGGGTTTCCACCCAGATCAGCTTCGTATTTGGCTTGAGCGCGCGCTCGATGGCGCCGAGATCGCTCATGTCGACAAGACTGAAATCAAGCCCCGCCGAACGCCGCCTGACGCGCTCGAACAGGCGGAACGAGCCGCCATAGACGTCATCGCTGACGACCACATGATCGCCGGTCGACAGCAATTCCAGCACCGTCGCGATCGCGGCCAGACCCGAAGCGAACGCAAAGCCTTCGGTTCCGCTTTCGAGATCGGCGATGCAGCGCTGAAACGCCTCGCGCGTCGGGTTCTGGCTGCGGGAATATTCGTAGCCCTTGTGCACGCCCGGGCTCGTCTGCGCGTAAGTCGAGGTTGCATAGATCGGCACCATCACCGCGCCCGTGAGCGGATCGTGGCTTTGGCCGCCATGGATCGTGCGGGTCGCAAAGGCGAGCCGGTTGTGCGAGCGCTTTTCGGTCATGGATTGAGCCTGAGATGGTTGATCAGATCGACGCGGGTGATGAGGCCCACGAATTTCTCGCCGTCCAGCACGATCGCGACTTCGTTGCGCTCGAACAAAGGCGGCAGCGCGCTCAATTTGTCCGTCGACTGCACCGTGCGCAGTTTCGTTGTCATTGCGCTCTTCACGCATTCGCGGAAGCGCGCATTGCGCTCGGCCTCCCCGCCCTCGACGAAGGCGAGAATATCGCTTTCGTCGAGAATGCCCACGATGCGGTCGTGCTCGACCACAGGCAGTTGCGACACGTCCGCGGAGCGCATGCGGCTATAGGCTGCCAACAACGAATCGCCGGGCGCCACAGTCACCGTTCCGCCCGCATCGAACCGGCGCGCAATCAGATCGCTCAGATCGCCCAACAGCTTGCGGTCGGCGAGACCCTGCTCGATCACCCAATAGTCGTTGTAGAGCTTGGATAGATATTTGTTGCCGCTGTCCGGCACGAGGGTCACGACGCGCTTGAGAGCGGTTTGTTCGCGGCAATAGCGCAAAGCTGCTGCCAGCAACGTGCCGGAAGACGAACCCGCGAGGATTCCTTCCTTCGACAGAAGCGCACGCGCGGCCTCCACGCTTTCCTTGTCGGAGATGGTGTAGGCGCGGCCCACCAGCGACAGATCGCAATTGGGCGGAATGAAATCTTCGCCGATGCCTTCGATGGTCCAGGAACCCGGCTCGATCATTTTTCCGGTTCGCAAGAGCGGCGCGAGGATCGAGCCCAGCGGATCGGCCAGCACCATCTCGGTCTTGGGCGAGACGCGCTTGAAGAAGCGGCCGAGGCCGGTCAGCGTGCCGCCGGAGCCGACGCCCACCACCACCGCATCGACATCGTGGTCCATCTGATCCCAGATTTCGGGACCCGTCGTCTTCTCATGCGCTTCCGGATTGGCGGGATTGGCGAACTGATTGACATAGAACCCGCCGTTCTCCTTGGCATAGCGCTCGGCCATGTCCTGGTAATAATCGGCGTGTCCTTTGCCGACATCGGAGCGTGTAATGCGCACCTCCGCACCGAGCGCACGCAGATGTTGGATCTTCTCGCGCGCCATCTTGTCGGGCACGAACAGCAGAATCTTGTAGCCCTTGAGCACGCCAACCTGCGCGAGCCCGAGGCCCGTATTGCCGGCCGTCGCTTCGACGATCGTGCCGCCCGGCTTCAGGCGCCCGTCGCGCTCGGCCGCTTCGATCATGGAAAGGCCGATGCGATCCTTGATGGAGCCTCCCGGATTCTGGTTCTCGAGCTTGGCGAACAGGCGGCATGGCCCTGCGTCGAATTGCGCGAGTTCGAGCATGGGCGTGTGCCCGATCAGTTCGAGTGCCGATTTGAAGGGGTGCGTTCGGTTTTGAACGGTTTCCGGCATAGGGATTGTCCTTGCGTCGCGGGCGGACCATAGCCCGGCGCGAGTGCCCGCGAGAGGCAAAAGCGACCGCACCCCCCAGAACGCAACAAGAGTGCGGCAGAGCCACCCGAATTGTTTTTGAATTTCCGGGCGGGCGTGCTTTTACTGCGTCCGGCAAAGGCAGGAAACCCGGGTTTTGCGTGACATTTTACGAGATTTGGAACGCAAGGTCCTGTGGCTGTCCGCCTGGACGATCCACAACGCGAATCACCTGCGGGCCGAGGAAGATGTCATCAAGGTGGGCGGCCACCAGGCGTCGTCGGCCTCGCTCGTCTCGATCATGACCGCGCTCTATTTCGGGGTACTCAAACCGCAGGATCGCGTGGCGGTGAAGCCGCATGCCAGCCCCGTGTTCCACGCCATCCAGTATCTGCTCGGCAACCAGACGCGCGAGAAGCTCGAAGCGTTCCGCGCCTTCGGCGGCGCGCAATCCTATCCGTCGCGCACCAAGGACACCGACGATGTCGATATCTCGACAGGCTCCGTCGGCCTCGGCGTCGCGATGACGGCGTTTGCCAGTCTCACGCAGGATTACCTGATCGCCAAAGGCTGGCGCGACGAAGCGAGAGCCGGGCGCATGATCGCGCTGGTGGGCGATGCCGAACTCGACGAAGGCAATATCTACGAGACCCTGCTCGAAGGCTACAAGCACGGCCTGCGCAACACCTGGTGGATCATCGATTACAACCGCCAGAGCCTCGACGGCGTGATCCGCGAAGGGCTCAAGATGCGTTTCGAGGAAATGTTCCGCGCGGTGGGCTGGGACGTCGTCACGCTTAAATATGGGCGCAAGATGGAAAGGGCGTTTGCACGCGAAGGCGGCGAGGCGCTGCGCGAGTGGATCGACAAGACGCCCAACGATCTTTATTCCGCGCTTACCTTTCAGGGCGGCAAGGCGTGGCGCGAAAGGCTGCATACCGATTTCGGTCGCAATTCGCCGACAGGCAGGCTGATCGACGATTACGACGACGCGGCGCTCTCCGCCCTCATGTGCAATCTCGGCGGTCACGATCTGGAACTGTTGCTGGACACGTTTCTCTCGATCGATCACGAACGGCCGACCTGCTTTATCGCCTATACGATCAAGGGCATGGGATTGCCGCTGGCAGGCCACAAGGACAATCACTCCGGCTTGATGACTGCCCAGCAGATGGCGGGGTTCCGCGACGCGATGGGCGTGCGCGAAGGCCATGAATGGGAATTGTTCGAAGGGCTTGCGCGCGACGAAAGCGAACTGCGCAAATTCCTGGGCGAGGTTCCGTTCAACAGCGAAGGCCGCAGGCGCTTCGACGGCGCGCGGCTCGAAATTCCCGAGGCTTTCACCGCGCCGACCGCCGCCGAAATGTCGACGCAGGAAGGCTTTGGGCGCATCCTGTTCGATCTCGGCCGCGAGGAGAAGGATTTCGCGCGCCGCATCGTCACCACGTCTCCGGATGTGACCGTTTCCACAAATCTAGGCGGCTGGGTCAATCGCCGGGGCGTGTTCGACCGCGAGGAAGCGGAGGATCGCTTCAAGGAACAGAAGATCGCGTCCACCTATCGCTGGTCGCTGTCGCCACAGGGCCAGCATATCGAGCTCGGCATCGCGGAGAACAATCTGTTCACCTTGCTCGCCGCGCTCGGTTTGTCGCATTCGCTGTTCGGCGAGAGGCTTTTGCCCATCGGCACGCTTTACGATCCGTTCATCGAGCGCGGCCTCGACGCGCTCAATTATGCCTGCTACCAAAATGCGCGATTTATTCTCGTGGCAACGCCATCCGGCGTGAGCCTGGCGCCCGAAGGCGGCGCGCATCAATCGATCGCAACGCCATTGATCGGCATGGCGCAGGACGGGCTCGCCTCATTCGAACCTGCCTTTGTCGACGAACTCGCGATCATTCTTCGCTGGGCCTTCGACTACATCCAGCGTGGCGGCGATTCCGAAAAAGAAAAAGAAAAAGAGCAGAGCTGGCTGCGCGACGAAACGGGCGGCTCGGTCTATCTGCGTCTGTCCACGCGCCCGCTGGAACAACCCACGCGAAAGATCGATCCGACGCTCGCACAGCAAATCATCGACGGCGGCTATTGGCTGCGCCCACCCGGGCCCAATTGCGAAATCGTCATCGCCTATCAGGGCGTGCTCGCGCCGGAAGCGGTGGCAGCGGCCGGATTCCTCGCCGAGGATCGGCGTGATGTTGCGGTTCTCGCCGTCACCTCCGCCGACCGGCTCAATGCGGGCTGGCAGGCCGCCACGCGCGCGCGCATGCGGGGCGAACGCACCACGCGCTCGCATGTGGAAACCCTGCTGTCGGAGCTGCCGTCTTTCGCCGCGATCATCACCGCGATCGACGCGCATCCCGCGACCTTGTCGTGGCTCGGCGGCGTGTTCGGCCATCGCACCGCCTCGCTGGGCGTCGAACATTTCGGCCAAAGCGGGCGCATCGCCGATCTTTATGCGCATCACGGACTCGACGTGCCTGCCATCCTGCATGCGGCGCAATCGCTCGTGCAGGGGCGGCCGATCCGCTATCTGAGATTGATTTCGTAACCGGAGGGACTGACATGAAACGGCTTGAAGGGCGCGCGGCGCTCGTGACGGGAGCGGCCAGCGGTATCGGACGCGCCAGCGCAAAGATATTTGCGGAAGAAGGCGCCTGGGTCGTCTGTGTCGACCGCGCCAAGGAAGTCGAGGAAACCGCCGCGATCATTACGAAAGCCGGTGGCCAAGCCATCGCGATGATCGGCGATGCCGGTTCGGAAGACGATGTGAAGCGTGCCGTCGATCTCGCGGTCAGCGAATTCGGCGGCCTCGATGCATGTTACGCGAACGCCGGCATCAGCGGCGACTGGACACCATTTCTCGAACTCACCGCGGATCATTGGCTGAAGATCCTGCAGGTCAACCTGATAGGAGTGTTCCTCGCCATCAAGCATTCCGCCCGCGTGATGACGCCGAAGGGCAAGGGCTCGATCATCTGCACCGCCTCCGTCGCGGGCTTGCGTTCGGGGGCAGGCCCCGCGCCTTACAGCGCGAGCAAGGCGGGTGTGATCAATCTTGTGACGACGAGCGCGAATTTCCTGATGGGCACCGGCGTGCGCGTGAACGCGATCTGCCCGGGCCTGATCGAGACGGGCATGACCAAGCCGATTTTCGAGCGGGCCCGCGAGCGCGGTTCGGAAGGCAAGATCGGGCAGCTCAATCCGCTCAAGCGTTACGGCGAACCGGAGGAGATCGCGCGCACGGCACTCTTCCTCGCGAGCGATGACAGTTCCTATGTGAACGGTCAGGCGATTCCCGTCGACGGCGGGCTTTCGAGTTCGCTCCCCGTGACCGGGCGCGGCTGAACGTCTCTGAAGGGGCGACGCCTCGGCTTCAATACCCCATCAACCGCGCATAGCGGTCGCGGTGGAACGAGGCGCCGCCGAAGGTGGCTTCGGCCACACGCGCGCGTTTGAGGTAGAGGCCTGCATCATGCGCATCGGTCATGCCGATGCCGCCATGCATCTGCACCATCTCGTTGGAGACGAGATGCCACAGCTCCGAGGCGCGTGCCTTCGCAAGCGAGGCAAGCGCGGGAATATCGTTGGCGCCGCGATCGATACCCACCAGCGCCGCCTCGACGCAGGAGCGCGTGAGCTCGAGTTCGGTGAACATCTTGGCCGCGCGATGCTGAAGAGCCTGGAAGGTGCCGATCACCTGGCCGAATTGCACGCGCGTCTTCAGATAGTCGAGTGTCGTGTCGAAGGATTGCACGGCCGCGCCCAGCATTTCGGCGGCGAGGCCTGCGCGCGCGCGATCGAGCACGGATTCGAGCGGCGAGAAACCCTGGTCGACCGTGCCGAGCACCGCATCTGCGCCGACAGAAACATTCTCGAATG
The DNA here is from genome assembly GCA_003139615.1 of Alphaproteobacteria bacterium. GTDB lineage: Bacteria > Pseudomonadota > Alphaproteobacteria > Micropepsales > Micropepsaceae > Rhizomicrobium. The sequence goes on from PLJH01000022.1 coordinate 59,078, forward strand.
TGAGGTTCGCCACGCCGCGATTGTCGACGGTCTTGAGCTTCTGACGCGCGAGCCCGGACGCGTTGCCGGAAACGAGAAACAGCGTAATGCCGTTCGTGTCACCGGATTTGCCGCTCGTGCGTGCGGCGACAACGATTATGTCGGCTGCGCCACCGTCCGGCACGAAGGATTTCTTGCCCGAAAGCTTCCAACCTTTGCCGTCGCGCGTGGCGGTCAGCGCCGTATTTGCGGGCGCGTGATGCGGGCCTTCGTCGAGCGCCAGCGTTCCGATCGCTTTGCCGCCGGCAAATTTGGGCAGCCATTCTTTCTTCTGCGCATCATTGCCGCCCAGCAAAAGCGCCGAGGTCGCGACCAGCGCGGACGACAGGAGCGGCGACGCCGTCAATGTCCGGCCCGTCTCTTCGAGCACAAGACCCATCGTCAGATAATCGAGACCGGAGCCGCCGAATTCTTCCGGGATCAGGATTCCCGCCCACCCCATCTCGGCCATTTCCGCCCAGGCCGCGCGGTCGAAGCCGTCGGCATTGCCGCTGTCGCGCATCTTGCGGAACGCCGTGACGGGCGATTTCTCGCTCACCCAGGATTTCGCCGCGTCGCGCAACATCGTTTGTTCTTCGTTCAGGATAGCCATTGTCGTTTCCTAGCGATGATTATTGATGATCGAGCAGGCCAAGGATGCGCTTGGCGATGATGTTGTTTTGAATCTCATAGGTGCCGCCATAGATCGTGACGGCCTTGCCGCCGAGCCAGGCGCGCGTTGCGGCGATCTCGTCTCCCGCAAAGCCCTCGCCTTCCCAGCCCAGTCCCCGATGCCCCATGATTTCGAGCAGCAGCTCCGCGCGATCCTGCTGCAGGCGCGAGCCCGCATTCTTCATGATCGACGTGACCGCGCTGGGGTTCACATTCGATTTCGCTTCGGCCTGCGCCCGCTGGATAGTGAGCGCGAACGCCTTCGCATCCATCTGGTGCTGCGCGATGCGGGCGCGCAGATCAGGATCCGCAATACGGCCCTTTTCGTCCACGCCGACATAATCCTTCGCGATCTGGTCGAGCCCTCGCGCGTCGCCGCCACGACCCGCGCTTCCGCCGCCCGAGCCGAGACCGGCCCGTTCGAACTGGAGCAGGCGCTTGCCGATGGTCCAGCCGCCGTTCAGCGGCCCCATCAGATTCTCCTTCGGCACCGTCACATCGGTGAAGAAGGTTTCGCAGAAGGGCGAGAACCCGGAGATCAGCTTGATCGGGCGCACCTCGATGCCGGGCGAGCGCATGTCGATCAACAGAAACGAAATACCTTCGTGCTTCTTCGTGTTGTCGGTGCGCACGAGGCAGAAGCACCAATCGGCATATTGCGCGCCGCTGGTCCAGACCTTCTGTCCGTTGACGAGATAGTGGTCGCCCTTGTCGACGGCTTGCGTGCGAAGCGCCGCGAGATCGGAGCCGGCATTGGGTTCGGAATAGCCCTGACACCAACGGACTTGTCCGGTGACGATTCCGGGAACGTGGCGGGATTTCTGCTCGTCATTGCCGTATTCGAGCAAGGTCGGCCCGAACATCATCACACCCATACCGCCGATGGGATTCTTGGCGCCGATGCGGTTCATTTCCTGGGTGAGGATTTTGGCTTCCTGCGGCGAGAGCCCGCCACCGCCATATTGCTTCGGCCAAGTGGGCGTGCCCCAGCCTTTCGCGGCCATGCGCTCCTGCCAAAGCCCAGCATTGCCGGAAGGCTTGAATCCGGCCATCGCACTCGCCATCGCGACATCGACATTGGCGAGCGACGGCGGAAAGTTCTTCGCCAACCAGTCGCGCGCTTCCGCACGAAACGATTCAAGCTCCGCGTTGAGCGATTCTGCAGCAGCCATATTTCTCTCCCGACATCGCCGTTCTATCGACGGCGTTCATCCAAATTTATTGATGATCCAGCAACCCGAGCACGCGCTTGGCGACCACGTTGAGATTGACCTCCGAGGTGCCGCCTTCGATGGAATTGCCCTTGGAGCGCAGCATGCCTCGCGGCGCCGCGATCTCGCGCGGGCTGAAGCCTTCGCCTTCCCAGCCAAAAGCCTGCGTGCCCATCGATTCGACCAGCAGCTCGCAACGATCCTGGTTGAGCTTCGCCATTTCATATTTGAGAATCGAGGTGGCGGGCCCCACATTGCGGCCTGCTTTCGCTTCCTCTTCGACGCGACGGATGGTGAGCGCGAATGCGCGCGCCTCCATGCGGTGCTGCGCGATGCGCGACCGCAGATCGGGATCGGCGATTCGGCCGTCCTCTTCGCCGACATAGGCTTTCGCAACTTCCTCGACTTCGATTCCGTTGGAACTGCCCAGCGTGCCGGACGAAATGCTCTGGCGCTCGAACTGCAGGAGACGTTTGGCGATCTCCCAGCCGCCGTTCAGTTTTCCGACGAGATTGGCCTTCGGCACCTTCACATCGGTGAAAAAAGTTTCGCAGAACGGCGAGTTGCCCGAGATCAGCTTGATCGGCCGCGCCTCGATGCCGGGCGTCGTCATGTCGAACAGGATGAACGAAATGCCTTCATGTTTCTTCGTCGTGTCGGTGCGCACGAGGCAGAAAATCCAGTCGGCGTGGTTCGCGTAGGACGTCCAGATTTTCTGCCCATTGATGAGGAAATGATCGCCCTTGTCTTCGCAGCGCGTGCGCAGGCTCGCGAGATCGGAGCCGGCGCCCGGCTCGGAATAACCCTGGCACCAGCGGATTTCGCCCCGCACAATCTTGGGAAGGTGCTCGCGCTTTTGTTCCTCATTGCCGTATTCCAGCATCACGGGGCCCAGCATCGAAATGCCGAACGAGGAGAGCGCGTGGCGCGCATTGATGCGGTGGAGTTCCTGGTTGAGAACACGCGCCTCTTCCGGCGTGAGCCCACCGCCGCCATATTCCTTTGGCCATGTCGGCGCCGTCCAGCCGCGCGCGGCCATGCGGTCCAGCCAAAGCTTGGCATCGGGATTTTTGTAGACGGCGCGCCTGCCGCCCCAGGTCATATCGTCTTCGCTGGTCAGCGGCTCGTTCAGGGATGGCGGATAATTGGCTTCCAGCCATTTGCGGGTTTCGCTGCGGAAATCATCGAGTTGGGCCATGGGGCACTGTCCTGAAAGTCGATCACAGCGATTCCAGCATCAATCGCGCGCCCTGGGAAGTGGCTCCCCGCGGGACCCCATGACACAGCGGATTCGCATTGGGCGAGGCCGGTTTCCCCGCTAGCTTCGGACCTTCGCGAACGAGACGTGCCCCATGAATTTTACCAGCGACAACGCCTATGGCGCGAGCCCGGAGATTCTCGCCGCGCTCACGGCAGCGAATACGGGTGCGGCCGCGTCTTATGGCGCCGATGCGGTCACGGCAGAGTTGCGCGCGCGCATGGCGGAACTGTTCGAGCACGAAGTCGCCGTCTATCCCGTGACGACGGGTACGGCCGCGAATTCGCTGGCGCTGGCGACCCTCAGCCCGCCGCATGGCGCGATCCTGTGCCATGCGCTGTCCCATATCGTGGTCGACGAATGCGGCGCGCCGGAATTCTTCACGCACGGGGCCCGGCTTGTGCCGATCGAAGGCCGCAACGCCAAGCTCGAACCCGAGGGAATCGAAAATGCGCTCACGCGTTTCCCCGTCGGCAACGTTCACAGCCAGCAGCCGAAAGTCATCAGCCTAACGCAGGCGACCGAAGCCGGCACTTGCTACAGTCTCGACGAGATTACCGCCATCGCGCGCGTCGCGCATAAGCACAATCTCAAGCTCCATATGGATGGTGCGCGCTTCGCGAACGCGCTCGATTTTCTCGGTTGCTCGCCGGCCGATGCGACGTGGCGCGCGGGCATCGATGTGTTGTCGTTCGGCGCCACGAAGAACGGCGCGCTGGGCGCCGAGGCCGTGGTGTTTTTCAATGCGGAAGATGTGCGCGATTTCGAATATCGCCGCAAGGCAGCGGGGCATCTGCTGTCGAAGATGCGCTTCGTTTCGGTGCAGCTTGTGAGCTATCTCGAAGGCGGCCGCTGGCTTGCGACGGCCAAACGCGCCAATGCGCTGGCGCAGGCATTGGCGAAAGGTCTGAGCCAAATCGGCGGCGCAGAACTCGCTTATCCCGTCGAGGCGAACGCCGTGTTCGTCACCATGCAAGATGAAACTGTCGCGCGACTGCGTGCGGCGGGCGCACGCTTCCTTGACTGGGCGCCACCGGACGGTGGCCGCACGCTGATCCGGCTGGTATGCTCCTTCGCCACGCCGGAGAGCGACGTGGCGAAGTTTCTCGAAACCGCCAAAGAAAAATCAGGCTGACCCGTCAGATACGCCCCAGCAATGTGAGCATGCCGTCCATCTGCGTGTTGCCCGAATTGGCGCGCAGATAGTCGAAGCTGCCGCCCAGCGACCATGCGCCGGTCGTGAATGCGAGCCCGCCACCCAGCACAATATTGCCCTTCGACGGTTCGGGACCCTCGATCGAGAATTCGTCGAGCGGCGAGACGCCCACGAAATTCGCGTTGAGCTTCACGGCGCCGTCGAGGAAGTCGTAGCGATAACCGACGCGGGCTTGCGGCTGAATATAGAAGTCGCCGAAATTGATGTCCTCGCGCAGATCGGCGCCTACGAAGGTCCGCGCCGAACTCGCATAATAGGGCTGGACGTGAAGGTCGAAGCCGTCGCCGCCAGTCACGTCTCCGCCATTCGCCTCGGTATAGCTGTCCTCGCGCATCGTCAGGCCGTCGAGACTGACCTGCGGCGTGATGACGGTGCTGCCGAAGTTGAAGATCGCGCCCGAGGTCAGGCCGCCGGCAAGCATTGCGGCCGGTCTTTGACCGTCGGCCTGGCGATCCACGCCGCCCACATCGATGAAGCGCTCGCCGGACAGATGCGCCCAGCCGGCAGTGACCTGCGAATCGAGGAACAGCCCGCGGCCGCGCCAATCGGTGTAGAACGTGCCCAGATAAAATTCGGAGTTGGTCTTCTGGTCGGCCGGGTACAGGGTCGACGCACCGCCGGAGAAGAACGTGACCGCGCCGCCATAACGGCCATCCGACGGATCGCCGCTGTCCATGCCCAGCGCAAAGCCGAAGCCCGAATCGTTATATCCGATCGTGCCGGGCGTGCTGTCCTGGCTCAAACGCTGCACGAATTCCTGGCCCCACAAGGTCGTGTCGCCTTCCTGATTGGCATACATGCGCAGTTCGCGTTGGCGCGCGGCGACGATATCGGTCGCGGAGTCGGTCAGCGAGATGGCCGTCGCGCGCGTGGCACCCGAAACGTCCGGGGCGAACGACGAGTAGACCTGCTGTGCGGTTTGCGTGCTCACGACGCCGGTGACGACACCAGCGCCAAGCTGCGTATCGTTGACGAGAGCCTCGTTGGCATAGGGGAACATCTTGAGGGCATAGCCGGTCAGACCAAGTCCCGGATTCGACAGTGTGCCTGCACCGGGAACCTTCGGATCCAAAACCAGATCGATCTCCGAGTCCGTGGACGCGACCACGGTGCCCGCTGCACAAGGAATCGGCGACCCGGCAATATTCTGCGTACACAAGGCCGTCGTACCCGTGCCCTGGAACAGGAACGGGACGGTGACGTCATTCGCCATCGTTGAAAGTTCGCCGGACGTCACGGTGAAGCTGCCGACCGGCGCGCTCAGCAGCGCGAATTCCACATTCTTCGTGCCCGGCGAGGTGATGAAGCTTCCGTAGTTCACGCTGAAGCCGGCGGCGGTGCCTTGCGCGTTTTGCGCAGGAGACGGGCCGAGGTTGACCAACTGGGCCTGAATGATCGCGCCGACACCGCTGTTCTGCGTTGTCGTTCCCGGAATATCGCCGAACAGATTGAACGGCTGAGAGGCGGTAACGCTCCACGCGCCGCCGTTCTCAATAGTGAATTTTCCGGCGATAAGCGGCGCCGCGGCGGTTTTTCCCGGTAAGGTAGAATTCAGGATGTTGAGCGTGCCGCTTCCCTGCACGTCGATATCCACCTTGCCGGCACCGCCTTCGAAGATCGAAGAAGTCACAATGCCATACCCGCCGACAGTCAAAATGTCGTCGCCATGCGAATTTCCGCCGAAATAGATATTGCCGTCGATCGTTGCGAAGCTCGTCAAACCCACGCCGGTGTCGGTCAGGGTGTTCATGCCGCTGCCGAAAATGATATCGCCGTCGATGAAGCCCGTTTCCGAATTCGCAACGGTGACGTTCTGCGTGCTGCCCTGAAGATCTATCGCGCGCGCGATCTGGCTGTCGTTGTTGAGAACGGTGGCGGATGCGATAATCGAGCCGGTGTTGTTGATCGTCGTGATCGTCCCGTCAGCGGTCCCTCCTCCCGACGCCGTATCGTCCCAGATCGCTTCGGCCCGGAGATTGCTGATCGTGAGCGTGGTCGTGGACGCCGTGGCCGAAATCACGCCGTTATTGTCGATCGTCGTAACCGAACCGTTGGCGGCGATCTCGATGGCAATAGCTGTGCCGCCGAACGGTCCCGACACTGAGGACGAAATCGTTCCCGGCGCCTTTCCCGCCTGCAGATCGTCGTTGTAGATCGTTGGAACCGTCGAATATTGGCCGACGAATATGGCGGTCGAAAGCTGGGTTGCGCCGCCCGTAAAGGAGGTCGTGTTTGATACACTCGCGGAAATCGACCCCGAGTTGTAGAGACCGCCCATGACATAGACGTCTTCACCGGAGCCGGTAGTGGCGCCGGGGGTGCCAGGCCCAATGCCTTCCAAGCTGACCGCCGTGGCTGTTCCGATGTTGGGATCGACGCCGGAAGACGCGATAGTGCCGCGATTGATGATGCCGTATTGCGGTTCGGTTACGCCGTTGAGCACGGCGTCGTTGTAATAGCCGATGGTCGTATAGCCGATCGCGGTGCCTGCCGGAGGCGCGGAAATGATCAACGCGGGCGAGGTCCCCTCTTCGATGATAGACGCGCGCGCCGTTGTGTCCCCGCTCGCGCCTGTGGGACCTGCATTGTAGATGCCGCCCGTCACGCTGGCGCCCACGCCGAACGCGGCTGCGGCCTCGGGATCGACATTGTCGCTCGACGATGTCGGCGTCGAGGTCCCGATCGCTTCGATGGATCCGAAATTGACGATCGCGCCGTTGACCACGCCGGTCGTCAAGATGCCGACGGCGCCGGCGCCGGTCGACACGACGGTACCGCCCGGCTCGACGATCAAATTGCCGGCCAGAGTGCCGGCGAGATTGATCGCATAATTGTTGGTCGCGGATGTCCCCGTGGTGCTCGTGGGCGTCATGGCGAGCGTCCCGGCGATATCGATATCGCCGACCAACGTCGTGCCCGACTGGCTCTGAATGCCGTAAGAATCGGTGCCTTCGATCTTAAGCGTCGACGACGCCTGCAGGTCGATCGCGATGAGATCGGATTGAAAGTTCGCAGGCAGAAGCGAATCGACGGTCGGCGGCGTGATGCCGGTGAACGTGCCGGTGGTGGCGCCGGTCGGCAGGGCAACGAGGATTCCGGTTTTCGCGTCTCCGTCGCCTGTCAGATCGATGATGGCGTCTGCGGCGTTGATGATCGCGCCGGTGTTTCCCGCCGCGGTCAATTGAACGCCGACTGCATCGGTGACACCGGTATAGCTGATCGTCCCGTTATTCGTGACAGTTCCGGGCACGCTCGTCGTACCCGAATCGATCGTGACGGCCGGCGTGGTGAACGGGTTCGTGGAAATCGTCACGGAGCCGCTCGTTGCAATCGTGATCGGGCCGGGATTGCCCTGATTGGCGCAGGCCGTATCGACCGGCACGGTGATGTTGGTCGTGATGCTGGTCCAGGTGGGCGCCGGCGTCGGACAGGCGGCGAAAGCCGGCCCCGACATTAACGCAGCGGTGGCGGCTGTGAGCATTAACGCGCGCTTGTTCAAGGCGAACCCCTCATTGTTTCTGGACTAGTGGCTCCGGGAGCCGGATCGAAAGACCCTGCGACAGGTCGCGGAAACGCCCCAAAGCGGCCGCGGGCGGCGGCACCTTAGCCAATATCTGCCGGTGGATGCTAGCCGCAAGTTGCCATTCTGCCTCCACTTTTCGCTTTTTAATCAGCTATTAGCGCGGCTTCGGCATGATGAACGGTGACGGGTCTTCACCTTAACAACAGATTACCGGCGCCAATATGATGCCTACGCCCCGCATCACGTTTTCGAAGCTCACGCAAAAGCAGGCCGTGGCGGCGGCGGCTCGGCATGAAATGCTCTATGCAGGGCGCATGGGCGGCGCACGCGCCGTCTTCGCGTTTTGCGATCTGAGCGGCCTCGATCTGTCCGGCCGCAACCTGGCGGATGCCGATTTCACAGGGGCCATTCTCGAGGAAACCAACTTCGCCGATGCGCGACTCGAATCGGCGAGCTTCTTCGGCGCGGATCTGCGCCGGGCCAATCTGGCGGCGGCCAGCCTCAGGCGGGCGGATATGCGCGGGGCGTGTCTCAGAGGCGCCAACCTGATTGGCGCCGACCTTTATGAGGCCGATCTGCGCGAAGGCACGATTGCCGAGAAAGACCGCTTCGGAAATCTGCGCGTGATGCAGCATGACGTGGGTCCGTCGGAAGCAACCTCTGCGCTTTTGAACTCGGCCAATCTCGAGCGTGCCAAGATGACGGGTGCGATCGCCGTGCAGGCGGATTTCACCGACGCGATCATGCGCGGCTGCCGGCTGGCGCGCGCCAATCTGCGGCAGGCGAATTTCACGGGCGCCAATCTCGAGAACGCGGACCTGACGGGTTGCAATCTCACGGGCGCGGATATGACGGGCGCCATTCTCGTCGGCGCACGCACGTCGTGCGCGATATTCGACGGCGTCGATCTTTCGACGGCGCTGACCGAACAACCTGCGGGACGCGAAATTTCCAAACTCGGCGTTCCCATCGCCGATGTGCTCGAAGCCCATTTCCGCTGGGTCGAGACCGACGGACGCGAAGGAAATCCCGCCGACCTGTCGGGAATGGATTTGCGAGAGCTCAAGAACCTTGCACATCGTTCGCTGACCGCGCTCATTGCACCGGGCGCCACTCTCTACGGTCTCGATCTGCAGGGTGTGTCGCTCCAGGGCAGCAATCTGCAAGGCGCGGATTTACGCGCGACGAAACTTGCGGGCGCCGATTTGCGCGGCGCCAATCTGAGCGGCGCGCGCCTCAGCAATGCCGATCTTCACGATGCGAAGCTGGGACCGCTGATGCTGTCCGATGCGCGGCTCCTGCCGACACGTCTCGACGGCGCACAGGTCCGCTATGCCGATTTGCGTGGCGCCGACCTGCGCCGGGCCTGTCTCACCGAAACCGATCTCGCCTATGCCAATCTGGGCGACGCCGATTTGCGCGATACGGATCTCGGAAGCGCCATCCTGACAGGCGCGAAACTTCCGATCACCGTGATGGAAACGATCCCGTCGCTCGCCGTTGCGAGTTCGGCATAAATCCTCTCACTCGCCTGCGTTTGCAGCGGCGGGTTCGTAGGCAGGTTCCGGCGTGCGCGCACGGATGAATTGTCCCAAACGTCCGAGCGACACACGCGCCTCCGGCACATAGGGATTGGCCTGGAACACGTGCTGCATGCCGTCATAGATTTCGACGCTGACGGACACGCCCGCTTCCGCCGCGCGTTCGCCGATACGGCTCGCGTCGTCGCGCAGGATTTCGTTGCTGCCCGCATGCACCATGATCGGCGGAAAATCGCGGAAATTCGCGAACACCGGCGACGCATAGGGATCGGCCGGACTCGATTTCTTCAGATAGTGCCGCGCGCTGACGAAGATCAGCCCCCAGGACAAAGCCGCGTCGTTGCGCTCGTTCTGCAGCATCGACCAGCCGGTGAGAGACAGATCGGCCCAGGGCGACATGGCAACGCAGCCTGCCGGCATGGCGAGGCCTGCGTTGCGAATGGCGAGCAGCAACGCGAAAGCGAGGCCGCCGCCCGCATCGTCGCCCGCGAGCACGATCGAACTCGCCGCAACGCCCCGCTGCAACAGATGGCGATACGCATCGATGCCGTCGCGCAGGCCTGCAGGGAATGCAAATTCGGGAGCCAGACGATAGGCGGGCACAAAAGCCATCGCCTGCGACGCGAGGCAGAGCCGTGAGATGAGCGGCCGATGCGCTTCGGGCGAACCCGCGACGTAACCGCCCCCGTGGAAATAGAGGATCAGCCGGTGCGTCGGCACCTCGCTGACGCGCACCCACTCGCCCTTGATCGGACCGATCTGGGCGGATTCGAACACCGCTTCCGCCGGGATCGGGCCGAAACGGTCGAACAGATAGTTGTATTGCCGGCGCAGTTCCTCAATGTCGCCGTCGACGCCGACCGTGCGCGGTCGGGCCATACGTGTGACGCGGGCGAAAAGGGCGCTTTGCCAGCTCGGCATCGGGGAATCAGCAAAAAGATATCGGGGACCAGTATGTTCCGATCCCCGATACCTGTCATCCGTTCACTGAAAAACCGATTAAGGACTTAAGCGGCTTTCGCCTGGCCCTCGATCGTCTTCAGTTCGACGCCGTTGATCGGGATACGACGCGGCTTGCGCTCTTCGGGAACGATGCGCTCGAGATCGACGTGCAGAAGCCCGTTCTCGAGCTTCGCGCCTTTGACCTCGACGTGCTCGGCCAGCTGGAAGCGGCGCTCGAAAGCGCGACCCGCGATGCCCTGATAGAGATAGCCGGAATTTTCGTTCCGCGCGTTGTCATCGGTGCGCTTGCCCTGGACCGTCAGCACGCCGTCGCGCACTTCCACGGCGAGGTCTTTGTCGGCGAAGCCCGCAACCGCAACGCTGATACGGTAATGGGTCTCGTCGCTGCGCTCGATGTTGTAGGGCGGATAGCTCTGGTTCGTGTCGTATTGGGCGACCGAATCCAGCATGTCAAACAGCCGGTCGAAACCGACGGTGGAGCGGAAAAGTGGGGTAAAATCGAGTGTACGCATGGTTCACATTCCTCCTGAGAAGCGAAGTGTTGGGGCCGCCAAAATGGGCCGGACCCGTCCGTTTGCCCCGGAAGCCAATGGCCTTTCCGCGACGAATATCAGGTAGGAAGCCCTCTTTGGCGCTTCAAGAGGCAGTGTGCCAGCGGTTAGCCCGCCCAGTGGAGAAAATGGCCCAGGCCCAGGAGCCACAAAATCGCGACGATGGAATAGGTGAATGCGTCCACTTGCCAGTGGACGAGTTTCCACCCGAACACATTTTCGGCCAGCGTTTTCAGCCACGCCCCTTCCTCGACATTGCGGGAATCGCGCCACTGCCCCGTTCTCAGCCAGGTTTCAGTGTTGTTGAGTACGCAGGAATTCTTGTTGAAACGCCATTGCGCAACCATGGAAGGCAAGAGCACAAGATAGAAAATCAGAACCGGGGTCCACGGCACGAGCCAGCCCAGCACGACAAAGATCATAACCACGAAGTGCAGATAGAAACAGAAATTCCCGAGCAAGTCGCGCTTCTGCGGCACGTCGGGCAACGCCGATTCCAACGCAGTCTTGTCTTCTTCTGTTGCGGTCAATCGATGTGCGCCTTCAGATAGCTGCCGATGCGCTGAACGGCATCGCGGCCTTCGCTGAGGATCGGATGGAAAACCTGCCACACGTGAATCATGCCGCCCCAATATTCCGCAGTGACCTCGACGCCCGCTGCGTCCGCGCGAGCCGCGAGGCGCACCGTATCGTCGTAAAGCGCTTCTTCGGTGCCGACTTGAATCAGCAAAGGCGGCAATCCCTTCAGATCGGCAAAGATCGGCGATGCGAGCGGCGTTTTCGGATCGGCGCCGCCGAGATAGGCCCCAGCCATTTTGCCGATATCCTCATACTTGATCATCGGATCGCGGCTCGCGCGCGTGCGCATCGACTCGCCGGAGCCAGTGAGATCGACCCAGGGCGAAAGCACGACGGCCGTGGCCGGTAGCGGAATCTTGCGATCGCGGAGCGCAACAAGCGTTGCGATCGTCAGCCCACCGCCGGCCGAGTCTCCGGCGATTGCGAGTTTCGAGGGCGCAATACCGGAATCGAGCAGACCCTGATATGCGGCGACCGCATCTTCCACCGCACCCGGAAACGGGACTTCGGGTCCCATGCGGTAATCGGCGCTGAACGCGGACAGTCCCGATGCTTCGCTGATCGCGGCAACCAGATGTCGATGCGATTTCGGCGAACCGATCACATAGCCGCCGCCATGGAGATAGAGGAGCACTGCGTCCTGCCGCGCACGACGCGCGCGAACCCATTCGCCTTTGACGCCGCCGACTGTCGCCGGCTCGACTTCCGTCCCATCGGGCACGGGAAAGAAGCCCGCGATCGCATCGAGGCTCGCGCGTTGTTCGGCAATACTCGGCGCTCCCAGACCTGCGTTTTGTGACAGAAATCCCAATACCGCTTCGCGATCCTTGATGCCCATTGCGCGCTCCCTGATGCCCTGCCGGCGTTCAGCTTAAGAGGGTTACGACGGCAGGCCAATGGCGGACCACCTGAATTCGGCCGCGGAATTCTGGGAGTTGTGCGGTTAACTGACAAATGCTCATATCCGCCCACTCCCTGTTGGCCGCTCGGGCCGGTAGAACCTTGGGTGAGCGCGCCCGCGGGGACGGGCCGTGGGAGACGAACGCAAATCAAGGGAAGGAATTTTCATGAGCTCGGATCAGGTCAAACAGATCATCAGTCAGATGAGTGGCGCCATCGGCGCAAATTCAGGCCTCGGCGGCACGCTGAAATTCGATTTCGGCGAGCCCGGCAGCGTCTATATCGACGGCAAATCATCGCCGAACACGGTCGCGGACGGCGACGGCAAGACGGCGGATTGCACGATCAGCGTCACCCTCGAAACCTTCGAGAAGATGGTGAAGGGCGAACTCGACGGCACGTCGGCCTTCATGCAGGGCAAGCTGCGCGTCGCGGGCGACATGGGGCTCGCCATGAAGCTCGGCCCAATTCTCGCCAAGGCCCGCGGCTGAACGGAATCAATTTCATGGAGGGGACGCGGTTCATCGCCAGCCGCGATGGAAAGCGTCTTCGCGTCGCGACATGGGACGCCGCGCCAGGTTCAAAACCGCGCGGCGTCTGCGTGTTGCTCGACGGGCAGACGGAATTTCTCGAAAAATATGAAGAAGTGATCGGCGAGTTGCGGGGCCGCGGCTTCGCCGTTGCAGCACTCGACTGGCGCGGTCAGGGCGGTTCGGCACGCCTGCTTGCCAATCCATTGAAGGCACATGTCGGCGATTTCGCCGAATATGACGAAGACCTTTCGACATTTCTCGAAAAGGTCGTGCGGCCGATGTCGGAGACACCGCCCGTCGCGCTTGCCCATTCGATGGGCGGACACATCCTCCTGCGCGCGCTGCATGAACGCCCGAATGCGTTCGCCGCTGCCGTGATGACGGCGCCGATGCTGCGCGCGCAGACGCGCGGCTATCCCGCATGGCTCGCACGCGCGATGTGCCGGTTGGAGAATGCGATCGGAAATTCGACGCAATGGGTGTGGGGCATGGACAAGCGCGATCCGCTTGGCATGGAATTCGAAGCCAATCTCGTGACCTCGGATCGCACGCGTTTCGCACGCGCGGGAGCGATCGTGGCGGCGCAAAGCGATATCAGGTTGGCCGGACCGACCTGGGGCTGGCTCGAAGCGGCCTATCGCTCGATGGCGCGCGTGATGGCCCCCGGCTACGCCGAAGCGATCGCGACGCCCGTATTGATCCTGGGTGCAGGTAAAGACCGCATTGTCGATACGGCTGCCGAACGCGAATTTGCGCGCCGCCTACCACATGGCACGTTTCTCGAATTCGCCGATGCCGAGCACGAAATCATGATGGAGAACGATTCCATCCGCGCGCGCTTCTGGGCCGCGTTCGACACGTTTGTCGGAAAATACGTCTAGTTCTGCTGCGCGGGCGCCGCTTCGTCGACCCGACCGCCGCCGACGGGCGGCAGATAGAGCAGAAGGGCTGCGGCGACATAAGTCGACGAGAACGTGCCGACAAAAATTCCGAACAGGATTGCCGACGAGAAATCGAACAACGCCGCGCCGCCCCAAAAAACCAGTGGAATGACGGATAGCGATGTCGCGACCGACACCAGCGTCGTTCGGGTTGCGATCTGGTTGGTCGAGAGATTGATCAGATCGCGCAGCGGCATGCGCTTGTATTTGCGCCGGTTTTCGCGAATGCGGTCGAACACGACGACGGTATCGTTGATCGAATAACCCGCGAGCAGCAGCAGCGCCGCCACCGACGTGATCGAAAAATTCAAATGCAGCACCGAATACATGCCGGCTGTGACAAACACGTCATGACCCGTCGCGATCAACGCGCCGATGCCGTATTGCCATTCGAACCGGAACGCCACGTAGAGCGAGATGAATACAATTGCGAGAACGGTCGCCAAAACACCTGCGTGATAAAGTTCCGCGCTGACCTGGGGGCCAATCACCTGCTTGTCGCGGATCGTAAATCCCGGCCCGAGTTTCGCCTGGATGGCGCCCGCGACCGTATCGGCTTGCTGGTCCGCCCGCGGCTGGACGCGGATTTCGACACAGGAATTCACAGGCGTGTTGCACTGACCGTTGCTGAGGGTCTGGATATCGGTTTCGTTGAAATTAAGGCTTTTGACCTCGGCGCGCACGGTGCCGACATTGATTGTCTGCGCCGACTTGACCTGGAGTTCGACGCCGCCGGCGAAATCGATGCCGAGATTGAAGCCGTTGACCAAGATCGAGATGATCGAAACCAGCATCAAAATGCCGTCCGCCGCGAACGCGAAATAGCGGTATTTGACGAAGTCGATATTCGTGGTTTCCGGGATAAAGCGGAGAAACGTCATGGAAGGGGTCCGGCAAAAGCCGGGCACACATAGCGGCTGGCGGCCGGGGCGGCAAGATGCCCTGCCCGCTGCCGCGGCCGTCCGGCTAGGGGCCGGACCGCTTGACCGGGGCCGGCATCAGGCAAATATCGAGGATGGCCGGCGGTTTGCGGAAGAAGAAAGTGGAAGTGATGTTGCGCTTCTCCTCTTTCTTCGCGGCAAAGGCCGGGGACTCCGTCCGCATCACCTGAAAATGGGGCTGCGCCACCGCCGGCAAGTCCGCCGCGATTTGCACACGCAAGATCGGGTCCTGTTTGGCCGCATCATGGATCACGCCGGAGTCGACGTCCGGGTCGCCGCGTTCCAGCTTCTGGATATATTGCAGGCCCGAGATTACGCGGCCGAAGGCAGAGAGATTGCGGTCGAGCCGCCGCGGCGCCTCACCGATCACGATATAGAATTCCGTCGAGGCCGTGTCGGGCTTGTCGTCGCGCGCAAAGGCGAGCGTGCCCGGACAATGGACGATCCACATCCGACTTTCCTTGGCATCGCGCCCGACGGGAAACCCGTCGACATGACCCACTTCGGGCGCAAACAGATCCGGCGAACCGAGAGGCGTGAAAATCACATCGTTGCCGATCGGCCGATCGAACTCGGCCTTGAGCTGCGGCCATTGCGTGTTGGTTGCATCGTCCTTCGGATGATCCTTGGTGGCGGCAGTGCCTTCGCCGATGCCGCCCTGCGCAACGAAGCCATCGATCACGCGATAGAAGCTCTTGCCGTCGTAGAAATGCGCGCGCACCAGCGCCTTGAACCGCGCCGCATTGATCGGCGCGAATTCGGGGGCAAGCTCGATGGCGACCTGGCCATAGCGCGTATCGAGCAACACGAGGTTCTGGGGATCGACATCGCGCCAATCCGAGGCTGCGGCGGATGGTGCGTCCGCAGCTTGCGCACTGGCGGCGACAAATGCGGCGACGATACCGGCGAGAGCGATCCGTTTCATGTCTGGTCCTTTTCGCGCTGGACGCGCGTGTAGCTTTTTTCTTCGATCAATTCCGAGCCGAGTGCGAGATTGATTTCACGCTTGGTCCTGGCCCGTTCGTCATTCTTCTTATAAACGGCACGCGCCAGTTCGATAAACTTCGGATCGAACTCTGCGGCCGCTTCCTTGGCGCGGACATCGTCCTCGATGCGCCACAATTCCTCATTGATCGACTTGAGGCGATCCCTGAGAGTTACGATGCGAGGATCCGCTGCAACCACTGGTTCGGCAATCTCCCCGACAAGCAACAATTCTCTTGCAACATTTGCGCGTGCAGCCGCGTCGGCGATTCGCGCATGCTTGATTTCGAGAATGGTCAGCTTGTCGATCAACTCGCCCCAGGAAACCGGCACGCGCGGCGCGGGGCGCACGGGCGCGCCAGTGGCAAGGTTCGTCAATTCCTGCGCGATGTCCGCAAACACCGCCGGCCAGTTGCCCTGCGTTTCCTGACGGAACAGCCGCATCGTGGGATACCAGAGGCTGTCGGCGTGATCGAGAAGCCAGCGCCAATCCGGAACATATTTGAGCGCCACCCAGACCGGGCGGCCCAGCGCACCCGCGAGATGCGCGACAGCCGTGTCCGACGCGATGACGAGATCGAGGCTTTCCATCGCGGCGGCGGTATCCAGAAACGCATCGGGACCGGCATCGAACTCGTCGCCCAATGTCTCGACGCTCATTCCTGCCGGCAGCTCGCGCAATTGCTCCACGCCGGCATTCTTCTGCAGGCTGATGAGGCGCACACCGGGAATCTTCGACAGGCCTTCGAAATGCGTCAGCGGAAAGGATCGGCCGATATCGATCACGCCGCTTTTCTCGCCCTGCCAGCAAATTCCCACCTTGAAACCGCGGTTTCCGATTTTTGCGCGCCACTTCGCAACTCTCTCAGGCTCAGCGCGAAGATAGGGAATCCCTGCCGGGATCGTGTTCTCGGCCGTTCCAAACGCGAACGGCATGCTCAGCAGCGCGATCTGAAGGTCACGGTCTTGCGGCTCTGCTTGCGCACCGACAACTTCGATTCCGGGGCCGAGCGTCTGCATAAGCCGCACAAGAGAATCCTGCACCGAGAAAACGACCTGCGCGCGCCCCACCTCCGCAAGCTTCACGTAACGGCAGAACTGGATCGTATCGCCCAGCCCCTGCTCGGCGTGCACGAACAGGCGCCGTCCGCCGAGATCTTCCGTGCCGGTCCATACGGCTTGTGGAAACGCGCGCGGTGCATTGGCTGCGCCGCGCCGGTGGCGCCATTCGTAAAGCCGAAAACCTTCCGCGATTTGCCCCATCAGCAGCAGGGACAGGCTCTTGTTCCAATAGACTTCCGCAAAATCGGTTTTGAGCGCGGCGGCGCGGTCGAAGCTTTCGACCGCCTCGTCGAAGCGTTTCAACTCGCGGAGCAATGCGCCGCGATTGTTCCACGCTTCCGGGTAATCCGGCCTGAGCGCGACAGCGCGATCATAGTCTGCAAGGGCAGCGTCCTGACGCTGCAGCTGCTGCACGACATGGCCCCGGTTGCTGTGGGCCTCGGCATGATCGGGTTTGAGCGCAATCGTGCGGTCATAGCTTTGCAGCGCGTCGTCCAGGCGCTTCATGTCTTTCAGCGCAATGCCGCGATTGTAATAGGCCTCCGCAAAATCCGGCCTGAGCGCGATGGCGCGATCGTAACATTGCAACGCGTCGTCCAGCCGGTTCAGCGCGCTGAATGCGTTGCCGAGATTGCTCCAGGCGTCCGCATAATCCGGTTTGAGCGTGATCGCGGATTGCAGGCTCGTCACGCTCTCGGCAAGGCGTCCGAGCGCGGTCAGCACATTCCCCCGGCCGTTTCGCGCTTCCGCAAAACCCGGATTGATCTCGATGGCGCGATCGTAACTGGCAAGTGCGTCTTCCAGGCTGTTCGTGCCTTCGAGCGTGACGCCGCGGTTGTAATAGGTGTCGGCATAATCGGGATCGAGAGCGATCGCACGGCCATAGCTTTGCAGCGCCTCGTCGGGGCGGTTCAGGGATCGGAGCGCATTGCCCCGGTTGTTGAGGGCGGCGGCATAATCCGGTTTGAGCGCGAGCGCGCGGTCGTAACTTTCGAGCGCCTCCGCAACCCGCTTCAGCCCGTTGAGCGCATTGCCCCTGTTGTTCCAGGCATCGCCAAACGCCGGATCGATGGCGACGGCGCGATCGCAACTCTGCAGCGCCTGCTCGTATCGTTTCATCGAACTGAGAACCGCACCGCGATTGGAATGCGCCGCCGCAATATTGGGATTGAGCCGGATGACGGAGCCGTAGGACGTCAGTGCTTCGGCGAGCCGTCCCTGGCTGTGGTGTTCGACGGCCTTGGCGAACAATTGGAGGGCGTTGTCCGGCATCAGGTACTTTCTCGACATTGACTCGGCGGTTCCCGCCCCCGCAACCTTGCGGCCGGCGAAACCGGTTGCACAAAGTAAGGTGCAACCTTGTTTCGGCCAAGGGTGGTGGGCGTCAGGGCTGAAAATATGCGTGTCAAAGCAAAAAAAGCATGCCGCACGGAATGACCGAGACCGGCAGCCTGCCCAGGCGGTTTGGCGTTCTCGATGGCTGGCGCGGCATTTGCGCCATGCTTGTGGCGCTCCATCACTTTTCCGCCAATGGCGCTATCGCGGCGCTGCCGCTGATCCGGAATGCGTGGCTGTTCGTCGACTTCTTTTTCGTGTTGAGCGGCTTCGTCATCACGCATGCCTATTCCCGGAAACTTCAAAGCGGCCGCGAAGTCGGCGCATTCACGCTGCGCCGTTTCGCGCGGCTGTGGCCGCTGCATGTGGCGGTGCTTGGCGCGTTTGTCGCGCTCGAACTGGTGCGCTACGCCATGACCGGACAGGGATTTACCGGCGAACGCGCGCCGCTGGCTCTCCTCGCCAATCTTTTTCTGATTCAATCGTTGGGTCTTTACAACATGCTGACCTGGAACACGCCGTCCTGGTCGATCAGCACGGAATTCTATACCTATCTCGTGTTTGCAGCAGCGTGCATGTTGACCGCGAAACAGAGCCTGCGCGTGATCCTCCAGAGTCTTCTGGCTGCCGCAGGCGTCGCCGTGCTGATCCTCTTTTCCCGTTATGGCATGCGCGAGACGTTCGGTTGGGGCTTCTTTCGTTGCCTGTTCGGCTTCTTCGCGGGTTCGCTGACTTATGAAATCTGGAGGCGCGGCTGGTTTGCGCGATGCGCCGGAAGCATTGCGGAGATTGCGGTCGTCGCCACTGCGCTCGCGTTTCTCATTTTCGTTCCAGGACATCGGGCCTGGGAATATTTCGCCGTGCCCGTCTTTGCATTGCTTGTACTTGTGTTCGCGCATGAGAGCGGGCTGTTTTCGCAGGTGCTTCGCCTACGGGTGATCAGCGCATTGGGCCGTTGGTCCTATTCGATCTATATGATCCACATGCTGGTACTCGCGCTCATCTTCTCGGCGCTGGATTCGGCCGGTACGGCATGGACCGTGAAGCTGCTCGACGGTGCGGAAGAGATCGTGCTGGGAACCCGGTTCGACGCCGACGCAATGTTGCTGACCTATCTCGCCATCGTCATCGCACTCGCCGCGTTCACCTGGCGATTCATCGAGGTGCCCGGACAACGCATCCTGGGCGGCTTGAAACATGATAGACTTCTTCCAGCCATTGTTCGGAGAAAAGAATGCGTTTGAAATTGTGCCTGTTGGCGTTGCCTGCCCTTTTGTCGTCTCCCCTCGTGACGGAACCTGCTGCGGCCGCGTCTTGCGCGCTGGCCGATCTACAATTGATGGCGGGCACATGGCGCGACAACGAAGAAGCCAACGTCTTGACGGAAGAGCGCTGGGTCGTCGGACCCGGGGGACGCATGATCGGCAGTTCGTGGCGGCTGCACAGCGATACGGACGGCGGCGTTCTCGAATCCATGACCATCGTTTTGGAGAACGGCGTGCCGACGATGCGCATCCGCCATTTCGACAGCACGCTGGCCAATGCGCGGGAGGAAAAGGATGCACCGATGGTGTTCGTCGCCTCGAAATGCGGCGACGACAACGTCGTGCTGGACGGCACGGGGCTGCAGACCGGCGAGCATTTCACCTACACGCGCGACGGCGACAGTCTGACATTCGTCGGCAACTTCATCCACGACGGCAAGCCCGTCCGCGCGGAGGCACATTTCGACAAATGGCCTGAGGACGTTTCCGTAAAGAAATGACACGACAGACGTGGCCGGGTCACGAAGCTTCCGGCCCAAAAACGGCGCACAGGCAGAGAGCGATCGCTCCTCGCCTATGCGAAAGTCCGTTTGGAACGCTCTATTTGGACGGACCCGGAGGAGTACCGCCATTCTGCATCGAACTGGGTTGGTCGCCGGTATTCGTCATCGTCCCGTTCGACATCATGCCGTTTTGGCCGCCACTCTGATTTCCGGCCTGAGCCAATTGCCGCTGATTCAACTGCGCGGTGACCCGATCTTCCGACCGATCCTCTTTCGCAGTCTGTTTTGCGTTCTGTGACATGGCGCGGCGATGATGCATGACTTTCGCCTTCGCGGGCGCCTCATCCTGGGCCTGGCTGGCCTGGGATTTATCCTGCATCTGCGATTGATCCTGTGGCTGTGTCTGTGATTGAGCCATGGCCGGGGCGCCGAGCGTCACGCCCGCCAATATCAGGATGCTTGCGCTACCGAGCGCGAGAGAGTTCCGTTTCATTCGTTTCTCCATGGAGTTGAGCGTGGCTGTATGCAACACGCTGTATTCGCCCGTTCTGAAGAAAGAACGCGGGGTGGCTGACCCCGTTCCCTTGTGTCGCGGTCATTAAAGATAGTTCCGCGAAAACCGCGATTCGCAGATAGAGTGGTTTTTCAAGGCTTGGTCCCACCCCATCTGCCGCAAGAATTCGACGCCAAACCCGGAGAAATTCATGAACAGCCCCGCCTCCGTTCTGATCCTGGTTTTCTGGGCGATCCTCGCCTTCTTCCTGATTATCGCCTTCTTTTCGGGCTTCTTCACGGTGCAGCAGCAGAGCCGCGCGATCATCGAGCGGTTCGGGCGCTATCTGCGCACCGCCAAGCCGGGCCTGAACATCAAGGTGCCCTATATCGATCATGTGGTGCAGCGCGTGTCGTTGCGCGTGCAGCAATTGCCCGTCGAAGTCGAGACGAAAACGGCCGACAACGTGTTCGTCAAACTGTTCGTCGCGGTGCAATACCGCGTGGTCGAGGGCAACGAGGCGGATTCCTATTACAAGCTCCAGGACCATGTGGAGCAGATCAAATCCTATGTACTCGATGTCGTGCGCGCCAAAGTGCCCAAAATGAGCCTCGACGAAGTGTTCGAGAAAAAGGACGATGTGGGCCTCGCGGTGAAGAACGAACTCGATGTGTCGATGAAGGTTTACGGCTTCGAGATTCCGAACGCGCTCGTCACCGACGTCAATCCCGCCGACAGCGTGAAGGCCGCGATGAACGAAATCCAGACGCAACAGCGCCTGCAGGTGGCCGCCGCCGCCAAGGGCGAAGCGAACAAGATTCTGGTGGTCAAGAACGCCGAAGCCGAAGCGGAATCCAAGCATCTGCAGGGCGAAGGCATCGCCAAGCAGCGCCGCGCCATCGTGGACGGCTTGCGGGATTCCATCGCCGCTTTCTCCGACAAGGTCGGCGCGGTCACGGCGCAGGACGCGCTTAATCTCGTGCTGCTCACGCAATATTTCGACACGCTGAAGGAAATCGGTGTTTCCGCGGGCAGCAAAGTGATCCTGATGCCTCACTCGCCCGGCGGCATGACCGACATCGCCGAACAGCTGCGCGGCGCGATCATCGCCGCGAATGAGTCGTCGAAGGACCCAAAGTGAGGCTGGCTGCAAAATCCGAAGAAAGAGGCTTCATGAAGTTCGCGATGTTGGCAGGGACAGCGATTCTACTCATCGTCACGCCCGCCTGGGGCGCCGATGACGTGGCCCTCACGCGCATGGCGACATGCCAGGATTCCTGGCTCGACTGGCAAAAAAGCGATCCTGCCGGTTTGCAGGCTTTCGGTCAGCGTCTCCATGCCGCGTTTTCGCAGCATGACAACGATGCCTTTGTCGTTCCGAAGTCGCGCACCGAGATTGCCGGGCTTCGCGTCACGCAGCTGTTTCCCAACAGCGTGGGCATGGGTGTCGGACTTTCCGTGACGGTCGAGGCGAAATTCGACGAAACCCGTAGGCGTCTGGAGAAAACGCTCGGCAAGCCGCTCACGCACTGCGAGACGAGCGACGGCATGCGGACCTGCGAGTCGCAGATCGCCGACAAGCGAACCGTGATGGTGATGGCGGAAGACGATCCCAAAAGCACGTCGACGCTGATCGGCTGCTATTATTACTACGAGAAATAGAACCGCGTCGCCGCCAAACACGAACCTGGTCTGGTTCCGGATCAGGACCTGCGCCATAATCAGCAGGGGCATTTGCGGCGGCGAGGTTTGACCCAATGCTCGTTTGTGTTTTCAGAAACGGGCGGCAAGCAGGGCAACGACGGAGGGCAACTTCCGCTGCTGCGCAGCGAAGTGTGGCGCGCCGAACGGGATGAAGCTGCTAGCTGGGTCTTACTTGTGATCCCTGATCGGAAGCATTCCCACTAAGTTGGCCTGGCTGGGGAACCAGGATCTTCTGGGCAAGTGCCAAATTTCCGAATTGTCCAATGAGCTTGGCATGTTAGCGAGAAGACCGGCACGCAAACCTGGCGCCCATTTCCGGTGGCCGCGCATGGGATTGGACCGGACTGCTTGCGAACATTTCGCAATCTGCGTAGCGTTTTGGCAGGAACGTCTTTTGGACGCCGGGGACATTGCGCATCGCCGCAAACACCGACCGGGGCGCCGATGGATTCGTAGCGTTTGTCACATCGGGGAGTGTCTGAACATGGCCGGATTGTATTCGCCGTTCGCGCGTGTCGTGCTTTCGGCAATGGCGCTGTCTTCGCTGTGGATCGGCAGTGCGTCCGCGATCAACGTGACGACCTACCACTATGACAATTTCCGGACCGGCTGGAATCCCAACGAGACGGTGCTCACGCCCGCCAGTGTCGGCGAAGGCACATTCGGCATTCTGGCGAATGTGGTTGCGACCGGAAACATCGGAACTCAGCCCCTCATCGTTCAAGGCGTTAGCATTGCAGGGGGTACGCACGATGTCGTGTATCTCGGGACCAATGCGGATAACGTCGAAGCGTTCGACGCGACAAGCGGACAGAAACTCCTGTCGGTGAATCTCGGCACTCCGCCGCCAAAGACGATTTTCCCCATCCCGGTTCAAGTCGGTGTGCCGTCCACCCCCGTGATCGACACCACACAAAACGCGATGTTCGTGCTCACCTGCACCTACGAAAACAATCTGCCGGTCTATCGCCTGCACAAGCTGAACCTCAGCACGCTCACCGACATGGTACCGTCGGTTGTCGTCGCGGGGTCGACCAAGCTGGTCAGCGGCCAAGTGGTTCAGTTCCAGGCTTTGGTACAGAGACAACGTCCCGCGCTTCTGGAAGCCAATGGGAAGATTTACGCGGGCTTCGGCAGCTTCTCCGATCTGGCGCAAACGACGTCGCGCGGCTGGTTGTTGGGCTGGAACGCAACGACATTGGCGCCGATGACAACCAACGAAGTCACGAATACGCGTGCGGGCAAGAGCGGAACCTGCAATCGCTATCAAACGGGAACCTGCTATCTGACCTCGATCTGGATGTCGCAAACCGGCATCGCGGCAGACACCGCCGGCGATCTGTTTTTCGTCACGGGCAATTCGCAGCCCGGCACCTACAGCCCGCCGAGCAACATCCAGGAGAGCGCGGTCAAGATGGAAGGCGATCTTGCGGAGATCAAGGACATCTTCACGCCGCATGAGGCCAACACTCTGGACAATACGGATTGGGATTTCGGCGCGGGCGGAATCACGCTTCTGCCCCCGCAGCCCGGCAAATATGCAAGCCTCGCGGTTGCAGCCGGCAAGAGCGGCATCATGTATCTGCTCAATCGGAACAATATGGGCGGTCATACGCTCGCTGCACCGGACAATGTCGTAGGTGAATATACGATCGGGGGGTGCTGGTGCGGGCAGACCTATTTCACGGGTTCCGACGGCATCGGTCGTGTGGTGTCCAGCGGCGATGTGACGGAAGAAGTGTGGAAGCTGCAGACGACGCCGACGGTGGGTCTGGTCCAGGAGAGCCAATCGGTTCCGCTCGATTCCGGACAGGATCGCGGGTTCTTCACTGCAGTCTCCTCGAAAGGAACTGAGGCGCAGACCGCGATCATCTGGGCACTGTCGCGTCCGACGACGACCGAGGGCAACATCACGCTTTATGCGTTTAACGCCGCGGACAGCACGACGATCTGGTCCTCGGTTGCGGGCACATGGCCGAATGTCGGGGAGAACTCAAATGTCGTGCCCGTGGTCGCAAACGGAAAAGTCTATGTGTGGGGCGGAGACAATCTGGCGATCCTCGGACTCAATTCCTCGTCCAGCGTTGCACTCAGAAGGAGCACACCCATGCCGCGCGTTTCCGGTCACGAAATTTATGGAACGGCGGTCGCGATCAACGGAAATATGATCAGCCTCAAGACGCGCACGGGCAAGATCGTGATGGTCGACAATTCCGCGGCGGACGCGGCGGACCGCACGATCGAGTTGTTCGTCGGCCGGGCACTCGTCATCGACGGCGATTACGACGGCGCCGGCGTCATGCACGCCAAATTGACCAACCGGGCCAAGTCCTCGCCGCTTCTGTGGTACAGCGACAAATAATCGTTCTCGTCGTTCCGTTTCAATTTCGGTTCTTCGGAGACCGAGCGCGAAGAGTGCATCCGTCATCTGAGTTTGATGGACACCGACGCTCCAGCGCTGTCGCGCCAACAGGCGGTAAGCATCGCGGCGACTCTCAAAGACCGTCTCCTTAGTGTCCGTCCGGCGACTTTGCGAGTCGCGAGAATCGGTTAGCGAAGGCGGCGGGTTGCAAGGCGGGAATCTGTTGTGATTCCTTATGTGGCACCGAATCGTTTTGGAGGTGCCGATGTGGACGGCTGAAAATCGCCCGCGCTACAACCGCGACAAGCTGCGTTATCCGAGCGATCTGACCGACGATGAGTGGGCGCTTGTCGAACCGCTGATTCCGCCCGGCAAGCGTGGCGGCGGCAAGCGGACGGTTGTCATGCGCAACGTGGTCGATGGGTTGATGTACATTTTGAGTACGGGCTGTCAGTGGCGAGCGATCCCGAAAGATCTTCCGCCGCGCAGCACGCTGTTCGACTATCTCGATCTGTGGAGTTGGGACGGCACGCTGGAGCGCATCCATCATGCACTCTATGTGAAGTGCAGAGAACAGGAAGAGCGGGAGGCCAGCCCCACAGCCGCCATCATCGACAGCCGGAGCGTCAAAAGCGCCGAAAAAGGGGGGCGTATGACCCGCATGGCTACGATGCAGGAAAGAAGATCAAGGGCAAGAAGCGCCACATTCTCGTAGATACGCTCGGTCTGCTGCTGAGCGGCGCGGTTCACTCTGCCGATATCCAGGATCGCGACGGTGCTGCATCAGTTCTCGATGAGCGAACGCGCGCGCTGTTCCCGTTCATCCTGCGCATCTTTGCCGACGCCGGTTATCAGGGGCCACTCGCCGCAATGGCGGCTGCGCAG
>PLJH01000096.1 GCA_003139615.1 Alphaproteobacteria bacterium
ACTTTCACGATGAAGCGGCGGCCTTCGCGGCGTTGGAAGCCATCATGTGGCCGGGCGGTCCGACATGCCCGCATTGTGGCGGTTGCGACCGCATAAACCGTCTTCAAGGTGTGAAGGACCGCAACGGGGATGTCCGCCCCGGTCTCTGGAAATGCTATCATTGCCGCAAGCAATTCACAGTTCGCAAGGGAACGGTTTTCGAGTCCAGCCATCTGAAGCTGCATCAGTGGTTCCAAGCGGCGTTCCTGATGTCCTCCAGCAAGAAGGGCGTTTCCGCAAATCAGCTTCACAGAACCTTGGGCGTCACGCTCAAGACGGCGTGGTTTGTGGCTCACAGACTACGCGAAGCAATGCGCGATAGCAGGCTCGCGATGCTTGGTGGCGCTGGCGAATATGTGGAGGCCGATACCACGTTCATCGGCGGGAAAGAAAAGAACAAGCACGAGTGGAAGCGCAATGCTGACAATATCGGCGGAATGGGGAAAGAAATCGTTCACGCACTTGTGGAGCGCGGCGGTCGTGTTCGCTCCCACCATATTGCCAGCGTCAATGGGCAGACGCTTCGCCCCATTCTGTTCGGCAACGTCGACACGAAATCGACGCTGATGACTGACACGGCTGGCGGTTACTTGCACGCCGGAAGGAAGTTCTCCCGGCACGAAATGGTTGACCATGGAGCAGGCGAATATGTGCGCGGCGACGCGTACTCAAATACGGTTGAAGGTTTCTTTTCAATCCTGAAACGCGGAGTGACAGGAACATACGGGCAAAGGGTTTGAAGCGGGCGAAAGAACCGTCAGAAATGCCGCAAAAAAGCTATTCGAAGCCCTGAAGGAGAAAGGGCAATAACCTAGTTTTTGCCCCTTTTTGCCCTTTAGTATCCGACACTTACGAACCGACGACCTATAACGAAAACGCCGCCCTCAGGAGGCGGCGTTTCAACCTTGTCCGGTGCATGGCCGGGGAAAGGACAGGTCTTCAGTGCGTTTCATCGAACGCGTGATAATAGCACGCTTCACCTGATAGAAAATCCCCCTGATGCTGGAAACGGCGTCAAGGGGGATTTGTTTTTTGAGCGCGGCTTCCCGCCCGTCGGTGTATGCTATGCTGCGATACACTGGCTCAAATGGTTCGGAATTCATGTCCGCCAAAATCCCGAAAAAGCGCAAGCCTCAACGCCCGCTGGCGGACGATTTCAAGTCGGTCGCCCGTCGCCTCGGGTGCGATGAGGACAAGGAGCGGTTTGAGGCGAAGTTGGGGAAGATCGTGAAAGCAAAGAAGGGTAATGGCGATGGAAAAAGTCGTCCGTGAACATAACGGATTCCGCATAACCGTGCGAAGCGAAGAGCAGGGATTTTACGCTTACGTGAAGAAATTAGATCGCCCGTCCACGGGGGCTGGCGTCAGCATGGGTAGCGACATCATATTTGGCCCCTACAATGACGCGGACACAGCACTCTCTATGGCGACAGCCGCCGTAGACCGGGGAGATGTCTGGTAGGGCTTGACCCATCCCTAGCGGTTGGGTTTGCGAAGTATAACATTCCCCTCAAGGGGAGGGTGGGGAAAAGGAGTGCCCTAAAACTTCCCGTGCCCTTCGACGATCTCGTCGTAGCGCGTCTTGTCGAGCGAGGCGTAGTGCTGCGTTTCGGGATCAAGCACATAGAGCGGATCTGGAATCGTGTCGGGGTCGAAGCCTTCCTTCACGAGTTCGACCTTGCGCTGCTTGAACGTGCCGGTGATTTCCATTTCGGGCTGCAACCTGAGGAACACGGGCCGCGCATAGGCGGGCAGGTTGCCGGCGAGTTTCTGCGCGAGGTTCGACACGTCGAAATCAGGCGCCACCACAAGTGCTGCCATGCCGGCACGGCCGTCGCGGCCCGGAACGGCGACGCCATAGACATTGGCTTCCTTGATGCCGTCGATCACGCCCAGCGCCTCGGAGACCTCGCTGGTCGCCACATTCTCGCCCTTCCAGCGGAACGTGTCGCCGATGCGGTCGACGAAATAGAAATAACCGAGCTCGTCATGCTTCATCAGGTCGCCGGTGCGGAACCAGGCATCGCCTTTCGCGAAGACATCGCGCAGGATTTTCTTCTCCGTATCGGCCGCGCGCGAATAGCCTTCGAAGCTCTTGCCGGGCTCGTCGAGGATCTGGCCGATCGCCTCGCCCGCTTCGCCGGGCGCGCATTCGATACAGAAGCCGTCCGGTCCGCGCACCGGCATTTCGCGCTCGATGTCGAAGCGCACGATGCGCGTGGTGACGATCTTGCGCATATAGTTCGGCACGCGGCCCACGGCGCCCACTTTGCCGTCATAGTTGAGCATCGAGACGTTGCCTTCGGTGGCGCCGTAGAACTCGATGATCTTCGGGATCGCAAAGCGTTCCTGGAAGACGGGCCAGATTTCGGGTCGCAAGCCGTTGCCCGTGATGGCCCGCAATTGATGGGCGCGTTCGTTGGGGTTGAACGGCGCGTTTAACAGATAGCGGCACAGCTCGCCGATATATTGAAAGAAGGTCGCTTCGTATTTAACGCAATCGTTCCAGAATTCCTGCGCCGAGAATTTGCGGCGCAGCACGAGCGTACCGCCTGCCGTGAGCGCCGTGCCGACGGCGCAGATGCCGCCCGCGGAATGATAAAGCGGCAAGACGTTATAAGTCCGATCGTGCGCCTGCGAATTGAGCGCACCCGCGAAGCCATACATCATGAACAGCATGCGCATATGGCTGATGTTGGCGGCCTTGGGCAGGCCCGTCGTGCCCGACGTGAAAATGTAAAACGCCTTGTCCTTGCAGGTGACACCCGCGCGCCATTCGGGTTCCGGCGGCGCAGACGAAGCGGCCGCGAGCGCCGCATCGAGATCTTCGCAACCTTCGACTTTTCCGCCTGTCGCCCACGCAATGGGAGGATGGTCAGTCAGCGCGCGCGCTTCGGAATAGTTTTCGGCCAATTCGCTGTCGAGAATGAGGTGACGCGCCGCGGCAACGCCGATCGAATGGGCGAGCGGGTTTCCTCTCAGATTGGTGTTGATGAGCGCCGCGATCGCGCCGAGCTTGAGAAGCCCGAGCCATGCCATCAGATATTCGGGGCGATTTTCCATCAGCAGCGCCACCACATCGCCGCGGCGGATGCTGATCGATGCGCCCCACTGCGCATAGCGGTTGGCGCCCGCTTCCAGTTCGCCATAGGTGACGCGCCGATCCTGGTACAGGATCGCAATGCTGTTCGGCGCCTTGTTTGCGAACCCCGAAACGATATCGACGATCGTGATCGGCGAATCCGGCTTCACATGCCGCATGCGGATCAGCGAGCGGCCGATGCCTGTGATATAGGTCGTTTCACGCGAGATACTGTCGAAAAGCGTCAAGGCGATTCGTCCCCGTATCGAGACGCGAGGATTGGGTGACGTGACTGTGGCGTCAAGTAAGGCAGATGCGGCGGAGTTGCTCGACTTGCGGGGATTGAAATGCCCGCTGCCGGCGCTGTTTGCCCGCAAGGCACTGGAACGCACCGCTCCCGGAACGGAAATCGAAGTGTTGGCTGACGATCCCATGGCGATCGTCGATGTGCCGCATATGTGCCGTCAGGAAGGTTATGACGTGCTGTCGGCGGAGCGGGACGGCGACAAATCGAGATTTATTCTTATGCGCGCTAATGAGCTGCCGGCGGCGGCGGGACCGCACTCGGCCCCAGACGCTGAATGATCGATTGGGCATTGATCGCGCGCGGTTCCTTGGCCGCCTGCGCGTCCGTCAGCAGCACGATCTCCGCATAGGCCTGATAGCGCGTGACCGGACGGCTTTCGACCTCATCGTCGAAACCGTCATATGCCCAGCTGTGCCAGTACCCGCCGAAACGGGGCCCGCCGCCCCAATCGGGAAAATCGGAAAAATAGGTCGTATGCGATTTGGTATCGCGCATGTCGAACATGAAAAAATGCGAGCCCGCCTGATCGGTGACCTGCGCCGCACGCAGCAGCAGGAAGTTTTCGACCGTCTCGCGATTGGTCGCCGAACTGCCGGAATAGGTGACCCGGTAGCGGTTCTGATCGAGCTTCTCGTCGGTGTAGCCGGTCGGATGATCGGCATCCCTGGGCCCGAAATAGGGCTGCTCGGGCGCGCACGCCGAGACCCAGGCTAAGCCGGCGGCAGCAAATACCAGTCTCGTGGCGGCCTTTTTCATGCGCTCAAGATAGCAAGCGCAGAAAACAGCGAACTTTATTTGTAACTGACCAGTCAGTTATTTATAACCCCCACATGCAGATCGATACCGATAGCCCCGCCCGCTGGCGGCGACGCAAGGAAGCCCGACCCCAGGAAATCCTGGACGCGGCCTTGACCGTGTTTGCCGAGAAAGGATTTGCGGCCGCGCGCATGGACGACATCGCGGCGCGCGCGGGCGTCACAAAGGGCACGATCTATCTCTATTTCGACAGCAAGGAAGCGGTGTTCAAAACGCTTGTACGCGAATCCATCGGCGACACGCTCACACGTGTCACCGGTGAAGCGAATCGTCTCGAGGGATCGGCCGCGGATATGTTGCGCGCGATCCTGCGCATCGTCGGGCATTTTATGCGCACCAGCGATCGCGTGGTGTTGCCGAAGATCGTCATTGCCGAATTCGGAAATTTTCCCGAACTCGCGCGCTTCTATCGCGAAGAGGTCGTGGAAAAGGGGCTCGCGGCACTCGGCTCGGTCATTGCGCACGGCATTGCACGCCGCGAATTCCGCGACATCGCGCCCGAACATGCCGCGCGGCTTTGCATTGCGCCCATTCTGCTGGCCGCCGTCTGGCGCACGACCTTTGCGAAGATCGATACCACGCCGTACGACCTCGAAGGGCTTATCGAAACGCATATCGATGTTCTGCTCCGCGGTCTCGCCGCAGAAGGGGAAATTCCATGAAGCGATTGGCCCTTCTTCTGCTGCTGTTGCTGGCAGCCTGCGGCGACCACAAAGAACCCGGCTGGCTCGGCTACGGCGAAGGCGACAATTCCCTGATCGGCGCACCCCAACCCGGCTGGATCACGCATCTTTCCGTACAGCGCGGACAGATCGTCAAACGCGGTGATCCCCTGTTCCTGCTGGACGATACCCATGAAACGGCGGCGCGTGACCAAGCCGCCGCAAATCTTGCGCAAGCCAAGGCAGAGCTCGCGCAGGAACAGGCCAATAACGCTTACACGCAGACCCAACTCACGCGGCAAACGGGACTGGCGCGCGCACATGCGGGCATACCCTCTACATTCGATCAGGCTCTCGCATCCTTTAGGGAATCGCAGGGGCACATCGATCAGCTTGAAAATCAGATTCGCCAGATGGAAGGCGCGCTGACCGATGCGCAATATCAGCTGTCGCAGCGCCATATCGTATCGCAGGTCGACGGCCAGGTGCAGGACATCTATTTCTTCGAAGGCGAATATGTGCCGGCCTCCACCGCCGTCGTCTCCGTGCTGCCTCCCAAAAATGTGTTCGTGCGCTTCTTCGTGCCCGAGCCCGAATTTGCGCGCGTCAAACTCGGCCAGACTGTTGCGATCTCCTGCGACGGATGTGCTGCGAACATGACGGCGAAGATCACCTTCATCGCGCAGCAGGAGGAATTCACGCCTCCCGTCATCTTCAGCGCGGATAGTCGCCAAAAGCTGGTGTTCAAGCTGGAAGCGCGCGCGCCGGGCGGTCTAAAGCTCAACCCCGGGGAACCCGTCGAAATCCGGCCGCTCGGCACGTGAGCGGGAATCTCGCAATCGACGTTAGCGGGCTGACGAAGCATTTCGGCACGAAGATTGCCGTCGATCATGTCGACATCGCGGTGCCGGAAGGCGAAGTGTGGGGCTTTCTCGGGCCCAACGGTTCGGGCAAGACGACGACGATCCGAATGCTGTGCGGCTTGCTGCACGCCGACGAAGGCCAGGGAACCTGCCTCGGCTACGACGTCCGCACGCAATCCGAACAGATCAAGCGCGAGACGGGTTACATGACCCAGAGGTTCAGTTTCTGGGAAGATCTTTCGATCCGCGAGAATCTCGATTTCGTTGCGCGTATGTATGAACTGGACGACCGCAAGGCGAAGGTCAACTCGACGCTCGATCGATTGGGACTCGTCAAGCGCCAGAATCAAATGGCCGGCGCGTTGTCGGGCGGCTGGAAGCAAAGACTCGCGCTCGCGGCCTGCATGCTTCACTCGCCGAAGCTCTTGCTGCTTGACGAGCCGACGGCCGGCGTCGACCCAAAGGCGCGGCGCGATTTCTGGGAAGAGATTCATACGCTCAGCGATGCGGGCCTCACGGTTCTCGTCAGCACGCATTACATGGACGAAGCCGAACGCTGCGACCGCATCGTCTATATCCAGAACGGCAAGCTGATCGCGCGCGGCACGGTTGCCGAAGTGATCGCGCAATCGAAGCTGTTCACCTTCATCGTCGAAGGCGAGGACGTGCGCCGATTCGTGCAGCGCCTGCAGGACGAACCGGGTGTGGAGCACGCGGCCTTCTTCGGCGCGGCGCTGCATGTGACGGGACTCGATCGCGACGCGCTCGAACATGCGCTGGCGCCCTATCGCAACGAATCCGGCATCACGGTCCTGGAAGCACCGCCAAGCCTCGAAGACGTGTTCATTCACCTGCAGGAGCAGGCGCAATGAGCAGCTTCTCGCTTTCGAGACTTGCCGCGATGCTCGCGAAAGAATTCCTGCAGATGCGGCGCGACCGGCTCACCCTCGGCATGATCGTGGGCGTACCCGTGATGCAGCTGTTCCTGTTCGGCTTCGCGATCAATCTCAATCCGAAGGCGCTGCCGACCGCCATCTCGATCGACGATCCCGGCACGTTCAGCAATTCGATCGTCGCCGCGCTCGAAAATTCGAGCTATCTGGATGTGATTCGGGAAACCAAGTCGCCCCAGGAAGCGCGTCGTCTGCTCGACGAAGGCAAGGTCCTGTTCGTCGTCGAGATTCCGGAGAATTTTTCGCGCGACATCGTACGTGGCGCCCAGCCGGATCTCGTGGTCGAAACCGATGCGACCGATCCCGCAGCGGGTTCCTATGCGCTGGCCGCCATCAACAGCCTCGCGACAACCGCATTACGCGACGATCTCGTCGGCCCGCTCGCAGCGCGCGCGCAAGGTCCGCCCCCGTTCAACGTCGTCTCGCATCTCCTCTACAATCCGGAATCGATTACGCAGTACAACATCATTCCGGGGTTGCTCGCCGTCATCCTGACCATGACCATGGTGCTGATGACGTGCCTGTCGCTGACACGCGAGCGCGAACGCGGCACCTATGAAAATTTGCTCGCGATGCCGGCCACGCCGCTCGAAATCATGATCGGCAAGATCACGCCCAACATCATGATCGGCGCGGTGCAGAGCACGATCATCCTGCTGGTGGCGAAATTCGTCTTCAACGTGCCGATGATCGGCTCGTTCGGGCTTCTCGCCGTGGCGCTCGCCTTCTACATCACCGCCAATCTTGCGGTCGGCTACACTTTCTCCACCATCGCCCAGAACCAGCTTCAGGCGATGCAGATGACAATGTTTTTCCTGCTTCCTGCCATTCTGCTGTCGGGCTTTGCGTTCCCGTTCGAGGGCATGCCCGTCTGGGCGCAATGGATCGGAGAGGTCCTGCCGGCGACCCATTTCCTGCGGATCGTCCGGGGCATTTTGCTGAAAGGGAACGGCTTCGGCGAAATCTGGCCCAATCTCTGGCCGCTCATTCTCTTTATGTTCGTGGCCGGGAGCTTCGCTTTGGCCCGATTCCGGCGGACTCTCGACTGAGCGGGGGATACCGCGGCCTTCGCTCTTGCGAAAGAATACGCCCCGTCACACATTGGCCACGCACCTTATCTACCGGGTCCGCGTTTCTTCCGCGTGTCCAACCTGGGAAGCCGTCAAAAATGGCGGCGCCGGTCCAAAGAGTGGGGGTCCGAACCGTTCACCATGTCCGGCCTGTCCTTGATGCTGCAGTTTGCCCTCGCCCTGGTCCTGGTGACCCTGGCGTTGTTTTCCGCCCAGTTGGGTGTGCTTTCGCTTGTGCGCTTCTTCAAACCCGCGCGTCGCGTGCGGGTACCGCTTCTACCGGACGAAGCGCTTCCCCATGTGCTGGTGCAGCTGCCCGTCTGCGACGAGGGGCCTTTGGCATTGCGGGTCGCTGCGGCCGCAGCCCTGCTCGACTGGCCCCACGACCGGCTGGAGATCCAGCTTCTCGACGATGGACGGGTCGAAGGCCATGAGGCATTGCTCGCGGCGGCCACACAGGGTGCACCGGAAGACCTGAAGCTTTCGGTCATGCGGCGCGGCGAACGCGCAGGCTTCAAGGCCGGCAATCTCGCCTTCGGTCTCAAACATTCCGAAGCGCCCTATGTGGCGATTTTCGATGCGGATTTCGTGCCCGCGCCCGACTTCCTGAAGCGCACCGTTCCCGCGCTGATGGCCGATCAGGGGCTCGCTTTCGTGCAGACCCGCTGGGGCCACAACAACCGCGACCGCAACTGGCTCACGCGTGCGCAAGGGTTTCTGCTCGACAGCCATTTCGCCATCGAACAGGAAGCCCGTTTCCGTGCCGGCGTGCCGTTCTCGTTCAACGGAACGGCCGGCGTATGGAGCAGGGCCGCCATCGATCACGCCGGCGGTTGGACGGGCGACACGCTGACGGAAGATCTCGATCTCAGCGTGCGCTGCGCGATCAAGGGTTGGCGCTTCGCGATGATCTCCGATGTCGAGGTCCCGGGCGAATTGCCGGAAACGGCGGCCGCGTGGCGCGCGCAACAGGCGCGCTGGACCAAGGGTCATGCGCAGGTCGCCCGCAAGCTGCTTCCGGCCATCTGGACGAGCACGTTGCCGGTCTGGAAACGAGCAGTCATCACGCTGCAGATCTGCCAGTTCGCGTTCTACACGCTCGCCTGCGCGAGCGCAGCGATCAGCCTGACCTTGATGGCATTGGGCGTCGTGTATCTTCAGGCCGTGGCCGAGCTTGGTCTGGCCGTCACCGCGCTCGGCCTCACCGCCAGCGTGAGTTATCTCTATGCCGGACAGGCGATTCTGAAACGCACGGGCGAACCATGCCTTGCGCAATCGCTGTTGCTGGCGGTGATATTCCCCAGCGGCCTGATCCTCTCGAACACGCGCGCCACGTTCGAAGCGTTTTCGAACGCAGATATCGTGTTCACCCGTACGCAAAGAGCGGGAGAGACTTATTCCGGCGGCTGGCGGGGACGGCCGGAGCTGGCAGCCGGCTTCCTCCTGCCGGTGTTCGCTTTTGCCGTACAGGCCTGGAGCGCGCCGTTCTTCGTTTTCGCGGCAGCGGGGCTTTTGTCCATTGGCGCAATGGGTTGGAACGGGACCGGCAAAGTCCCGGCGCGCGAAATCGCCCGTAGCGAGTAGAAGTAGCGAGTAGAATTCGACGCGCGGTTGACTCGCGCGCAAAGACTCGATTTCGATTCAAATTGTATTCATTCAAATTTGAGGGACTGGTCTAACGCGGTATTGGGCAGTGGGGTTTAGGGTGTCATTCATTGGCCGCCGCTGCTTGAGCGGCAATGAGGGGCTTTTTGATGGTGGGGTCTCGAGTTCGGTTCGCGGCGGCGGCCACTTTTTTGCTGCTCCTCAATGCGTGCGCCAGTGCGCCCGACAGCCGCTTTGCATTTGATACCGAACAGGGACCGCGCAACGGCGCGCGCATTGAAACGCCGAAAACGCCGTTGCAATGCGTGCCGTATGCACGCCAACGCTCGGGCGTTGCGCTCTTTGGCGATGCCGGAACCTGGTGGGACCAGGCTGCCGGCCGCTTTTCCCGCAATACGACGCCCGTTCTGGGCGCCGTGATGGTGCTGACGGGCTACGCCGGCCCGGGACGCGGCCATGTCGCTGTCGTCAGCCGGATGGTGTCGGACCGGGAAATCCGGGTCGATCACGCCAACTGGCTCGATGACGGCGCGATCTTTCTCGACGATCCCGTGGTGGATGTGAGCTCGGAAAACGACTGGAGCGAAATCCGCGTCTGGAACCCACGGGCGGGTTCCTGGGGCGTGCGCACCTATCTGGTCCGGGGTTTCATCGGGCCGGGCTCCGCGGAAGGCTCAGACCGCGTCGCAATGAATTGATCGAAAAATCATATCGTTCAACGGCTTAAGACCCCATTCTGCGCTATACTGCCTCTCCCCTCTATCCTGGGGGTGAACTGGTCCCTATTTTCCCGGCCCTCGTACAAGACCGGATAAGCCGCGGACAGAGAAATGCGGCTATCAGGGTACATCGGCAAGACTTACGCGTTACCCTCGCGAACCTCGCCTCAAGACTGCCCGAAGACGGATCCGGCCCCCGAGCCCATGTGAGCGAACCTCAGCGTAAAATGTCCGAATTCCCCGCCGACGCGGGCGACCACGCCACGGATTTGCCGCCGGCGACGCACCCGCATTTGGCGCGCACCAGCGTCTCCGTCTTGACGATAGGCGCACTCGGCGTCGTGTTCGGGGACATCGGCACGAGCCCGCTTT
>PLJH01000127.1 GCA_003139615.1 Alphaproteobacteria bacterium
CCTCCGCCGCCGCCTCCGCCGCCGCCGAACACCGGGATCCCGCCCGGCGCCAGATGGGCCGTGGCCAGGCCGACCAGCGCGCGCTGGAGGTTCGCCAAGTGGGGGATGCGCGCTCTGCGCGGGCGATGATTGACTTCGAGGAAGCGCACTTCCGAGCCCTCTCGCAGCATCAGCGCAACAAGATAGCGGTGCATGTGATCGAA
Organism: Alphaproteobacteria bacterium; assembly: GCA_003139615.1. Taxonomy (GTDB): domain Bacteria; phylum Pseudomonadota; class Alphaproteobacteria; order Micropepsales; family Micropepsaceae; genus Rhizomicrobium. The sequence continues at coordinate 204 of PLJH01000127.1, forward strand.
ATAGGGAAGCGCCAGGAACGTCTCGCGCCGGAACGCCTTGAGACCGCATCCGGCATCGGTTGCGCCGTCGTTCAGCATCCAGCGGCGGAAGCGATTGGCGAGACGGGATGCGAACCGCTTTTGAAAATTGTCTTCGCGGCGCGCACGCACGCCCTGCACAAGGCCGATGCGCGCGGCATCTGCGCCATCGCGCAGAAGAGCGACAAGCCGCGGGATATCGGCCGGATCGTTCTGTCCGTCGCCGTCCAGGGTCACGACGATATGGGCGTGCGCGGCGCGCACCCCCGTCCGCACCGCGCGGCTCTGCCCGGTGTTGCGGCCATGCGAGATCACGCGCAGGGACGGCAACTCCGCCTTCAGCGCCTTGAGCACGGCGGCCGTCGAATCGGTCGAGCCGTCATCCACGAAGATCAGTTCGGGCGAAGCTTCGCCGGCCACCGCAGCCGCGATCTCGCGCGCCAGAGGCTCCACATTTTCGGCTTCGTCTTTGACCGGCACGACTACGGAGAGCGTGACCGCCATGCTGAGGTTCCGTTCGATATCGTCATACAATAGGCTCTGCGCCGCCGAACCGCGTACCCGTGACAGCAGGCCTGACGGGGACTCGCGGCCGCGCGCGGCGGGCGCCTTATACAGGCCCTCGCCGGACAGAAACAGGCCTGTGCCAAACCGGCGCATCTTGCTCGCCCCCCGCGTTCAATCCACCTCAGGACTTCAAAAGGCATTCCATCCATGACCGACGCCGCAACGTTTCCGACCGGGGCTTCCGTGCTCCGGCAGCTTGCCCGCTGGCCTGCGGCGACGTTGTTCCTGCTGTGCCTCCTGGGCTGGGTGCCCGGCTTTTTCTCGCTGCCGCCTCTCGATCGCGACGAAAGCCGCTTCGCGCAGGCCTCGAAGCAGATGGTCGAGACGGGCAATCTCGTCGATATCCGCTTCAGCGAAGGCGCCCGCTACAACAAGCCCATCGGCATTTATTGGCTGCAATCGGCGTCAGCGAAGATCTTCGGCAGCCCCGAGCACAAGGAAATCTGGACATATCGCGTGCCGTCGCTGGTCGGCGGCTTTCTTGCGCTGTTGTTCGCCTATTGGTGCGCGCGGGCTTTTTCATCGCGCGAGACCGCGCTGTTGTCGGCCTCACTTCTCGGCGCAACGCTGTTGCTGACGGCGGAAGCGAAGATCGCGACGACCGATGCCGTGCTGCTGGCGACCGTGCTCGCGGCACAGGCGGTGTTCCTGCGAATCTATCTGGCGGCGCGCGATCCGACGCGACCGCAGCTCAAGCTGGGAATCGTTCTGGCGGGTTGGGTCGCAATCGCGGTGGGCATCCTGATCAAGGGACCCGTGATCCTTGCGGTCCTCGGCGTGACGTGTGTTGCGGTGTCGGTATGGGATCGCGATTGGCGGTGGCTGAAGGCGACGCGACCCGGGCTCGGGATTCTATTGGTTGCGATTCTGGTGGCGCCCTGGGCGATCGCCATCGGTATCGAAAGCCACGGTGCGTTCTATCAGCAATCGCTGGGGCACGATTTCGGCAACAAGATCCTCGGCGGCCAGGAATCGCATGGCGCGCTGCCGGGCTATTTCCTCCTGCTGTCGAGCGTAACGCTGTGGCCGGCGACGATCCTCGCAGTACCGGGAATTGTTTCCGGCATCGCATTTCGGCGAAACGCGGCCACGCGCTATCTGCTCGCCTGGGCAGGGGCCACGTGGCTTCTGTTCGAAATCGTACCGACGAAGTTACCGCACTATATTCTTCCGGCTTATCCTGCGATCGCCATGTTGGGTGCGTTGTGGGCCATGCGGCCTCAGTCGATCGAAGAGCCGAAAGGCGAGCGCATCGCGCGCATCGTGGCGTGCGTGCAGTTTTTTCTTGTCTCGCTCGCGCTTGCCGCTGTGCCGATTGCAGCCGCCTGGAAGTTCGGATCGAACGTCACGCCACTGATTGTCATCGGCGTCGGTGCTATATTCGCAATGGGAACCGCCGCGGCCATCATGTTGGCCCGCCGCAGGGTTCCTGCCGCAGCGCTTCTCGGAATTCTGGCGGCCGTGATTGCTTACCCCATTCTGACTTTGGGCGTGGCGCCGAACCTCTCGCCCATCTGGATCAGTCCGCGCGCGGCGGATTTGATTGCGAAGGATGGCAAGCCGGGCGATCCTCCGGTCGTCCTGGCGGGCTATGTCGAGCCGAGCCTCGTCTTTCTGTTGGGGACAAACACGCATCTCGAAAACGGCCGCGCTGCCGCCGACCTGTTCGCCGACAGCGGCGGGCTGGTGCTTGTCGAGGATCATGAGCGGCAGAATTTCCTGAGCGGGCTCGCGCGTCGAAATGCGGCGTCGAGTGTTGCCGATTCGCTTTCCGGATATGATTATTCGCGGGGGCGTTTCATACATCTTACGCTTTACCGCGTGACACCTGCACCGAAAGCCACTAGGTCAGTCGAATAGACAGCATGTCCACACAGGAAGAGGTCTCCAGGCTCTGGAGAATTGCGCTCGCTGCCGCGCTCGCCGTGACCGCGGTGCGGATCGCTGTCCTCGTTGTTTCGCCGCTGCAGCTCTATCCCGACGAAGCGCAATATTGGTGGTGGGCGCAGTCTCTCTCGTTCGGATATTTCTCGAAGCCGCCGCTGATCGCGCTGATCGTGTGGCTCTCCTCCGCCGTCTTCGGCAATGCCGAGTGGGCGATACGGATCGCGTCGCCGCTTCTGCACGGCGCCACGTCGCTCCTTCTGTTCGGCATTGCGCGCCGGGCCTTTCCGGGCCAGCCGCGCACCGCGCTGTGGTGCACGCTCGCCTATCTCACATTGCCCGGCATTTCCTATTCGTCGGGACTGATCTCGACGGATGTGCCGTTGCTTTTCTTCTGGGCGCTGGCGCTTTACGCGTTCCTGCGCGCGCTTGACGATGGCGCGTGGCGCTGGGTCGTGCTCTGCGGCATTGCCGCGGGGTTCGGACTGCTGGCCAAATACGCGATGCTCTATTTCGCCATCGGCGCGATCGCAGCCGCGTTTGTGTCGCCGTCGGTCCGCCGTCTCGTGCTCAGCTTGCGCGGGCTGACGATTCTCGCGATCGCGGCTGCCGTCCTTTCGCCCAATATCCTGTGGAATGCCGCGCACGGCTTTCCGACGGTCGCCCACACCGAAGCGAATGCGGGCTGGGATCGCGCCCGGTTTGGCATCTCCGGCTTGATCGAGTTTGGCGCGGGACAATTCATCGTCTTCGGGCCCTTGATGATGGCGGGGCTGCTCGGCGCGTTCCGGCGCGTCGCCAACGAGAAGCCGCGTGCGGAGAACGAGCTCATTCTCGTGGCCTTCTGCGTGCCGCCGCTGATCCTCATGCTGGTCCAGGCGTTCATCTCGGAGGCCAATGCCAACTGGGCGGCTGCCGCTTATGTGGCCGCAACGCCGCTTGCGATCCATGAGCTCAGGCGATGGCGTGCGCGCTGGCCCTTGTGGTCGTCGCTCGCCTTCAACGGTTTTGTTATGATTCTCCTGTGGATCGTTCTGGTCGTGCCGCCTTTCGCGGACACGATCGGGGCGGGGAATATCTTCAAGCGTCTCGAAGGGTGGCGGGAACTGGGCGGCATCGTGACCGCCGAGGCAGCCCATACTCATTACGATTTTGTCGTGTCCGACAACCGCAGCCTGGTCGCGGAGCTTCTGTACTATGCCGGACCATTGCGGCCGCAGATCCGCATCTGGGATCGCAGTGCGCGCGAGGCCAACCACTTCGACATGACCATGCGGCTGACCCGGCCGGCTGCGCGTGTGCTCCTTCTGATCGCGCCCGACGGCGCGCCCGGTGTGCTGCGGACTTTCGATTCGGCGACGCTCAAGCAGACGATCTCCATTCCGGTCGGCGGCCACGGCAAGCGCGTCATCCTGCTTTACGACGCGCGCGATTATCGCGGTCCGCAGAATCCGTCGTGACGAGTCCGTCGCAGTCCTCGTCGCACGTTCGGAAAACCTCGGCCGTCCGGTTATATGCGGGGCGTATAGCGCGCGAAAAATTGCGGGAGAGTTCGGAAGAGTCGGAAGCGCTTTCGTCTCGCGATGCATTCGCTGCGCGCGAAACTAGAAGGCGCAGCGCAGGCGAATCGCCCGGCACCTTTACTTGAAGTAACTTCAATAATGCATCGTCTTTATTTGCCACTTTTATTGGATAGGCGGGGTACGAATTCCAGTATTCGGTAAGTTTCTCTTGACGAACTCGGATTAGCCTCTAAACATCCACGCGTTCGTCACGCCGTGAGGGGAAGTCGCTGGGGCTTTCGGGGCGTGTCGCAAGGAGCGTTACGAGACACATGAGTCTCCAGATGCTGCGGGGGCGCGAGCTGAAGCCTCCGCCACGGGCTGTCCGAGCCAAGCCGGGCGTCAGCTCCGGCACTCCTGAACAAGCAACCTCTCTTCCGCGGATCGGCGCCCCCAGGGCGAAGCCGGCTCTGCGCTTTCCGGTCAGCCCGGAAACGAAAGCGTTCTATCGCCGCTTCTACCCCGGCACGACGACGGCCGAGTGGAACGACTGGCACTGGCAATTCCAGGCCCGCATTCGCACCCTTGGCGAACTGACCCGCATCTTCCAATTGTCTGAGGACGAACACAGCGCGGTCTCGAAACACGAGGGTCCGCTCCCCGTCGGCATCACGCCTTACTATGCGAGCCTGATGGGTCTCGACGACCCGATGGAGCCGCTCCGTCGTACCCACGTCATGACGGGCGACGAATTCATCCGCATGCCGGGCGAGGAAGACGATCCGCTGGGCGAAGACCATGACACGGTCGCGCCGGGTCTCGTGCATCGCTATCCCGACCGCGTCCTCTTCCTCACGACGGGCACCTGCTCGACCTATTGCCGCTACTGCACGCGCTCGCGGATGGTCGGCAACCCGGGCTGCGAATACCAGTTTTCCACGCGGCAATATGAAAAGGCGCTGGCCTATCTCGAGGCCCATACCGAAGTCCGCGACGTGCTTTTGTCGGGCGGCGATCCGCTCAGCATCGGCGACGACAAGCTCGACTGGCTGCTCACCCGCCTGCGCGCGATCAAGCACATCGAATTCCTGCGCATCGGGACGAAAATCCCGATGGTGCTGCCCCAGCGCATCACCAGGAGCCTTGTCGCGGTGTTGAAGAAGCATCATCCGCTGTGGCTCAGCATCCATGTCACGCATCCCCGCGAGCTCACGCCGGAAGTGACGGAAGCGACCGCGCGGCTGGCCGATGCCGGCATTCCGCTCGGCAGCCAGACCGTACTTCTGAAGGGCATCAACGACGATCCCGCGATCATGAAGCCCCTGATGCAGGGGCTGCTGAAGCGCCGGGTGAAGCCTTATTACCTCTACCAATGCGATCCGATCCGCGGCTCCAGCCATTTCCGCACCACGGTGGAGAAAGGGCTCGAGATCATCAGCGCCCTGCGCGGACACACGACGGGCTATGCCTCGCCGATGTTCGCCGTCGATGCGCCGGGGGGAGGGGGCAAGATCCTCATCGCGCCGGATTCTGTGGTGGGCCGCGACGGCGACGATCTGCTGCTGCGCAATTTCGAAGGCGGCGTTTATCGCTATCCCGATCCCGGCGGCACGCTCGGCCAAGACAAGCCGAAGCCGGCAGCGAAATAGCGCGGGAGCTGTCCCATGCGCATCGGGGTCACCTATGACCTCCGAGCCGATTACCTCGCAATGGGTTATGGCGAGGAAGAGACGGCGGAATTCGACAGCGAGATCACGATCGCAGCCCTTTGCGACGCGCTGACCTCTCTCGGCTACCAGACATCGCGCATCGGCGGCGTGCGCCGCCTGGCCGAGAAGCTGGTGGCGGGTGAGCGCTGGGACTGCGTGTTCAATTTCTGCGAGGGATTGAAGGGCGTGTCGCGCGAGGCGCAGGCGCCTGCGCTGCTGGAAGCCTATGACATTCCCTATGTGTTTTCCGATCCGCTCACTTTGGCGCTCGCGCTCGACAAGGCGATGGCGAAACACATCGTACGGGCCTATGGCGTGCCCACGCCGGACTTTGCCGTGATTGAAAGCCTTGACGACGCGCGCCGCATCGCTCTGCCGTTTCCGCTGTTCCTCAAGCCGGTGGCCGAAGGATCGGGCAAGGGCATTCATGCGAAATCGAAAGTCGCGAATGCGCGCGAACTGGAGCAGGTGGCCGAAGAGCTGCTCGCGCAGTTCCGCCAGCCGGTTCTCGTCGAGACGTTTCTGCCCGGACGCGAATACACCGTGGGCATCACGGGTACGGGCGCGGATGCGGAGTCGCTGGGCGTGATGGAGGTGATCTTCGGCGACAAGGCGACCGCGCACGGCTATGGCTACGAGAACAAGGAATTCTTCGAAGGCCGCATGACCTATCGGCTGGTGGAAGGCGCGGAAGGAAAGGCCGCGGCCTACGTCGCGCTGGCCGCATGGCGGGCGCTGCGGTGCCGCGACGGCGGGCGCATCGATCTGCGCTGCGATGCGAACGGCCAACCCAGTTTCATCGAAGTCAATCCGCTGGCGGGGCTGAACCCCGAGCGCTCCGATCTGATCTTCATCGCGCGATTCAGGAACATGTCCTATGGCGAGCTGATCGGGCGCATCATGGCGGCGTTCCACAAACGCCATCCCGCACTTCCCGCGCCCTGACAGATCATGCGCGTGCTCGTGCTTCATTCCGATGTGGGCGAGACTCCTCCGCCCGACGAAGCGGAGACGGTCGTCACCGCGCAGGCCATCGCCGAGGCGCTCGCGAGCCGCGGTCACGAAACGGCGTTGGCGCCGTTCCATTCCGATCCAACAGTCGTTCGCGGGCATATCGCTGCGGCGAGAGCCGAAACCGTTTTCAACATGGTCGAGAGCGTCTACGGGTACGGCAATCTCGCGCCCGCGGCCCCCGCCATGCTGGAGATTTTGGGCGTGCCCTACACGGGCTGCGGCGCGGCTGCGCTGGCGCTGACCTGCGACAAGCCCCTGACCAAACGCATCCTGCGCGCGGCCGGCCTGCCGACGGCTGACTGGGCCGAACCACCGCACTGGAACGGCCTCGGGGACGATCATAGATACATTGTGAAATCGGCCACCGAGGATGCCTCGCTGGGCCTTGACGACGGTGCGGTGGTGCAGGGCCCCGCGGTGCGAGCACGGGCCGCGGAATGTGCTGTCCGGCACGGCGGGCGCTGGTTCGCCGAGGCCTATCTGGAGGGCCGGGAGTTTAATGTTGCGGTCCTGGAGCGGGAGGGCGCGCCGCACGTTCTTCCCATTCCGGAGATGCGGTTCGAATCCTGGTCGCCGGACCGGCCGCGGATCGTGGGTTACGCGGCGAAATGGGACGAAGCGTCCCCCGACAGCGCACAGACCGTGCGTGTGTTCGGGACCGAACGGAATGAGCCTGCCCTCGGCCGCAGTTTGGGCGAACTGGCGCGCCAGACTTGGAACCTGTTGGGATTGCGGGGTTTTGCGCGCATCGATTTCCGCATCGATGCACGCGGCGCGCCGATGATCCTGGAAGTGAATCCCAATCCGTGCCTGGAACCGCAATCCGGTTTCGCGGCCGCGGCAGCCGAAGCGAAATTGTCCTATGCAGAATGTGTCGATCTCATCCTCCGCGCCGCGCAAACCGGATAGCCGCGCCGACGATCGGCATCACAATGCCTCCCGCAGCATCGTCGCGCGATGCAAATTGCGTTCGCGCCAGACGATGAAGATGCCGGCCGCGCTCACGACGCAAGCGCCTGCCATCACCATTGGTTCGGGCACTTCGGCGAAAATGAAATAGCCCAGCGCCACGGCCCAGATCATCGCCGTGTAATCGAACGGCGCGAGCAGCGAAGGCTCGGCGTAGCGATAACAATAGGTCATGCAGATCTGGCCCACGCCGCCCAGAAGACCCACGAGCACGAGCCAGAACGTGTTGGAAAATGTCAGGGGCGCGCGGAACCAGATCATCGTGGCCGCGCCCACGATCGCCGAGATGAGCATGAAATAGAACACGATCGTCTCGCTCCTTTCGGTCGCGCTCATCTGGCGGATGAACACGACGACGAAAGACGAGAGGCACGCGCCGGACAGCGCGAGCAGCGCGCCCAATGAAAATCCGGCCGAAGAACCGATATGCGCAAGATGGCCGAATCTCCCATGCGGCTCGATCATCAGAAGCGTGCCCGCGAAACCCGCCAGCACCGCACCCCAGCGGAACGGTCCCACATGTTCGGAAAGCATAAGCGCCGCCAGCACCACCGCGAAGATGGGCGCCACGAAACTGAAGGCGGTGATGTCGGCCAGCGGCAGCATCGAAAGCGCCCAGAAATTGAGGAACATCGAACTGACGCCCGCCGCCGAACGCACGATATGGTTGAGCGGCCGCCCCGTGCGCATGATCGCGAGCGGGCCGATGGTGAAGGTCGACAGCGCGAGCAGCGGCACCATGGCAAAGGCCGCGCGAAAGAACACCACTTCGCCCACCGGCACCGCGCCCGCGAGCTTGATGGCCGCATACATCAGCGAAAAGGCGAGCGTGGCGCCCAGCTTCAGGGCGATGCCGCGGCGCGAATGCGTGTGAACGTTTTGCGAAACCAGGAAGCGATTCCGGTCTGGACCCCACCGCACCTTAATCTGCGTTACACCCCCGCCCATCAAAATCTCCATGTGCCGCGGCGATGGCTGCCGGAACCGCCGCGGGGACCGGCCGGAAGGGCGCGCTTCATGGTTAATGCCTGCAATCCGTCGGCGAGCTTGCGTATATCGCAATGCAGCAGCGATTATTTCGCATCGGGTGGTTACCGGATGGGGGGAGGGCGCTTCCAAATCGTTTTCGTTTTCGCTAATGTATTATCAAATAGTTAACAATGGTTGGGGGCGGTATGGGTTCTGATAGCCGAGAAGGCACTCGTCGGACTGCGCGCGTTGTCGCCAGCATGTTGATTACCCTGGTGCTGGTGGGCTGTGGGGGGCTCGGGCTCCTGCCGCGACAGGTCGACGTCAAAAACACCACCTTTAAAAACTATCATTCCGTCGAGGTCGCCTATCAGCAGGTGATGCCGGGCGCCACGCGGGCGTCGGATCTCGGCCCGATCGGCTTCGACTCCAGCGACTCGCCGAATGTCGAAGTGCTCTCCTATCTCGGCGTGATCGAACGTTTCATGCCGCGCGACTCCATCAAGTTCGACGCGCTCGATCCGGCGGTGCAATCCTGCATCGAAGCGCGCGATCGCTGCACCGCTTATGTGTTCCGCCCCGAGCGCCTGCACCAGGAGCGCACGGGCAACTGGTTCCTCGATCTCATGGGCTTCGAGCGCACGACGGTGAGCTATGGCTGGTCGGCGGAAGTGATGCTGCTGATCCAGGACGGGCGCGTCGCCTA
>PLJH01000118.1 GCA_003139615.1 Alphaproteobacteria bacterium
ATTGCTGGACTATCTCTGGCAACGACATCGCATCGAGCAGGGCCTGAAGATGAGCAAGCAGGAAGTCAAAGACGAAATGCGCCAGACGGACGGCGATCCCGCCGTCAAGGCGCGAATCCGCAGAGTCCGCATCGAACGTTCGCGCCGCCGCATGATGGCCCAGGTTCCGGAGGCGACCGTCGTGATCACCAACCCGACCCACTTTGCCGTCGCGCTCAAATACGAATCGGGCAAGATGGCGGCTCCCATTTGCGTGGCGAAGGGTGTGGATGCGCTTGCGCTCCGCATCCGCGCGGTCGCCGAAGAAGCCGAAGTGCCGATTGTCGAAAACCCGCCTCTGGCGCGCGCGCTTTACGCCTCGGTCGAGCTCGACGAGGCCGTGCCGCCCGAGCATTACAAGGCGGTCGCCCAGGTCATCGGCTATGTGATGCGCCTTACGGGAGCGCTGCGGCACTGATAGTGTGCCGACTCGCTTCAGGAATCAGTCGTGAACGCCGTTCGCAGCCTTTCTCCCGGAAGTTATGGATTGCCTGCGGGTGCCTGGCGCTGGGCGGCTCTCGGCTTCGTTTTCCTGGCCTTGATGGCGGCCGGGCTGGCGGTTGCCGCGCCCGAATCGTCCCGCTTGCTTGGGCTGCTCCTATTGGCCGGGATCGGCGCGGTCGCGTCCCTGTTCTTTTATGCGGTCTGGCCCCGCGAGCGCGGCAATTCGCTCGAGGCGCGCCGGGTCGCGGAAGCGGCGGCGCGGGCCAATGTCGCCTGGGCGGTGACGGGCGCCGATGGCGCGGTTCTCGACTGCAATGCCGCCTATCGCCGAATCGCCGGCGCCAAAGACGACGAACCTGCCCCGCCACCCGAGTTGGCACTCGGCGGTGAGGCATCTTCCGCCACGCTCTACCGATTGACCCGCAGTGCCGCAGCCGGCGAAGCGCGTGAAGAGGTCGTGGTGACCGCGAACGGCGATATCGCGGCCGCGGTGCATCCGCTTCGCGATGGCCAAACGGCATGGTGGTTCACACCGCGCCTTTCGCAATCGGCGGAACCGTCATCGGCAACAACACCATCGCCAACCGTCGCCGCTGCGCCGGTTTCGTTTTTCAAGGACGCGCCGGTTGGTGTTGCGCTCGCCGATGCGGACGGGCGATTGCTGGAAGCCAATGCGTCTTTCGCGGAATTCTTCGGCCTCACGGGTCCGCTCGCGGGCCGGGCGTTGAGCGACGCGCTTGAAGACGCGGATCGGGCCGGCGTCGCCGACGTGATTGCGCGCGCGGCCGGAGGCGGCAGCGAATCCGCGCCGATCGAATTGTGCCCCGCCGGACAATCCGACCGCATGGCGGAGCTTTATGCGCGCCCCGCCAATGGGGGAGACGCGAAGCGCGCCATTCTTTATCTGATCGATGTCTCCGAGCAGAAGGCGCTCGAAACCAAATTTGCGCAATCGCAGAAGATGCAGGCCGTCGGCCAGCTTGCAGGCGGCGTCGCGCACGACTTCAACAATTTGCTCACGGTCATCATCGGCAACAGCGAATTCCTGCTGATGCGCCATCAGGCGGCCGATCCGTCGTTCAAGGAAATCAACGAGATCCATCAGAACGCGTTGCGCGCCGCCACCCTGGTGGGCCAGCTGCTCGCATTCTCGCGCAAGCAGACCCTGCAGCCGCGCGTGCTCATTCTTCGCGATGTCGTCGGCGAACTCGCGCTGATGTTGCGGCGTCTTCTGCGCGAAGGCGTTGAACTCAAGCTCGAGCACGGGGCAGATCTGTGGCCCGTGCATGCCGACGAAACGCAGATCTCCAATGCGATCATCAATCTCGTCGTCAATGCGCGCGATGCGATGCCCAAGGGCGGCGAAGTGACGATCGTCACCGCAAATGAAACCGTGACTGAGGCTTCCGCGCTCGGTACGGCAATCATGCCGGCGGGAGATTATGTGCGCATCGAAGTGCGCGACACCGGTGTCGGCATCCGGAAGGAACATGTCGGCAAGATCTTCGATCCGTTCTTCACCACGAAGCCTGTCGGCCAGGGCACGGGGCTGGGCCTGGCAACCGTCTACGGCATCGTTAAGCAGACGGGTGGCTTCATCACGGTCGACAGCGAGGAAGGCAAAGGCACGACGTTTCGCATCTATCTGCCGCGTTATCGCGGCGAGCCGGCGGCCCAGCCGGCAGAGTCGGAGCGCGTCGTCCCGCGCGACATCACGGGCCAGGACACGATCCTCCTGGTGGAAGACGAGGAAGCCGTGCGCAGCTTCGCCGCGCGCGCGCTCAAGCTGCGCGGCTATCACGTGATGGAAGCGGCAGGCGGCGAAGAGGCGCTCGAAATCGTCAATTCGTTCCAGGGCAAGATCGATCTCCTGATCACCGATGTGGTGATGCCCAGCATGGACGGTCCCACGCTCGTGCGCGCGGTGAAACGCCTGCGTCCGGATATGGCCGTGATCTTCATGTCGGGTTACGCGGAGGAAGCCTTCCGCCGCCACGACGAAAAGGCGGAAGATCTCCACTTCCTCCCCAAACCTTTCGGCCTCAAGCAGCTCGCCGCCAAGGTGAAAGACGTCCTCTCCGGCACGCCCGCGCCGAGGCGCGCGGGGGAGCGGTAGGTCGGCTTGAATGCCGGTTCTACATGTTATATGCATTATATGTGTTTTAGGTAGGAACCCGTTTCCATGGCCCATGATGAGCGCGTCGTGACGACTGCGGGCGATCTCGTTCGCCAGTTCGCGCATTACAGCGACGTCGCTCTGGGTCAACCTGTCGTCGTGACGAAGAACGGCCGGCCTCGCAATGTTCTCATTTCGGTCGACGAATATGAACGTCTCAAGAAGCGCGATCGGTTGGCGTTTCGCGCGGCCGATACACCAGAGCATTTTCTGGCGGATATTGAAGCATTGGCACGCGGCAAAGCTTGACACTCGCTCCGCCGAAGTCCGGAACGATTATCCGCTACGCATATCTGTGGGCTGACCAGCATCGGCGCGGTCGCGAGGAGGGCGACAAAGATCGGCCCGCGCTTGTTCTCACGCTGGCGGTCAAAGCGGACAATGGAACCGTTCAGGTTCTCGTGCTGGCGATCACGCACACTGCCCCCGGGATTGCATCCGATGCCGTACCGTTGCCTGCGGCCGTAAAGGCTCGACTCGGGATGGACAAAGAACCCTCTTGGATCGTGACGACCGAGGCTAACGCATTTGTCTGGCCAGGCCCCGATCTGCGTCCGATACCGGGGCGTCGTCCGCGTACAGTGATTTACGGCCGCGTTCCCGACAATTTGTTGCAGCAAGTCGCAATTTCGTTTCTGACCAATCGGAAGCGCCAGATTTCTCGAACGGTCTTGCGGACGAGTTGAATGGAAAGAAACCGCGCGCCGAACGGAGAATCATGTTTGTGCACCGACAGACGAACGATCGATCCATGAGCACTCAAACCGCCGCCTGCTCCTGCGGACAATCGCGCGATCTGCGAAGGCGCGCCGATGCGCGTATCTCTGTGCCATTGTCTCGAATGTCAGAAACGCACCGGCAGCCTGTTCGGAGTGGCCGCGCGGTTTCAACGAGAGCGCGTGACGATCGAAGGCCGCTCGACGACATATCGGCGCAATTCGGACGACGGCAATTGGGTCGATTTTCGTTTCTGCCCGGATTGCGGCTCCACGGTGTGGTGGGGGCTGGAAAAGCAACCGGGCGTGATCGCGGTCGCCGTCGGCGCCTTCGCCGACCCCGATTTCCCGATGCCCGCGCGTTCCGTCTACCAAAACCGCCGCCACCGCTGGCTCGAATTGCCGGAGAAGATCGAACGGATTTGAGGCCAATTCCGGCTCCGAACTTGGCCGAATCAAGCGACCTCAAGTTCGTGCCTCCAAGTTTCGGAGCGCCGGCGGTGCGTGTTCCGGGAACTTTGAAGACCTCGATAAAATTCCGGCCGAACGATTCTGGAACAAAATAGAAATATCTTATTGTTTTCAGGTAGTTGTATACCGTCTTGCAAAAGAGAACAAAGCGTGTACTTTGCCCGTCAGGAGCCCCTTGGGATTTGGGGGGCGCTATGAAATAAGGAGACGAGCGGTCATGGCACAGGCGAATTTGCAAGTGGTGGTTCATCGGGAAGAAGGAAGCGATCGGAAGCGGGCACTGGATGCAGCCCTTTCCCAGATCGACCGCGCATTCGGCAAGGGCTCCGTGATGAAGCTCGGCCAGCGCGAGGTGATCGAAGCCGACACGGTTTCGACCGGCTCGCTGGGCCTCGACATTGCGCTGGGCATCGGTGGGCTGCCGCGCGGCCGGGTGGTCGAAATCTTCGGGCCGGAATCCTCAGGAAAAACGACACTCGCGCTGCATGCCGTCGCCGAGGCGCAGAAGAAGGGCGGCATCGTCGCCTATATCGACGCGGAACACGCGCTCGATCCGATCTATGCCCGCAAGCTCGGCGTCGACATCGACGAAATGCTGATCTCCCAGCCCGACACGGGCGAGCAGGCGCTGGAAATCACCGACACACTGGTGCGTTCGGGCGGCGTCGACATCGTGGTGATCGATTCGGTGGCAGCCCTCACACCCAAGGCCGAGCTCGAAGGCGAGATGGGCGATCAGCTTCCGGGCCTGCAGGCGCGCCTGATGAGCCAGGCGTTGCGCAAGCTCACGGGCTCGATCTCCAAATCGAATACGCTCGTGATCTTCATCAACCAGATCCGCATGAAGATCGGCGTCATGTTCGGCAGTCCGGAGACGACTTCGGGCGGCAACGCGTTGAAATTCTATGCCTCGATCCGGCTCGATATCCGCCGCATCGGCTCGATCAAGGACCGCGAGGAAGTGACGGGCAATCAGACCCGTGTCAAAGTGGTCAAGAACAAGGTCGCTCCCCCCTTCAAGCAGGTCGAGTTCGACATCATGTACGGCTCCGGCATCTCCAAAACCGGCGAGCTGATCGATCTGGGCTCCAAGGCCGGCATCATCGAGAAATCCGGGTCTTGGTACTCGTTCGACGGCAACCGTATCGGGCAGGGTCGCGAGAACGCGAAGAATTTCCTCGAGGCCAACAAGGACGTGTCGGCCCGGGTCGAGGCTCTGATCCGCCAGAATGCGGGTCTCATCGGCCAGGCCCTGACGCATGCTTCTCCCGACGATGAGGAGAGCGCCGCCGAAGATTGACGTCGTTCCTGTTGGCATGGGAACGGCTCCTGAAGGGGCGTCGCTTGCGGCGCCCCTTCGCTTTTGTGTGCTTCGTGGCTCCGCTTTCGCGGAGCACCTCAGCATGACGCGAGTGCGCCGGCGCGGAATGTCCATCCTTCGAGGCTTTCCGGGGCGTCAGCGGAGGAAAGCCTCGAAGGATGGACAGTGAATCCGCCCCAAGGTTACAAGCGCCTATGAAAAGCCTGACCGACATCCGTTCGACGTTCCTCGATTACTTCAAGGCCAAGGGCCATGAGGTGGTCGCCTCCTCGCCGCTCGTGCCGCGCAACGACCCCACGCTGCTCTTCACGAACGCCGGCATGGTGCAGTTCAAGAACATCTTCACGGGTCAGGAAAAGCGGCCCTATGTGCGCGCGGCGTCCTCGCAGAAATGCGTGCGCGCCGGCGGCAAGCACAACGATCTCGACAATGTGGGCTATACCGCGCGCCATCTCACCTTTTTCGAGATGCTGGGCAATTTCTCGTTCGGCGATTACTTCAAGGCGGATGCCATCGCGTTCGCCTGGGAATTGCTGACGAAGGATCTGGGGCTTCCCAAGGAGCGCTTGTCCGCGACGGTCTATGTCGACGATGACGAAGCGTTCGGTCTCTGGAAGAAGGTCGCGGGCCTTCCCGAATCGAAAATCATCCGCATCGCGACCTCGGCGAATTTCTGGTCGATGGGCGATACGGGGCCCTGCGGACCGTGCTCGGAAATCTTCTTCGACCATGGCGATAAAGTGCCGGGCGGGCCGCCGGGCTCACCGGACGAAGACGGCGATCGTTTTGTCGAAGTGTGGAATCTCGTCTTCATGCAGTTCGAGCAGCATGCGGGCGGCACGCGCACGGCGTTGCCGAAACCGTCCATCGACACAGGCATGGGGCTCGAGCGCATTACTACCGTGCTGCAGGGTGTTCACAGCGTCTTCGAAACAGATCTGTTCCGTCATCTGATTGTGGCATCCGCCGATCTGAGCGGCGTCGCATCGGACGGCGATCAGGCCGCCAGCCATCGCATCATCGCCGATCATCTGCGCTCGTCGTCGTTCCTCATTGCGGACGGCGTGATGCCGTCCAACGAAGGCCGCGGTTATGTGCTGCGCCGGATCATGCGCCGCGCGATGCGTCACGCGCATCTGCTCGGCACCAAAGACCCGCTGATGTATCGCCTCGTGCCTTCGCTCGTCGCGGAAATGGGCGCGGCCTATCCGGAACTCAAGCGCGCCGAAGCGCTCGTCAGCGAAACGCTCAAGCTCGAAGAAGTGCGCTTCCGCGACACGCTCGCGCGCGGACTGAAGCTGCTCGACGAAGCAACGGCAAGTCTCAGCAAGGGCGACCGGCTCGCGGGCGATGTCGCGTTCAAGCTTTACGACACCTTCGGTTTCCCGCTCGACCTGACGGAAGACGCGTTACGCGCGCGGGGAATTGCGGTCGACACGGAAGGGTTCAACACGGCGATGGCGCATCAGCGCGCAGAGGCGCGTCGCGCCTGGGCGGGCTCCGGCGAAGCATCGACGGACAATTTGTGGTTTGCGATCCGCGAAGAACTGGGCGCCACGGAATTTCTCGGCTACGACACCGAGGAGGCCGAAGGCACGATTCTCGCGATCGTGAAAGAGGGCGCGCGAGTCGATTCGGCGAAGGCGGGCGAAACGGTTCGCATCCTGACCAACCAGACTCCGTTCTATGCGGAATCGGGTGGGCAGGCCGGCGACCAGGGCACGATGTCCGCGAGCAAAAGCGCGGAAGGCAAAGTCGTCGACACCGAAAAGAAATTGGGTGCACTGCATGTGCATGTGGTCGAGGTTGCGCGCGGCAGCTTTGCGGTGAGTGATGCGGTGGAGTTGAAAGTTGACGGCGAGCGCCGCCGTGCGACGCGGGCAAACCATTCCGCCACGCATCTGCTGCATGGTGCGCTCAAGCGCGTGCTGGGTCCGCATGTCTCGCAAAAGGGCTCGTTGGTCGCGCCCGACCGGCTGCGCTTCGATTTCAGCCATCCGAAAGCGGTGACGCCGGAAGAACTCGAGCGCATCGAGAGCCAGGTCAATGCCATCGTGCGCCAGAATACCGATGTCTCGACACGCCTGATGCCGACGGACAAGGCAATAGAGGCGGGCGCGGAAGCGTTGTTCGGCGAGAAATATGGCGACGAAGTGCGCGTGCTGACGATGGGCGACGATCCCGCTGCGACGAAACCGTTCTCGGTGGAACTGTGCGGCGGCACGCATGTGCGCCGGCTGGGCGATATCGGGCTTTTCACGATTCTGTCGGAAGGTGCGGTTGCCTCAGGCGTGCGCCGGATTGATGCGCTGACCAGCGAAGGCGCGCGCCGCCATCTCGCGCATCAGGCCGAACTCGCGCGCGATGCCGCAAACGTTCTGAAAACGAGCCCCGCGGAATTGCCTCAAAGGGTCGCGCAGCTCGCAGACGAAAAGCGCAAACTCGAACGCGAACTCACGGATGCGCGCCGCGCACTCGCGCTCGCAGGTCCCGCGCGCAGCGACGAGGGCGATGTGGCGCGCGAGGTCGGCGGCAGGAAGGTCGTGTTCCGTGTCGTCGAGAATGTCGCCGCGAAAGATCTCAAAGGTCTCGCCGACGATGCGAAAGCCAAGATCGGTTCCGGCGTGGTCGCGTTCGTGGCTGTGGCCGACGGCAAGGCATCGCTCGTCGTCGGTGTCACCGACGACCTGACGGATCGCATCAGCGCCGTCGATCTCGTGCGCATCGGCGCGGAAGCGCTGGGCGGCAAAGGGGGCGGCGGCAGGCCGGACCTCGCACAAGCAGGAGGCCCGGCCGGCGCGAAAGCCGCCGAGGCGCTCAAAGCCATCGAAGAAAAGTTGGCGGCGTCTTAGGCGCGGCCCCCTTCCGCCTCGCGTAGTTTATCCTCCGGCCGCGCTTCGCGCGGACCGGGGGGCTCGGCACCTTCCCCCGCGAGGGGGGAAGGCTAAGAAAAAGATTCGTGCTTCGCTTTTTTCTAACCTTCCCCCCCTCGCGGGGGGAATGTTATACTTCGCAAACCCAATACCACGGATAGGGGCGACCGGGGAAAAGTTATCCCCCGGTCGCGTTAGTCAGGGCCTACAGATGATTAGCGAAAATGGCGATGAGTAGCGCCAAAAAAATCGCAATCTCTGAGGCTGACCCTTCGAGAGTAATTTTCATTTGTGTCGGGGGGCTGGAAAGGCTCGGACGCTTGGAGAAGCGCGGTATTGTCAAGATAACATCACGATCAAGCCTATGCAATTGGAGCGCCGAGAGACAGTGATTCCATGGGAAGCTTGACTTTTACGTTCCAAGCCGATCCGCAAGGCGCGTAAGTCGATCCGCCCGCTGTCTCGCCAGCTTCGCCACCTTGGCCTCCCAGCCGCCCGGCGGGTTCCGGTGGGCATTGGCTGTCTCGTCTAGCCGGGCCTGTCGGACGGTCGCTTCAGAGACGCCAAGAGCCTCCGCTATCTC
This sequence comes from Alphaproteobacteria bacterium, assembly GCA_003139615.1. Lineage (GTDB taxonomy): Bacteria > Pseudomonadota > Alphaproteobacteria > Micropepsales > Micropepsaceae > Rhizomicrobium. The sequence goes on from PLJH01000118.1 coordinate 8,624, forward strand.
GCCTCGGGTCATCCCCGCCATCAATTCTTCGGTTGCCTTTTTGAAGTCCATTTGTATGCCACTCCGTTGACAACGAGATAACTGTATGCCATAGTGGTGACATAAGCAAGGGCAGACGGAAACCGGAAATGGCAAGCGTTCTAAACCAGAAATACTTTCACGATGAAGCGGCGGCTTTCGCGGCTTTGGAAGCAATCATGTGGCCGGGCGGCCCGACTTGCCCGCACTGCGGCGGTTGCGACCGCATAAATCGCCTGCAGGGCGTGAAGGATCGCAATGGCGATGTCCGCCCCGGTCTCTGGAAATGCTACCATTGCCGCAAGCAATTCACAGTTCGCAAGGGAACGGTTTTCGAGTCCAGCCATCTGAAGCTGCATCAGTGGTTCCAAGCGGCGTTCCTGATGTCCTCCAGCAAAAAGGGCGTCTCCGCAAATCAGCTTCACCGGACCTTGGGCGTTACGCTCAAGACGGCATGGTTCGTCGCACACAGGCTGCGCGAGGCGATGCGTGACGGCAAGCTCACGAAGTTGGGCGGCGTTGGCAAATATGTCGAGGCCGATACCACGTACATCGGCGGCAAGGAAAAGAACAAGCACGAATGGAAGCGCAATGCCGACAATATCGGCGGCGTCGGCAAAGAAATCGTTCATGCCCTTGTCGAGCGCGGCGGTCGCGTCCGCTCCCATCATATCCCGAGCGTCAGCGGAGAGACGCTGCGCCCGATCTTATTCGGAAATGCCGACACGAAATCCGCATTGATGACGGACACCGCAGGCGGCTACTTGCACGCCGGAACGAAGTTTGCCCGTCACGAAATGGTCGATCACGGCGCTGGCGAATATGTCCGCGATGACGCCCACAGCAACACCGTTGAAGGCGTCTTTTCGATCCTGAAGCGCGGAATTGTTGGGACCTATCACCATGTCAGCCGCAAACACCTGCCGCGCTATCTGGCGGAATTCGATTTCCGCTACAATCACCGCATCGCGAATGGCGTAGACGATTTAGCGCGGACGGTTGCGATGATGAAGGGTGCGGAAGGGAAGCGGCTGACATATCGGGTCGCTGGTAGAGCGGCCTGAGCCATATCGAAAGCCGAAGCAACTTCAGTTCAAGTTCATGCGCGGAATTCTTCGGAACCAAAAACGAGGAAAAAGAATTTCGCGCAAAGACTCTTGACTCTCTTGCGTTGATTGAGTCCGCGTGCGATTCTTTTTTTCGGTGAGCCGGAACCACCCGGGCTGAAGGTGCAGGATACTTTTGGCGTCCGACAGGATGGTTGCCAATGACGAGGCGGCCTAGAAAACCTCAGGATCAGACGGGCCGGCCACCACGTTCTTTCTCTTCGGCGGTTCAATATCCCAGTGTAGGCCATCCTGCCAAAGCTGAGTTGGATACCCATACGATAAGAACACAAATTGCTGATCCCTCTCGAGTTTCGCGGCTTTGAAATTTGGAAGTAGTTTTACCCCATAGCCGCTAAACCGTCCGACTCGGTCGGGATAACGTCCCATTCGCGGCTCAAGAACTTTCGCGCAGAGATTATCGCACTCCGGCACATCGCGCTTATCGCAGGCTCTAAAAAACGAGCTCGCAACGATATCGGCCAATTGCAAACCTGGAACACGCTGATGTTGGCGGACTCGTAGCAAATGCTGACTAAGCGTTCCCCATTTTAAATCGCCCCATGGGAGATAAAGGCTTTCGGCTTGGCTCTGCCCCTGAATCCAGTCGTAATACTCACCCATTTCGTCAACGCTGAGGCCACCGCGCGCGCTATAGACAATCTTGACCTTTTTCACTTCGCCATGATCCGCAAGCGACTTGACATGCACGAAATGTGTTACGCGCTCAAGGATCACGCGCGTCATCCACGCATAAAACCAATCGACCGTCAGTTTCCGCTGAGCGAACACCGGCCTCGGGTTTATGTAACCACGCATATTTTTCTTGTTAGAACAGATCACGAAGCATCGAACCGGAAGGTCCAGCAACGCGCTGGCGGCGATCACCTTGTTTTGCGGCGACAAATTTCTGAAATGAATATCGACGCGGTTTTCGCTACCGACCCGGCGCTGTATATTTTCGATCCAGCGGGGCGTGCGGGCCTCGCATTTTACGGGAATGACCACCGCAGAAATTATCAGCCACTCAGAGCTTCCGGGGTTGTCGAGCGGTTTCACGCGCTCTATGCCGGGGTCACCCGCTTCGTCAATATATGCTATATAGTGATATTCAGGCTCTTCGGGCTCAATGGTAGAGTGCATGGCAAAGAAACGTCCAATAAAACGAAGGACTCAACCCCCGCTGGCGGACGATTTCAAGTCCGTCGCCCGTCGCCTCGGATGCGATGAGGACAAGGCACGGTTTGAGGCGAATCTAGGTAAGATAGCAAAGGCCAAACCAAGGAGCTCGTCCGATGCCGCAACCGCCATTTCCAAACGTTCCCGAACTCTCCAGAAATGAAATCGACGCCATGAATATGGTCCGGATCGGCAAGCGGATCGCGCCCGAAATGGAGTCACGATTGACCGAACTTGGTCTAATTCGACAAGTGACTGGCGGACTGATGCTGACTCCAGAAGGGGATTTCTGCCTCCACACCTCTGGCCCCCGCTAGGTCTGGACCGAGGGGGTTCATATGGCGGTTCGACAGTATGGCCGAAAGATCGCGTTGCGATATGATGGGCTCAAAACTTGGCGTGTGATCGAACGTGTGGTTTTCAATGTGGGACCGCGCTGCGAACGGTACTCAGTCATCTATCCCAAAGCGGCTGGGTTCGTGAATTTCAAGAAAATATTTCCGGTCTATGATGACGGGCAAGGCGGTCTGTTTTTGGAACAGACCGACACGCCGCTTAAAGGCTTACCGCTTTCCAAGTGGGGCCTACTTTGACGGCCCAAGTCTCGAACTATACCACCTACCCACCCCAGACGACCCTTGACCCACCCCTAGCGGCTGGGTTTGCGAAGTATAACATTCCCCTCGCGGGGGGAAGCATCTGTGTTGGCA
>PLJH01000044.1 GCA_003139615.1 Alphaproteobacteria bacterium
GGGGCCGTCCACCCCATCTCTGTGGCTCCGTGGTGCATCTTTTTTCTCGGAGTTGGTATCAAGATCAATTCAACTTACCCTTCGCCGCATTTACCTCTGCAGCGAGTTTGAGCCAGCCTTCTTCGTTGACGCCGGAAAGCATCAGTTCGGTCAGGGCCCAGATCGCGGCGTCTGCGCGGTCGGGCGAGCCTTTGCCGAGATAGCCGTCGACGGTGAACGCGCAGAACTGGTCTTCGAGCGCCATGAACGCGCTTGCATGTCCGACGCGGCCCTGCTCGTAGAGCGCCGAGATCGGTTCCGCGCGGGCGATCTTGCCGTGCGACGCATGCACCATCTTGATGCGCGTGCCGACTTGTGCCGCCAGCAACACCGACTCCACCATCGCGCCGCCGAAATTCTCTTCGGCGACCACGCAATCGGCCTGGTGCTGCGCGACCGCTTCGGCCACACGCCGTCCCCAGCCTGCGGGCGAAAGCGAGCACGTCCAGTCGTCCATCACATAGCAGCGGCCGTCGATCGCCTTGCCCGCCACCACGATGCCCACACTGTCACGCCCGTCCTGGCCGCGCGTGCCGGAAGGATCGACGCCCACCACCACACGCACCATCTTCGGCATCTCGACATTGCGCGATACGAGCGCTTCATCGATCATCGCGCGCGTCCACAGTGCGCCCTGGATCTCGTCCAGAATTTCCGCGTCGATTTCCTGCCGGCCGAACCGCGTGCCGTCATAGCGGCTGATCACATGCGCGAAGAAGGCAGGCGCGAGATTGTCGCGGTTGTCGTAACTCGTGCTGCGTGTGATGACCGAATCCGACCGCTGCATGAGCGATTTCAGAACGGGCAACGCGCGCGGCGTTGTCGTCACCATCTGTTGCGGACGCTGCCCGATCCTCAAACCCAGTTGTAAATTGTCCCAGGCTGCTTCGAGATGGGTCCATTTCGCGAGTTCGTCGCACCAGGCGGTGTCGTGCTGCGGGCCGCGCAGCATGTCCGGCTCTTCCGCCGAAAAGAGCGTGGCGATCGCGCCGTTCGGCCAGGTGATCAACCGTTTCGAAGGCTCGTATTTCGCGCGCAGCCAGGGCGAGGTGACGGACAAGAGCCCGCTCTCGCCTTCCACCATCACATAGCGCGCATCATTGGCATTGGCGCCGACGATGGCGATGCGCCTGCAGCCCTCCTCGACGCGGGCGCGAACCCATTCGGCTCCCGCCCGCGTTTTGCCCGCACCACGGCCGCCCAGATAAATCCATGTCGTCCAGTCGCCTTTCGGCGGGCGTTGTTCGTCCCGGACATGGAACGCCCAGGTGCTCGACACGGCGTCATGTTGCGCTGCCGTCAGTCGGCTCAGGAAGCGTTCCTTCCTCTTCGGCTTTAAAGTCAGCCATTGCTTGTATGAGGGAATCGCTGGCCTCCTTCATGCGCCGTTGCGCCGCCGTGTCCTGATCCACCACCGGCGCAATCGGCGAAACGCGCGGGTGGACATAGGGCAATACGCTTGTCGCCGCCTTGTCGCGGCGCGTGTTGCTTGCGTCGGGATCGCGCATCACGCCCAGAAGGTAATCGACGGGTTGGAGTTCGCCTTCAAATTCAATGAGCCCGGTTTTTACGCGGCTTTTTGCAGGCGACGGCGCTTCATGCGACTCGGCCGGTTCGTCCGCGTTTTCCGGATTTTCGGCAGCATTCTCCGGCAGCGGCGAAGCGCCGCTTTTCGTGTCTTTCATGATGTTTGGAACCTAATAAAAAACCCGGCGGCTCGTTTCGAGCCCCGGGCGTATGTTTCCGTCTTGACGAAATTGATATGCCGTTTGATCAAACGACGCAAGCGGAAATTTGCAGCGAGACGAAAATAGTTGGAACAAATATCGAATCTTTGAGCGTCGAAATTGTGCTAAGGTCTTCTCGCTGTTTCCAAATTTGATCGGGAGATTTTTCTATGAAATTCGAATTTCGGGGCCGGAATCTTGCCGTCGCTCTGGCATGTTTGGTCGCGGCCGGCTGCACGGCCGGCGCACAAACACCGCAAACGCCGCCGGCAGATGCCGTGACATTGAGCATTTCCTTTCCAGCCGACATCAAAATCAATCGCATACTGCCCGCCGGCGCCGAGCAGACGGTACCGGTGACGGCGCAGCTCGCTCTGACGAATACGTCCGCCTCGGCCGTCACGCTGCAGCAACCCAATGATTGCCAGTCGCATGTCTGGACGGTCAGCGACGCGAGCGGCAGCACAGTCGACGACCGCGCGATCTGCCCGATGATTTTCATCCCGGTCAGATTGTCCATTGCAGCGCATGGTACATTCACGGGCACGGAGACTGTCACGCTGACGGGCCCGAAGTACCAGGATGGCGGTCACTACACGCTGCATTACACATTCTGGGGCGCTAAAGCAGACGCCGCGTTCACGGCGCATGTCGTACAATAAGGTGGGCTGAGCATTGCAACGCCTGAACATGGCGCTGGGCGTGTCCGCCGCCGGCTTTGCGCCGGTCACGGTGGCGCACTGGCTCGACGCCTTCGCAGCGTTCGGCGACCGGTCGGCCGGCGCCTGACGGTAAGATTTCGGACAATTCACGCGCCCATGACGGCTCACACGGAATATGGCAATGTCCGCCTCAGGGGCGTGCCCACAGGGGCGGCAGAGAAGCGTTTTCAAGGAGAAAACGGCGCGCAGGCGCCGAAAGTCGATGCGGGGATCGGGCGCAGCAGCGATTGCGATGTGCGGGCTTTTGCTCGCCGGTTGCGCAAGCACGTCCACCGAGTCGATCGCGGCGAACGATCCGCTCGAACCATTCAATCGCGAGGTCTTCAGCGTCAACGAGAAGATCGATCATTATGTCGAGCTGCCCATCGCGGCGTTTTACATTCTGTGGATGCCGAAACCGTTGAGCAACGGAGTCGACAATTTCCTCAACAATCTCGACGTGCCTGTCGTGTTCACAAACGATGTTCTGCAAGGCCAGTTCACGTACGCGGGCAAAGCGCTTGGCCGCTTCACGCTGAACGCGACCCTGGGCCTTGGAGGTTTGTTTGATCCCGCGACGCGCTACGGACTGCCCTATCACCATGCCGATTTCGGCCAGACCCTGAGCATCTATGGTGTGGACGAAGGCCCCTTTCTCGTTTTGCCGATCGTCGGGCCCGAGCCGCCGCGAGATCTCGCGGGTGACTTATTCGACCTCGCGATCGATCCCATCACCTATCTGCCCACCGGAGCGCCATTTTATATGCGCGCGGGCGTGACGGTCGGCGTGCACGTCGGCAGCCCGTTCCAGACCAACGTGCGCAATGTCGTGTTGCGTGAGGAACTGCAGAAAGCGTCGCTCGATCCTTATGTCACGATGCGCAGCGTCTATCGCCAGATCCGCGCCACCGAGATCGCGGACGGTGTTCCACCGGACGAAGACGACACGGGGAAATAGCGCGGACTATGTCCGCATTTGCGCGGGATCGTAGAAGAAACGCTCCTCCACGATCTTGTCCCCTTTCCACAATTGATAGGCGAGCTCGTCCATCCTGCGCGTGGGGCCGCTCGCCGGCACGAATTCGAATTGCCAGCGGATGACCGCGCGATTCCCATCCACAAAATAAGGTCGCACGCAGCGCGAATGGATGGTGGGAAACGCCGCCATCACGCCGCGCTCGTTCGCGATCAGCGTCTCGCGGCCCCGGCGCGGCTCGCCCATGTTTTCGGTGGTTGTGGCGTCGTCGGCATAATATTTCTCGAGCGCCTCGATGAACTTCCCCTGCTCCACCAGGGCCACGAGCCCTTCGATGGCTTCACGAGATGGCATGGTTCGTTCCCTTCACTTGGGCCGGCCCCCTTCCGTCACGCGGCTAACGCCGCGCGACACCTTCCCTCGCGAGGGGAGGGAAGGCTAAGAAAAAAGGCGAACGCCTATCCTTCTAGCCTTCCCTCTCGCGGGAAGGTGCCGAGCCCCCCGGTCCGCGCGAGGCGCGGCCGGAGGATAAACTACGCGAGGCGGAAGGGGGGCCGCGATGTTCAACGGCTGGAAAGCGCCGCCGTCACCCTTTACTACTCTCCCGAATACACACGCTCGCGAGGAACCCGACAAGTGATCAACATCAGAACTTTGGCCGCACTCGCGATTGTGACTGTGAGCGCCTGCGGCGCGGCCCGCGCCGACTCCGTTTTCGCGAAACACGAGATGATCGCGGCAGCCAATCCCTATGCCGCCAAGGCCGGGCTTGAAATCCTGCATGAAGGCGGCTCGGCGGTGGATGCGGCGATCGCGGCGCAGATGGTGCTCACGCTTGTCGAACCGGAATCCTCGGGTCTCGGCGGCGGCGCATTCCTCGTGCTCTACGATCCCAAGACGAAAAAGGTGACCACCTTCGACGGCCGCGAAACCGCGCCGGCCTCCGCCACCTCGGACATGTTCCTTGGCCCCGACGGCAAGCCGCGCCCCAAATCGCAGGTGATCCCCGGCGGATTGTCCGTCGGCGTGCCGGGTGTCGTCGCCATGCTGGAGATGGCGCACAAGAAATATGGCCGTCTCGCCTGGGCGAAACTGTTCGCGCCTGCGATCAAGCTCGCCGCCGACGGTTTTCCCGTGGGCCACAAGCTAGCCGACACCATTGTCGAGGAGAAAGATGCGGCGCAGATGCCCGACATCAAACATTATTTCTATCACCCCGACGGAACGCCCTATCGCGAAGGCGAGATTCTGAAAGACCCTGCCCTCGCCGATTCATTGCGCGCGATCGCGGCCCACGGCACAGAAGCGTTTTATCACGGTGCGATTGCGGCTGCGATCGTCGACGCCGTGCAGCATGCGCCCGTCAACCCGGGCGGCATGACGCTCGCCGATCTCGCGAATTATCGCGCGGTGGAGCGCGATCCCGTCTGCGGCTCGTATCGGGGAAACAAAATCTGCTCCATGGGGCCGCCGAGTTCGGGCGGCATCGCGATCCTGCAGATTCTCGAAATGCTGGAGCGCTTTCCGTCGTCCGAGTTGCAGCCCGAGACATTGAGCTTCGTGCATCTGTTTGCGGAAGCGAACCGGCTCGCTTTTGCGGATCGCGCCAAATATCTGGGCGATCCGGGATTCGTTCGCGTTCCCGTCCAGGGGCTACTCGACCACGATTATCTCGCGGGCCGCGCCAAACTGATCGATCCCGCGCATGATATGGGAACGGCGCAGGCGGGCACGCTCCCCAACCTGCCCTTCGATTATGCGCCGCAGCGCACTCCGCAACGCCATGGCACGAGCCATCTCTCGGTCGTCGACAAGGGCGGCGAAGTCGTAAGCATGACTACGACGATCGAATCCGGTTTCGGCGCGATGGTGATGGCCAAGGGCTTTTTGCTGAACAACGAGCTCACCGATTTCTCGCTGGAGCCGACGATCGACGGCAAGCCTGTGGCGGATGCGCCCGAGCCCGGCAAGCGGCCGATGAGCGCGATGTCGCCCGCGATCGTGTTCAAACCCGATGGCCAGTTCTGGATCGCGGCCGGTTCACCCGGCGGCCCGGTGATCATTCCTTACGTCGCCGAATCGCTGAGCGGCATGATCGACGGCGGTCTCGATCCGCAAGCCGCAACCGCGCTGCCGCATGTCTTCAATCCCAACGCCTATACGATGCTGGAACAGGGCACGAGCCTCGAAGAGCTCGCGCCCAAGCTCAAAGCGATGGGCCATCAGGTCGTGATCCATTCGCTGAGCAGCGGCTCGCAGATCATCCAGCGCACAAAAGACGGCTATCTCGGCGGAGCCGATCCGCGGCGCGACGGCATTGCAATCGGGGATTGAACAAATTTCCCACCCTCCCCTTGCGGGAAGGTCGAAAAAATCGAGCGCAGCGAGATATTTTTCGGGAAGGGGCAAGCACACAACGATCGGAGATTAGCCCCTTCCCGAAATCCTCTTTTCGCTGTCGCTCAAAAAGGATTTCGACCCTCCCTCAAGGGGAGGGTAGGAATTATTTCGTCCGCCTTTCATCGAGCTGGCTGATGATCATGATCTTCTGCCAGATCTTGCGGCCGAGATTTGAAGTCAGGTCTTCGAGATCGTTGACCGCTTCAATGATCGTTTCATCCTGCGTGCGCGCGGCATAGAGCGCCGCGAGCTTGGCGATGAGCGCCAGCATTTCCGAGCAATAATCGAGATAGCGCGACAGTTCGAACTCGCTCATCTGCCGCACGGGCGACGACGATGTTGCCGCGCCGCCGCTCAGCACAACGGTCGGGTCCTTGGTGAGCTGATGCATGTCGACGATATGCGCGTAGGAGCGCAACTCATAAAGTGCGCGCAGAATGAGCCTGCGCTTCAGCCGCTGCTCCAAAGTAAGCATGAACCACAATCCGCCGAAGGCCAGGATCAGGAGATTGACGGTCGCATCGAGCGCCTGGGACATACCGAGCACATCGGTGTTTCGGCGGAGCGCCGACCAGTCGATATGGCTCGCCAGTTCGATCTGGAGCACGACCGCGATCACCACTACGAGCGCACCCAGAATCCGCAAACCAAAATAAGGCCGCGAAAGTTCCTCGGCTCGGGCCGCGGTCGCACGCCCCGTCAAGACCAGCTTTCCGCAAAGCTGGGCCAGGCCCGATTTCGGAAATCGCTCGGATACGCGCACGCGCAGCCGCTCCAGCGTCTCGACAATCAACGAGGCATCGAGCGTGAGCACGGCAGGCGGATCGGAGGCGGTCATCCGTAACTGTATATCAGGGTCAGACGGCTTTCGTCGCGGAGCGTGATCCTTTTTTCCCCACCCTCTCCTTGCGGGAGGGTCGAAATCATCTTTG
>PLJH01000140.1 GCA_003139615.1 Alphaproteobacteria bacterium
CGACCGGCTTCGCCGGCCACTTTCCCCGTAAACGGGGGAAGAAAAGGAAGCTGCGTGGCATCACCATTATTTTTGCCTGTTGATGCTGCATCGCCCCCCGCTCGACCGGCAGGGCAATCTGATAGGATGGCGCTATGCGTTCAGAATCGCTTCCCTTCACCGTGTCCGTTCCGTCCGGCGTCGAACAGTTCGACGCCACGCTGGTCGAGGTGTCGAATGGCGTCTCCTGGCTGCGCGAGGCCTATGAGACGAACACGCTCGAATTGCTGCGCATTCCCGAGCGGCGCGACGATCTGGCGAAAGCGCAGGAAGCAGCAGAGGCGCTGTCGAAGAACACTTCCGTCGTCGCGGTGCTGGGGATCGGCGGCTCGAGCCTGGGGGGCCAGGCGCTGGCCGATCTCGTGCCGTTCGGCTCGGCGCGCGCGCCCAAAGTGATCTTCTTCGACAATATCGATCCCGTCACCTTCGATGCGGCGCTGAAGAGCCTCGACCTGCGCACGGCGCGTTTCGTCGCGATCTCGAAATCGGGCGGCACAGCCGAGCCGTTGATGCAGACGCTGGCGGCCGCCGACGCGATCGACAAGGCCGGCGGCGGCAAATACATCAAATATCATTTCACGGTGGTGACGGAGCCGAAGCCCAATCCGCTGCGCGCATTCGCGGAGAGCATCGGCTGCGCCGTCCTCGATCATCCGACAGGCGTGGGCGGGCGCTATTCCGTTCTGACGGCGGTGGGTATGTTGCCCGCGTTGCTGATGGGCCTCGATGCGGAAGCGCTGCGCAAGGGCGCGTCCGATACGCTTGCGACAGTTCTGTCCGGCGCGGATGCGAAGAATGTTCCGGCCGCGACGGGTGCGGCGCTGCATCATGCCCTGGCGCGCGCGGGTCGTCTGCGTGAGACGGTGTTGTGGTCCTATGCCGATCGCCTGAAAACTTTTGGTCCCTGGTGGCGGCAATTGTGGGCCGAGAGTCTCGGCAAGGACGGCAAAGGCACAACGCCGGTTGCAGCCCTTGGCCCGGTCGACCAGCACAGCCAGTTGCAACTTTTCCTCGATGGTCCGGACGACGCGCTCTATACGATGCTTTCGACCGACACCGCCGGGATCGGTCCCGAGATTCCCTTGTCGCGCGCCGATGCGCTGGGGCTTTCCTATCTGAGCGGCAAAACCATGGGCGATCTGGTTGCCGCCGAAGCGCGCGCCACGGCCGAGACGCTTGCCAAACGCGGGCGACCGGTGCGGCGTATTCATGCGCCCAAACTCGATGAGCGCACGCTCGGCGCCTTGATGATGCATTTCATGCTGGAGACGATCCTCATGGGTCGCCTGATGGGCGTCGATCCGTTCGACCAGCCGGCGGTTGAAGAGGGCAAGGTGCTGGCCCGCAAATATCTGGCAGGCGGCGCATGAGGATTCGCCGTCTCGCGGAAGGCACGATCAACCGCATCGCCGCGGGCGAGGTGGTCGAGCGGCCGGCGAGCGCGATCAAGGAATTGGTCGAAAATGCGCTCGACGCGGGCGCCACGCGCATCGACATCGCTGCGTCCAAGGGCGGCGCCGATCTTATCCTCGTCGAAGACAATGGCATCGGCATGGATGCGGCCGATCTGCGCCTGGCGGTCGAGCGTCATGCAACGTCCAAGCTACCTGTCAGCGGCGAAGGCCATGACGACCTTTCGAATATCGCAACGCTGGGATTTCGCGGCGAAGCGCTGCCGTCCATCGGCGCAGTCGCACGGGTCACGATCACGAGCCGCACGGCGACGAGCGATGCGCATGAAATCAAGGTCGAAGGCGGCGATGTGAGCGGACCCATACCGGCCGGATTCCGCGCTGCGGGGCAATCCGGCACGCGGGTCGATGTGCGCGAGCTTTTTTATGCGACACCCGCCCGCCTCAAATTCCTCAAATCGCAGCGCTCCGAAGATCTCGCGATGATCGATGTGGTCAAACGTCTTGCAATGGCGCGGCCCGATGTTGCGTTCACGCTCACTTTGGACGGCCGCCGCGCGCTCGATTACGAAAGCGAAGGCGATCTGTTCGGCGGCAGGCTCAAGCGGCTTGCGCGCATCATGGGCCGCGATTTCGCGGACAATACCGCGCCCGTCGAAGCCGCGCGCGAGGCGCTGCGCATCACGGGGTATGCGGGCCTGCCGACCTATCACCGCGCCAGTTCGTCCATGCAGTTCCTCGTCGTCAATGGCCGGCCGGTGCGCGACAAGCTGTTGTTCGGCGCGGTGCGGGGCGCCTATGCCGATTATCTCGCGCATGACCGCTACCCCGCGCTCGCGCTGTTCCTCGATTGCGATCCGGCCTTTGTGGATGTGAACGTGCATCCAGCGAAGACGGAAGTGCGCTTCCGCGATGCAGGGCTTGCGCGCGGCCTCATCGTGTCGGCGCTCAAGCACGCGCTGGCGGGCGCCGGGCATCGCGCGTCTTCCACCGTGGCTGGGGCAGCGCTTGCGGCCCTTCGCCCCCATTACGCGGCCGTGACACAGCTTTATCCACAGCCCGCGCCGTCGCGCGGCTTCGCCGAAGCGGCCGCGCAATTCCATGCGCCGCTGTTCTCGGGCAGTGCGGCGTCGGTTCTCTCCGCGCGGATGGAAGAGGCGCAGCCGCAAGCGGCCGAAACTCCGCTGGGTGTCGCCCGCGCACAAGTGCATGAAACCTATATCGTGGCGCAAACCGCCGACGGCATCGTCATCGTCGATCAGCATGCTGCCCATGAGCGGCTGGTTTATGAGCGCATGAAGCATGGACTTGAAGCGGGAGGCGTGCCGCGCCAGCCCTTGCTCATCCCCGAGATCGTCGAACTGGATATTTCGGAGGTCGAGCGCGTTATTGCTCGCGCCGGGGAGCTTGCGGAATTGGGATTGGTGATTGAGTCGTTCGGGCCGGACGCGGTGATGGTGCGCGAAGTGCCGGCCGCGTTTGGAAAGGTCGATGTGAAGGCAATGCTGCGCGACCTGGCGGACGACATCGCAGAATCGGGTTCCGCGCTGTCGCTGAAGGAGCGGCTGGACCATGTCGCAGGAACGCTCGCCTGTCATACCAGCGTGCGCGCAGGCAGGCGGCTGACGGCCGAGGAGATGAATGCGCTGTTGCGCGAAATGGAAGCGACGCCCCATTCGGGACAATGCAATCACGGTCGTCCAACCTATGTGGAATTGAAGCTCGCCGATATCGAGCGGCTGTTCGGCCGCCGCGGGTAGGCATGGAGAATTTCGTGGACGAAGCGACGCCGGCAGATAGCGTGCTTGTGACAGCAGCGAAGCCGCCAAAGAAGCGTAATTGGCTTGAGGTTCTGGGCCCCGGTCTCATCACAGGCGCGGCCGACGACGATCCCAGCGGCATCGGCACCTACAGCCAGGTGGGTGCGCAATATGGCTATGGCATGGGCTGGACCATGGTCCTCACCTATCCGCTGATGGTTGCCATCCAGGAGATCAGCGCGCGCATCGGTTCGACGACGGGGCACGGCATTGCGACAAACCTTCGGCGTCATTATCCACGGTGGCTGCTCGATGTGCTCGTTCTGTCGCTCCTGGTTGCGAACGTCATCAATCTCGGCGCGGATATCGCAGCAATGGGCGATGCGGCGAAGCTTCTCGTCGGCGGCAAGACGCAGGTCTGGATCGTCGGAATCGCGATCGTCTCGGTAGTCGCCGAAATATTTCTCAGTTACGCGCGTTATGCTTCCGTTCTCAAATGGCTGACCTTGTCGCTGTTCGCTTATGTGGCCGCGGTAATCATGGCCCATGCGGACTGGGGCGCTGCATTGTTCGGCGCTTTCGTTCCGACGATCAGCTTCGGCACAGCCGCCATGACCGCGCTGGTGGCTGTGCTGGGGACGACGATCAGTCCCTATCTCTTTTTCTGGCAGTCGTCGCAGGAAGTGGAGGAGCTGGGGCGAAAACACGCCAAGCCGCTTTGCATCGCGCCGCGCGCGGCCGGTCCCGAACTCCGGCGTATTCGCGTCGACACGTTGGTCGGCATGGCGGCCTCGAATGTCGTGGCGCTGTTCATCGTCTGGGCGACGGCGGCGACGCTCCACAAGCACGGCATCACGAACATCACGACCAGCGTGCAGGCAGCGCAGGCGCTCACCCCTTTCGCCGGACATTTTGCCACCGTCATATTCGCAGCCGGTATCATCGGCACGGGTCTGCTCGCGTTGCCGGTACTCGCGGGCTCCGCCTCCTATGCCGTATGCGAGACGTTCCGCTGGAACTCGGGGCTCGATCGCAAGCCGCGCCAGGCGGCCGCATTCTACGGCGTCATCGCGGGCGCAACTGTGCTCGGCGTCGCGCTCGCATTCACGCCCATCGATCCGATGAAGGCGCTTTACTACAGCGCTGTGGTGAACGGCGTGCTCGCAGCGCCTCTGATGGCGGCCATGATGGTGATCGGCTCCAATCCGCGCATCATGGGGCGTCTGACATTGAGCCTCGGCCTCAAAATCGTAGGCTGGGCGGGGACGGCTGTAATGGCCGCGGCGGCGGTGGGATTGTTTTTGACTTAGATTCTCAATCCGAAGCGCCTTGCGTGGGAAGCGTGACGTCGAATGCTTCCACGTCCTCCAAGGGAATGCCTGATGCGCAAAGGGGACATTCCGACGGCGTCCAGAGATTGGCGGGAAGCGTTGCAGTGCTGTGCAGCGGAATGCCCACGCGCGACGCAAATTCCGCTGCGGCCGTACCCAAGACAAGCAGAGTACCGATACCTACTACAATCGCCCCACACTCTTGCAGGTCGGCGAAGGTTCCGCGCACTGCCGATCCCGCATTGATGACGTCGTTGACGATCGCAACGCGCTTGCCTTTTAGATTTTTGCGAAGCGTTGCCGGAATCCGATAACCGGCCGGGAAAAGGCCATTTTCGGCCGATTTTGCATGGCGCTCGGAATAAACAAACTGAGTGCCGAGCAGCATCGCCACCATCAACCCGACGAAGGCTCCTTCGACGAGCGGCCCGCAAACGGCATCCAAATTGAGCTTCAACAATGGTTCAGCGAGCTCGGCTGCAATGGTTTGCACGCGTTTTGGATGAAGGCAGAGCGATTCGAGATCGAGCCACATATCGCCGTGATGCGCGGACTCGAAAAGGAAGTGACCCTTTCTCGCCGACAACAGCTCCAGAACTTGCTCCTGCACGATTTCTTCTCCCGGGTCGCCAATCTAACGCCTCAAAAACGCCACCCGTGTATCGCCATAGCTGCGGTGATCGAGAAGAGTGTAGCCTTCGGCGTCGGGCGCGGGTTCTTCTTCCGAGGATTCCGTCACGATCAACGCGCGGGCCGCGAGCCAACCGCCGTCGCGTAGTGCGGCAAGCGCGGGTGCCAGCAGGTTTTTGCGATAGGGTGGATCGAGGAAGGCGAGGTCGAACGGGCCGCCTGCGCCTGCGCTCATGGGACCAAGGTCGGTCGCATCGCGCCGCCAGATTTTGGTGACGCCGGTAAGCCCCAGCGTCTCGACATTCTCCCGGATCAGGGCGCGGCTTTCGGCAGCGTCTTCCACAAACAGAACGAACGCCGCGCCGCGCGAAAGCGCCTCGATGCCGAGCGCGCCCGTACCGGCGAACAGATCGGCCACGCGCGCACCTTCGAGCGCGAAGCCGGTGTCGAAATCATTGTGCGCGAGGATGTTGAAAATCGCCTGCCGCACCTTGTCGGAGGTCGGGCGTACGCGCGCGTCCGATGGCCCGTGCAGCGCCCGTCCCTTCAGCGCGCCGGAAGTGATGCGCAGCATCACAATTCCTTTTTCATGAAATGGCGCCGGACGTCGCTGCCGGACCATGTCAATTCGGCGAATTCGCTGTAGCCGATCTTTTCATAGAAGGGTTTGGCCTGGACGCTGAGCGTATAGAGCCACGCGCCGCGCGCACCTATCCTGCGGGCTTCCTCTTCGGCCATGCGCAGCATTTTCGTGCCGAGACCGCCGCCGCGGGCGGCTTCGTCGATCCACACCGTATCGATGTAGCAGCTTTCACCGGTCACTCGCGCGATCACGCCGCCCTTCAGTGTGCCATCGCTGTCGCGGAGGCTTACGACAAACCCGTTCGACGGCACACCGGGCATCGCGGCCTGATTGAACGCCTTCAGGCCTTCGTGTAGTTCGCGCGTAATCGCGTCATCGGCGGCCTCCAGTGCAAGTTTCACGGCTCCTCCGAGGCCTGCACGAGAAGCTTGCCTGTGTTGCCGCCGGTGAACAGCAGGTTCAGGGCCGACAGCGCGTTTTCCATGCCTTTCACGACATGCACGTCA
Organism: Alphaproteobacteria bacterium; assembly: GCA_003139615.1. GTDB lineage: Bacteria > Pseudomonadota > Alphaproteobacteria > Micropepsales > Micropepsaceae > Rhizomicrobium. The sequence goes on from PLJH01000140.1 coordinate 6,262, forward strand.
TATTTGATCTTGCCTTCGCCCACCCATTTTCCCATCTCGGCGAAGAACTCGCCGAAGCGGGGGATGTAGTCGATGATGATGAAGCCCTCGATGCGGGCGCGCTTCATCAGCACGTTGGCAAAGCGGGTGAGGCCTGGCTGCGGCTCGGCATGGTTGTAGGTGGCGATGAGGCCGCACAGCGAGATGCGCGCCTTCAGATTGATGTGCGCCAGAACTGCGTCGAGGATTTCGCCGCCCGCATTTTCGAAATCCACGTCGATGCCGTTGGGACATTCGCGGCCCAGCGCTTCGAGCACGTTTTCTTTCTTGTAGTTGATGCAGGCATCGAAGCCGAAATCCTTCACGACGTGACGGCATTTCTCGTCGGAGCCTGCGATACCGACAACGCGGCACCCTTTGAGCTTCGCGATCTGGCCCACAATCGAACCGACGGCGCCTGCGGCTGCGGAAACCACCACCGTCTCGCCTTCCTTCGGCTGGCCGATATCGAGCAGGCCGAAATAGGCGGTCGCGCCGGTCGCGCCCATCACGCTCATGAATGCGGTGGGCGGCAAGCCGCCTTTCGGCAATTTCTGGCCGCCACTCATCACGGCGTATTCCTGCCAGCCGATGAAATCGGAAACGATATCACCCGGCTTAAAATCGGGATTGTTCGACTGCTCGACGACGGAGACCGTACCCCCGCGCATGACGTCGCCGATCTGCACGGGCGGCATGTATTGGTCCATGTCGCTCATCCAGATTCGGTTGGTGGGATCGAGCGAGAGATAGAGCGTACGGGCGAGGAATTCGCCGGGGCCCGGCGCCGGCATGGGCGTCTCCGCGAATTCGAGATCGCCGGGCCTGATGTCGCCCACGGGACGTTTTTTAAGGATCCACTGTCTATTGGTTTTGGCCATGGCGACTCTCCGGGATAATTGCGGCGGCGACCCTAGCCCCGCGCTCACAAGCGCGCGAGTGGGGCGGGCCCGGCTGGCGGTGGACGGCCGGTGCGGCTATAGCGGCGCCATGAGTCGCGCCGCACTCCCGCTTGCCGTTCTGTCGATCGCAGCCTTTCTGGCCGCGCCTGCATCCGCACAACTCGACCATGCTCCGAAGGTCGAGGCGCGGCTGGTGGCCGAGCAAAGCGAAATCGCACCGGGCAAGACCGTAACCGTCGCGCTGGTCGAGGATATTCGGCCGGGCTGGCACACCTATTGGGTCAATCCGGGCGAGGCGGGCGAGCCGACGGAAATTCAATGGACGTTGCCTGCAGGCTGGTCGGCAGGGCCGATCCATTGGCCCTATCCCAAGCGCATCCCGACCGGCCCTTTGATGGACTACGGCTATGAGGGCGCACCTTGGCTGCTGGTCGACATCACAGCGCCTGCGACCGCGCCGGGACAGATGGTCACGCTGAAGGCGGACGCAAATTGGCTCGTGTGCAAAGACGTGTGCATTCCCGAACAGGCGACACTTACGTTGCCCTTGAGTGTCAGCGCGTCGCCGCAAGCGCCCTATGCGACGGTCGCCGAACAATTTGCTGCTGCGCGCGCGAAGCTTCCGACGCCGTCTCCCTGGCCGATCGTGTTTCACGCGAATGGGCCGCTCGATCTCTTTATCGCGTCGCCGCAACTTGGCTCGTCGCAGTTGCACGATGCGAGCTTCTTTCCGTTGGAGCAGGGCGACATCGTTGGCATGGCCGAACAGAAATTCGCGCCCGCGCAAGGCGGCCTCGTGCTGCGTCTCGCAAGCGGGCACGGAGCGGCCTCGCTCAAGACTCTCGCCGGCGTCATCGTGCTCACCTCTGCCGACGGATCGGTGCAGGCGCTTGATGTGAAGGCGACACCAGGCGCCGTGCCGACCGCCAGTTTTGCGAGCGCCGACAACAGCGATATCGGGCTCGTCTGGGCACTGCTGTTTGCGCTTGTGGGCGGGCTGATCCTCAATCTGATGCCTTGCGTGCTGCCGATCCTTGCGATGAAGGCGTTGTCGGTCGCGTCAAAAGCGGGCGCGGACAAGCGCGAAGCGGCGCATGAAGGCCTCGCTTACGGCGCAGGCGCGGTTCTCAGCTTCGCAGCGCTCGGCATGGCCGTGATTGTGTTGCGCGCGAGCGGCACGGCTGTCGGCTGGGGTTTCCAGCTGCAGGAACCGGCCGCAGTGGGTGCATTTGCGCTGCTGATCTTTGCCGTGGGGCTCAATCTCTCCGGCGTATTCGAACTCGCGGGCGGCATCATCGCGGGCGATGCATTGGCACGCAAAGGCGGCGCACTCGGCGCGTTCTTTACCGGCGTGCTGGCGGTCGCGGTGGCAGCCCCCTGCACCGCGCCCTTCATGGCGGCGGCTCTTGGTTTCGCGCTGACGCAGAGCGCGGTGTCGGCGCTTGCGATATTCGTCGCGCTGGGTGTGGGCTTCGCGGCGCCTTTCGTCGCGATCGGATTATCGCCCGCGTTGCTGCGACTGTTGCCGAAACCCGGCGCGTGGATGTTGCACTTCAAGCAATTGCTGGCGTTCCCGATGTACGGCGCGGCGGCCTGGCTTGTCTGGGTGCTGGCACAGGAAGCGGGACCGCAGGGGTTGGTGCTCGCGCTGGCCGGCATGCTCGCGCTCGCCTTTGGTGCATGGGCATGGGATTCAAGCCGCAATGCGGGAGTGCGCTGGCGCGCAGTTGGCGCGATTGCGGCGTTGCTCGCGTTGATCGGCGCGCTGTCGACACTTGTCTTCCTGGAACAAACACAACCCGTTGCGGCCGCGCAGGCCATGACCCGCGAAGGCATCCCGTCGGAAGCCTATTCGGAAGCGCGGCTCTCCGAATTGCGGGCGCAGCACTGGCCCGTATTCGTCGACGCAACGGCCGCCTGGTGCATCACCTGTCTGGTCAACGAAAAGGTCGCGTTATCGAGTGCGCCGGTGCGCGCGGCGTTTGCGCAGAAGCATGTGGCGCTATTGATTGCCGACTGGACCCGCCGCGATGCGGCGATCACCTCGTTGCTCAGTGCGCATGGCCGCTCCGGCGTGCCGCTTTATCTTTATTTTGCACCCGATGCGCCCGACGCCAAGGTTCTGCCGCAGGTGCTGACGCCGGATACGGTGCTGGATGCGCTAACGGGAACGAAAATCGAATAGCCGCCAGGACAACGAATGGCACAATCTTTTTCTTCCCTCGTTTACCGGGGAGGAAAATCGAGGGCTTTGGCCGAAACGAATTTCAACCCACCGCGTGGCTGCCGCCGACATAGGAATGGTCGCCGCGCGTGAGGACGCGATCTGACGGCAGCACGTCGCCCGGTTTGTAATTCGGTCCGCGGCTGAGCCGATCGTAAAGCGGCGCAAAATCACGATAGGTTTGCTCGAACAATTCCTCGAAACTCGGAATCACGAAATAGGATTCCTGGAAATCGTCGATGCGGTAATCGGTGCGCATCACCCGCTCAAGACCGAAGCCGATGCGGTTGGGAGACGGACTTTCGACGGCGTAGATCGATTCCGTGCGGCTCGACACGATGCCGGAACCGTAAATGCGCAAGCCTTCGGGTTTTTCGATCAGGCCGAATTCGACTGTGTACCAATAGAGCCGTGCGAGATTTTTGAGTTTGCCGAATTCCCGGAGCGCGCGCTGGCCGCCTTTGCCGTAGGCCACCATGTAATCCGCGAACACGGGATGCGCGAGCATCGGCACATGCCCGAAGACGTCGTGGAACACATCGGGCTCTTCGAGATAGTCGAGCTGATCCAGGCGCCGGATGAACTGGCCTGCCGGGAAGCGGCGGTTGGCGAGGTGATCAAAGAAGATGTCGTCCGGCACCAATGACGGCACAGCCACCACGCGCCACCCCGTCACCGCTTCGAGTTCGTCGGACAAGCGCTCGAAATCCGGAATGTGCTCGGCAACAAGTTTGAGCTTTTTGAGTCCGTCCAGGAACTCGGAAGTCGCGCGGCCCGGCAGCACTTTTGCCTGGCGCTCATAGAGCGTGCGCCACACGCCATGCTCCGCCGCACCATAGCGCTCCCAATGCTGGTCGATCGTGAAATCCGCGCGGATTTCAGGGTGCTTGGGTCTCAATTGGTCGATCGTGGGCACGGTGCTGCGATCCTGGGCGGCTTAAGCGACTCCGCCAATTTAACACGTTCGGGCGGCCATTTGTTGCCGGCAAAGCCCATCACCATGCATCTCTGTTGCGGCTCCCATGCCCAAAATGACAGCCCATTGCGGGGGCAGTGGCGTATGTTGCGCGCCTTGGCGACCAGGAGTGTTCCCATGAGCGTGTTCGAGGCCCCCGATTTCGACCATCACGAGGCCGTGGCGTTTTTCGACGACAAGGCGAGCGGGTTGCGCGCGATCATCGCGATCCATTCGACGGCGCTGGGTCCGGCCTGCGGCGGCACGCGCATGTTCAAATACGCGACGACCGAGGAGGCGCTGACCGATGCGCTCCGGCTGTCGCGCGGCATGAGTTACAAAAGCGCCATCGCCAACCTGCCGCTCGGAGGCGGCAAGGCCGTCGTCATCGGAGATCCGGCGCGCGACAAGACCGACGCGCTGTTCCTCGCCTATGCGAACGCGATCAACACGCTCGCCGGCCGCTATGTGACGGCGATGGATGTGGGGATGACGGCGAAGGACATGCCCGTTATCGCGCGCGGCACCAAATATATCGCCGGCTTTGACCAGCCGGGTAAGGCGGGCGGCGATTCTTCCCCGCCGACGGCGCTTGGCGTGTTCATCGGCCTCAAGGAAGCCGTCAAGCATCGGCTCGGCGTGGACAGCACGAAGGGCTTGCTCATCGCGGTGCAGGGCCTCGGCAAGGTGGGCATGAATGTCGCGCGGCGCCTGCACGAAGAAGGCGCGCGGCTTGTGGTCGCCGATGTCAACGACGCCTCGACCCGGCATGCGGCCGATGCGTTCGGCGCAAAGGTCTTGCCGCCCGATGCGATCGTGACGGCGGACTGCGATGTGCTGTCGCCCAATGCGATGGGCGCGATCCTGAATGACGTGACGATCCCGCAATTGCACGCCCGCGTGATTGCGGGGGCGGCCAACAACCAACTCGCGCGTGACGAACACGGCAAAGCGCTGCAGGCACGCGGAATTCTTTATGCGCCGGATTACGCGATCAATGGCGGCGGCATCATCCGCGTGGCAGCCCAGATCTACGACTGGAACGACGCCGAAGTCGAACGCCGTGTGCTGACGATCGGAGATACCCTGCGCGAAATCTTCCACCGCGCGGATGTCGAAGGCCTGCCAACGAATCAGATCGCCGATCGCATCGCGGAAGAACGCATGGCGAAGAAACCTGCGCAGGCCAAAGCCGCGGAGTGATTTTCCGATTCGTTCTGCAACGCGTCATGGCTGCGCAATTGCGGCGTTTTAATCTTACTAATGGCGCGAAGCGCTACTCTACCTTCTGCCCTGCGCGGCAAGAACGTCGCGTGGGGATTCGGGAAAGGACTTCCATGAAAGGCGCATTTCGAGCACTCCCTCTGACGACAATTGCACTCATCTTGTCCGCCTGCGCAAGTGCGCCGGAAGATATCAAGCCGGCCGCAATCGACTCGGCGCAGTGGTCTTATTTGACTTGCCCGCAACTTGTCACCTTCGAGGGACAGCTGACGGTTGCCTATGGCTCAGCTGCCGACTCGGAAGATAACGCGCGTATCATGGATGGGGTGGGTTGGCTGCTGCTGACACCCGTTGGCTCGATGACCCACGAATATACTCCCGGTCAGGTCGCCGATCTGAAGGGCCGTCTCGCAGCCGTTCACGCGCTGGAAACGGAAAAGAATTGTCCGCAGCACTGAGACGAACGTAGCGATTTTTATGCGAGCCTTACCGACGCGCGATGGTGATGATCTCGCGACTCGAATCTGTGAGCGCGCTTCCGTCCCAATTACCGAATTGATTTTCGATCTTTAGCCCAGCGTCGGACAGAAAGGCGGAAAGCCGCCTCGCATCGAGAAACCTCAGGGTACTTCGGCTCATCTGCGGTTTTTCCCAAACGGGGCTGGTGAAGGTGTGACTGAAGGAAACGGTGTCTCCATTTACTCTTTGCACTTCGCGCGACAGACGCACGACCGTGCCGTCGCTGTCGGTCACCTCGGCGGATTTGTCCGGTGTCCAACGCTCCCATTCGCGAACAAGCGGATTGCGCGTCTCAAATGCGAAACGACCGTTGTCGGTCAGCGCCCGGTGGATCGCGGCCAATGCGCCGCGGATGTCCTCGTCCCCCACAAGCACCTGGAACGCATGGCCTGTCATCACGACAAGATCGAATTCCCGATCGAATTGAACCGATGAGAGGTCGCCGAGGGTCCATTCGATATCACCGCGTTTGCGCGCCTGCGCGAGCATGCCCGGTGCGGGGTCCAATCCGCAGAGCCGTCCCTTGTGGCCGGCGTCTCGCGCCATGTGAAGCAATGCGCCCGTGCCGCAACCGACGTCGAGAACGGATTTAGCGGACATCACCCATTTGAAGTAGAACTCGAAGTCCGTTCGCCTCCCGCAGAACAAATCGTAGAGTGCTGCGAGCCGCACATCGGCGAACAGATGATCGGCGACTGCGCCGCTTTCCTTTGCCGGTTCGACCAACTTATACGCCCAGTCGCTCTCTGAAGAATGCGATGACGCGTTCTTCCGCGCGTTTGGTCGGCGTGCCGGGGCGGTCATCGAGATTGATCGTAAGTACGGAATGCGGCGCGCCGATGCCGGGCGCGGCGTCTTTCGAATCGATCTCTATCGCCTCGAATTTCTCGCCGAATGTCTGCTTGAGCGTGTCGAAGCGTGCCGCGGGCACAAGATTGTCGCCGGTAAAGCGAAGGCCGATCATCGACAGATCTTCCTTGGCGAAACGCGATTTTGCGCAGGCGATTTCCGCCGGCGACGCGTCGATTCCGGCGGCGCGCTTTTTGGAGCCTGCGGCCAGGGGCATCGAAGGTTGCGACAACACTGGCGCGAGAACCGAAGGCTCCGTCATCATGGCGAGCGCGAAACCGCCCGTAAAACACATGCCAACTGCGCCGACGCCTTTGCCTCCGCAGGAGGCGTGCGCGGCCCGCGCCAGCGCGCGCAGCCAATCGACGATGGGGCTTGAGCGGTTTGTCGACCACACATTGAACTCGCGGCTGATGCAGATGCCCTTGAACATTTCACCGAGCGCATAAGGGATCGTGACCGGGCGGCCCGGCGTGCCGAACAGGCTGGGCATGAAAACCGTCATGCCGGCGGCTACGACGTGATCGGCAAAGCGCACCACAAGCGGGTGCAGCCCCGGCATTTCGTGGATCACGATGACGGCCGGGCCCTGGCCGCGGCGAAAGACTTCCCGCGTCCAGGGGCCGTCGGTGAATTCAAACGAGGCATAGTCTTTCAGCGCCGCGCGATAATCCATGTCCGCCCCCGATTTCCAGCCGACGGCAGATTACATGGATGGTGTGGCGCGGCAAATACTACCCGAACAGCGGATGGCCGGCGAAATGCGGCCAGAGGCCTACTATTCCGATGAAGATCAGGTAGATCGCGACGAGATAATTGAGCGCGCGCGGGATCGCGAGAATCAGGATGCCGAAGATCAGCGCGACGAGCGGTTGGATGACGAGAATGTCGACGGTTCCGACGGAATGCATGGAATATCCCTCAATCATGCGGCTTCGGAAAAGAAGCCTGGCTTAATTCGATGACGCTTTCTTGTCGTGCTTATCGGGCCGCGGCGGTTCGCCGATGATATGCTTCCCGCCGGCATAGGACGGCGGATCGCTGGCCGGAAACGAGTCCTCACTCTGGCGATCGACGTCGCTCTTCTTCCCGTCGTCCCCGGCTTTCGGGTCGCCTTTTTTCGATTTGTCGGTCATGGCGGGCTCTGCCTCGCCTAGGGAACGTCGTCGGCCGCGCTTCGTTCCGTGGTCGGCGGACACCAAAGGGTAATCGATGACGATCTTTATCGGCACGGCAGGCTGGAGCATCCGTCGCGAACAGACGGAGGCGTTCGATGGTGGTCCAAGCCACCTTGCCCGCTATGCCGGCCCGTTCAATGCCGTCGAGATCAACTCATCATTTTACAAACCGCATCGTGCGGCCACCTACGCGCGCTGGGCCGAATCGGTGCCGGGCGGATTTCGCTTCTCCGTAAAGCTGCCGCGCGCGATCACGCACAACGCCAGACTTAAAGGCACAGATTCCGTGCTGGCCGCATTCCTCGAGCAAGTATGTAATCTTGGCGAAAAGCTCGGTCCATTGCTGATCCAATTGCCGCCGAGCCTGGCATTTGACGCAGGCGTAGCAGAACGCTTTTTGCACAGCCTACGAAAGCAATTTGGCGGCGACGTGGTTTGCGAGCCGCGCCACCCTAGCTGGTTCGAGCCTGGTGCTGAAAAGCTGCTTGTGTCTTTTCAAATCGCCCGCGTGGCAGCAGATCCCGCGCCCGTCGCCGGTGCGGATGAACCGGGCGGTTGGGACAATATCCGGTATTTCCGCTGGCATGGCTCGCCCGTGATCTACCGCTCGGATTATAGCGTCGAACGGCTGAAAGTTCTGGCTGCGCGCGCGACGAATCGCAACGCCGCATCGTGCTGGTGCATTTTCGACAATACCGCGAACGCCGCCGCGATGCCGAACGCGTTGTCCTTGATGGGAATGCTCGCCTAGCTCGAATGACTATCCTACGATCCCGACAAGCGAAGGGTCTTACGAAAATCTCTGTCACGTTTAAGATGCCATTCCCGGCTCATGGCGTCGGTGCGTGTCTGGTATCGCTCGGCATAAAGCAGAATCCAGGCGCGACCGCGAGTCGACTTCGCACCTTTGCCGGCATTGTGGCGCGCCAGCCTATCGTCGAGATCGGTCGTCCAGCCGACATAGGTCCGGGGATTGCGCGCTCCCTCCGTTCCCAACACATAGACGTAACAAGCCACAATTAACTCCGTCCTTGGCGCAGTGCATGCATTTGCTGCCGATGCCATTAACTATCGCAACTGTTGAAGGGCGCAAGTGTTTGGGGCGTCTGCCATTCTCGGGCGTTTCCAATTTGCATAATCAGGAGCAAATCGGGTGAAACAACCTATCGCACTATTCGGCATGATGTTGCTGCTGTCGGCCACGGCGGCTTTCGGCGACACGCTGGTTATGCAGTGCAACAAAGTCAATTGCGTCCGAGCGCGTTGCGATGAGTGGGGCGAGAACTGTCAGACTGCCGGATATTTCGAGCGCACCAAAGGCCGATATGCCGTGCCGCAATCGAAACAAGTCTGCAACGAATTCGGCGACTGCCAATTCGCGCTGCCCAGTTTTCCGCCGACCGATGCGACGGCGACTCCGGCCGCTGCCGCCGTTCCACCGGCGCCGAGTGCCGTGCCTCCAGCCCCGGCTGTGGTCCCAAAGTAACGGCTTGGCAGAGCTAGGCTGCAACCCGCAGCGCAAACTGCCAGAGTCCGGCCCCTTGTGCGACAAAACCGCAATCGCTATAAAGATTGCGCGCTGCGGTGTTGCGCGATGTTTCGACGATACGACCTGTGATTTGCGTGTGGCTTACGGACAGGTCGGCCAAAATTCCATCCAGAAATGTGCGCTCGACGCCGAGCCCGATCACGCGGCAGCTGAGCGCGAAGCCTACGATTTCGCTGTCGAGCACGACGGCCGCGCCGACGAGACCCTGATCGCCGAAACGGTCGCGGACATTCATCGCATAGACGGCGGCGGAATCGCCGGCCAGGAAGCTCGATAGTTCGCCTGCACTGAATTTGCGTCCCGTTGCATTGAATTGCGTGGTGCGGGCGAACAGCTCCTGGACACGCTCGATCTGCGATTGGTCACGCAGCCGGCGGACATCGCACTGGATCGCCAGCGATTCCACGAAGGTTTGATCATTTTGCGATACTGCCTGCAGTTTGCTGCGATCGATCTGCGCTCGAACGAGTTCGGTGCGGACTTTGGCTTCTTCGGTGATGGCCGGAAGCTGAAGACGCGGGTCGGTGAGCAGTCGCCGGCGTACCGCGAACAGACTCTCGCCCCAGCTCTCGATTTCCGGCAATTCCTGGCGGACGCGTTCGCGCTCCACCGGATTGTCGTCGACGAAGATAAAGGTCGACAGCGCGAATCCCAATTCCTGCGCGATCGAGCGGATGTTTTGCGGCTTGTCCGTCCAGTTCACGCGCCAGGTCACGAAATCCTCGGGCGTGAGCAACCGGTCGCGCGGATAGTGCTCGGGATATTTCCAAAGTTCGCGCACCGTTTGCTCGTCATTTTTGCTGACGGCGGCCAGAACAATGCCGCGCATCTTCAGCGTCTTGAGCGCTTCGTGAATTCCGAAGAACAGGCCGATATAGGAATGCGCGCCACTGATCTCCGGATGCCAGGCGAAAGGTGCGCCCGTCTCGGCCAGCACACCGGGCCACAGCGTGTTATCGAGATCGACGATGACGCATTTCTTCCGGTCGATGGCGAGGACCGTTGTGAGCGCATCGATATGCGCTGCCGCAACAACGGTCTCGCGGCCGTAAGGATTGCCGTCCAGCATTGCGGCAAGCGGCGCAATGTCGGGAAAGAGATTGTGAACGGCCGCCTTTTCGCTCTCGGGACGCTGCAGCATCCAGCCGGGCGAGCCGAAATGCGTGAACGAGGTCAATCCATCGTCGAGCAGCCGTGCCGTACCTGCGGCCGCAAGTGCCGATGCCACATCGATCAGATAGACGCCGGACAACTCTTCCGCCATGGCGGCGAGGGCGAGATTGGTGCGACGGAAGCGGTTGTTGTGGCTGTCAACGCCGCGATCCGCAAAGCCTTCGGGCTTCACCGTCGGTTCCGGTAGATTGTCGACCAGGATCGGCGCCTCGGTCAGTGTGCGCAATTTCGCGATCAGCGCGTGCATTTCGGTCACGTAAATCCCGGGTCCGTCGACCGACTTGTCCGCAACTGCCTTGCGGGCATTCAGAGCGCCGACAATGACGGCATCGCATTTGCGCTCGCCCGCGAGCGCGACGTCGCTCGCAAATGTCGCAGCCACACGCAAATCGATGTTCCGGCGCGCCGCATCCTGACGCAGGAAATCGGCTTCCATCTGGATTTCGCAGTCGCCGAACAGCAGCAGATCGATCCGCGTGCGATCGGCTTTGAACGAATCGACGCCCTGAGCCTCCGTGACGGACCAATAGGAATGCGCGCCTTCCTTCTGCGCGCGGCGATAGCGCTCCAGCATTTCGCCGGGATCGCGGTCATGGGTTGCGGCCAGAGCGCCCGTCGCCTCGGCGATTTCCTGCTCTTCGCTCTTCTCCGTCAGGACGCCGCGCTCAACCAGCGCCGCCAGGCAGCCGGCAACGGTTTGGGCATCGTAGCCCATCAATTGCGTGAGAGCGGGGAACGAGTCCGGAAATGCGCGCTCGCGGTCGAACCAGGAAACCAGGCGAACGATCTCGGCGTCCACCGGCAGGCGCAGCTGGCTCAGTGCGTGAATGACCAGGGCGCGGTCGCCGCCGAGTTGAAGCAAATGTACGAAGTTCGAGCGACGCAGCGTCGGCATCTCATGCGGCCTTCATCTGCCCAAGTCTCCGTGCCTCGGCTTCGGCGCCGTGCATGAATGTCAGCAGCACGTAGCGCCGGCCTCGCGTCACCGGCAGCGCCTCATGCAGGAGCGATGCGGAGAAGACGGCCGCCGCGCCGGCTGGCGGCGAGAAATGATCGTCCGAGAATTCCGGGAACATGACGTTTCCGCCTTCATATTCGTGCGTGTTCAAATTAAGTGAAACGGCGAATTGGCGATACGAAATGTGAGCAGCCGCATCGTCGCGATGGCGGCGGAAATATCCGCCCGTGTCGTCATAGCGTGCGATGAGGATGCGATCGAGATGGCAGACTTCCGTCTGGAATCCTCGCTTGATTTCCGGCACGAGTCGCCGCGCCAGCGTCTCGACCACACGTCCGTGCAGCGAGTCCATGGGTTCGAGCAGGAAATCCCGGCGCAGCTTTTTGGCGGCGTCCAGTTTCGCATAGCTGCTTCCCGCGCCGTTCGTGGATGCCATCACGCCCGCCTCATGCGGCCCCGTTTCGAAGTGTTCGATCAACTCCCGGCAAAAGCCGCGGTCGATGAGATTGGGGACGATGAGGACCGGAGCCGAGGTCGATGCAATGCGACCGGCGTCCCGCGTAAACAGCGAAATCTCATGCAGCGCGCAATCGACAAAGTCCGCGCAATTGTCGGTCTCCACGATGGCCGTCAACCGGCTTCCCCGGTCGACAACGAGCCCGACGAAGCGCTGCCCCGCTCCCAGCCGGAAGATGTCGTCCGAAGCCCCGAAGAAGACCGGCAGCGGGCCGGCGTAGTTCATCGCATATTCCGTGAGGCTCGCATTCGCCATGCTAGCGAGGGGGACGATGTCCGCACGATGGGCAGCGAATGCGGGTTTGGCCGTCTCGAAGGCCTGCAGCAAAGGCAGAACCTGTTCGCGCGGACGCTTCCCGAGCAGGATCAGAACGGCAGGGCGACCGGCCTGTCCGTCGAGGGAAAAGAATGCATCGTTGGCCGCAGCCGCAACAATGAACGGAGCGCGTTCGCCCACGGCGATGTCTTGCGATTGGAAGGTCATTCGGCCGCCGCGTTCAATTCGGTATGCGAACACGGTAAGCAAGCTTGCTTAAGGAGCCGCTAACCGGAACAGCCCGAACGCGCGCGGCACAAGCTTTCCGCCGGCGATTGCGAAGGAAAGGCGTGCCGTTCGCAACGCGAATTGTCGTTTTGGTAACCCGTTTACGAAGGCTTAACCAGGAATTGCGGCAGCCGCCGCTGAGCACGCGGCGATTGCGCATTCCACATTTAGTGAAGAAACCAGAATCTCGCACACACCAGGAGAAGGACTACGCCCAGAGCGACACGGACCGTCGTGTCGGAAGCGCGCGCGGCCGCAACGCTTGAAACGACGATGGCAGGCAGGGAGCCGACCAGCAGTGACACCAGCATGGGATAGTTGACGGTGCCGAGAATCGAATGTCCGAGACCGGCAATCAATGTGAGCGGCACGGCGTGGGCCACATCGGAACCGACAATGCGGCGCGCCTCCATCTTCGGATAGAGCAGCACGAGCGCGGTGACGCCGATCGCACCTGCGCCGACAGAAGAGATCGTGACGAGAACGCCAAGAACGGCACCCGTCGTGACGGTCAGCCACGCCACCCTGCGGGGAGGAAGTTCGCCGACACGCTTCTCGTAAAGGCTCATAAGCGGCTTGCGCGCGAACAAGGCGAGTGCTGCGAGGAACAGGGCAAAGCCCAGAACTTTCGTAATGATGAGCTGCGTCGACTTGCTGTCGATGCCCAGCCAATAAAGCAGCAAGACCGTAAGCGCGGTCATCGGCACGCTGCCCAGCGCAAGCAGTCCCACCACTTTCCAGTCGATGGTCCCGTTGAAGCCGTGAACGGCGGATCCTGCCGTCTTGGTCGCGGATGCGTAAAGCAAATCCGTGCCGACGGCGGTGGCCGGATGAATGCCGAAAACGAGGATGAGAAGCGGCGTCATCAAAGACCCGCCGCCGACGCCGGTGAATCCCACCAGCGCACCCACCAGCACGCCCGAAAGAACGTAAAGCGGATCGATATGCGTTATGAAATTGGAAAGATTCATCTCGCCCCTCGAGAAAGACCATTCGTGCAAACCGGGCGATGATGAAACACGACTATTATGGTATAGTCAATAGGTTTACAGGCATAGACTTATCGGCCGGCTTCGACTGCCTGGTCTGCCCGCGCCTGACCTGCCTCCCAAATCTTGGACCGTTTGAAGTTGGAAAATTCTAATTGACCGTTCCTGGCCGGACGGAGGATTTTCCATGAAGAAGTCGAAGTTCACGGAGAGCCAGATCGCGTTCGTTCTCAAGCAGGATTAGAGGGCTCGGCCGGAAGCACAGCAAACGATTCCGCGAGACTGTGCGACGGCTCTGCCTGAAACCATGTTAGCGTCGCTCTGGCCCGAACAGCCGGCCTCAAGGGATGACGACCATGCGTCTGAATAGTTGGGTCGCTCCAGCGCTTCTTTTCTTCCCATTGGCAGGCTGCGGCGGCGTACTCGACCCGCATGGCCCCGTCGGCGTGTCGGAGAAACTTATTCTGACCGACTCGCTGGCGATCATGCTTGCGATCGTCGTCCCGTTGATCCTCGCCACAATCGGCTTTGCCTGGTGGTTTCGTGCGTCGAACAAGCGCGCGACCTATCTGCCGAACTGGGATTTTTCGGGGCATTTAGAACTTATTGTTTGGGCGATACCGACGTTGGTGATCATTTTCCTTGGCGGCATCGCCTGGTTCGGATCGCATGCGCTCGATCCCTACAAAGCGCTAGCGTCGAAGGCGAAGCCCGTCGAGGTTGAGGTCGTATCGCTCGACTGGAAATGGCTTTTCATTTACCAGAACGAGGGCATCGCCACTGTCAATCAACTTGTCGTACCCGTCGGCACGCCGCTGCATTTCAGGCTGACGTCTTCCGGCGTGATGAACAGCTTCTTCGTGCCGCAGCTCGGCAGCCAGATCTACACCATGGCCGGCATGACTTCCCAAGTCAGTCTTGAGGCCGATGAAGTGGGAACCTATCCGGGACTGTCGGCGCAATTCAGCGGCGAAGGTTTCGCAGACATGCATTTCGACGTTCGCGCGTTGCCGCCGGATGCCTACGCCAAATGGGTCGCGTCGCAAAAAGCCGCAGGTCCGACACTAGACCGGGCAACCTATGCCGCGTTGGAAAAGCCTAGCGAGAATATCAGGCCCACCTTCTACAAGGCGGTCGATCCGGCATTGTTCGACGCGATCGTCCAAGAAACCGCGCCGGTCGCGCCCGGCGCTGACGGCGGTCCCGGCGGCCAGGATCAGCCGACACCGAAGAAGGGGATGTGATGTTCGGCAAACTGAGCTGGGCCGCTATTCCTTTCGATCAGCCGATCCCCTTGATCACCTCGTTGGTGATGATCGCCGTCATTCTCGCGATGCTTGCCTGGATAACGATCAGAGGCTTTTGGCCGTATCTCTGGCGCGAGTGGATCACGTCGGTCGACCACAAGCGGATCGGCGTCATGTACTGCGTGCTGGCGATGGTGATGCTCATTCGCGGCTTCAGCGACGCCATCCTGATGCGCTCACAGCAGGCGTTGGCTCTTCATTCGGCGGGCTTTCTGCCGCCGGAGCATTTCGACCAGATATTTTCGGCGCACGGCACCATCATGATCTTCTTCGTCGCGATGACGTTCATGATCGGCTTGATGAACTTCGCGGTGCCGCTGCAACTCGGCATCCGGGATGTGGCGTTTCCAACCTTCAACTCGGTGAGCCTGTGGCTGACCGCGTCGGCTGTTCTGCTCGTCAATATGTCGCTATTCATCGGAGAGTTTGCGCAGACCGGCTGGCTGGTCTATCCGCCGCTTTCGGAGCTCAAATTCTCGCCGGGCGTCGGTGTCGATTATTACCTGTGGGCGATCCAGATATCAGGCATCGGCACATTGCTGACCGGTATAAATTTCGTGACGACGATTCTGAAAGTGCGCGCGCCGGGCATGGCGCTGACGCATATGCCGATCTTCTGCTGGACGGCGCTTGCCGCGAACCTGCTGATCGTCGCGGCGTTTCCGATCCTGACAGCGACCTTGGGCATGCTGCTGCTCGACCGCTATCTCGGGCTTCACTTCTTCACGACGACGCTCGGCGGCAACCCGATGATGTATGTCAATCTCATCTGGGCGTGGGGGCATCCGGAGGTTTATATCCTTATTCTCCCCGCTTTCGGCATCTTTACCGAAGTGATTTCGACGTTCTCCGGCAAGCCGGTGTTCGGCTACCGCTCGATGATCGCCGCGACGATGGCGATCTGCATTCTCTCTTTCATGGTGTGGCTGCACCACTTTTTCACAATGGGCGCCGGCGCGGACGTCAACGGTTTTTTCGGCATCATGACGATGATCATCGCGGTGCCGACGGGTGTAAAGGTCTTCAACTGGCTCTTCACCATGTGGGGCGGACGCGTCCGTTTCGAAGTGCCGATGCTGTGGGCGCTTGCCTTCATTGTGACGTTCCTGATCGGCGGCATGACCGGCGTGCTGCTGGCAGTTCCTCCGGCCGATTTCGTTCTGCACAACTCGCTTTTTCTTGTCGCGCATTTTCACAACGTCGCAATCGGCGGCGTGCTGTTCGGCGCCTTCGCGGGCTATACATACTGGTTTCCCAAGGCATTCGGCTTCCGGCTCGACGACCGGCTCGGCAGGGCTGCATTCTGGTTTTGGGTGATCGGTTTCTACGTCGCGTTCATGCCACTCTACGTGTTGGGCCTCGACGGCATGACGCGGCGTATGCAGCATTACGACGTCGCTGCTTGGCAGCCGTGGCTCATCGTTGCCGCAGGCGGCGCGGCGCTGATCCTGTGCGGCATTGGCTGTCAGGTGGCGCAGCTCGTCCTGTCGATCCGCAAGCGGGATTCCCTGCGTGACCGCACCGGCGACCCCTGGGATGGGCGCACACTCGAATGGGCTACGGCTTCGCCGCCGGCGGCCTTCAACTTCGCCGTCCTGCCGAATGTCACCGGCCTCGAAGCCTATTGGGGTATGAAGCAGAAGGCGATCGAGCAACGCCGCCTCATGGACTTGCCGGACTACAAGCCCATAGAACTGCCGCGCAACAGTCCCACCGGATTTGTCGTAGCTTTCTTTGCCGTTGTGACCGGCTTCGCGCTCATCTGGCATATCTGGTGGATGGTGGTTGTCGGCCTCATTGGCGCGTTCGTGACGTTCGTCGCTTTCGCCTGGCGCGATCATTCCGAATACGAATTGCCGGCCGCCGAACTGGCGAGGATCGATCATGAAAGGCGTCAAGCCCGCGTCGCGCTGGTCGAAGGCCGCGAGCCGGGTATAACCCCGGTCAAGTATTCGGAACCTGCCGAACACGGCGCCCACAAGCCTGGCCCGGGTGTGGAAGTCGGCGCCCGTAACCAAGGGCCGGCACCGAAGCGGATCGTCACCGGCTACGGCTTTTGGATATTCCTGCTCTCCGATTTCATCCTGTTCTCCGGTTTCTACGCGGCTTATGCGGTGCTATCGCACGCGACCGCAGGCGGCCCAACGCCTGGGAAGCTTTTCAATCTGAGGACGGTGGCGATCGAGACCGCCTTTCTCTTAATCTCGAGTTTCGTGTGCGGCATGGCCACACTCGCCAGCAATGCGCGCAACATGCTTTGGACCCAGATCGGATATTGCGTCACCGGAGTCCTCGGCCTCGGATTTCTGATATTGGAATTCAGCGAGTTCGGCCGGATGCTGGCCGAGGGCGCCGGCCCCGGCCGAAGCGCGTTTCTTTCCGCCTTCTTCGCGCTTGTCGGCCTTCATGGGCTTCACGTGACCGTCGGCCTGCTGTGGCTCGGCACCATGATGGCGCAATTCTGGGCCAAGGGCTTTCGTGCCGATGTCCTGCGGCGCGGCATGTGCTTCGCGCTGTTCTGGCACGCCCTCGACATTATCTGGGTCGGCATCTTCACCAACGTCTATCTTCTGGGGACAAGCCCATGAATCAGAATGAACCGGACACCGGCAAATCCGGCGATGTCGCACCGGGCGACACGGGCGACATTGGCACGAGCGTGCGCAACTACCTCATCGGGCTTGTGCTCGCTGCGGGCCTCACGGCCGCATCGTTCTGGGTCGCGGGCGGCACGAGTTTGATCTACGCGCCGGGTGTTGCCATGGGTTTGGCAGCGCTGGCCATTGGGCAGATGGGCGTGCACCTGGTTTTCTTTCTGCACATTACGACCGGCCCCGACAACACCAACAATGTGCTCGCACTCGCTTTCGGCGTTCTGATCGTCGGCATCGTTATCGCGGGTTCGCTTTGGATTATGTATCACCTGAACGGCAATATGATGGTTCCGAGCCAGATCATGGACATGCATTTGCAGCATTGATGGTCGTACCGTGTGAAGCGGGAGTCGCGAAATAGTACCGCAGAAGACCGGCGTCCTGCTGGAGATAACCGTTCTGTAACGTCGGTTGCGAAACTATTAGAACCCCCATTCGTTACCAGCGAGGAAAGCGGCTTGAATTCGATTTCAAGCGCTGTTCGGCGGCTCACACCCTTTTCGGTAACGATGGCGATATCTTTTATCGGGGACCTTGGCGGCCTTCGAACATCCCTCCCCCATTTTTGGGAACATACCATCGGGAGCGGCCACGCGACCCTCGGTTTGCGCGCCGATTGGCAGCGCCAGCTCAAGCGCGCCCATGACGAACTTGGCATGAAGCATGTGCGTTTCCACGGCATCCTGTCGGACGACATGGGCACGCTGATTGATCAAAGCGGGCAGCTGCTCTACTCGTTCTTCAACGCGGATCAGATTTTCGATTATCTGCTGTCTATCGGGATGAAGCCCTTCGTCGAACTGAGCTTCATGCCTACGGCGCTCTCATCCGGCGACCAGATTGTCTTTCATTACCGCGCCAACGTCACGCCGCCACGAGACCCTGCCGAATGGTCGGTGTTGATCCGCAAACTCGTGCAGCATTGGGTCGATCGTTACGGGATCGACGAAGTAAGGCAATGGTTTTTCGAAGTCTGGAATGAGCCCAATCTCACAGCGTTCGGCACCGGCAAGCAGAGCGACTATTTCGTGCTCTATCGCTACACGGTGGACGCCATCAAATCGGTGGACAAATCTCTGCAAGTCGGAGGTCCCGCGACCGCCGATAATGCCTGGATTTCGGATTTCCTCGACTTCTGCAAGAAGAACGAACTACCCGCCGATTTCATCAGCACGCACCATTATCCAACGGATTCGTTCGGCAAGCCGGGCGACGATACGGTAACACAGCTATCCGAGAGCAAGCGCAGCGCGTTGCGCGGCGAAGCGCGAGAGGTCCGCGAGCAGGCAGGCGATTTGCCGGTCTATTATACGGAGTGGTGTACGTCCTCCAATCCGCGCGACCCCATGCATGATGACCCTTACGCCGCTGCGTTCATCGTCAAGACGGTGCTGGAGGCGAACGGGCTGGTGCAGGGTTATAGTTACTGGACGTCCTCTGACATTTTCGAGGAAAATTATTTTCCATCTGTCCCGTTTCAGGGTGGATTTGGCCTGCTGAATATCCATGGCATCGCCAAACCGTCCTACCGCGCCTACGAATTACTGCATGGCTTGGGCACGGAGCTTCTGACGGTGGAGGGACATCACGAAACCGTCGACGCCTGGCTGATCGCGGGCGAAAAGTCCGCCACTTTGATGCTGACCAATTTGGCCTTGCCCAGGCATCCGATCGACACCCAACAGGTCTCGTTCAATCTGAAGGGTGCCGGTAACATCTCAAGCGCGGCGATCCGACGGATCGATCTCGAACATGCCAACGCCAAGCGGCATTGGGAGCAGATCGGCAAGCCCGAATATCTCAACACCGAAATGGTAGCGCAGCTTGACGCGGCGTCCCAATTGAAATCCGAAGCGCAGCCTTTCGCGCGCGACGGCAGCGTATTCCGCATCGACGTGACGATGCCGCCGCAATCCGTCGCCGCGATAGAAATTGTCACCTAACGTGGGCGAGCACACCGACCACGACGACGATGCACTAATAGACCGCCTGCAGCGCGGCGCTTTTTCTTATATCGAGAAATACGTCAACCACGAAAACGGACTTGTCGCCGACACATCGCGCGATGGGTCGCCATGCAGCATCGCCGTGGTGGGCTTCGCACTATCCTGCTATCCGATTGCGGTCGAAAACGGCTGGATGACGCGCGAAGCAGGAGCCGCATTGACGCTGACGACGCTGCGCTTTTTTGAAGCCAGTCCGCAAAGCGAGCAGCCGGACGCAACCGGCTTCAAGGGATTCTACTATCATTTCCTCGACATGAAAACCGGTCGGCGTGTTTGGCAATGCGAGTTGTCCCTGATCGACACGACATTGCTGCTTGCAGGCATGCTGACCGCCTTCTCCTATTTCGACGGTGACGGCGCCGAAGCAAACATCCGTGAATTGGCCGACGCTCTTTATCGTCGCGTCGATTGGCAGTGGGCACAGGACGGGTTTGAGACGGTGGCGCAAGGCTGGAAACCGGAATGCGGTTTTCTGCACTACGGATGGGAGGGTTATAACGAAGCCACCATTCTTTATATTCTTGGTCTCGGTTCGCCCACGCATCCGCTGGCAGCGAAAAGTTTCGGCGGCTGGACCATGACCTATCAATGGGAAAACCTGCTGGGCAGCGACGTTCTATATTCAGGTCCGCTGTTTACGCATCTGTTCTCGCACGCCTGGATCGACTTTCGCGGCATTCGCGACGATTTCATGCGCCGGTCGGGCGGCGATTATTTCGAAAACACAAAGGCCACCGTCGCGCTTCACCGCGAATATGCTGCGCGCAACCCCAACAATTACGAAGGCTATGGTCGCGACTTCTGGGGTATCACGGCGGGCGACGGGCCGGGCTATCGCGACATGCGCGTGGACGGCCGCGACCGGCGCTTCTTCGGTTATATGTCGCGTGGCGCGCCATACGGTCCCGACGACGGCACGATCGCGCCCTGGGCGATGCTGGCGACGTTACCGTTTACCCGCGATGCGGCGTTGTCCGGCACACGGCACTTGCTCGCTTCCTATCCCCAAGTTTGCAAGGAAGACCGGTTCGCCAGCGGCTTCAACCTGACGCTTCCCGGCGATGACGGCGAAGGTTGGTTGTCGGACGGCTGGTACGGTTTGGATCAAGGCCTGCTGGTGATGATGATTGAAAACGCCAAAAGCGGGCTGAACTGGAAACTCCTACGTGGCTGCCCCTATGTCATCTCCGGCCTTAAGCGCGCGGGGTTTGACGGTGGATGGCTCTCGCCATGAGAAGCACGAACATCGCGCCGCAACTGGACAGGGACGGTCGCGCGGCGTTGGCCCGCCGCGTGCGTCCCGAGGATTGGAGCAATCCGCGTCCGCGTGAAATCTATGATCTCGTCGTGGTGGGTGCGGGCCCGGCGGGGATGGAGGCTGCGCAATATGCCAGAGGCCTGGGGCTCAGCGTTGCGCTCGTCGAGCGCAACCAGCTCGGCGGCAATTCGCTCAATGCCGGCTCCATCCCTTCCAAGACGCTGATCCATTCCGCGCGGCTTTGTGCGCAGATTCGCGACGCCGCCGAGTTTGCGGTTTCGTCGCCGGCCGAACTAAAGTTGGATTTTACGGCACTGAAAAGCCGCATGATGCGCGTCCGCGCGCGCATTGCGGAATATCACGCTGTCGATCGTTTGCAGCACGACGGCGTAGAAATATTCTTTGGTGATGCGAAATTCAGCGGTCCCATCACACTGAGCTTGGGCACCACGTCGCTCCAGTTCAAGAAGGCCATTATCGCGACAGGGGCGCGCGCCCATCCGCCTAATTTCCCCGGGCTCGATGAAGTCGGTTATCGGACCAGCACGAACATTTTCGATATACCCGAATTACCCCAGCGGTTGGCGGTCATTGGTGGCGGTCCGCTGGGTTGCGAACTGGCGCAGGCCTTCTGCCGACTCGGTTCTCGGGTCACGATCATCCAAAACGATCCCAAATTCCTGCCGCGCGAAGAACGCGACGCTGCCGAGCTTCTATCCGAGTCGATGGCGCGCGATGGCGTCGACATCATGCTGAACACGACCGTCGTCGGCGCGCATGCCGAAAGCGGAACCAAATTCGTCGATGGGCAGAATTATGACAAGAAGGTCAGTGTTCCCGCCGACGAAATTCTGCTCAGCATCGGCCGATTGCCGAATGTCGAGAATCTGGACCTCAAAAGCGCCGGCGTCGTTTGCGATGATGGAGGCGTGAAGGTGGACGAGTTCCTGCGGACGGCGAACCAGGACATCTACGCAGCGGGTGATGTCTGCATGTCGCACAAATTCACGAATGTCGCCTGGGTGTCCGCGCGCATGGCAGTTAGCAACGCCTTCGAGAACAAGCGGACGCGCCATAGCGAGATGATGATCCCCTGGTGTACCTATTGCGAGCCCGAAATCGCACATGTGGGAATGCAGGTGTGGGATGCGCATGAGAAGTCCATACCGGTAAAAACCTACACCGTGATGATGCAGGACGTAGATCGTGCCATCGCCGACGGTGAGGACGATGGGTTCGTCAAGATTCACGTCCGGGACGGCACAGACAAGATTCTCGGCGCGACGATAGTCGCAACCCGAGCGAGCGAACTGATCAACGAAATGTCCGTTGTGATGAGTACGGGCATCGGGCTGCGCGATCTGGCGCGCGTCATACACACCTATCCGGCGCAATCCGAGGCGATTCGATTGGCTGCGTTGGCCTACGAGAAAGACAATCCGGGACGAGATTGAAACAATGGCGGCAGCGGTTAATTGAAAGGCTAAACACATGTCGGACGAAACTACGGAACGCGGCGCACCAAAGCGACCAGTCCACAGAGTTCTAGTTGGCCAGAAGGCAGTCGTTACGGGCGCGAATTCCGGCATCGGCCGCGGCGTTGCCGTCGCCCTGGGACAGGCCGGCGCGGATGTGGTGGTGAACTATGTCGATGGCGATGACGCGGCGGACGCTGTCGTTGCCGAAATCGAGGAAGCCGGCGCCAGGGCTTTCAAATTCAAAGCCGACGTTTCGAAAGAAGACGACGTGGCCGCGATGTTCGCGCAAGCCGTCAAACAATTCGGAACCGTCGATATTCTCATTGCCAATGCGGGGCTTCAGCGCGACGCCGCCTTTCACGAGATGACTCTCGACGAGTGGAACAAGGTTCTAGGTGTCAACCTGACGGGACAGTTCCTCTGCGCCCGCGCGGCTGTGCGCGAATTCCTGCGCCGCGGCCCCGTTCCATCCGTATCGAGCGCTACCGGCAAGATCATTCACATGAGCTCGGTGCATCAGGAAATACCCTGGGCCGGCCACGCCAACTACGCCACCTCCAAGGGCGGCATAAAAATGCTTATGGAAAGCCTGGCGCAGGAGGTTGCACCCCATGGTATCCGCGTGAACGGCATCGCGCCCGGCGCCATTCGCACGCCCATCAATACGGCGGCATGGAAGACGAAGCAGGCCTATGAATCGCTGATGACGCTGGTACCTTATGGGCGTATTGGCGAGCCGGAAGACATAGCGCGCGCGGCCGTCTGGCTCGCCTCGGACGATTCTGATTATGTCGTCGGCACCACCTTGTTCGTCGATGGCGGCATGACGCTGTTTCCCGGCTTCGCGACGAACGGTTGATGCCGATGCCGGACGGCCATTACGACATGATCGTGATCGGCAGCGGGCCGGGCGGCGCTTCGTTAGCATATCGCCTGGCGCCGACGGGAAAGCGGATATTGCTGATCGAACGCGGTGACTACCTGCCGCGCTCGCCGGCAAACTGGGACTCGCAAACCGTGTTTGTCGACGGCGCCTATCAGGCGAAGGAGACCTGGTATGGCAAAAACGGCGAGAGCTTTCATCCCGGCCTCCACTATTACGTGGGCGGGAATTCCAAGGTTTATGGCGCAGCTCTTTTTCGCCTTCGTGAGCGTGATTTTGATGAGGTGTGCCACGCGGATGGCGTGTCGCCCGCATGGCCCCTGAAATACGACACGTTCGAGCCTTATTATGCGATGGCCGAAAAACTGTTTCATGTCCACGGCCAGCGGGGCGAAGACCCTAACGAGCCACCGTCCAGCGGGCCGTTCCCCTATCCGCCGGTTTCGCACGAGTCGCGCATTCAGGCGTTGAATGACAATCTGAGGCAGAACGGTTTGCATCCGTTCCATCTGCCTCTCGGCATTCTTCTTGACGAGAAGGAGGGCAAGGTCACCTCCACGAGTGTCTGTATCCGTTGCGATGCGTTCGACGGCTTTCCCTGCCTTTTGAACGGCAAGGCAGACGCGCAAGTGATGTGCGTCGATCCGGCGTTGAAGGCAAATCCCAATCTCACGCTGCTGACCGGCGCGTATGTGTCGAAATTGCAAACCGATGCAAGCGGGCGACAGATCACCGCGGTTCACGTCACGCGATCCGGCGAAGAGGAAACGTATTCCGCGGATGTTATTGTTGTCGCCTGCGGCGCGCTGTCGTCGGCGCTGTTGCTTCTGAGGTCGGCCAACGAAAAGCATCCGAATGGTTTGGCCAACGGTTCGGGACAAGTGGGCCGCAACTATATGCGACACAACCAGTCCATTCTCATGGCACTGATGCGCGAGCCCAACGAAACCGTATTCCAGAAGACACTGGCCGTCAGCGACTACTATTTTGGCGCCGATGACTGGGATTTTCCCCTTGGCCTGATCCAGATGTGCGCGACCTCGCATGCCGCGCAAATTCGCGGCGAGGCACTGCCGGAATGGCTTGAATGGCTGCCGAAGATGCCGTTTGAGGAAATGGCGCGCCATTCGATGGATTTCTGGCTTTCCAGCGAGGATTTGCCGCGTGCCGGGAACCGGATTTTCTACGATGGTGACCGGGTGGTGCTGGATGTCACCGAAGGTAATATGGAGGCGCATCATCGCCTCAAGAAGAAATTAGAGACGATATTGGGCGCTGCCGGCGCCCATTCTGTTCTGCTGGAACGCAGCCTTTATCTCGGCAAAGGCATTCCCATCGGCGGGACGGCGCATCAGGCGGGCACGGCACGGTTCGGAATTGACCCGGACACTTCGGTTCTCGATCTGGACTGCAAGGCGCACGAACTCGACAATCTCTACATCGCCGACGCGAGTTTCTTTCCCTCCATCGGCGCGGTGAATCCGACGCTAACGATTATCGCGAATGCTTTGCGTGTCGCGGACGGAATTGCGGCGAAACATGGTTGGTAACGCCCAAAGCGAATCCCGGAAATGCGTCGTCGTAATCGGCGCCGGCTTTGCCGGTATCGAGGTGGCGCGTGGCCTTGGCGGATCGCGGGCCGATGTCACATTGATCGATAGGCAGAACTATCATCTGTTTCAACCGCTGCTCTATCAGGTGGCGACCGCTGCACTATCGCCCGCCAATATAGCCGAGCCAGTGCGGCGCCTCGTGCGGCACTATCCGAATGTCAGCGTCATGCTCGGCGAAGTAACGAAGATTTCCGCGATGGAAAAGCGCATAACTTTGGCCGATGGCATGTCGGTACCGTATGACATCCTTGTGATCGCCGGCGGCGCGACACACGCCTATTTCGGGCATGACGCGTGGGCGAAGTTTGCGCCGGGCCTGAAGACCATCGACGACGCGCGCGATATCCGCTCGCGCCTGCTGCTATCGTTCGAACGCGCGGATATGAGCGACGATCCGGCGGCGAAAAAGCGGCTGATGACCTTCGTGGTTATCGGCGGCGGTCCCAGCGGTGTCGAATTGGTAGGCTCCATCGCGGAATTGGCGCGGCACACGCTGGCGAAGGATTTTCGCCACATCGATCCGGCTTCGGCAACCGTCATGCTGCTGGAGGCCGCACCAAACCTTCTGTCCACCTTCCCGCCAGGCCTCGCACGCTATACGGAACTCAAGCTGAAGGCGTTGGGCGTGACGGTTCGCAAAAACTGCGCTGTCGAAAATATCACAGCGGATTTCGTTGAAGCCGGCGGCGAAAAAATCCCGACTGCGCTGGCCATCTGGGCCGCCGGGGTGAAAGCCTCTCCGTTGGGAAAAATTCTTGGCGCCGCCGTGGATAAGTCCGGGCGTATAAAGGCCAATCGCGATCTTTCGGTTTCCGGATACGAAAATGTCTATGCGCTCGGCGATGTGGCGCAAGTGAAAGGCGAGGATGGCAAGCCTCTGCCCGGCCTGGCGCAGGTCGCAAAACAGCAGGGTCAGTATCTGGGGCGCGCTTTGGCAAGGAAGATAGCGACAGGTGCAAGCGCTTCTGATTTCAAATTCCGTGACCGCGGGAATGTCGCGGTTATCGGGCGCCACGCCGCAGTTGCCGATTTCTCATGGGCGAAACTCAAGGGTACGCCCGCCTGGATGCTTTGGGCAGTCGTCCACATTTACCTGTTGGCGGGTCTGCAGCACAGGCTGCTTGTATCCGTTCAGTGGCTCTGGCGTTACGTCAGTTACGATCGCGGCGCGCGCCTGATCGTCAGGTCAACGGACGGTGGCGGAGACGGGCGATGCTGAGCGCGCTTGTCGCATTCGGTGTGCGCTGCCTGCTCGTCGGTCTTTTCCTCCCGTTCAGCGCACTCGACAAAATCCTCAATTTCAAACAGGCGGTTGCTCAGGCGTCGCAGACCGTTTCGAACCGCGTTGTGGCGAAGGCCCTGATCGCTTGCGGCTTTGGGGTTGAAGTTGTGATGTCGGCGGCGATCCTGACCGGCATTGCGGATCGTCTCGCCGCGTTCATCCTTGCAGGATACTGCATCTTTACCGCCCTATTGTGGAAGCAATTCTGGAAAGAACCGAACTTTCGCCTGAAGGGACCGAGCGCTGGCCGCGATGTGTTCTGGGATTTTATGAAAAACGTCGCACTGGCAGGTGGGTTTCTGACACTTGCCTTTGGTTCCGACGCCACTGGCGTGCAGCGATTCGTTTTCCACCCCCTGCAATCGTCTCGTCCTTATGTAGTTTCGGAGACGGTCCATGAGCGATAAACCAACGGTTTCCTATTGGCATCTTTGGACCGACGCCGACGGCATAAGCCGGCTGACGCGCTGCGCGATGGACCGGTTTGTCCTGAAATCGATGAATCCCCCTGCCGATCCGCAATGGCAAGGCGAAAAGACAACCGGTGCGATGACGACGATGGTCACGGTGCAGCCTGTTGGCTGGATAGGGGAGTGGCATGAGAATCCGAGGCCGCAATGGATCATTCCGCTCTCAGGGCGGTGGTTTGTTGAATCGATGGATGGCACCCGCGAGGAAATGGGACCGGGAGAACTCTCGTTCGGCGGGGATCAGAATTGCCGCGAGTCCGGCGGCAAGCTGGGCCATCGCTCCGGAACCGTCGGTGATGTGCCGGCGGTGCTGATGGTGGTTCAATTCGACAATGCGCCGGCGCCGTTCGCGCCTTGCGAATTCCGGTGACCGCTATGAAAGGCATCGAAGTGCATGATCCGCGCTTTGCGCACTACGTCCTCGACAATGCGCCCCTGGAAGAACTTGCCACCGGCTTTCGTTGGATCGAAGGGTTGGCGTGGATGGGAGATGCGGATTGCCTGCTTTTCCAGGATCTGCCGCGCGACCGCACGATGCGCTGGATCGAAGGCGCAGGCGTCTCAATTTATCGCACGCCATCCGGTTATGCGAACGGCCAGACTCGCGACCGGCAGGGTAGGTTGATTTCCTGTTCGCACCGCGAACGCTGCCTGTTCCGCACCGAACTCGACGGGACTGTGACGCGGCTCGTCGATCGGCACGGCGGAAAGCGCCTCAACGCGCCCAACGATGTAACGGTCAAGTCGGACGGCACGATCTGGTTCACAGATCCGCTCTACGGGATCCAGAACGACTATGAGGGAGGCCGCCAGGTTTCGGAACAGCAACCGGCGCTTTATCGCTTCGATCCCGGAACCGGCGATATCGCTGCTGCGGCCAGCGATTTCGACGGCCCCAACGGTCTGGCGTTTTCACCGGACGAAAGCCTGCTCTATGTCTCGGAGACCGGCGATCAGACAACGGATTGTCCCAAGCAATTTATTCGTGTGTTCGATGTCGGGCCGAACGGTTCCCTGAGCGGCGGAGACATCTTCAACAAGATCGAGCCCGGCTATGCCGATGGGCTGTGCGTCGACGAAGACGGCAATCTCTGGTCCAGCGCTGCGGATGGCGTGCATTGCATCGACCCGGACGGAAAGCTGCTGGGAAAGATCATCGTTCCTTATCGGGTGTCCAACCTCACCTTCGGAGGTCCATTTCGGAACAGGCTCTTCATCGGCGGTTCACACACGCTCTATGCTATTTTTCTCAATCGGCGCGGAACCCGGTGGCCGTGAGCACCGGGCCAGCCGTTCAAGGTCTGTCGCGGTTTAGCCTCACAACTGGCGGTGCGGGCGAACTGGCGGCGTTCTACGAGAATGCCTTGGGCTGCCGCAGGATCGCGACAGAGCAAATTTCGGGCGCGGCGTTCGAGGCCCTGATGGGTGTGGGGGGTGGCGCGCTCCGGATCACGCTGAACCTTGGCGAGCAGATCATTGAGCTTCTGCAGTTCGATCAGCGAGGAAACCCATACCCGGAGAACGCATCGGCGTCCGACCTGATCTTTCAACACTTCGCGATTGTCGTGAGCGATATGGCGCAGGCTTATGCGCGGCTTTGCGCGACGCCGCACTGGACACCGATATCCAATGGGGGTCCGCAAAAGCTGCCGCAATCGTCCGGGGGCGCTACGGCGTTCAAATTTCGCGATCCAGAGGGGCATCCGCTTGAGCTTCTCGCGTTTCCCCCAAACAACATGCCGGTTTCGTGGCATACATCGCGCGCGCATCTTTGTCTGGGCATCGATCACTCCGCGATCAGTGTTTCCAATATCGACATGAGTGCAAAGTTTTATGACAGTTTGGGATTTGAGGCGACGTCGCGATCGATGAATCGCGGACTGGCGCAACAGAACCTCGACGGCTTGCCCGATGTCACGGTTGAGGTTGTGGCGCTTGCGATCAAGCGCGCGACACCGCATCTCGAACTTCTCTGTTACCGATCGAGCGCGCCACCACGCCAATATTCTCTCCGAAACAACGATATAGCAGCGACACGCATAGTATTGGCCGACAGCAACGCCGCACTGCGATGCCTCCTGGATCCAGATGGTCATCACTTCGTGATGGTGCCAAGATGACCTGCCAGGAGTTTCTGACTTTCGACAATGTGCAAAGGCCAAGCCAGTACCCATATGGCATACCGCAGAATACCGGGCAAAGCTTGCGGACCCCAAATGCGCGCGAGCTAATTAGATTCAGTTCGATTCCGCGTTCATCGAGTTTTGCGAACGAGCGGCAAGATACCTTGTCAAACCAATGCGAACTTCATGCGATATTATCGGAGGTGGCCAAAACCTGCGACCACTAACTGACTGGTTCGGTTGTGCTTTCAATGCCTCGCTCGTTCGATACCAACAAATCTACCAACGATTTCGTGCCGGGCACGCCTCAGGGGCAGATCGCCTGTCGCCAAAATGGTTCGCAGTGGAAGCACTCTGGCGAACTGCTGTCGGCTGGACGGCTGATAAACAGCCTGCTTCCCGGTCTCTAAACGCCTCTGGACGCCAGCAGCATCGCTCGAAATAAGGCGTGACCTAGGTTCCGTCATTTTGTTCTTGTTTTATTCTTGATTTGTTCTTTCTAGCGTGTCAATGTCCAGCCGAACTCAAGGGAACCCCGGCTTGCGACAGGTAATCGCGCACATTCAAAAACGCTGGCATGACGAGGTTCGTTTTCGTGGCCTGCGGGCCGGCATGAGCCTCGAACACGAGGGCGTCGTGCTGGGTGCGCGGACGATCCTTGCCAAACGCCTGAGCGATGGCTCGCTGGAAAGTGAGGATGCGCGAATTCTCACATTGCTGTCGGTTGCCTATGGCAATCCGATCGACCCGTCCGTCATCGGTGCCATTCGCCGCGCCTCGAAGCATGCGCGCGCCGGCGACGAATGCATGGCGTCGATGCATATCGCGCTTGTGCCGCTTCCCAGGCTTTCCGATCCATCCGAAGCCGCGCGGCGGCTCTTCATCGCCGACGGTTTGATGGAGGACGGCGTTTCTCCACGCGACATCTGGACTGCTCTGGATTTCGATCCGGCGCCGCTGGATGCGCTGGAGAAAGAATATAATCCGAACCAACCGCGAGTGCCTGCCGGAAGCGGACGTCCAAGCGGTCAGTGGACTCGGGAAGGAGCCGGTTCGGAAGTCGCCGACGCAGTGGGTACGGCAGCAGCATACGCAGAGGCTGCAACAAACACAGTGGCACCGGGAGCAATTCGTACAACGATAGCAACAATTCTTGATTGGGCGGGACTTATTGCGCGATATGGATCTGGCCCCGCTACATTCCTCGCCACGCTGCTCTATTCGCCGCCGGCCGGCGGAGGACACCACGAAGGGGAAATCCCGGGGCGTCCCGATCTTCGCTATTCGTGGAATGGCGATGAGACTGAGCTCGATATCGTGCAGTTATCGAACGGCCAAGTCGTCTTGCGCGCGACACTTGGGGCGGACGGAAAGTTTAGGAACCGCGGGCGTGCGATCGCACAAGAGACGCGCGACGGCGTCCTCGTCGATGCCGCGACGCTGCCGTCGGGTCAGCCGCGGTCGGAGAATAAGGATGACGATCCAGAGCTTTGTCCTGAGCCGCCGGTGCCGGATAAGAAAGGTCTTGTAGGACCTAGCGGCGACCCAGGCCGTGCTTACGAGCAATATATGCGAGAGAAGATCAACCCGCTGTGGACGACGCAACCGGGTTTTACATATGTGCTTTCCAATCCGGAAGACAACGGTACGATCGTCTACTACGACGATTGTCAGCATGAGCCCGGAGCGATCAACGAAGATGGCACCATTAATTTGCCGGGGTCGATGCTCGAATACAAAAGCCCTGGCTATGCGAAGATGCTTGCGACGAAGGGCCTCGCAGGTCCGTTCAAGGAAAGTCTGGAAAAGGATTGGCCAAATCAAGGGCTAAGCCAGATAGAGGCGAGTCACGGGCGCCCGGTTATATGGTATTTTGCGACGCAATCTATGTTGGACCTCGCCCGTGAGATATTCAGCGAAGACAGGCGTTTAGAGAGAATCCAGTTGAAACTTGGAACCTGGCGGTAGGACCCATGGCAGTGAACCGGTTCCACATCAGATCGAATTGGAAACCGCGCGTCGAAGCGCCGGAAGAATTGGGCGTGAGAACGCTGAGGAGCCTGGATTCGATCTCGGCGCTCAGCCCCCTTTTTCGTGATTGGATATTTCTGGATTTGTTTCGTGACCCTTTTGAAATGACGGAGGAGAATATTGGCGAGTTTCTTTTTCCGCTCGAGAAGGTACGCTCGCAAATATCGGAAATCGTCAAGCGCGGAGCACGTAAAGACGACTTCGGTGGGCATGATCCGCGAGGCGGTTACGGCATTTCCGTTTCCAACAGCAATGTTTCGGATGCAGAGCGTGTCAAATTTAGCGCCCATGGCGGCGCACTGGTGAGTTGGACCGGTCCGCGGCGCGACGCATGTTTTGATACGAATAGTGACACTGAGCCAGATCCTGCGATCGTCGCATATCCGTTGTTCAAATCCGTTCTGCTGGCGATCGTGTCGTCCTGGAATGTTGACTTCGCGCAGGCTTTCTCGTCCGATCTGGTGCGTCTGTGGGAAAGTCCGATACTTGCCTTCTGTGACCTGTCGTGGATGGTCTATCTGTCGGCGCCGCTGGCGGCGCGGATCGTGATTCCGACGGACGTTGTGATCGAACGTACCGATGACGGCGGTGTCTTGATGATCGCCGCTGAAGACACGTTCGACACAGCCAATCCCTCGCATGTCGCAGCTGCGCGGAGCATCGTTGCGGCTCTTGAGCCTCTCAATGCCGAGTTGGCGAGGGAGTGGGCGAAATTCGAGACATGGCGGCCGCCGGGTAAGGGCAATGTCGTATAGGGCAAATTGTGCCAACGAGCAGTTTACCGAATTCGACGCGATGAAAGCGCTGAGGCCTAGCGAGAAAAAGCAAAAGTAAGCGGCAGTTATCAGGAGAATAAGAGGTCCCGATATTTCTCAAAAAAGTCTGGGCTTTCCCCAAAAATAGCAGGTGAGAAAAAACTCGAAATTTGTCGAAGAAAATGAGGCCGATACGTAGCTTGCGGAAACAAGTTCGCCTTCGTCATGTGGCTTCCTTTCGGCTCTCGTGAGCGAAGACTGCACTGCCAACCGAAGCTGCGCGAAATCTGAAAAAGTCCTCCTGCGCGCACCGCTCTTCAGAGGACACCCTCCGCCGCTGCGCAGCGTAGAATGGTGCCGGAGGTGAGAATCGAACTCACGACCTACCCCTTACCAAGGGGTTGCGCTACCACTACGCTACTCCGGCGACCGAGGGCATTCGTTCCCGTGGTAAAAGGCGAAATCGCCCCGGGGCCGGTCCTATAGCCCAAGGGCGGGCTTCAGGGAAAGGTGCCGTGGCCAACAATTCGCGAGTTCGGAAAGAGCGTCAGGCGGCAGCCCTCCGGGAGAACCTTAAGCGCCGCAAAGCCCGCGCCCGGACATTGGCCGAGACGGGAGAAACGGTCGCAGACAGCGCGGAAGGGTCCAGTGCGGAGCCCGCTGCAGCCCCCCTGACAAGCGGCCCCAATCCCGCCGCGAAAAACACTTAACTTATGCGTCGTTCTGCGCTGTTAAGCGGGCGCGCCGGGCGTTAGAAGAAGAGCTCTGCCATTTTCATCGCCGGACAGGCGCACGAGGGGTTATGGATCGCATTCACATCAAGGGCGGCGCCCGGCTCAAGGGTGAAATCGCCATCAGCGGCGCCAAGAACGCTGCATTGCCCCTCATGGCCGCGAGCCTGTTGAGCGACAAGCCGCTCGCGCTGACCAATATGCCGTGGCTGGCCGATATCGCGTTCATGGCCGATATTCTGCGCAGCCTTGGAGTTGAGGCGAGCTACGCGCGGGGACCGCGCCTGAGCGATGGCGGCAGGCTCGAATTGTCTGCCGCGAACATCGCTTCGACCACGGCCGATTACGACATCGTGCGCAAGATGCGCGCGAGTTTCCTCGTTCTGGGGCCGCTGGTCGCGCGAATGGGCCATGCGAAAGTGTCGTTGCCGGGCGGTTGCGCCATCGGCGCGCGCCCTGTCGATCTCCATCTGAAGGCGATCGAGGCGCTGGGCGCCGCCGTCGAGCTGGCGGAAGGTTATGTCGTGGTGACGGCGCCGGATGGCCTCAGGGGCGCGCGTATCGAATTTCCGATCGTATCGGTCGGCGCGACCGAGAACACCCTGATGGCGGCGGCGCTCGCGGACGGCGAGACGGTGTTGATCAACGCGGCGCGAGAACCGGAGATTGACGATTTGGGTCATTGCCTGATTGCGATGGGCGCGAAGATATCGGGCCTCGGCACATCGCGAATCGTGGTCGAAGGCGTGAAGTCCCTCGGCGGCGCAGAACATTCCGTGCTTCCGGATCGCATCGAGACGGGCACCTATGCGATGGCTGTGGCGATCGCGGGCGGCGAGGTCGAACTTGTGAACACCCGCGGCTCTTTGATCGGTACCGTGATTCCGCTCCTCGAATCCATCGGCACGGAAATCACGGAAACCAATCGTGGCCTTGCGATCCACAGAAATGGCGTACGTCCTGTTGCGGCGGATATCTCTACGTCGCCGTTTCCCGGCTTTCCCACCGATCTTCAGGCGCAGTTCATGGCGCTGATGGCGACCGCCGATGGCGTGTCGCATATCAAGGAAACGATTTTCGAGAACCGCTTCATGCATGTCCCGGAACTGGCCCGCATGGGCGCGGACATCAAGGTTGAAGGCGACATGGCGACTGTCACGGGTGTCGATCGCCTCAAGGGTGCGCCTGTGATGGCGACCGATCTGCGCGCGAGCGTGAGCCTAGTACTGGCGGGGCTCGCGGCCGAAGGCGAAACCGTCGTCAACCGCGTCTATCATCTCGATCGCGGCTTCGAGCGGCTGGAAGAAAAACTCTCCGGCGTGGGCGCCGAGATCGAACGGCAATCGGCATGACGGTGCCTGAACTCACACTGGCCGCGGCGGACGCCGAGGACCTCGAGATCATTTCCGCGCGCCTCCAGGATGCCGTGGGGCAGGTGAAGGATCTCGTCTGGCTGCCGAAATCGCGCCGCTTCGCCGCTTTGCTGAATCGCTTCAAATGGGAAACGGCAGAACGTAAACGCGGCCGCGGCGACAATCTGCGTGTGCGGGCCGGGCTCCATTTCAACGATGTGTTGTCGGTCAAGTCTTACCGGCTGAAGCGCGGCGACCCCGAAGCGGTGTTCGAGTTGCTCGCGATAATTTTTACGCCGAAGGGTGATGACGATCCGGCCGGCACGATCGAACTTGTGCTCGCGGGAGATGGTGCGATCAAGCTCGAAGTCGAGTGCATCGATGCGGAGATGACCGATGTGAGCGGTGAATGGGCCGCGCTGGACCGGCCCTCCCACCAGATCGACGAGAATTAAGATGGTGCGCCGGCTCGACATGCGCGCACCGGATTTCGCGGCGCAGTTCGAAGCGCTGCTCGGCGCCAAGCGCGAAATCGAAGAGGACGTTGCGGCCTCCGTGCGTGCGATTTTGGCCGAGGTACGCACACGCGGCGATGCAGCGCTGATCGAGCTCGCGCTGAGCTTCGACCGTGCCGCATTGACGGTCGAGACGCTTCGTCTGGGCGAGGCGGAAATCGAGGACGCCGAGAGCCGTTGCAGCAAAGAAGCGCTAGCGGCGCTTGGTGTGGCTGCAAAGCGCATCGAGACCTATCACCGACGCCAATTGCCGAAGGACGAATTCTTCGAAGACGAAACGGGCGCTGAGCTTGGTTGGCGCTGGACGCCGCTCGACAGTGTGGGGCTCTACGTGCCGGGCGGCACGGCGAGCTATCCCAGTTCCGTGCTGATGAACGCGGTGCCGGCGCGCGTGGCCGGCGTCGGCCGCATCGCGATGGTGACGCCTGCAAGCGACGGCAAGGTCAATCCGCTGACACTGGCGGCGGCGCGTCTTGCGGGCGTGCACGAAATCTATCGCGTGGGTGGCGCGCAGGCGATTGCCGCGCTCACTTACGGCACGGCGACCATTGCGCCGGTCGACAAGATCGTGGGTCCGGGCAACGCCTATGTCGCGGCCGCCAAGCGCGAAGTGTTCGGCAAGGTCGGCATCGATTCCGTGGCGGGCCCATCGGAGATTCTCGTTGTGTCCGATGCCGCCAGCAATCCCGACTGGATCTCGGCAGATCTGTTGAGCCAGGCCGAGCACGACGCGTCGTCGCAAAGCATTCTGATCACCGACGATGCAGAATTTGCCGATCGTGTCGCGGCCTCCGTCGAGCGCGCGCTCGCGCTTTTGCCGCGCAAGGAAATCGCAAGCGCAAGCTGGCGCGATTTCGGCGCAATCATCGTGGTGGCGAAACTCGACGATGCAGCCGCGCTGGTCGACCGCATCGCGCCGGAACATCTCGAAATCGCGACCGAAAATCCGAAAGCATTGCTCGCGCGCGTGCGCCATGCGGGGGCGATCTTTCTGGGCCGCCACACGCCCGAAGCGATGGGCGATTACATCGCGGGTCCCAATCATGTGTTGCCCACCTCGCGCACGGCACGTTTTTCTTCGGGGCTTTCGGTGCTCGATTTCCTCAAGCGCACGACGCTTTTGGCCTGCAAGCCGGGCACGATTGCCGCGCTCGGGCCCGATGCGATTGCGCTCGCGGAAGCCGAAGGTCTGGACGCGCATGCCCGCTCCATTGCCGCACGGTTGAACGAACGGCGCGATCCCTGACGCATGGCCGATACTTTCCGCATCGCTGCGATCGTACTCGACGAAGGTTCCGTCCTGCGCCGCACGCGCGAGATCGAGCAGGAGCGGGAGATCGCGATCTACGATCTTCTGGAAGCAAACAGCTTTACGCCGGAGGGTTCGCCGGGCGGGCCTTACAAGCTCGTGTTGGGCGTTTCGGAAAACCGTTTGGTGTTCGACATCAGGCTCGAAAACGACGAGCCGCACGGCCGCATCATGCTGTCGCTCACGCCCCTGCGCCGCGTGATCAAGGATTACTTCATCGTCTGCGAAAGTTATTTCAAGGCGATCCGCAATGCACCGCCTTCGCAGATCGAAGCGCTCGATATGGGCCGCCGTGGATTGCACAATGAAGGCTCGACGCTTCTGCAGGCGCGGCTCAAGGGCAAGATCGATGTCGATTTCGATACCGCGCGGCGGCTGTTCACGCTGCTTTGCGTCCTGCATCTGAAGGGTTGACGGGATGCGGGGACCCAATGGCGAGGAGCTGCCGGGCGCTGCTCTGTTCGCCTGCACCCTCAATTCCGTTCGCAGTCCGATGGCCGCGGCCCTCATGCGCCATCTCTATGGCCGTTTCGTTTATGTGGATTCGGTGGGCGCGCGCGCGGGCGAGCTCGATCCCATGGCCGTGGAAGTCATGGATGAGATCGGCATTGAGATCGCAAACCACAAACCCAAGCGCTTCGAGGACCTGGAAGATGCCTCTTTCGACCTGATCGTCACGCTCTCGCCCGAGGCCCATCACAAGGCGATGGAGCTGACGCGGGTGCAGGCCGTGGACGTGGAATACTGGCCGACTCACGACCCGACCGCCTTCGAAGGTTCCCGCGAGCAGCGGCTGGACGCCTACCGGGCGGTCCGCGACGAATTGCAGGCCCGCATCGAGGCGCGCTTTGCAGTGGACCGGGCCGCAGATTGATCGCCGGTTCCCTTGCTTTTCTGGGCTTTCGGTGCAATCTCCGCGCCCAGAAACGCACCCAGAGGCATAATGGCCAAGGAAGAACTGCT
The DNA here is from genome assembly GCA_003139615.1 of Alphaproteobacteria bacterium. Classification (GTDB taxonomy): domain Bacteria; phylum Pseudomonadota; class Alphaproteobacteria; order Micropepsales; family Micropepsaceae; genus Rhizomicrobium. Next base: position 42,590 of record PLJH01000140.1, read on the forward strand.
CGAATTCCCGGGCACAGTAAGCGAGCTTCTGCCCAACGCGACATTCCGCGTGAAGCTCGAAAACGGACATGAGATCATCGCCCATACCGCCGGCAAGATGCGCAAGAACCGCATTCGCGTGCTGACGGGCGACAAGGTGCTTGTGGAGATGACGCCCTATGACCTCACCAAGGGGCGCATCACCTATCGCTTCAAATAGTGTGAAGCTCGTTCTTGCGAGCGAAAGCCCGCGCCGCAAGGCGCTGTTGGCGCAGGCGGGAATCGTTCCGCATGCCATCGCGCCGGCTTCCATCGACGAAACGCCGCGAAAGGGCGAGCAGCCGCGTCTCTATGCGCAAAGGCTAGCGCGCGCGAAGGCCGAAGCCGCGCGCGCTGCGTGGGGCGGTGACGCCGCCGTCATTCTTGCGGCAGATACTGTTGTGGCTTGCGGACGAAGAATCCTTCCGAAGGCGGAATCGGACAAAGACGTGCGCGCGTGCCTGAAATTGCTGTCGGGCCGGGCGCATCAGGTGCTGACTGCTGTGGCGGTGATGCCGATCGATGGCCCGGTCAAGCTGCGGACGGTGCTGACGCGTGTAGTCTTCAAGCGACTCGATCAAGCCGAAATCGGCGCCTATGTCGCGTGCGGCGAGGGGCTCGGCAAGGCCGGCGGCTATGCGATTCAGGGCCGCGCCGAAACTTTCGTGCGGCAATTGAACGGCTCCTGGTCGAATGTGGTCGGGCTGCCTCTTTTGGAGACAGTGCATCTTCTTAAGTCGTGCGGTGTCGCGAATTCGTGATAGTGTTCACGTGCTGCTATTCACTGAACGCTTTCGATGCAAAAGGAAGTCCTGATCAACGCCGGGGCCGGGGAGATTCGTGTCGCCATCGTCGAAGACGGGCGGCTGCAGGAACTCTTTCTCGAGCGCACCATCGGCCTGGATGACGGCCCCCTGCGCAAGCGCGGTGGCGGGCGCAACGGCCACAGCCTGATCGGCCACATTATATTGGGGCGCGTGCAGCGCGTGCTGCCCGGCATGCAGGCGGCTTTCGTCGATATCGGGCTCGACCGCGCTGGTTTCCTCGGCGCCCGAGAGGCGCGGTGCCTCGCCGATCTTCCCGGCTTCGACGACGAGCGCGCACCCAAGATCAGCGATTGCGTGCACGAGGGCGAAGAGATCGTCGTGCAGGTGGTGAAGGATCCCATCGGCGAAAAAGGTGCGCGGCTTTCCGCGAATGTGACGGTCCCCGGGCGGCTTCTGGTGATGGTGCCGAACCAGGCCGGCATCGCGCTGTCGCGGCGCATCGACGACGAAGCGGAACGCACCCGTCTCACCGCGCTCGGCGAAACCATGATCAAAGAGTCGAACGGCGCGCTCATTCCCGGCGCAGGGTATATCCTGCGCAGTGCGGCGATCGACGCATCGCTTGCCGATTTGAAAGAAGATGCCGAGCGGCTCGCCGAAGCGTGGCGGCCCGTGTTGGCGAAGCGGCAGAGCGCGAGCGCACCCGCGACGCTCTATCACGATCTCGATCCCGTCGAGCGCACCATGCGCGACGAAGTGGACTCGCTGACATCGCGCGTGCTGATCGACGACCGCGAATCCGCGGACGCCGCGCGCGCCTATTGTCGGCGTGCGATGCCGGATGCGGAATCGAAGATCGAATTGTTCGCCGGACCCGGCATGTTGTTCGATCTCTACGACATCGAAGACGAGATCGAGCGGCTGCTGAGCCCGCGCGTGCCGCTGCCGTCGGGCGGCTGGATCACCATCGAAGGTACCGAAGCGCTCACCGCCATCGATGTGAATTCCGGCAGTTTCACGGCTTCCACGGGGCTGGAGGAAACGAGCCTGAAGGTCAATCTCGAAGCTGCCGACGAGATCGGCCGCCAGTTGTGCCTGCGCGGCGTGGGCGGATTGATCGTGATCGATTTCATCCATCTGAACGAGCAGGCGAACATCCAGAAAGTGCTCGACGTTCTGACCACGAGTCTCTCGCGCGACCGCACGCCGACGCAGATCTCCGGCATGTCGGAATTCGGGCTGGTGGAAATTACGCGGAAACGTATTCGCGACCCGCTCGTAAAACTGATGAGCGAGTGCTGCCGCCCGTGCCAGGGCCATGGCCGCACGCGCACGCGCGACAGCGTGGCCCTGGAAGTGATCCGCCGCATCGAGCGTGAGGCGCGGGCAGCACCCGGAAAGACTGTCGTGGTCCGCGCTGCACCCGAGATCGTCAAATGGCTCGAAATGCATGACGAGGAAGTGCGCCCGGCGCTCGCCCGGCGCGGCGCGGCCCGCGTGACGCTCGAGCCGCGCGAGGAATACAAACGCGAAGGCTTCGATGTCGGCACCCAGGCCTGAGGCGCGCAAATGCGCCGTCTGCGGCAAGCCGCAGGACAACAAATTCAAGCCCTTCTGCTCCAAGCGCTGCGCCGACGTGGACCTCTCCCGCTGGCTCAAAGGCAGCTACGCCATCCCTGCCGAGGAACCGCCGGAATTTGGGGAGGGAGAGGAGGGGTAGGGGCACCGCTGGACACGGGCCGAACCCTCTTTTACAAAGCGCGTCCTTCAAGACCCCAAGGTCAGCCCAGGTAGCTCAGGGGTAGAGCAGCGGACTGAAAATCCGCGTGTCGGTGGTTCGATTCCGCCCCTGGGCACCTTTGATTTCAAAGACTTAGCTGCGGCAGCCCACTTGGCTCAAACTTTGGCCTGCACGAAATTTGCCCTTTCAGGCGGGCCGACAAATTCCGATCGCCGGGACCAGGTTCAGTTGTCTGACGAAACATCGGCGTGCTCGCACCCGCCACAAACAAAGCGTACCGAAAACAACCCAAATACTGTGCTGTTCATTAAACTCCAATACTTGGATGTGCTTGCAATGTGAGGTATTCTTCCAGTCACGATCAGAATTTCCAATGACGACTTTCTGACTTCGAGAAATTTGAAGTGGAGATGCCGGTGATTGGTTTATTGGTTAAGTCGTTCTCGAATAACGAGCCGGCTTCTTCCCGTCCCGATCAGCAAAAGGCGCAACTCGTTTCCGCCTTGTTGAGGCGCGCAAGACGAGGATTGGTGCTCGGCGTCGTTGCGATGGCTGCAACGGCTGCACGCGCCGAGAGTCCGCCATCGCCCCAATTGCAGCAGACGCAGGGCAGCGTTTTCTCGTTCATAGACAGTGCGATTGTCGTGAAGCCCGGTGAAACCGGCGGCCAGGGTCTGCTCACGATCCAATTATTGAACAATGTGCCGAAACAAGTTCCGAAAGTCGTCGAATTCGGTCCCGGTTCCGCGACAGTGACGGCGCAGGTGACCGGCGTCATCGGCGATGCTGCCGGCGGTGAATGGTACGTGCAGATTAAGGCTGCGGGTTTGGACAAGAACGTGACGTTGACCCGGCATCTGCGGGTGGATTTCAACGGCGCTTCCGAGACACGCGACTACACAATCACGAATGCGTATGCCGACAAGTTCAGTTGGAACGTGGTTTCGCTGGGCGGGATCATGTCGTGGTCGGACGATCGTCCGATCGTCGCCGTCGTGACCGTAGGACCGGTGCCTGCGACCAATCTCGTTGCAGACGTAATCCTGACGGACGAAACAACCGCGACGGCGTTCGCCGCCGGGGACCTGCAAATTTGCAGGAACCCGACCGGCAATTGCAATCAGACGATGAGTCTGGGGGCCAATCAGACGTACAAGCTTTTCCTGCGGCCGCCCGCGGATGTCAGGCCATCGTCTGGAAAATACGCCGGTTCAATCGAGCTCATCGCTTCCGAAGCCCAGAGCGCCGCGGCCAATGTCACGATCTTCGTTACCGATGGGTGGCATCAATTGTTTGGAGTCCTCGCGCTTCTGGCGGGAGTTATGTTCTCGCTCGGCGTAAATGTCGGCATTCGCAACCGGCTTGCGCGACTGCAATTGCTGGCGCCTGCCGTCGCCCTGCGGACCGCATTTGCCGCATTGGAGACGCGAGCGCAAGCTCTTAAATGCATGGGTCGCGGCGCCGAAACGACCGTCGCGCGCATCAAAGATTGGCAAGGGCGCCTTTCCGATTCCAGCCTGGAACGCAACAGCTTCGTGCCTGGATGTTTTTCGATCACCGCGCCTTCGGCAACCGCCAGCCAGCCTTATCAACAAATGCTCGACAATGCCGGCGCCTGGACCATCGCGCTCGCGCAAATCATCGACAAGGGCTTGGTGCCGCTCTCAAAGCTGAGCACAGATGGGATCGAGCCCGCAAAGCTTCAGGCGGCCCAAAAAGCCATCGCAGATGCCTGGACAGCGGTCGACGATCTGGCACTACCCTCGGATAGCTCGGGAGACGGACCAGCTCCGCCGGCGCCGGCGACCGCTGCGTTGGAGGACGCTATCGCCGAGCAGGTGGCCAAAGCGAAGGCGGCGCTGGGCACTGGAGAGGCCGCGTTGGCTTTTTTCCGTCCCGGCGCGACAGCGAGCGAGCATCTCCGATTCCAGATCGCCGTCTTGGGCCTTGCGAGCTGGATCATTGCAGCCCTGCTGACCGGTACGGTCGGTAGCTACATTCTCGTGTTCAGCAATCTGGGTTTTGGCACGACGAATGATCTTTGGGTATGCTTTCTCTGGGGATTGGGCCTTCAGGCCGTCGGCGGTCAGTTGGCGCAAGCCACGCCTTCTTCGCTGGCAAGTAGTCTGGGTGTCAGCCTCGCGAAGCCGGGCGGCTGACGAATTGATGCAAGTCCCAGCGGTGAAATCTATCTCCGCTTGTTCCGCGCGGAGCGTTTCGACGACGAAATGGCCTTCAGAATTTCGGCTTCGGTTTCGCGTATCGCTTCGCTGAAGGCTTCCGTGAATTTTTTCTCTCTTACGTGCGAAAGATCGGCCAAGGTCAACGTCGCAAACACAATCTCCAGATTGCCGAAATCATTCTCCCTGACGTACCAAGCGGGGTGTTTTCTTTGCAAATCCCCGACCACCTGATTCACGGGGGAGTTGCCGACGTCGCGACCCAATTGGCGCAGACCATATTCCGAAAGCAATGCGCCAAACGGGATTTGCACTTCGCTCGGTGTCGGCTGCCGGTTCGAGTCGAACACCCTGGTAGACAGAGAAAGAAAATACCAGAAACAATCGTTCGAAGCGACCTGTCGATTGATCGGAGATACTGCGGACCAGAAATTGAAGTCCAAATAACCAATGTCGTCCTCATAGACTCTGCTGTCGCATCTTGTCGGCATGTACTCGCTCTGTATGTCTTCGCGATCTGCCGCGGTATTGAGCGCGAATTTGTACCGCTCACAGAGAAAGGCATAGGCACGCGCGCGCCGCTCCCGGCCGCTCGCTGTATGAAACGCTTTAATGTCGAATTGCGGAAAGCCGGCAGTCACATTGGCCGGTTGTTTTTTGTTTTTCTCGGTAATTTGTACCGGCGCATTGGCCGCCTGCGCGAAAAACCTTGTGTCGCGTATCTCGAAATTTGGTCCCCATTCGCATTGGACGCGCAAGCCGGCCGCGGGATCGTCAATCTTCTGTTCGCTCAGTGTTTTCCGAATTCGCTTGTCGGTTTCATCAAAGATTTCGGAAAGCGTCGCGTTTTGGCCCAGTTGCTCGAGCGCCCCCACCATCGCGCCGCTCAGAAACCCGCCCTTTCCGACGATTTCGAAGGCCGATGCTCCCGGAATAGCGGCGTGAACGAGAATCACACGTTGATTGGCGCGTGACGGCGCCGCGTGGAACGGCGAAGCCTCTCGACGGTCGGCAGGTCCGAACTGTGTTCTGCACGCGTCGATAACAAGCATGGTGTGTTCGGCGTCGGTCTCCGAGATTGCTCCGCGAAAGTCGGCCGGCAGCAGATAATCTTCGTAGTTTGCGATGAGGAAGGGTGCCTTACGGCCAGTCGGAACGCGCGGCGCATCGGATGGAACCAGCCATTGCTGGCGCGCGACGGAGACTCCATGGCCTGCAAAGATGATTAGCAAACATCCCTGCGACGGCATCTGAAAACACTTGTCTCGAACCCTGCTGAGAATCGCGGTACGTGTTGTTTCATCACGCGTGGTGAGTTGTTCGACCTCGAACCCGAACTGTTTGAGTTGCGCGGCCCACGCCGTAATGTCTTTATCGGCGCCTGTGAGCGTGGGCCAGGATTCGGAATTGTCGTAGGTCGAAACACCGATCAACATCGCTTGCCTGAGCGAGTTTCCTTCCGACGGCATCGCTTCTTGTTCAGTCGAAAGCGTATCGGGCGGCATGTCGTCAAACGCTTTTGGGTTTCATAACAAGGGCGCGATACGATAAATCCTGGCAGCCTCCGGCACTATTTGGGCCGTTTGGGCACGGCTCCGGGGCGAGGTGAGCCTCCAGTCCGCCTTGGCGGGGACCTCGGAGGCGTGCGAACAGGATAGAACCCTTCTTCCGTCGCCAGATCGACAGGCCGTCGCTTGACGGGCTTGGGCAGAATGTCCGGTTCGCTGGTGTAGAGGGCGTCCTGAATTTCGGACGACTCGATGAGCGGGACCAACGCATTGGGCTTACCCCGGACGGAGACGACCCGGGCAAGAGGGTGAATCTGGAGAATGTCGACAGGGCCACCCTCACTTGTCCGCGCCAGCAGTCGCTTGACGATGTGATCGACCGGCTCGTCGCCCGGACCGAGCGCGAGCGACAAGGTGACGGCGGCGTCTCCCTGCGCGTTGCGCGCACGGAGCTCGCCAATCGTCTTGGCTTTTATAGAACCCGGTGGTCGCTCTACGGTCATACTCCACTATAACTCTTACGGTGTCGGATGTTGCCATCATTTGCGCACTAGCGTGCAGACCGGCGGCGCGTTTTTTTTGCGCTTTTTCGCCTGCGTGCAGGCATCTTGCGTGTTTTCGAGGACCCCCGCGCTCGGCGGGTGGTTTTCCGGCGCTTGGCGGGAGTCTTTTTTCTTTGTGGCGGTACGTAAGCCGCAAGAGGCGGCAAAACGGCACCTGCCATGATCGCAGTGAGGGCGCGCAGACCGTCCGGCACGCCTTTGCCGGCGCGATCGACGGTCGTCCCCGGCAGCAGCCGACAGCTGCTTGTTATTGCGTCTTCGAGCTGCGCCGTCGTCGCGTTTGGTCTGGCCTGGAGAAGAAGGGTCGTGTCCCGACGAGTGGT
>PLJH01000087.1 GCA_003139615.1 Alphaproteobacteria bacterium
TCGCACTTGCGAGGCGGACGGATGGGGGGCCGCGCGGCCTAAGGCGCTGCGATCTCGTGAACATGCACGTCATGCGCGGCCCGCGCGCGCAGCACATCCAGCGCAGTTTTCTCTTCGCTGTCGTTTCGCACATTGACCCACAGAAGAAGCCCGCCGCGCGCGAGTTGTTCATCGACAAGCTGCGCGTGGTGTTTGTGGAGCATCCGGCCGAGCGCGGCTCCGAGCGCGGCGCCCGCACCGGCAGCGACGAGCACTGGAATCACGGTTCCGATCCCGGCAACGACAAGTGCGCCGATACCGGCCAGCGCGGGCGCCGGGAGGTAATCGGCCTCGAGCCGGGATACGCGCGAAAAGAACGTCGTCCGCGGCGCCTGCGGATCGTCCTCGACCTCCTTCACCTGCGAATAGCGGTGACCCAGCTTCTGCGCGACCGCGGTTTCGCTCGCGAGCACCGAGAAGGCGGCGCGATCGAAGCCGCGCGTTTCCAGCTCGTAGACGGCCTTGTCGAGCGCATCCTGATTGTCGAATGCGGCGACAGCTTCTTTGATTGTGGCAGACATTTACCGGAATCCTCACTCTTGCGGACGGTGCGCGCGCCATCGCGACGAGTTCGTAACGCGCCAAGCCTGTTCGCGTCTCATTTCGCGAGTTGCTTTCGAATGGAGAGCAATTCCTGCCGGCGCTTTGCGCTCACAATAGGATAGGCCATTTTGAGGTCCTCCAGCGTATCGAGAACGATCTGCGAGACGATCAGCCGGGCGTTTTGCTTGTCGTCGGCGGGGACCACATACCACGGCGCATCATCGGTGCTCGTGGCGCCGAGGCATTCCCCATACACTTCCATGTAACGCTTCCAGTATTTCCGCTCCTGGATATCCGCGAGGCTGAATTTCCAGTTCTTCTCCGGCTCGTCGATGCGGGCGAGGAAGCGTTTTCGCTGCTCTTCCTTCGAAAGATGCAGGAAGAATTTGACGATCCGGGTGCCGTTGAGATGGAGATGTTTCTCCAGATTGACGATCGAGCGATAGCGCTCGTCCCATAATTTCTCGTCGTGCTTCGGGGCATCCGGCAAACCTTCTGCGACCAGCAGTTCGCGGTGCACGCGAACGATCAGCACTTCCTCGTAATAGGAGCGGTTGAAGATTCCGATTTTTCCCCGCTCCGGCAGGTTGCGAGTCGTGCGCCAGAGAAAATCGTGTTGCAGCTCCTCGCCGCTGGGATGCTTGAAGCTGAACACCTGACAGCCCTGGGGATTGACCCCCGACATCACATGCGCGATGGCGCCGTCTTTCCCGGCGGCATCCATCGCCTGGAAGACCAGCAGGACGGCATAGCGGTCGCTGCCATAGAGCAATTCCTGTTGGGTGCTCAACTGCTCGACGTGCTCCTGCAGGAGTGTCTTGTATTGCTCTTTGGATTTGTACACGGGATCGATCTTCGTCGGCCATTTTTTGAGATCGACCGTGTCGCCGTCGTGAACGCGAAAGTCTTTAGAGTGAATTTTCATGGTCGTCCTTCCGGCGGCTTCGGTGCGAACAAGGAGGGCATTTGCAGGAAATCATACCGAAGCATAGCTCGAAGCAAACGGCATCCAACCCGTTCATACGTGTTCCGGGGGCACCAGCGATAACGCCCGGAAGCGGCCCGGGGGTCCGGGCCAACGGCACGGATGCCCATATCGGTTGAAACCAACACGCATACAGGCCGTTCCCGTCCCACAGCCTCAAGACCGACCGACGCGCGTCCCGCTGCGCCGCAGCGTGCCGGTGCGTCTTCTGGGAGACCGACCGTGACCTACACCGCTTTGATGGTGCATCTGGAGCTTGGGCGTTCGAGCGCGGCCCTGCTGAACGTCGCGGCCGGCCCGGCGGAGAGCTTCAAGGCCGGCGTGATCGGGATCGCAGCCTGCCGGCCCATGCGGGCGGCCTACAGCGACAGCGCGGTTCCCGGCGAGATCATCGAGCAGGATCGCGACGATACCGGGCGACCGGCGATCTTTTGCTATGCGCGAACCGCTGCTCGCTCGTGTCGCACTGAAGAAAGCGTTCAACCTCGACCAGGAGAGTCAAATGGCTACCGTCCCGACACAGGCTCAGCACGTTGCCGCTTCGCGAGAGCATCAAAAAATCAGTACCGCGAACCGCAGGACGCTCGACGCGATATGGCGCCACCCGGTGGCGCACAATCTCGAATGGAGCGATGTGGTCTCGCTGTTCGAAACGCTCGGCGCGGTCGAGCAAAAGGCCAATGCCGAATTCGAGTTCCGTGTCGGCACGGAACGGCATCTCATGCGCAAACCGCATACGAAGGATCTGACGGCAGCGGAAGTTGTCGACGTGCGCAAATTTCTGGCGCGCGCCGAACAATCTGCCGAGCCCGAGAAACATGACGGCGTCACAAGTGTGGCTGCTGCACGGAGTCTTATGGTCGTCATGGACCACCATGGCGCGAAACTGTACGATGTCGATGTGATGGCCGCCGACGCGTCACAGCACGCGATCAAGCCTTACGACCCGCACCATTTCCAGCATCACCTGACGCACAAGGATCAATCGCGGGAAAAGGGCCAGCGGACGGCGGAAGACCCGGGATATTACGAGCAGATTTCCCAGGCGCTGGCGCAGGCCGGAAAAATCGTGGTGGTGGGGCACGGAACCGGCAAGAGCAACGCTGCGCAGCATCTTATCGAATATCTGAAATCCCACCACAGCGAGACGCATCGACGCGTGGTCAGCGAAATGTCGGCGGAGCTCTCAAGCGTCACGACAAGACAATTGCTGGAAATGGCGCATGAGGCGTTGCGCTGACGTATCGCCCGCTATGGCGGAACGTCGCTAAGTTCCCAGGGATGGGGCGACGCCGCGTCCGATGAAGCCCTTGATCGCATAGATGCGTGAGCCGAAGCGATTGGAGCCCATGTCCCACACGCGTACGCGGGACCAGTCGTTTTGCGCGCTGACGTCCAGCACGGGCGTATTGTGGTCGATCTCGCCGCGGTTCTGCCAATTCGCCTGATCGACGCGGATTTCGCGTGGCGAGACGATCCGCGTTACGACGGCCACGTGGCCGCGCGCGATACGCGCACTGCCGGCGAAGACCATCACGGCGTCGCTCACGGGCTGCGTGAATCTGGAATAGATATTTTCGGCGCGTTGCCACCAATATTTCGCATCGCCGAAGATCTCGAGCCCCGAGCGCAGCCGCGCATATTCCACGCAATAGAGATGATGCAGCGGTGTTTCGATCGAAGGCTCGTCGGACGATTCTGCTTGCGGTGCCGGCGGAGACGCGGCGTCGCTCGACGGCGCGAACGAATCACTTGGCGCGATGTTGCCGGCGATGTCGTCCAGCGCAGTCACGGCCTGGCGCAGCGGCGTCGCTACATCGTTGTCGGCGAAGGCTGTGAGGCTCGAAAACGCGAGAGATCCGAAGGCAATTGCTGAGAGAAGGGTGAAACGCGTCGAAAGGCTTCGTATGGCTCGAAACGATCGGGTCATATGAGGTTCCTGATAAGATTGAAATTTGCGTCGGCCCCAACACCACACAGGACGACACGCGCACGCAGACAGTTTGGACTCTTAACGACGATTTCCTAACAGACAGGGAACGATTGGGCAAATCGCGCGTTGTGCCGCGCGAATCAGTGGGGAACTTTAGGGAACTTTTCCCTCTCTCCCGCCGGGAGAGAGGGCAGGGTGAGTGGGTGCTTATGCAGCGCTCTACTGTCGAAAGATTCGGCCCTGCATGCGCACCCACTCACCCTCGGATGCTGCGCATCCTCGACCTCTCTCCCGAAGGGAGAGAGGTAAAGCAAGTCAATCCTTCGCGGCGCGAAGATCGCTGGGGCTTTCGGCGACTTTGCTTTCGAGCGGCATTGCGGCGAGTTCACGATCGACGGTGACGCGATTGGCGAGGTACTCGCGAAGATCTTTTCCGGCCAGGATTTGTCCGCGCGCAACTTTCACCGTGAGCGGATTGACCTGCGTGCCGTTGATGCGGATTTCGTAATGCAGATGCGGGCCCGTGGCGAGGCCCGTGGCGCCGCTATAGGCGATCACCTGTCCCTGGCGCACATGCGAGCCCTGATGCAGGCCCGGCGCAAAGCGCGACAGATGACCATAAGCCGTCGAGTATGTATTGCCGTGATTCACGAGCACGAAATTGCCATAGCCGCCGAGCCAGCCCTGGATTTGAATCGTGCCGCTGCCGGCCGCCATCACGGGCGTTCCTGTCGGCACCGCGAAATCGATTCCCTTGTGCATGCGCGTGTAGCCCAGCACCGGATGGAAGCGCATGCCGAAGCCGGATGAAATCCGCGCGCCGTCGACGGGCGTCTTCATCAACATGCTTTTCGCGCTTTGTCCCTTGGCGTCGAAATATTCGACCGGATCGCCATTGGCCGGCTGATAGCGATAGAGCGCGACGGTGCGCGAGCCCAGATGCATTGTGGCGTATGCGATGTCGCCTTGCTTCGCGGGCTGGCCGTCCGGCGTGTAGTAGTAATTGTAGAGAACTTCGAACGTGTCGCCCGGTTTGATGTCGCGCTGGAAGTCGACTTCATACGAGAACATGTGGATCATCTGCACGACGACTTCGGCGGGAATGCCGGCCTGCATCGCGGCGAGATAGAGGCTCGAGTCGATCTTCGCGCCGGCGCGATGGAATTTCGCGACAAGCTTCTTCTCGGTGCTTTGCGCAGTGAAGCCGCCGTCTGTCGCGCGGCTGATGGTGATGTCGTGTTCGATGGTCGGCGAGAAGCTCACGGAGAGCAGGCGGCCCACAGGTGTCGCGGCCGCAGCCTGCACACTCGAATCCGGCGCGTATTCGCCGTCAGCCGTGGAATCCTCCGAGGCTCCGGCCGGCGGTGTGTAGGTGATGCTGGCGACGGGTGCTGCAGGAGGCGCGGGTTCGAAGGTGAGCTGCAAGGTCTGTCCCGCGCGTACCAATTTGGGACTGTACACTTTGGCGAGCGCCGCAACCGCTGCTTCCGCATCGCTGCCGGTCACGCCGGCATCGGCCAATGCGCCGGCGAGCGTGTCGCCGGAATCGAGCGTGATGGTGCGCGAGTCGACATCGGAGTTCGCCGCTTCGGAATCGTCGCCGGCGCTTTCGGCCGCAAGCGAATTGTCCAGTGTGTTGGCGGGCTCGACGATCTGTGCGGGCGGGGTGGCGGACGGAGACGGACCGAACGCTGCGTAATTCAGTTGCGGGCCTTTGTTCTGCGCCGTGAGCCGCAGGAACAGTTCATACGGCATCAGCGAACGCTGGTGCGACGCCGAATAGCCGTGCGATGGCGGAATGGTTCCCGCGGCGAGCCAGGCGATCGAGCCCGCAATGACCGCAGTGATCGAAGTCGAGACAATGGCCCAGCGGCCATCGGTGGAGGAGAGGGCCTCGGCTGCCGAACGCGCAGTGCGTTGCCAGTCGGCTGCAAGAACATCGAACGTCGGTGCGCGGCGAGGCTGCACGGCAGCTCCTGTCGTTATACCAAAGGGATGTCGTGCCATCCCCGCTCGATTGGTGTGCGCCCGGCCGAAGCAAGGCGCGCCATATAGCCTGACCATGATTAGCGCCGTCAACCGTTACCGGCACGTTAACGTTCTCTAAACCCACATTGGGACTTGCCGGTGAGTCGGTTGGAGCAAGAGCCGGGCCAAACGAATCGTGGCCTCGGAACTTGCGAGGCCACGATCTGTCGGGCGGATTGTTGGGGGGAACTTACAACCGCACGAGAAGTGCTTCGGCGATGCGGCCGTGCAGCCAGCCGACGCCTTTGCAGACATGCAAGAGGATGAAGAACAGCAGAATTCCGAACAACACCGCAGCGGCGAGGCCGGGCGCGGTATGCAGGAAGTGATTCAGCCACGGAACATCGCTCACCTGGAAGTCCACGTGATTGGTCACGAGCGCAAACAGGCTCGATGCCGCTATCCCGAGCGAGAGCGACAGGCCGACAACGGCGATCGTAAAATACGCGATGCCGAGCGGCAGCATGAGGATGAGATACAACATCGACGACCAGGTGCGAATGTCGGCAAGCGCATCCTTGATGCGCGCCCAGACCGTTTCGTCGGCGGTTGAAGCGGGCGGCAAACGGCGCGGCATGCGCACACCCAATAGTCCTTCGACGATGCGGCCTTCGACGAGGCTCAACACGCGCACCGAGCCAATGAACAGAAGCCCGAACGGAATGCCGATGATCAGGATGATCAGGCCGGCAGTGAGCGAAATTCCGGTGATCGTCCAGGTGAAATAGAAGATGCCGGTGACGATCGACAACAGCATATACATCAACGCGCCATAGGCGCGCGGATCGCTGATGACGCCGAAGAATCCATAGTGGCGCTCGGGCGCTTGTTCGGATTTGGGGAAGGGACCCTGAAGTGTGGCTTCCATGGAGCGATACTCCTCTGCAATTTCGGCTGGTGTTCCGTAGGTTTCGATGACAGCGGCGAGGACCTGCGCCTCGCTGCGTTCCGGGTTCGATGCGAGCTCGTTTTGCAGATGCTCTTCGGCATCCGAAAGCGCATCGCTGACGAGGCCCGGCGACGCGCCTTTGAGCGCGCTCTGGAGCGCATCCAGATAGGCGCGGACCGTGTCAGGCGGACGGTCGGTGTTCATGCACGGCTCCTCCGCCCGCCAACAGCGCGTCGTCCACGAACTCCCGCATGTCTTTCCACGCGCCCTGCCAGTCGTTCAGCGCCTGACGGCCGTCGTCGGTGATGTTGTAGTACCGGCGGGGCGGGCCGAAGGCGGATGCCTCCACCCGGCTGCCCAGCAGCCCGAGCGTGTTGAGGGATCTGAGAACGGGATAGATGGCGCCCTGCTTGAAGATCAGTCCGCCTTCGCCCTCGGCCTTCACGGCTTTGGCGATTTCGTATCCATACATCTCCCGGCCTGCGCGCGCGAGCACAGCCAAGAGGACGAGCGATGATAGCCCGGCCATGAGCTCTTTTCGGAACTTGCGCGTGTATTGAGATTCTTCTGCCACGACGCGTCTCGTTCCGCCTCCTTGCTATTACGAAGTCCTATCTAGCATGAACTTCGTACTATGCAATAGTCCACTCTACGAAAGTCCAAACTATTTTCGACTCCCCACGGGGAGGGAGGGACCTGTATGGGCCGATTCCGGGGAAAAGCAAGGAAAAGTGGGAATGGGGTAGGGGACAGCCGCGCTGGTGACGTTCAATTTTAAGGATTTTGCGACAGCCGCCGAACGGTTTGGACTCGACGTGGTCCGCCCGGCAGAATTGTTGGCAAGGGTGAAAGAATGAGCAAGGCAACCTATCCCCTGAAGCTTCCCGTTTCGATCAAGCACGCAGCGGCGAAGCTTGCGAAGGAGGACGGCGTATCGCTCAATCAGTGGATAGCGTCGGCGGTCGCCGAAAAGGTCGGCGCGGTCGAGACTGCGGCGGATTTCTTCAAGCGCCGCGCCGGCAAGGCGAATGCCAAAAACCTTCTGTGGTTTCTCGAAACGCGCCCGAAAAGCCGCCCGCTCGGGGAGATGAGAAACAATAAAAGGTGTTCCGGAACTTCATTCCGTCATGCCACTTCGAACCCCGAACTTCCAGCCGCGTCTCAACGATTTACTCCGCGGACGGATCGACAAGTTCAGCCTGGACGCGCTTGTGGATATCGCCACCCGCGCGGGTCTCTCGGTCCGGGTGAAGACGGTTCGGCGGGCAGCATAGGCCCAGCAGGAGGCCCTAACTGCGCAACCCGGCGGATGGAATGGTCTCCGAAGCGGCGATCGACGGACAAGCGGACGCGCGCTTGGTGAACACGTATACTGTCGACCGAACTCCGAACTCCATTTGAAGGTGTAGATTCGTTCTTGCGCTTCCACTCCGACGGTCCCGAATTGCCTGACGATCTCCTTGTCGCTCGCGACGAAGGAAAAGTGCTTTTCTTTTGCGGCTCGGGCGTCTCCATCGCCAAAGCAAGACTGCCGGGATTCCTCGGCCTCGCAGAGCAGGTGCTTGAGGCCTTGGGGGCCCTGCCCGACAGCGCGCCACGGCAGCTGATTGAAATTGCCGGCGCCCTACAAGAACGTAAAGTCGCCGGCGTCGGCGGCATCGTGGCCGCCGACCGTCT
>PLJH01000081.1 GCA_003139615.1 Alphaproteobacteria bacterium
CCCGACCTCAATCCGATCGAGCTGGCGTTCTCAAAGATCAAAGCCCATCTGCGAAGAGCCGCAGAGCGATCCATTCCCGCGCTCTGGGACCGTATCGGCGCCATCCTCGACGACTTCCCAGCCGATCACTGCCGCAATTTTTTCAGCCATGCCGGCTATGCGTAATCTCAAACCAAAATGGCTCTAAACGTCCTCCATCCTGTCGTCAGGCGCGGAAGCGGTTCAAGCCGCCTTCCGCGCGCTGATGGCGTAGAGGGTGAGCCCCACGGTCGCCACGGCGACGATGGCCATCCCGAAATAATCCTGCCCAACAACGTAAATTTGACCGCCACCGCTCTTGAGCGTTTTCTGGATCAGGTCCATCGGCAGTGGAGGCCGCGGTACCAGCAACCTCGGGAGATGTACGCCGAGCGCCCAGCCCCATGCCGCAGGCAACAAAAAAATTGCCCGGTCGAACAGCGCGAGCACGCCCGGCACGAGCGGAACTGCAATGCCAACCAGCAGCACCCAAATCGCGCTGTCGAAGGGCCCGCCAAGCCTGACGACGGTGACCACGCCTTGCACATAAAAGGCTGCCACGAGGATCGAGAGGATCGCGCTGAGGCGAAGAGCCGTCATGTGTCACCGCCGGGATATTATGGAACAAGGTGGGCTTTGTCGGGTTCACAATCGACACGCGGGAGAGTGCCTCATGAAAGCCGACAAGCGCAAGGAAAGCATGCGCGTGCAAGACAATCCCCACCCCGGGCTGGAACAGGATTCCAAAGGCAAGCCCATTCCGATGGACAACCAGTTGCCTGAGGATCGCCGGCTTGCGAAGCGCAATGCCAAAAGGAAGAGCGCGGCAAAAGACTAGGATTCGAGCGGCGCGATCTCCAATATCCTGATCTCGTCCGGCGGCGTGCGCTCGCCCAGATTCACAGTGTCGCCGACCCGCGCACCCAGAATCGCTTCAGCCAAAGGCGAGCGCCAGTTGATGCGGCCTGTGCCCGGCTCCGCCTCGTCTTCGCCCACGAGGGCGAAAGTCTGCCGACGCCCGCCGCGTTCGATCGTCACCCGCGAGCCGAATTCGACTTCGTTCGGGTTCGACGGCGCAAATAAACGCGCGCTGTTTTTCCGGGCCACCCAATAGCGCAGATCGCGCATGAGCAGCACGCGCGAATCGGCATCCGGGTTTGCTGCGAGTTGCGCCTCGATGTCCGACACCCTCGCATTGATGCGGTCGAGGCCGGCGCGCGTGACAAGGTTGGGGCCGGCGCCGACCTCGAATCCCGGAGGATCGTCCGGCGGGACGTTGTCCTGTTCTTTGACGAAGGCTCGGCTCATTACGCTGTGCTCCACATTTAAGATAAACGCGCGACGAGCTTCTCCAGCGCCGCTTTCCAGGCCGTGCGTTCGGCTTCGACGTCGGATTCCTTCTTCATCTTGTTGACCTGCACATTGATCTGCGACTTGCCCGCGCCCTTGGCGTAGAAATTGATCTCGAGGCGTGCCTCGCCGCGCCACGACCCGCGGAGATATTTGTCCCTGGTCTGCGACGACGGCACGAACGCGCCTTTCGGGAACCAGGCCTTGCGCGCTTTCTCGTCGGACGCCGCGGCATAAAGATCGGACAAATCGCACGCGACCGTCTTGGAGATGCTGACCGAAAAGCCCGTCGCCGTTTCGTGCTTCGTGCGTAGGCCCCGGGCACGCTCATAGGCCACCGTCACCATCTGCCCCCACCAGCGGCCCGCGCCCAGCTTGCCCGCTGCGGCCACAATCTCCTGATGGCTCATAGTCGCGGCCTTGGCCTTGTCCAGCGCGGCGAACCATTGGGCCCAGTCCTTACCCGTTTTGGCCTTGACCGCCGCGTCGCTCATCGTGGGCGCGTCACCGCCCGCTTGCCCCTTGCCCGCCATGCCCTAATCTCCCGTCCGGCCAGATATTCCAAGCATGCCACAAGGACCCGCCCAATGCCCCATGGACCGCTTCACGGCGTCACCGTCATCGACCTGACGGAATATATCTTCGGACCTTATTGCACGCAGACCCTGGGCGATCTGGGCGCGGACGTGATCAAGATCGAAGGCCCGGAAGGCGACCGCCAGCGGGGCGGCTCGAAGTCCGCCGTCAATGCGGACATGGGCGCGACCTACATGACGCTCAACCGCAACAAGCGCTCGGTGACGCTCGACCTCAAGACGGAAGAAAGCCGCGCGCGGCTGCGTTCGCTGATCCCCACCGCGCAGGTGTTCATTCACAATGTACGGGCGGAAGCGATGGCGCGGCTGGGCTTCGGCTATGAAGAGGTGTCGAAGCTCAATCCCTCCATCGTCTATGTCCACTGCGTGGGCTACGGCTCGGACGGGCCCTATGCGGGGCGTCAGGCCTTCGACGATCTCGTGCAGGCGGCGTCGGGTGCATCCGATCTCTTGCCACGCGTGGACGGCAATCCCGAGATGCGGCTGTTGCCGTCTTACGTCGCGGACAAGGTGTCCAGCATGCACGCGATCTATGCGGTGCTGGCCGCGCTGTTCCATCGCGAACGCTCGGGTGAAGGACAGTTCGTGGAAGTGCCGATGTTCGAGAGCTTTACGAGCTTCATTCTCGCGGAACATTTGTGGGGCGCAACCTTCGAGCCCGCCGTTTCGCATCTGGGACACACGCCGGCGCTTGCCGCGGATCGGCGGCCGTTGAAAACCAAAGACGGCCACATCGCGATTCAGCCCGTGAGCCGCACGGCCGCCGCGAAGTTCATGGAACTGGGCGGCATTCCGAACGGCTATGAAAGCGAGCGCTTTTTGAACGCAAAGGGCGGCAAGGCAAAGGTCGCGGTCTATTACGAGATGATGCGCGAGGCAGCCCTCGCCCACACCACCGAAGACTGGATGCGGCTCGGCGAAGAAAACCGCGTCCCGATCATGCGCGCCAACACGCTGGACGAAGTGCTCGAAGATCCGCACCTGAAGGCCGTGGATTTCTTCCAGCTCCGCGAGCACGCGACAGAAGGCACCTGGCGCGCGATGAAACCGCCGGTCAAATTCTCCAAGACGCCGGCATCGATCCGCAGAGACCCGCCAAGGCCGGGCCAGGATACGGATTCGATCGATTGGAAAGCTTGAAGGGACGATGAGGTAATTGCAAAATCTCCCCACCCTCCCCTTGAGGGAGGGTCGAAAAATTCGAGCAAAGCGAGACATTTTTCGGGGAGGGGCAAGCACTCAATTTCAAAAAAATGACCCCGCCCCGAAGTTTTCCTTTCGCTGACGCTCAAAGAAAGCCTTCGACCCGCCCTCAAGGGGCGGGTGGACAATAAAAGACCGAGGAACCGCCTATGTCCGACAGCCTGATCCCCGTTCCGAAAGACTGGTCGAAGCGCGCTTACATCGATGCGGCCAAATACGACGCGATGTATGCGCGTTCGCTAAAAGACCCGGATGAGTTCTGGGGCGAGGAAGCCAAACGCCTCGACTGGATCAAATCGTTCACGAAAGTACAAAACGTCTCGTGGGATCCGGACAATCTTTCCATCAAATGGTTCGAAGACGGCACCCTCAATGTCACCGTCAATTGCATCGACAGGCATTTGAAGACGCGCGCCAAGCAGACCGCCATTATCTGGGAGGGCGATGACCCCGCGCATTCGAGGCACATCACCTATCGCGATCTCCATGCGGAAGTTTGCCGCTTCGCCAATGTGCTGAAGGCGCATGGCGCGAAGAAAGGCGACCGCATCACGATCTACATGCCGATGATTCCGGAAGCGGCTTACGCGATGCTGGCGTGCGCGCGCATCGGCGCGGTCCATTCGGTGGTGTTCGGCGGGTTCTCGCCCGACAGCCTCGCGGGCCGTATCGAGGATTGCGCAAGCACCATCGTGGTGACGGCCGACGAAGGCGTGCGCGGCGGCAAGCCCATCCCGCTCAAGCTCAACACGGACAAGGCTGTCGAGAAATCCGGCGTCAAGACTGTGATCGTGGTGAAGCGCACGGGCGCTGCCATCGCGATGAAGGCGGGACGCGACGTCTGGTATCACGAAGCGGCGGCGAAAGTATCCGCCGATTGCCCGGCCGAAGAGATGAGCGCGGAAGACCCGCTGTTCATTCTTTATACCAGCGGTTCGACGGGAAAGCCCAAAGGCGTGCTGCACACGAGCGCCGGCTATCTGATGTATGCCGCGTTCACGCATCAATATGTGTTCGATTACCACGACGGCGATGTCTATTGGTGCACGGCCGATGTGGGCTGGGTGACGGGCCATTCCTATATCGTCTATGGGCCGCTCGCGAACGGCGCCACGACATTGATGTTCGAAGGCGTGCCGAACTATCCCACCTCCTCGCGTTTCTGGGAGGTGATCGACAAGCACCAGGTCAACATTTTCTATACCGCGCCGACGGCGATCCGCGCGCTCATGCGCGAAGGCGAAGCGCCCGTGAAGAAAACGAGCCGCAAATCGCTACGCCTGCTGGGTTCGGTGGGCGAGCCGATCAATCCGGAAGC
>PLJH01000095.1 GCA_003139615.1 Alphaproteobacteria bacterium
CTGTTGTCCCTATGAATCGTGCTGAGTGCGCCCAAAACTTGAGGTGTAACCGCGCCACTGCCTGTCACCGGCATGTTTTCCATCTTCGACAGCGAATCGATTTGGTATTGCGGCGTCTGGGCGACGATGGGGTACGAAACGCCGGTTCGCGGATTAAGCCAGAACGCCGGGGCCACCTGAAAGCTACCCGAAAGATTGACCACGACGCTGTTGGTGACGTCGCGCTCGGTCACACCCATTTCGTCGGCGCGCGTGCGGTCGACATCGACGGCGAATTCGGGATAGCGCGACGATTGCTGCAGACGAACGTCAGCTGTTCCCGGAACCTTCGAGATGCTGCGCATCAGATTGCGGGCGTAAGCCTGATTGTCTTCTTTGTTCGGCCCCGCAACCATGACATCGATCGGTGCGGGCGCTCCAAAATTGAGAATCTGGCTCACGATGTCGGCCGGCAGAAACGCGAAGGATGAGCCCGGGAAACTGCGCGGCAGCGCTGCCCGCAGTTTCTTGACAAAGCCGGCCGTGGGAGCGTGACCGGCAGTCAGCGTGACGAGGATATCGCCATCTTCCGGTCCCACGCCACCATCGTTGGAATAGGCGCGATTGATGCCGCTCACCGGCAACCCGATATTGTCGACGATGGAATCCGTCTGGTCCGCAGGAATTACCGAACGAATGCGCGCCTCGATGTGATCGAACAGCGCCGCCGTCTCTTCGATTCTCATGCCGATAGGCGCGCGAACGTGCAGGTTGATCTCGCCGGAATCGACAGTCGGAAAGAAAATCTGCCCGAGAAAGAATGCGAGCCCGAACGAGCCGAGCACAAACGTCATGAACCCGATCACGAAAATGGCGCGGTATTGCAGCGCCAGACTCAAGACGTCGTGATAGACCGAGCGCACCCGCTCAAAACCCTTTTCGAAAGAATGCTGGACGGCGACAAGCGGATTGCGGGTCGTCTTCATGCCGATCTCGGTGTCATGGCTGCGCATCACGTCGACCGAATGCCGCGATCCGTGTTCGGCAAGCAGATAGTTCGCCATCGTGGGCACGAGCGTGCGCGACAGAACGAACGACGCAATCATCGCGAAGACGACTGCCTCGGCCATCGGCGCGAACAGGAATCCCGACACGCCGGGCAGGAAGAACATCGGCAGGAACGCAATGCAGATGCACAGCAGCGAGACGAAGGCCGGGGTCACAATTTGCTCTGCGCCGTCAAGAATGGCGGCCTCGATGGTCTTGCCGCGCTCGAGATGCCAATTGATATTTTCGATGGTCACGGTTGCGTCGTCGACGAGAATGCCGACGGCCAGCGCCAGGCCGCCCAACGTCATGATGTTCAGTGTCTGACCGAGCGCGGAGAGCATTGCGATCGACGACAACACCGCCAGGGGAATGGAGATTGCTATGATGACGGTCGAGCGCCAACTTCCGAGGAAAATGAGGATCATCAGGCTGGTGAGGGCCGCCGCAATAACGCCTTCGCGGACCACGCCCGAGATCGCGGCTTTAACGAAAATCGACTGATCCGCGAGCGCCGCGAGATGGAGCGACGACGGAAGCGTTTCCTTGAGCCGTGGCAGCAATGCTTTCACGCCGTCGATGATATCGAGCGTTGACGCCGAACCGCTTTTCAGGACGGTCATCAACACCGCGCGCCTGCCGTTCATGCGTACGATGTTTCGCTGCGGCGGAAACCCGTCGCGCACATGGGCCACGTCGCGGATATAGATCGTGGCGCCTTTGACAGTCTTGATCGGAAGATCGTTCAGTTCGTCGACCGTGACCGGACTGTCATTGAGCTTTACGTTGTATTCGAACTCGCCGATCTTCGTGGTGCCTGCAGGAATGATCTGATTCTGGGCCGCGACGGCGTTTTCAACATCCTCCGCCGAAAGCCCCTTCGCCTGGAGGGCCTGCGGATCGAGATCGATCTGTATCTGCCGCTCCTTGCCGCCATAGGGCGATGGAATCGCGGAGCCCTCGACGGTCGCCAAGGAAGGCCGGATGAAATTCTGACCCAGATCGAACAGCTTTTGTTCGGGCAAATCCGGACTCGACAGCGCAAGCTGCAGGATCGGAACAGTTGAGGCATTGTAGTTCAATATGAGTGGCGGCGTGATGCCTGGCGGCATCTGTTTGAGAACCGTTTGCGAAAGCGATGTGACCTGGGCCGTCGCCGTGCGAATATCGGTGCCCGGACGGAAATAGATTTTGACGATGCCGATGCCTGTAAGCGATTGACTTTCGATATGTTCGATATCGTTGACGGCCGTGGATATCTGCCGCTCGTAATAATAGATCACGCGGCCCGCCATATCGTCCGGCGCCATGCCGCGATAGGTCCACACGACGGCTATGACGGGGATCTTGATATCCGGGAAAATATCGGTCGGCGTTTTGATCGCCGCCATCGCGCCGAAGATCAGAATGAGGATGGCGAGGACAACAAACGTGTAAGGCCTGCGAAGGGCCAGGCGGACGATTGCTACCACGCGGACTTCTCCGTGACTTGTGGGGCTTTGCGGGCGTCCCAACGATTCGCGAATCCGAACCGGCCGCTGTCGTCGGATCGCGACCCCAAACGGTGACGCCCTGTGCCCAACATTTACGGCCTAAGTTTGTTTAGCACATGAATAATTGTACATCGGCTGCTGCACATTGGTCGCAAAACCCCCACGCTGGCCGCAAACGCCCAAGACGCGAAATCGTTCCCTGATTATCGAAAAAAAAGGCCCGCGCCGAAGCGCGGGCCTTGACGCTTCGATGGATCAACCCATCAGAACGGGTAATAGCGGAAGCTGGTGAAAATCATCTGATCGTTGGTGTGCGGCTGGCCAAGGACGACCGGACCCGCAGCCTGCACCTGGCCCGGCAGGGCCTTCAGATAGGTGTAGGAGTATTGCAGACCAATCTTGACCTTGCCGAATTCGCCCGAATAGGCCGTATCCCACACGCCGCCGGTGATCTGCTCGACATCCTGAAGATTGCTGCCGGCGCCGCAGCTGCCCGAAAGCGCGAAGCTCGCGCAGGCATCGTCGCCATTGGCGACATTCGGGTTTCCGTAGCCGCCAAAGCCGGCCGTGTTGAAGTAGCTTGCACTTTCGTGCTCGCGACCGCCGAAGGCATAGATATCGAGGTCGGGCGTCGCATGAACTGTCACGCCGGCCATTTCCATGTTTTCCTGCAACGGCTTCAGATTGCCATTCGCCGCATATGTCACGTCAGACAGCTGACCGCTGCCATAGCGACCGATGCCGCTGCCGAACAGGCCGTCGGCCTGGATGTCCAGGAAGCCCGGAATGGCTTTGATCAACGCGCCGAAACCTACGCCGCCGCCCGATGTGTCGTGATTGGAGACGTTGAGCTGCGTCGTGCCGTAGCGATCATAGAAGTCGCGATAGATGCCGAACGCTTCGAGGTGAACATTGCCGTTGAAGAATGCCGGCTCGACGGCGATTTTGCCGATGATGTCCGGAATGTGGTTGATCGACAGCTGGATGCCGGGGTTGAACTCGGCGTCGGCCGTACCGTTGGCGCCCGCGGTGCTGAAGCTGTTGCCGTTGTTGACCGTGAGATCGACAAGGCCGGACGGCGCTGTTCCCGCGATCGTCGTCTGCGGGTTTTCAACCGAGACGCCCAACCAAACCTGATCGTCGAAGTCTTTGACCAGGCGCAGCTGCGGCTGACGCGTCCAGTCGAACCCAGGAACGTACTGTGCGTCGATCGTGGGCGGAGCGAGTTCGGTGCGTTCCGAAATCCCCTTGCCGTCGAGCGTCGCAAGCGACCAGCTTTGGCCGGCGAGGAACTCAAGACCGATGTCGGTCCAGTCGATGGTGCCGTAAAGATTGCGCACGCGCGGCGTGTACGAGTTGCTCTCGTTGGAGTTGGCGCTGGCTGCCGCACCCAGGAAGTCGAACTCGCCGTAGAACGACAGATACGTATTTGGATCCGGATTGGCTTCGACGAGGCCCGAGACGCGGCTTTGGCGGGCCGACATGCGGAACTCGCCCATGTGGCCGATCGAGACGGCGTTGCCGTTTCCGCTGG
Organism: Alphaproteobacteria bacterium; assembly: GCA_003139615.1. Lineage (GTDB taxonomy): Bacteria > Pseudomonadota > Alphaproteobacteria > Micropepsales > Micropepsaceae > Rhizomicrobium. The sequence goes on from PLJH01000095.1 coordinate 4,054, forward strand.
AGCTGCTGACACCCGGTCCGGCGAACGGAATCTTGGCGTAGCTCGAACCGATATCGGATTCTTCGTTGGCCGTGCGGTAGACAGATTCTGCCGCCGCGAAGCCGCCGAACGTGACCGTCACGCCCTTCATGTGGAGCTTCTTGTCGTGGGGCGTCGTCGCCTGCTTAACGGCCGCCGAGGTCTCATAGACCTGGTTCTGGAGCGCTTCGAACTGCGCCGCCGTGACGGGAGCGGCCGGTGTCGCTGCGCCGCCATTGAGCTGAGTCTTCAAGTCGTGAATTTCTTCGGCCTGCTCTTCGACGCGCTTCTCGAGCAGATCGAGACGGTCGCTGCCGCTCGTGGCCGCAGCTTCGTGGTGATGGTGCTTGTGCATTGGAGGCGGTGGCGGAGGAGTTCCGGCCGGTGCCGTGCTGGTTTGGGCGAATGCCGGGCCCGTGAGCAACGCGCACGCAGCAGCACCCATCAGAATGGTTCGTAAATGCATTTTCTTCCCCGCTCGCAGACGAAAAAACCGCAATGGCGCGGCAAACCCCAGCCCCATACCCAAAGGGGGGCTGGCCGTGTCGTAGCGGCCGGGAATGTCACGCTCGCAAAGTTTTCATGACGATTTGATGACGGGCTCCAACTGAGGCATTCGGGTGACACCTTGCCAAAACAGGCATCCATGCGTGTTGCCAAAACAGGCATCGGTGCGTGATATTTGAACGGATATCACGACTGAATTTGCGAGGGAAAATGACCAATTTTCACGTGACGCAGGCAGCTGCGATCGCCTTGTTTATCGTGTCGACACCGGCTTTGGCCGATGGCACCGGCGCTCCCACGACCGGAGGGCTGCCTCTCCGACTGGATCTCGCCGGCACGGACACCCCGGCGCCCGCACCAAGCGACCCCGCCCTTCTTGACGATTCGAACGGGGGCGGCGGCTCGGACGGCAACTTCTTCGACGACTGGATGGCCACTGCCAACGCCGCGCAGGCCAGTCAGCCGCACTGGATGACGCCCTTGGTCACAGTCACGCCGCGCCTGGAGCAGGAGGTCCGCTATGACCAGTATTTCGAGAGCCGCGGCAACGGTTCAGACCTGACGATCTTCGATTCCGGCAAAGGCCTGGAGCTGATACCGACCGATACCAACGAGGTTCTGATCAACCCACCCGCCTACCAGGACAAAACAAATGTTGCGCACCCGGTCTCGGGCTGGCTCGACGATCAGTTCCTGGTCGTGAAGCAGCGTCTGGTGAGCGCCAATGAAGAAGAAGGCAATTACATTGTGACAGCCTTCCTCGGCGTCACTGCGGACTCCGGAAGCTCCGTCTTCACCAATGGCACATGGATCGTCACGCCCACACTGGCCTTCGGCAAAGGCTGGGGCGACTTCGATATTCAGGCGACCACGGGCGTTGCCATCCCTTTCCGCAACCAGTCCACTCTGGGAACTCCAATCGCGACGAATGTCGCGTTCCAATATCATTTGTTCGAATATTTCTGGCCGGAATTCGAGGTGAATCACACCTATTGGGCGGACGGCAACGAACGCGGCGGCAAGAATCAGGTCCTGCTGACGCCTGGGCTCATTCTCGGGCGCTTCGTGATCAAGGACCGCGTCAAGGTCATCATCGGCGGCGGGTACCAGTTCGCTGTTTCTCCCAGATATGTGGACACCACCGAACAGACGCCGGCTTACAATCATTCGTTCATCATGACCGCACGACTGACGTTCTAATCCGGTCGGGATCGCGCGCCGGACCCGCACACGACACGTCTCCGGAGAAAGGCCGATGCGCCTTCCTCCAGTTGCTCCCTGATTTCCCCTTTTTTCGCAAGCCGAGGCCTGCCGTTTAACCTCTCAATCTCTATTGACTAGGTATACATTACTCCTTATACAGGCGTTATTGACTATAGACCCTGGGGGATCACATGCTTCGTTCGACATTACGCGCCGCTCTTCTGGTGAGCGCCGCTTCGATCGCATTCTCGAATGTCTCGCTCGCGCAAACCGACACGACTGCGACGAGCACGCCCGCGAAGCATCGTCATCACGCGGCAACAACCGGCAGCGATCGCCTCGATCTTCTCGAGCGCCGTCTCGAGCAGCAGGCCGAGGAAATCCATCAGCAGGCAGGCGAGATTCAAGCGCTGAAAACGCAAGTCGGAGCGGCCCCGGCGGCAGCCGCACCCGCTCAGGTCACGGCGGATCAATTCCAGGCGTTGCAGAGCGAAGTGCATGAGCAGGCCGCGGTCGAGAAAAAGCAGGCCGTCGTCAGCTTCACTCCGCAGACGCCCTTCCAGCACCAGAAATCACAACCGACGATTTCGTCGCGCGATGGACGATGGACCTTCTCGCCCGTCATCATGGTGCAGGGCGACTATGCGAGTTACAGCAAGGGACAGCCTTTATCGGTGCCCGGCACAGACAATCTCAAATCGGCCGGCGAAAACATTCGCCGCGCGCGCATCGGCTTTCAGGGCATATTCGACAAGGATTTCGGGTATGCCTTCATCTACGATTTCGGCGGCTCCAATGGCGACGAGTCCTATCAGGCCTATGCCGGCGCGCATTCGGGTGGATCGGTTTACACTGCGAGCACCGGCGTAGGCACGGGCCCGCACATCTACGCCGGCTGGGTGAGCTACAAGGGCTTCCTCGATCCCGTGACGTTTCGCGTCGGCATCATGTCGCCGCCGGCAAATCTGGGCGACGCAACGCAGTCGGATGACCTTCTGTTCAACGAGCGTCCTTCGCCGTCCCAGATTTCGCGCGCCCTCGACGCCGACGAAGGACGCCAAGCTGTGGGCTTCCTCGGCAACGGCGCGATCTGGAACGCCTCGCTGTTCCTGACGGGCGACACCTACGGCAAAGCCGCATTGATCGCGCCGCAAACCACTTATGGCGGCGGCCAGGAAGCCGTGGTGGGCCGCGTCGCGATTGCGCCGTGGCAGAATCCGTCGACGAATTTCAACATCCATCTCGGCGGCAATTTCGGTTACGTGATCCATCCGCAGGAAGCGACCAGCACGAGCAGCCCCTACACGACGACTTACGGCATCAGCTTTTCGGATCGTCCCGAGTTGCGCGTGGACAACGTGACCTTTCTCAACACGGGCACGATCAACGCGACCTCGGCCTACTCCGCAGGCGTCGAAGGTGCCGTGAGTTGGGGACCGTTGCTGCTGCAAGGTGAAAATTTCTGGTACGGCGTCGAACGCAACAATCCGGCGGTGGGAGTCACCAATCCGAGCTTCTCCGGATGGTATGTCGAAGGCAGTTGGGTCATCACCGGCGAGGGCCATCAATACAATATGGCGAACGCCGCCTTCGCGCGTCCGAGCCCGGCCAATCCCTTCGATCCTTCGAACGGCGACTGGGGCGCATGGGAAATCGCCGGCCGCTACAGCAGCACCGATCTCGACTATCACATCGGATCGGCAGTCTCGAGCGATCGCATCTTCGGCGGCGTGCAGAACATTTGGAGCGCCGGCCTCAATTTCTATCCGAACGACATCCTGCGCTTCATGCTGGATTTCCAGCATGTGCAGCTCGCGAATATCGGCTCGCTCGGCGACAACGGCCAATACGATACGATCTCGATTCGGACCCAGGTTTCGTTCTGAAGCAAGTTACAGGTCCCGCAGATGCCGTGGCACGGAAATCCGTGTCGCGGCATTTTGCTATTTGGAGACCTATGCGCCTTGGAGCCCTCGTCGCATGCTTCAAAAAGACTTTCGCCGCGCGGCGCGCCCGCTAATCCGTTTTTTCGCGAACCACGCTCACCGGGGAAGGCTTCGGTTGGAGCAGATCATATTCCCGCCTGGCGTCCAGCAGCATCGGAAGATCCTTGTCGGCATCCTTCCAGAAAGCGAACAGGCTTTCATAGGCGGCTTTGCTCTCCTGGATCTTGCTTTGCATGTGCAGAGCCCGCGCCAATCCCAGATAGGCAAGCGGATAGAGCGGTGAAATTCCATCCACGCCGCGGTTGGCGAGAACCTTATGGAATTCCGCAGCGGCCTTATCGGGCGCGTTTGTTTCCAGATAAGCCTGCCCAAGAAAAGAGTTCACCCAGAAATCGCGAAGCTCGTGCGAAACTGCCGGCTGCAATGCAACGATCGCATCGTTCGGCCTGCCCTGCCCCAGGTCGATCGCCGCGCGCGTTTCCGGTATGTCGAAATCGTTGACTTCCGTGCTGTCGGGATAGCGCTCTGCGAGCGCCGTTGCGGACGCGGACGCGTGCGCGAAATCGCCTGCCAGCGCGAGCGCGAAAGACTGGTACTCGCTGTCGTTCAGGCCGGGCGCGCCATCGGAGATCTTGCGCGCTTCGTCTTTCAACCCGAGCATGCTCCGCGCCTCGATATCGTCTTCATAAAAAAGCACGACTTCCTCTTGCGCGTCCGGGCCCTGCTCGCGCGCCGCTTCTATCGCTTTCTCGAATAGCGCATGACTCCGTCCTGCTTGACCCGCCGTCGCCGCCGCCAAAGCCTCATAGTCCAGCATCCAGGGTTCCGTGGGCTTACCGCTTTCCTTTGCCGCCTGTGCGGCCATTGCGGCGGTATCGCCCTCGGCGAATGCGATCTCGTACAGGATCCCGTGCATATCCCATCCGTCGAGTCCCCTGGCGGCCGCGCGCCTGCCGATGTCTTTCGCTTCGGCAAACCGCGTCGCACGTTTATATGCGCGCGCCAGCACCGAATAGGGACCGTAGTGATCCGGGTTCAACCGCAGTGATTCCCGGCCTGCAGCGATCGCCTCGTTATATTCGGCGATCCCCGTGAGTAGATTTGCGAGATGCGCCAGAGGCAGCCAGTCCTGCGGATAGGTCTGCGCCCACAACCGATAGGCACGCACCGCCTCCTCGGAATTGCCCAACCGCTCGTAATAGACGCCGGCGATGGCAAGCTTTTCGTTCTCGCTCGTGCGATTGCGCAGATCGAAAGCCTTCCGGTAATTGGCCTTGCCCAACTCGGTCTCTCGCAACCCGAAATAAGCGTTGCCAAGTTCGGCATAGGCAAACGCGAATGAGGAATCCAGTTCGATCGCGCGCTTGAAAAAGCCAACCGCTATCGCATTGTCGCCGTTCGTGCGCGCGCGTTCGCCCAACGAAAAAGCCTTCAACGCGTCGAACGACGATGTGGTCGCCTGGGCGATGGGCGCTGCGAATTTTCGGATGGACGCGGAAGATTCATTCAAATTTTCGCGAAGCTGCAACGTCAGCCCATCCAGCGCATGCGGAACATCCTCCTTCCGCGCAACTTCGGCTTTGTTTTCGGCAATGCTCTTTCCGGTGTCGCAATCTCGCGCTTCGAGCGTCACGACAAAGCCGCTGCCGATCGAAGCGACAACTCCGCTCAGCGCGGCGGCCGCCTGATTACGGGCGCAAACTTCCTGCGCCAATTGCGGGGTCAACGCGGCGTCGGTGGGCCGCTCCATAAGTTGCAAGGTCTTGCTCACCTGCTGCGGCGGCATCAGGCTCAGAAACGGCGACTGCGCGAGATCGATCTGGAGTACCTTGCCGAGCACCGTCCCGAGAGAGGGATCACTCGTGAGGTTTTGAAAATCCGCGAGGACAAGTTCGTTCTGTTTTTCCGACGCCGGCGCAAGGTTTCGATTCCAAAGGTAGACCGCGATCCCGGCGGCCAGGACCGCCACGACGGAAATCGGGATAGCGTATCGGAGGACCGAATCGCGGCGTTGCAACGGGTATCCGACGGACGCCGAGGGAGCTTGTAACGACGGCGCCAATTTCGCGGCGCCGATCGCCCGATTCACCTTCTGCACCGGCGCTGTAAACGAATAGCCCCGTCCCGGCGCCGTCACGATGTATTGCGCGTCGTCGCTGGAATCGCTGAGCGCCTTCCGCAGGGTGAAGACGGCCTGCTTAAGGCTCGCTTCTTCCATGTAGCGGCCGGGCCAGACGGACTCGAGGAGCTCGTCCTTCGTCAGCACGCGTCCCGGATTCCGGACAAATGTCACGAGCGTTTCGAATAGCCGATGCGTGAGCGGAACGGGCGCACCGTCGCGCAGCAGGAGGCGCTCGCCCGGGTCCAACAGGAATGGGCCGAACCGGTATTGGCCCTCGTCTGGCGCCTTGACGTCCATTTTTGACCGGCTTTGACAAGATTTGACGCGTTTTTTGACGACGCCAGACCCGCACGCCCCCCATCATTGGAGCGTCGAATTATAGCGCGCCGCCAACCCTCCGGACAGGGGGCGGCCAGGCCCCCCGGCGCAGGAGACGCAGATGACCACCACCGTGATCAGCACCGTCGAGACCGAGACCGCAGCCCTGACTTACAATGGCGGAAATCTTCTCATCACGGGCACCGGCGGGGTGATCGACACGTCAGGCGACGCGCTCAGCTTCGTTTCGACGGCCTCGCAGCTCCCCGGCCAGGCGATCATGCTGCTGCATCAGACGCTCGCGCATCTCACGACACACGATTTTGCGTTCGCCTGAGAGGAACGCGCCGGCGTCACCAATTCCAACCAACCTCGGAGAATTTCAATGTCTGACGTCTCGATGACAGGAACAGTAGGCACAGCCGGCCCGCAGGGTTCCGATCTGACCGGTCAGGGCGACATCAATGGCGGCGACGGCGGCTCGGGCCAATCCGCCGACGCAACAAACAATGTCGCGACCGAGTCCGGCGCCACCAACACGGCAGAAGCCACGGGCGGCGCCGGCGGCCAAGGAGGCATGGGTGGCGAGTGGCTGAGCGCCGATCCGCCACAATACGGAGAGGGCGGTTCGGGCGGCGAAGGCGGCGATGCCGACGCGACTGAAACCATGAATGGCTCATTCGGCTCGACATCCACCGACGCCGGTTCGACTGCGATTGCCGGCAGTGGCGGAAACGGCGCTTTCGGCGGCATGGGTTGCGGCTCAGGCAACGATGGCGGCGACGCAACAGCCCTCACGACCAGCACCGCCAAATCCACCAGTGAAAGCGAGGCTACGGCGAGCGCGACCGGTGGAAGCGGCGGGACCGCCGGCGGCGTAAGTCCCGGCGACGCGAGCGGCGGAAGCGGGCTCGCCGGCACCGCGACAGCAACAGCGACCGATACCAACAGTGAGGGACTTGCCGATTCGAGCGCCGGCGCCACGGGCGGAAACGGCGGTAGCGCTGCCGGAACGTTTGGTCTTGTTCCATCGAACGGCGGTACCGCGAGCGCGACCGCAAAGGCGACAGGCGCCACGGCGAGCGCGACGGCGGATGCGTATGGCGGCACCGGCGGTGTTGGAACGGACGGCGGCACTGACGGCTCCGGCGGCACGGTGACGGTCGCAGCAACGGCGACGGGCGTGACAACGGCATCGGCATCTGTAACGGCGGATGCCGGCAGTGGCGGCGACGCAGGAGCCGAAGAGTTTGAAGCGGGTGCCGGCGGCGCAGGCGCGTCCGTGTCGCTTTCAAATGCGGCAAAGGGTACAACGGACAATGGCTTTCTCACGCTGACGCAGACTGCAAACGCCGGATCGGGCGGCGAAACGTCTGATTCCGTCGGCGGCGATGCAGGGTCGGCGACCAGCAAAATCAGCGACAACGATGCGGCAAATGCCGTTGCCAAGCAGAGCGCATCGATCAACGCGACCGTGAACGCGAGAGGCGGCGCGGGCGGCGAATCCGCAGGGACCGTAGCGACAGATACGCCGGGAACGGGCGGCAGCGCCGTCTCAAGCGTCGCGATCACCGGCTCGGCGACCAGTTCCATCACAGAGGATACGAACGCGTATGCCGGTAGGGGCGGCAGTGCGGGCGAGATCGGCAACGGTTTAGGGGGTGCGAAGGCGACTGCCACGGCGAGTGACGGCGCGGCGGGCTCCGCGAATATCATCGCCGAAGCCGTCGGCGGGAATGGCGGCGCCGCAACCGGAAGCGGATTCACAGGAGGCGCGGGAGGCGCAGCTACGGCCACTGCGACCGCTGTCGCGTCCGGCGTCGTGTATGTCGAGGCGCAGGAAATCGGAGGATCCGGCGGGACCGGAACCGAGGGCGCCGATGGCGGTGCAGGAGCTGCCGTCAAGCTCGTCAATGCGGCAACGGCCACCAACACCACGAGCGCGGGCATCACCGTCGACCAGACCGCGGACGGCGGCGTCGGCGGCAACACGGATACCGGCACTGCAGGTGTCGGCGGCGCGGCCACAGCGGAATCGACAGTCATGGCCGCCGACAGCACAAACCTCTACGTCGACGAGGGCGCAACCGGAGGAAATGGCGGCCGCGCCACCTCGACGGGAACATCCGCGGCCGGCGGCGCAGCCGTGGCGGAAGCCACCGGCACCGGCCCCGGTGAAGTGCAGACCTATTCGCAAGCCGAGGGTGGAAACAGTTCCGTCAAGGGCGGCAGTGCGACGGCAAGCGCCCAGGGGACAGGAACCGAGGTGAATTCGACCGCTGTCGCGATCGGCGGCTATACGAACGCGAGCGCGGGCAATGCAACGGCGACCGCCACCGGAAACGGTTTGAGCGGAACGATTGAGGCCAACGCGAATTCCGATGCGAACGAGGGTGCGACCTCGCTCGTCCTGGGCATGACGGCACAGTCGACGATCAGCCTTTACGGCGGAGACATCAACGCGTCGAGCGAAGCCACGACAAAGTACGGCGGCGGATTGACAAGCATTGCGCTATCGTCGAGCGGTTCCGGCATTTTCGGTGTTGCCGCCGGCGTTGCAGCGCCGACGGGCACCGCCACCATTCTCAATGCAAATCTCATGATAAAAAACGCGATGGGTCCCCATCCGACGATTTTTGCGCTCGGCGAATTGGGCGGCGGCTATTCCGGAACGGCCGGCACGCAGACCGTGACGAGCTATGTGGAAGAATCCATCAATATGGCAAAACTGAGCGCGTCCGGAAATTTCGTGATCGGCTTCTACAACGGCAGCGTTACCAACGCAGCCGATGTGACGTCCGTCGATATCCAGGTGCGCGACAACGCCGGGTATGTGGTGAACAATTCCTACTCGGAAACCGGAGCGATGAGCCTGTTCGCCGGCACGGTACCGATGCTGTTGAACACGGGATTCACGAACAGTGGATATGAAGGCGTCACCATCACGATGACCGTGACGACAACGGGCGCCGGAGCAGGCTTCTCGGGCGACTTCATCCTCGGCGATCCGCCGGACACGCAGACGATCGAAAAGACCGGGATCACGGATCATGCCTACACGTCCGTCACGAAAACCTACACCGAAGGCGTGCTCACATCCGCTGCGGAATATACTTCTCCCGGCCATCTGCTGCAGGATATCGCCATTTCGCACAATGTCAGCGCGTTCGGCCTGACGGGTCTTCAAGAGGGCATCCAGACCCAGATCGCGGACAGCTCCGATACGGAGAGAGATGTTTATCGGGACGCCAGCGGCGACATTCAGGCCGTCGTCAGCCATCTCGCGAATGGCGCGCTCGGCATTACAGCCGAAGTCGGAGGACTCACGTTCGACTTCGGATCGTCAACCGGCGTCGAAGCCATCCGCGGCTATGTGCCTGGCGCCGACACTTTCGATATCAGCCACACAGCGTTCTTAAGCTTCGGCGAGATGATGTCTCACGCGGAGCAGAATGGCGCGAACGTTGTCATTGCCTATGATGCAGCGGACGTGCTCACGCTCACGGGTGTCACATTGAAAGAACTCGACGCGCACGCATCGGACTTCCACTTCATCTGAAGAAGATGAAAACGGGTTGTTGTCGTTGAGTGAAGCTCGCGAGTGTTTCGCGAGCCCTCCTTCGCCAGGCTTCCGCCTTCGCGCGTTGCGCTTCGGCGGACGAGCCAGAGGGCATCCTGCAAAGCGCGGAACGCGCGAAGCAGGATGGAGCGGGTGAAGGGAACCCACAGCGCACCGCATACCCGAAGCGCTATTCCGGAGGCTCGACACGCATTGGGGTTGGATCCGCTCTTTCATCCTCGAACCCAAGTCCAAGTCGGCGGAACGAAGCCGCTTTCTGCGCCGGTATATTGAAAGCGGCACCCAGTCGCACGGCGATGCACGAATGTTGGAACCTTTGCTTCGAAAATAGAGAACTCCACTCGGCACACGCGCTATCTGTTGCACTGTGCTACGACAAAAAATGTTGTCGGAATCGTCATCGCGGTGAGGGCGGTACCGAGAGAATGCCACGTCTTTACGACCTCATGGCGCGGCGGCTCCGCTCGAAGGAAGCTTGCCGGCGCTCTTCGCGAGCAGCCTGGTCAGATCATCGGCATATTTGCGGTACCGCTCATTGTCCGGTTCCAGCTCCGCCGCGCGTCTGGCATATTCGAGTGCTTCCTGTCTGCGTTTGGTCTGTTTGAGCGCGCTGGCCAGATAAAAATGAACCCGGGAGTTGTCGGGCGAAACGCTCAGGAGCGCGCGCGCATGACGCTCAGCTTCCTCGAAGCGTCTCAGCTTGAGGTAAACAGAGATCAGTCGCTCGGGAATTTTCGCATCCGTGGGATCGAGCGCACACGCACGTTCGAAAGCGGAGGCCGCCTCCTCGTGTTTGTCCTGGCTGAACATGGCGTAGCCGAGGCTTGCGAGCATGACGGCGTTCTGCGGCTCGCGCTCGAGCGCGGTGCGGCAGATGCGCTCCGCGGCGCCGAAATCGCCGATCTGCTGATAGCTCTGCGCGGCGAATTCGCGCAGATCGAGGTCGTCGCCAAAGCGCGACTCGATCCGCCCAAGAATCCTGCGCACATCGTCCGGTGCCTCGGTTTTGATCGATCTCAGAATCAAATACCTCATCAACGCGGGGTTGCTAAGACGCTCGAATACCTGCTCGCGCGTCTTTTCCGCTTCGGCAAGATTACCCACCGAGTCGAAGTATCGGGCGCTCTTCAGCATGAATTCCGAGTACGCCTCTCCGAAATCCTGGAGGCAGTCCCGCAATTGCAGCATTGTCGCAGCGGCCTTTTCCTGCTCGCCGAAGTGACTTTGCATCTGGAGTACCGCCTGCAGATACGTCCAGTCCGCAACCTTGGCAAAAGTGGGGGGCAGATGTTCGAATATTTCGCGCGCTTCGTCGAATTGCCCCTGTTTCACCAAATTGGTCATGTGTTTCCTGTCGCGTTGTGCGGTTTCGGCCGGCGTCTCCTCGGCAGGATTTTCGCAATTGAGCAAGAAGAAGCGGCGGCCGCCGAATTTCGACGTGAATAAAGGATCGACGATCGCAGCTTTCCGGAATCCGGCGTCGGCAAACATTCTGAGGATCGATTCCTCGGTAGGCCAGAACGATTCCGCGTTGCCGATCCAGGCCATGGACGTGTCCCCCTCGGGATCGACGACACCTTCGTATGGGCCGCGCGCAACGAGCTTCCGCGCCCAGTCACCGGTTTGGGCAGCAGGGACCAGACGATCGACATGAACCTGGGTGTCGAGAATCACGGGCACGCCGGCGCGCGCGCATCGCTCCAGTATCCGCATCTGGTCGTCCAAATCGAAGTGATAGAGAAGGCCGGGACACGCGATGATTTCGAATCCGGATATGTCGAATTCGCGGACGTCCGTCTGGACCCACCGGATCGAGCCCAACTCTCCCTCCGGCGGTTTTCGCTCGGCACGGGCGTCGACGGCCGTAACGGCATACCCTTCGTCGCGAGCGATCTTGGCGAGCAAGCCGAAACCGGCTCCCAGATCGACGAGCCGGCCCCCATCGTTTGACACGCGTGCCAGAAGATAGCGGAATATGCGGTCCCTTACGGCGCCCTGGTGCGGCCGACTTTCCCTCAGACCGGGCTCATTCTGCAGCAAATCCGGAACAGACACTTGCGAGTTCAGAACGCAAATCTCCATGACTGCAGGCGCCTCTGCCTTATCCCGTGCGAACGATCGGATATTGCTCGCAATTCATTCGATTGTCGCACAAAAATGGCGCGAAACGCGCGCTCCCGATAGCGCTCCATACGCGTGAAGGCCGTCCTCACGGCACCTCGGCTCCGCTTGAAGGAACCTCGCCGGCGGTTTTCGCGACCAGCATGGCCAAATCGTCGGCATATTTGTGGTAGCGGTCATTGGTCGGATCCAGCTCCGCTGCGCGCCTTGCGTGATCGAGCGCTTCCCGCCTGCGTTTGGTGTTTCTGAGCGCACTAGCCAGATAATAGTGAATCCGGGGGTTGTCCGGCGAATCGCACAAGGTCGTGCGCGCATGACGCTCGGCGTCCTCGAAGCGTTTCAGCTTGAGATAGACAGAGATCAGGCGCTCGAGAATTTTCGTGTCATTGGGATCGAGTGCCAACGCGCGTTCGAAGGCGGATGCCGCCTCCTCATGCTTGTCCTGGCTGGAAAGGAATGAGCCAAAATTTCCGAGCATTGGAGCGTTTTCCGGCTCGCGCGCGATGGCAGCGCGCCAGACGCGCTCCGCGGCGCCGAAATCGCCCATCTGCTGATAGCTCTGCGCGGCGAAAACGAGAAGATCGAGGTTGTCGGCAAAGCGCCGCTCAATCTGCGCAAGAAACCTGCGCGCATCGTCCCACTCCTCGGTTTTGATCAATACCTGAGTTAAATACATAACGATTGTGGGTTTGCTCAGACGTTCGAATACCTGCTCGCGTGTCTTTTCCGCTTCGGCAAGATTACCCGCGGCGTCGAAGTATCGGGCACGTCTCAGCACCTCCAGCGAGTATGCCTCTCCAAAATCCAGGGCGCGGTCCCGCAATTTTACCATTGTTGCAACCGCCTCTTCCCGCTCGCCGAAGTGAATTTGCATCTGGAGCACCGCCCGGAGATACGTCCAGTCCGCAGCTCCGGCGGAAGCCGGAGGGAGACGTTCGAATATTTCGCGTGCTTCGTCGAAGCGTCCTTCGTTCACCAAATTGTTTATGCAACTCCTGTCACGCTTCGCGGTTTCGGCCGGCGTCTCCTCGGCAGGATTTTCGCAATTGAGCAAGAAGAAGCGGCGGCCGCCGAATTTCGACGTGAATAAGGGATCGACGATCGCGGCCTTCCAGAATCCGGCGTCGGCAAACATTCTGAGGATCGATTCTTCGGTAGGCCAGAAGGATTCCCGGTTGCCGATCCAGGCCATGGAAGGGTCCCCCTCGGGATCTACGACACCCTCGTATGGGCCGCGCGCAACGAGCTTGCGCGCCCAGTCACCGGTTTGTGCAGCAGGGACCAGACGATCGACATGAACCTGGGTGTCGAGAATCACCGGCACGTCGGCGCGTGCGCATCGCTCGAGGATCCGCATCTGGTCGTCCAAATCGAAGTGATAGAGAAGGCCGGGACATGCGATGATTTCGAATCCGGACATCTCGAATTCGCGGACGTCCGTCTGCACCCACCGGATCGAGCCCAGCTCCTCCTGCGGAGGTTTTCGCTCGGCACGGGCGTCGACGGCCGTAACGGCATACCCTTCGTCGCGAGCGATCTTGGCGAGCAAGCCGAAATTGGCTCCCAGATCGACGAACAGCCCCCCATTGTTTGCCACGCGCGCCAGAAGATAGCGGAATATGCGGTCCCTTGCGGCACCTTGTAACGGCCGGCTTGACCTCCGATCGGGTTCATTCTGCAGCGCATCCGGAACGGACACGAGCGAATCCAGAACAGAAATCTCCATGATCGCAGCAGGTGCCCTTCGTCTCATACCTTGCCTATGATCGCACCTTACTCGCACTTCGCCATCAGCGCTCTATATGCGCAAAGGGCGTCCTTGCGGTCTCACGCCACCTCGGCTCCGCTTGAAGGAGTCTCGCCGGTGGTTTTCACAACCAGCGTGGCCAGATCGTCGGCATATTTGTGGTATCGCTCATTGGCGGGATCCAGCTCCGCTGCGCGCCTGGCGTGCTCGAGTGCTTCGGGCCTGCGCTTGGTATTTCTGAGCGCGCTGGCCAGATAATAATGAATCCGCGGATCATCGGGCGAGAGGCCCAATAGCGCGCGCGCATGACGCTCGGCATCCTCGAAGCGTTTCAGCTTGAGATAAATAGAGATCAGCCGCTCGGGAATTTTCGTGTCATTGGGCTCGAGCGCCAACGCGCGTTCGAAGGCGGAACCCGCCTCCTCGTGTTTGTCCTGGCTGAGCAAGGCGTAACCAAGACTTGCAAGCATTGCAGCGTTTTGCGGCTCGCGCTCCAGCGCGATGCGCCGGATGCGCTCCGCGGAGCCGAAATCGCCCAACTGCTGATACCCCAACGCGACGACATTGAGCATTTCGAAATTGTCGGCAAAGCTCCGCGCGACCTCGGCCAGCAGGTACCGCGCACTGTCCGTTGCCCTGCCCGCGATCAGTCTTCCGACCCACGTCTTAACGGCCGCAGCATTGCCGACACGATCCATTGCAAGGCCCTTGGTTTTTTCCGCCTCGCTCTTGTCGCCTGCCGTCTCGAAGAATCGGGCGCACGCCAGCAGCGCCGGAGCGACATACTGGGGAAGATCCAGGGCGCGATCTCGCAATCCCAAGACAGTCGCGACGGCCTTGTCGCGCTCGCCGAAGTGCAATCGCATTTGAGCGATCGCGAGCTCAAATCGCCAGTCCGCCTCACCGGTCGGAACCGAGGCTATCGCTTCGTATAATTCGCGCGCTTCGTCGAAACGACCATGGTTCACGAGGTTGGTTATATATTTCCGTTCCCCTTGCACAATGTCGGCCGTCTGTTCCCTGGCGGGACTTTCGCAATTGAGCAGAAAGAAGCGGCGAGCACCGGAATTTGACGTGAGTAATGGATCGACGATCGCGACCTTTTTGAATCCGACGTCGGCGAACATTCTGAGAATCGATTCTTCGGTCGGCCGGAACGATTCCTTATTGCCGATCCATGCTGTCGCTGTACCATCCACGGCACCAACGACACCTTCGTATGGCCCGCGCGCGACGAGCTTTGGCGCCGAGTCCCTCGTTTCGGACGCGGGAACCGGACCGTCGACATGGATTTGGGTCTCAAGAATCACGGGCACGTCGGCTTGCGCGCATCGCTCCAGCATTTGTATCTGGTCGCCCAAATCGAAGTGATCGAGAAGGCCGAGAAATACGATGATGTCGAATCCTTTCACGTCGAACTTCCGCAGGTCGGACTGGACGAACCGGATCGACTCCAGCTCTTCCTGCGGCGGCTTATTCTCGATGCGAGCGTCCACCGCAGTCACGGCATAGCCGTCGTCGCGGGCAATCTTGGCGAATGTGCAGGCATTGGCTCCCAGATCGACGAGCAGGCCCCCATTGCCCCCCGCACATCCCAGGAGATGGCGAAATGTGTGCCGCCTTATCGCATCCTCGCTCACAGGGCCGCTCAAGGGTGCAGTCACCGACGAACTCAGACTGGAAATATCCATGACGCAGGCGCCCTTCGTTTCACAGCGCACAAGGGAGTAGCCAATTTAGTTCCCCAAGACCACACGGGCAAGCGGTCCAGGGATTCGCTTCTCCCGAAGACTGGCTTTATTCACCTCTGAAACGCCATTTCGGCCGATTTTGTCGGCTTGCGCGTCCTTGATATTGCAATCTCATGAGGGCAAAGCAAGTTTAGCAGTAATCCCGTCATAGTCGACGAGGGTCGCAGTGCCCAATCCGTTCGCCCTGAGCCAAAGCTTTTCAGAGTACGCACTTTCTCCGCCCGCCACACGGCCACTTGTCAAGCGCAAGCAAGTTGCGATCTCGAACAGCCAATCGGACCGTCATCGCGGTCGCATGAACTATAATCCCGCAAGTGCGCCAGAGAGTACCGGTATTATCTCACAAGCTCTGGCGTGTGCCCCATGTCGGTCGACTCTTGATCGGGTGCGTCGAGAGCCACAGACGCTTCAGATGTCGCTTGTAGCCATGCGCCACGTCGTCTTCATAAGGCTGGCGCCCATGCAGCACATGATAGTTGTTGATGAACTGTATGCAACCTGGCGGGATTTCCATATAGACATTGAACTCCGGCCGGCGCGCCATCTCGTGCACCGTATCGATCGCTTCATGCTCCAGCGCCGAAAGCCGCGGCGCTTCGGGATGTCGCTGCGAGAGCTTGATGAACTGCGGCACGAAGAGGGTAAAGAGCCGCCCTTCACGCTCGGTGAAGACCGCGCGCATGTAATAAGGGGGCCAGCCGGGCGGCTGCGAGCCGCGAAAATCCCAGGGCACCGGATTATAAAGCGCGGCCACCAGATCGGGCCGCGTGCGCACGAGTTCGTTGTGGATCGCCACCACATTGGCGACGCAGGAGAGCCCGCCCGATTTCGCAGGCCGCAGGCACATCAGGCCCACAAGGTCGGAGATATCGCTGTGATAATCGATGCCGATGAGCCCAATCTCATGGCTCCGCAAGGTGGGGTCGTTGTTCTTTTTTCCCAGGTCCGTCACGTCGACCATCATGTGGCCGTTTTTGTTTTGCGGGCACGGATCGCCCAGATACAGGCCGATACCCCAATAAAGAAGCGTAAGGTCGTCGTCGGAATAGCGCCTCGTGTCGAGCGGGCCAATGCGCATGAATCCGCGCCCGTCGATCAGCTCGCGCTCGACGTCTGCGAGCTTCGCCACAAGGCCACCGAGCGGGAAGGATTCCTTGCGGATATCGAGCAGATTGTCGGACACGGATTTCGCGACGTGCAGCGCATGGTCGAGCTCGCGCTGGTCGGCGTCCGTCAGCATCAACGTCCATGTCGCCGGATCGGCGACGTCGGACGCGCGCCAGTCGATATGCGTTTCCAGCTCTTTGGGCACGAATGACACGCGAACCTCCCTGTCTTGTGTGGACGGCCCCTG
>PLJH01000012.1 GCA_003139615.1 Alphaproteobacteria bacterium
CAGCACGTCAACAAGACCGAAAGTGCTGTGCGCATCACGCATCTGCCGAGCGGTATCGTGGTGGCGCAGCAGGAAGAAAAATCGCAGCACAAGAACCGCGCCAAGGCGATGAAGATCTTGAAAGCGAAACTGTTCGAAGCCGAACGCGAGCGGCTTGCCGGCGCGCGCGCGGCCGAACGCAAGGACCTTGTCGGATCGGGAGACCGTTCGGAGCGCATCCGCACCTACAATTTCCCGCAAGGCCGCATGACGGACCACCGCATCAACCTCACGCTCTACAAGCTCGACCGGATTATCTCCGGCGACGAATTGGCCGAGGTCGTCGAGGCGTTGATCACGGAAGATCAGGCGAACCGGCTTGCCACGCTGGAATCGTCGGACACGCTATGAGTGCGGTTCGCGATGCGCTGACGCGCGGCGCCGCGCGCCTCACCGAGGCGGGCGTCGACTCGGCCCGTCTCGATGCGCGCCTGTTGCTCGGCTTCGCCATGGATATCGCGCCGGAAAATCTGCTCGTTGCCAGGGACATGACGGAAGAGCATCTCGCATATTTCGAGGCGCTGATTTCGCGCCGGGAGAGTCGGGAGCCGCTCGCCTATATTGTGGGCCAAAAAGAATTCTGGAGTCTCGATTTCGAAGTCGGCCCCGGCGTCCTCATCCCACGGCCCGAAACGGAAACGCTGATCGAGGAGGCGCTGCGGGATTTCCCGGATCGTGACGCGCCTCTCGACATCGCCGATCTGGGCACAGGCTCGGGCTGCCTGCTGATCGCATTTCTGGAGAGCTATCCGAACGCGAAGGGCGTGGGCATCGATCGCTCCGCCGATGCACTCGCCTGGGCACGGCGCAACGCGACGCGGCACGGCGTTGGGGATCGGTGCGTTTTGTCGCAGAGCGACTGGGCCACGAATGTCGCCCCCACCTTCGATGTCCTGTTCTCCAATCCGCCCTATGTGACCGAACGGGAACTCGCAGAGGCATCGCCGGAGATTCTGCGCTATGAGCCGCGAGACGCGCTCGTTGGCGGCGTTGACGGGCTCAATGCCTATCGGGAGTTGGCTCCCGTGATAGCCGGGCGCCTTCGACCCGGCGGCCGGGCTTATCTTGAAATCGGCTCCACACAGGCCGAGGACGTGACATCTGTGCTGGAACGGGACGGTCTCAGGGTCGTTCGTATAGCAGCCGACCTGGCCGGGCATCCCCGCTGCGTCGTCGCCCAAAAAACAGTTGGAAACCCTGTAGCAAGCGGTTAGGTTCCGCCCTATATGGGGGATCGAGGGGGACCGCCGGTAGAACGGCGGCCCGGGATTTTCGGGAAGACCGTAGGGGCGGTTTGAGCGCAGTTTGGCGCATCCCCTCGTAAGCGAAAGTCGAGCTCTGCGCTTTATGCGGCAACCAGACGGACGCGCCTGAAGGTGCGACTGAAACGAACGATGCAACTCACCGCGCGCGTTCCCACGCCTTTGGCGCATGGGTCTGTGGAACATAGGGACTGTCGAACAATGAAGGGGATCACGTGAAACGCTCTCGTGGACGCGGCCGCCGGCCGCAGAACAATAACAACAACAATGGTGGTGGCGGCGGCGGTAACAACAACAATCCGAATCGGACCTTCGATTCGAACGGCCCGGAGATCAAGATTCGTGGCTCCGCGGCGCATGTGTATGAGAAATACCTGCAGATGGCGCGGGATGCGAACTCCGCCGGCGACCGGGTGATGGCGGAGAACTACCTCCAGCACGCCGAGCATTATTTCCGCATTCTGAGTGCGGCCCAGCTTCAGCAGCAGCAATATCAGAACCCGAACCAAAATCAGGGCCAGCAGAACTATCAGCAGAACGGCGGACCGCGGCCTCAAGCCAATGGCAACGTCAACGGGAACGTCAACGGCAATGGCGACGGCTCGATGCAACCTGTTATCGGCAGCGCCCCGGTATTCTCGCTGGCGGAAGCCGCCGATGACGGCGATGACGAGGGCGACGACGGCGACAGGCTGGAGTAGTCTCGCTCCGGCTCTGTCTCCGGATTTGACTGGCGATCCGGGTTCCGGCAACCGCAGCCCTTGCGGTTCAAAAGGGCAGCCATACATATAGCCGGGACGCGGCGCCCATCGGGGGCCGCGCCAAGGAACTTGTCCGGTTGCCTCAGGGGACCGAGCGGGTGCCGGAGAGGTTATCATGGATATCGAGAAATTCACGGAGCGCGCGCAGGGCTTCATCCAATCTGCGCAGGGACTTGCGTTACGTTCCAACCATCAGGTCCTGAAACCAGAACATATTCTCAAGGTGCTCATCGACGACGAGGAAGGTCTCGCGGCGCGGTTGATCCGTGCGGCGGGCGGTCGTCCCGAAGACGTGCGCGCACAAACGGAAATCGCGCTGGCGAAACTGCCGAAGGTGGAAGGCTCGGGTTCCGGGCAGATCTATCTCGCGCCCGAGACCGCGCGGCTGTTCGAGTCGGCGCAGGAGCTTGCCAAGAAATCCGGCGACTCTTTCGTCACGGCGGAGTTGCTTTTGCTGGCGCTCGCGATGGCGCAGGGGACAGATGCCGCACGCATTTTGTCCGACGCCGGCGTCAAACCGCAGGCGCTCAACACCGCCATCAAGGATCTGCGTCAGGGTCGCACGGCCGATTCGGCTACCACCGAGAACAGCTACGACGCGCTCAAGAAATATGCCCGCGACCTGACGGAACTTGCGCGCACCGGCAAGCTCGATCCCGTCATCGGCCGCGANNGCACCAAGAACAATCCCGTGCTGATCGGCGAGCCCGGTGTCGGCAAGACCGCCATCGCCGAAGGCCTGGCACTGCGCATCGTCAATGGCGATGTGCCGGAGAGTTTGCGCGACAAGCGGCTGATGGCGCTCGACATGGGTTCGCTGATCGCGGGCGCGAAATTCCGCGGCGAGTTCGAAGAGCGGTTGAAGGCGGTTCTGACCGAGGTAACCTCGGCCCAGGGCAAGGTCATCCTGTTCATCGACGAGATGCACACTCTTGTCGGCGCGGGCAAGGCCGAAGGCGCGATGGATGCGTCCAACCTGCTGAAGCCTGCGTTGGCGCGCGGCGAACTGCATTGCATCGGCGCGACCACCCTCGACGAATACCGCAAGCATGTCGAGAAGGACGCGGCGCTCGCGCGGCGTTTCCAGCCGGTGTTTGTCTCCGAACCGACTGTCGAAGACACGATCTCGATCCTGCGCGGGCTCAAGGAAAAATACGAAGTGCATCACGGCGTGCGGATCACCGACTCGGCGATCGTCGCCGCGGCGCAGCTATCGCATCGCTACATCGCGGACCGTTTTCTGCCCGACAAAGCCATCGACCTGATGGACGAGGCGGCGAGCCGGCTGCGCATGCAGATCGATTCGAAGCCGGAAGAGCTCGACGAGCTCGACCGGCGCGTGATCCAGCTCAAGATCGAACGCGAAGCGCTCAAGCGGGAAACTGACAAGGCATCGAAAGACCGCCTCAAGACGCTGGAAGTCGAGCTTGCCGATCTCGAAGAAAAAGCGGATTCGCTGACCGCCCGCTGGCAGGAAGAAAAGAAATCCGTCCAGAACGTGCAGGGGCTGAAGGAAAAGCTCGATGCCGCGCGGCAGGAACTCGATGTCGTGCAACGGCGCGGCAACCTGCAGCGTGCAGGCGAACTCGCCTATGGCGTGATCCCCGAGCTTGAGAAGAAGCTGAAGGCGATCGAGGAAAACCAGGGCACGGAATTGGTCAACGAAGCGGTGACCGCGGAGCATATCGCCGGGGTCGTTTCGCGCTGGACCGGCATTCCCGTCGACAAGATGCTCGAAGGCGAGCGCGACAAGCTGCTCAGCATGGAGAAGTCGCTCGACAAGCGCGTGGTCGGCCAGGAGCAGGCGGTGCGCGCGGTTTCGAATGCCGTGCGGCGCTCGCGCGCGGGCTTGCAGGATCCCAATCGTCCGATCGGTTCGTTCCTGTTCCTCGGGCCCACGGGTGTGGGCAAGACGGAGCTTACGAAAGCGCTGGCCGAATTCCTGTTCGACGACGACACCGCGATGGTTCGCATCGACATGTCGGAGTTCATGGAAAAGCATTCGGTGTCGCGTCTGATCGGCGCGCCTCCGGGTTATGTCGGTTATGAGGAAGGAGGCGTACTCACCGAAGCGGTGCGCCGCAGGCCTTATCAGGTGATCCTGTTCGACGAGGTCGA
>PLJH01000109.1 GCA_003139615.1 Alphaproteobacteria bacterium
GTTTCAGGGAAGATGCTCTAGGAATTAGCGCTCGTGTCAAAGTAACTCTCTGGAGGAAGGGTCGAAATACCTGCCGCAGAAGGCGTCGGCAAAAGCGGATTCCGGATGACGTCCGGCCATCTCATGATAGTCTTTGCGAATGGGTACATGGGACACATGTACGCAAGAACCGAGCGCTCTTCTCAGGTGGATCGAATGCCACCCGGGAACAGCAGGATACATTCAAGCGGTCGGGACTGTGCTTGCCGTTATAGGTGCTTTGTGTGCACCTCGCGTTGCGGCGTGGCTCGAAGAGCGACGGCTTGACGCCGACCAAAAGAGGCGCACCAATCTCCTGTTGGAAACGCTTGTAGTGCCGACGATGGAAGTTGGAAACCGAGCGGAACGGATCGAAGCAGCGATCGATGAGCAGAGAGCACATCCGCCAAGCGAAGAGATTTGGGACAGTTGGTTTGATGCTACGATTTATCTGAAACCACCCTTGCGGTTCGAGTTCCTTCATCAAAGTTTGGAAGGCGTCGATGCCGATCGCGTTGCACCCTTCCGCGCAGTCGCTTACGCGATTGTCCTGTACAATAGCGCGAGAAGCATGGTTAAGGACGACGGCCGACCGGATGCCTCAGAAAATTGGCGTTACCAATGCGGCGCCCTAACCTTGGCGATCAGCGAGGTGATAAAGTCTGTACATAGTGCGCAAGTGGTCTCCATGACTGTCGTTGAAGCTATGCCCCCGGCGTAAACGCGTTTTCTTCGAAATCGCGCTCATTCCAATCCGTTCAGATCTTCGTCACGCTGGCAGAAGTAATTGTCGAAATGCTCGATGAACTGCGGCTCGTTGCCGGCGAATTCCACCATCGCACAGCCAGCGGTCCCATCAAAGATCGAGGTACGAGGGCATAGCTAGGTCGACGGCATACTTTGTTCACAAAGCGCCATCCGCCGCCGCGGCCGGATAGCCGGGTCTTCGCCCGGCCATCGTGGGCGGCGCGCTCCCGCGGCCCACCCCTACCCCAACTCCCCCGCATCATGCGGATCGGCGCCGCCCGTCGAGGGTGCGTCTTCTTCGCCTTCGTAGGGGTCTTCGTCGGGGGCGAGTTGGTCGCTGGGGTTCGGCACGTCGAAGCCCGAGGGCGGGATGGCGTCGAGGAAGCCGGCCGCCTTCAACTCATCGGTACCCGGAAGATGGTTCACATTCTCGAGCCCGAAATGGACGAGAAACGCTTCGGTCGTGCCATAGGTCACGGGGCGGCCCGGCGTCCGCTTGCGGCCGCGGATTTTCACCCAGCCGACTTCCATCAGCGCGTCGATCGTGCCCTTGGAAAGCATCACGCCGCGAATGTCTTCGATCTCGGCGCGCGTCACCGGCTGGTGATAGGCGACGATGGCGAGCGTCTCGATTGCGGCGCGCGACAGGCGCTTCTGCTCCGGTTGCTCCTTGCGCAGCAGGAAGGCGAGATCCGGCGCGGTGCGGAATTGCCATTTTTCTGCGATGCAGACAAGGTTTACGCCGCGGTTCTCATAGATAGATTGAAGCTCGGGAAGGATCGCATCGAGGTTCGCGCCATCCGGCAGAGATGTTGCCAGCATCTTCTTGTCCAGCGGCTGCGAGGCCGCGAACAGAATCGCTTCCGCCATGCGCAGATGCTCGGCGTTGAGCGCTGACGGGTCGCCCGCGCCCTGCTCTTCGTGCGTCACGTGCTCGCTTTCGATCACTTCTTCCACTTCGGCCACTTCCACCAATCTCACAACGCGATTCATGATACGGCCTCCAGAACAGGCGCACGATCCTTCACATAGATGTCGTCAAAGGGTTTCATCTGGCGAATCTCGACCTTGCCGTCGCGCGCCAGTTCTAGGCACGCGAGAAGCGTGCTCGCAAGGGCAGAACGGCGGCGCGCGCCGCCCGACCATTCGAAGGGCAAAAGACTGGTTAATATACTCCAATTGCCGATGCGGCCCAGCATGCGTTCGAGTCGCGCCCGCGCCTCCTCGATCTGCAACACGGGCGGCAGGACGGGGCGATAGGATTGGCCGCCCGCCTTCTTCACCCGCTGCGTCGCATAGGCCGTCAGCAGGTCGTAAAGCGAGTCGGTGTGCGAGGTGAGCTTGATGACCTTCACAGGCTCCGGCGCGCCGCGCTGGAAAACTTCGCGGCCCAGCCGGTCCCGCGCCATGAGCCGGGCGGCCGCCTCGCGCATCGCCTGCAGCCGCTGCAGGCGCCAGCGCAACAGGGTAGCCAGTTCGTCGGCAGAAGGTTCGCCCTCGGTCGCAGGCGGCTGCGGCAGGATCAGCCGCGATTTGAGATAGGCGAGCCATGCCGCCATCACGAGATAATCGGCCGCGAGCTCCAGATTGCGCCCGCGCGCGGATTCGATGAATTCGAGATACTGGTCCGCCAGCTTCAGGACGGAAATCTTCGCGATATCGACCTTCTGGCTGCGGGCCAGCGCGAGCAGGAGATCGAGCGGGCCTTCGAAGCCATCGACGGTGACGACCAACGCCTCATCGAGCGTTGCCGGCGCCGCGACTTCCATGTCCTCGAATACGTCGTCGATCTCGCTCAAGCTACTTCTATCCTTGGAAGGTTTGGCCCTAAAAGTTCCGCCAGGCGCGCCTCGCCCGCTTCGACATCGAACGGTTCCGGCGAGCTCAGATGCGCCAACGCAGATTGAGCCCGTTTGAGGTGAATGTCGTCCAGCGGTTTCACTTCGGCCGCGATATCCACCATTTCTTCCATGCCGCCGTTGCAGTGTAGCACCACGTCGCAGCCCGCAAACTGGGCGGCGTGGGCCCGCGCCCCAAGCGAGCCTTCCAGCGCCTGCATGGAGAGGTCGTCGGACAGCAAAAGGCCGGCAAATTCGAGTTCCCCGCGAATGATGCCGCGAATCACCCGGGCGCTGGTGGTGGCCGGATGGTCGGGATCGATCGCCTCGTAAACCACATGCGCCGTCATCGCGAGCGGGCAATGGTTCAGGCTGCGGAACGGCACGAAATCCGTGGCGCGCAATTCGTCGGCCGGCGTCGATACGCGAGGCAACGCCATATGCGAATCGGCCGTCGCGCGGCCATGTCCGGGAATGTGCTTCATCACGGGGAGCACGCCCCCTTCGATCATGCCTTCGATCACCGCGCGGCCGAGATCGATAATGGTCGTCGCATTGTGCGCAAACGCGCGATCGCCGATCACGTCATGCGCGCCTTCCACAGGCAAATCCAACACCGGCGTGCAATCGACATTGATGCCGAGTTCGCACAGATCATGCGCGATCAGCCGCGCCTGGAGATACGCCGCTTCGTGCGCGGTCTCCGGCGCATCGTTGTGAAGCGCGCCGAATGCGGCAGCCGGCACCCGCGCCTTCCAGTGCGGCGGCTTGAGGCGCGCGACGCGGCCGCCTTCCTGATCGATCAGCACGGGCGCCGACGCATCGCCGATGCTTTCGCGCAATGCATTCACCAGCGCGCGCACCTGATCGGGATCGGCGATGTTGCGGCCGAACAGGATGAATCCCCAGGGCTGCGCATCGGCGAAGAACGCGCGCTCGTCCGCGCCCAATGCCTGCCCGGCACAGCCATAGATTGCCCGTGTGCGCATGGCTGTTTCTGTCCCCGCGACGTCCTATTTGGCCAGGAAGCAGCTTCCCCCGTCGGCCTTCAGCTTGTCGCAAAGCGCGTTTGCGGACGTCTTGTCCCCGAATGATCCCACGCGGAGCCGATACCAGGTGCCCTTGTCGCCCAGATCGACTTTCTTGATGTCCGATTCATAGCCGCCCACGACCGGATGCTTCGCCTGATAGGCGTGCCAGGCGGCGGTCGCTTCGTCTTCCGATTTGTACGCGCCGATCTGCAACAGATACCCGCCGCCGGAGGTCGCGGCCGCGGGTTTCGTCTCCGTCGTTTCGGCGGGTGGAGGTGTCGGCGCGTCGGTGGCCGGTATCTTCGTGATATGCGGCTTCGGCGCAGGCGCTGCGGCCGACAACGACGCGGGCGGCTTCGTTGCGACGCGATTTTCGGTCAGCGCGGGCGTCTCAATTGGCGCGGCAACGGGCGCGGGCTTCGCCGGCGCAGTTTGCACGAGCTTGGTGGGCGCGGGCGTCGGTGTGGCCGCAACTTTCGGCGCGGTTTCAACCGGCGGAGTCGACGGGCGGATGACCGGCGCAAGCGACGGCGAAATCGCGGGTGCAGCGTTCTGGGCAGCCTTGCCCGCCGGCGTCGGCGCGGGCGGCACGGAGTCGGAATCGCTCGCATCGTCTGCCGGCGCGGGCGACTGATAGATCTTGAGGCCGGTGTACGGCGTTTGCGTTCCGCCCGGATTGGCAGGGGCTGTCTTCACCGGTCCCGTCTCGGCCTGGATCACGCGCGGCGCGTCGGAGCGTCCTCTGGCGACGCCTTGTGTGTAGGCGAGCCACACCACGCCCGCGAACATCGCGAACACGAGCAAACCGATGACGATCAGAAGCGGAAGGCGTGAGCCCTCTTCCTCGTGCTCATCGTCCACGGCTCCGTCGAAGACGCGAACGTCGTCCGACGGCTCACAGGCGCCACGCTCGAAACTGGGCATCAGGAAGCTGCTCCCGGCGAATCTGGAATGGACTTTCTAGCACCCGAACGGGGGCGAATCACGGAAAAGCGCGGGTCTTACAGCGAGATTTCCGTGTGGAACACCCGTTTGTGCTCCTGCAGGGCGTAACGGTCGGTCATGCCTGCGATGTAATCCCGCACCACGCTTGCGGTTAAGGCGTCGCCGGGCCGGCCACAGGCGGCGGCCCAGTCGGGCGGCAAAAGCGCCGGATCGCCGCTGAAGGCCCCAAAAAGATCGGTCACCGCGCCTTGCGCCGCCTTCATCGAAGCGACGACCCGCGGATGCCGGTACATGTGTGCGAACAGGAATTCCTTGAGCGCGACGATTTCGCGGGCCATCGGCGCCGTGAAGGCTGCGAGCGCATCGGGCTGCGCGCGGACGTCAGCGACGCTCGCGGGATGCGCCCGTGCGATGCGGCGCTGCGTTTCTCCGATCAGGTCGCCGATCAACGTTCCAATCAGCCGCCGCACGATTTCCCCGATCAGCCGGCCCAGTTCGATATCGCCATATTGCCTGCGCGTGGCGATGACATGTGGGCCGACCAACGGCGCATCGACCAGATCGTCGAGCGCGAACAGGTTTGCGCGCAAGCCGTCGTCGATGTCGTGATTCACATAAGCGATATCGTCGGCCAGCGCTGCGACTTGCGCTTCCAGGCCGGGCCAGGTTGCGAGATCGAGCGGCCAGCGGGCATTGAACGACACGATGGGTCCCGGCAGCGACGCGGCCACGCCCGCTTTCGACAAAGGTCCGTTGTGTTTGACGAGGCCTTCCAGCGTTTCCCAGGTGAGATTGAGCCCGTCGAAATCCGGATAGCGGTGCTCGAGTTTCGTCACGAGGCGGAGCGTATGCGCGTTGTGATCGAAGCCGCCGAATTCGCGCGTGGCCGCGTTCAACGCCTCTTCGCCGGCATGGCCGAACGGCGTGTGGCCCATGTCATGGGCGAGCGCGAGCACTTCAGCGAGATCTTCGTCGAGCGCCAGCACGCGCGCGACGGACCGCGCGATCTGTGCCACCTCCAGCGAATGGGTCAGCCGCGTGCGGTAATAATCGCCTTCGGACTGCACGAAGACCTGCGTCTTGTGCTTGAGGCGCCGAAACGCCGTGGAATGGATGATCCGGTCGCGGTCGCGCTGATAGCAGGTCCGCGTGGCGCTTTCGGGTTCCGGGTGGAACCGGCCGCGACTTGTGGCCGGAATGGTCGCATAGGCCGCAAGGGCTTTCGGGGCCTCGAACAAGGGCCCGATCAGGCGGCCTGCCAGCGATTGCTTAACGTCCAAGGTCTTTGCTCCGGGCCCCACTAGGACTACATAAGGGGGCGACTAGATATAGTCGGACATTGCCCAAAGCAGGAAAGAAATGAGCACCGAAGTCTTTATGCCGGTTACCGTCTCGGCCCGCGCGGCCAAGCAGATCGGTAAGATTCTGCAGGCGGAGGCTGCGCCCATGATGCTGCGCGTGGCGGTGACCGGCGGCGGCTGCTCGGGCTTCCAATACAATTTCGCGCTGGACGATGCCCGGACCGACGACGACCTCGTCATCGAAAAAGACGGCGTGACGGTGCTGGTCGACCCCATGTCGCTCGATTTCCTCAAAGGCGCCGAGATCGACTACGTCGACGATTTGATCGGCGCCGCGTTCAAAATCCACAACCCCAACGCCACCTCCTCCTGCGGCTGCGGCACGTCGTTTTCGATTTAGCGGCGCGCATGAAAATCGCCACGTGGAATGTGAACTCGGTGAAGGCGCGGCTGGAGACGGTCGTGCAATGGCTGAAGGAAGCCGAGCCGGATGTCGTGTGCTTTCAGGAGATCAAGAGCACCGACGAAACCTTTCCGGCGGAGGCTTTCGAGGCGCTGGGTTACAATTGCGCCGTACACGGACAAAAAACCTATAATGGCGTGGCGATCCTGTCGAAACGCCCGATGGAAGACGTGACGCCGCGCCTGCCCGGCGGCGACGGCGACGATCATGCGCGCTATATCGAGGCGGTGGTGCCGGGCGATCACGGCGTGGTGCGCGTCGCCTCCATCTATGCGCCGAACGGCAACCCCATCGGCACCGACAAGTTCAAATACAAGCTCGCCTGGCTCGAGCGGCTCGAAAAGCATGCGCGCGAATTGCTCGCGCTCGAAGAGCCGCTCGTGCTGATGGGCGACATCAACGTGATCCCCACGCCCGACGATTGCTACGATCCGAAAGCGTGGATGAACGACGCGCTGTTCCAGCCGGAATCGCGCGCGGCGTTGCGGCGCATCGAATTTCTCGGCCTCACCGATGCGTTCCGCGCCTGCAGTGCCGAGCCGCAACAATACACCTTCTGGGATTACCAGGCGGGCGCCTGGCAAAAGGATCACGGCATCCGCATCGATCACATCCTGCTCTCGCCGCAAGCGGCGGATCGTTTGAAAACCTGTGTGATCGACAAGCATGTGCGCGGACGGGAGAAGCCGTCGGATCACGTACCGGTGTGGTGCGAGTTGGCGGTATAAACGGAGCGCGGGCATCCTGCCCGCATCAACCCCGATCACAGAGACGTGGCACCGAAGAAAACGGCCAATCCGCGGCTTGCGCGACCAATCCCGCCTTCACGGGATTGTCCTCGATATAGCGGATTGTGTTCCAATGGTGGCGCTCGTCTCGAATATAGCGATCGAAATAGTCCGGCGCCCAGACAGAACCTTCCGTTCCTGGGCGCGCGTTGATGGCGTCTGCTGAATATGATTTCCAAGAATGCACAATATCGCCCAACCGATTTCCTGCAATCTGCTCGATCATTGCGTGAACGTGGTTTGGCATCACGACCCATGCGATCAGGCGATAACGCACCCCATCGAAATATTCGAGCGTTGCCCGAACGATAGATGCATTTTCCGGACGTTTGAGAAGGCAACTGCCTCGCCCCTCGTCGATGATGCGATCGAGACGATTGCGCCTGTCTTCCTCGCTGACGGACGCGGCTGCAGCCTTCTCGTAAAGAGTTCGCGGTAAGCTGTCGGCCAATCGAAATGTCACGGCCTGCACCAACGCGCCGCCATCGAAATGCGGCAGGTATCCTCGATCGTGCCAGCCTTTGTGCGGGCGGGTAACTCGCGCGCTATCGTATTCGCTCATCTGACGAGCTTAAGTTCCGGTCGTATCGAGACTTTGGCAATTTAGTCAGAATTCGTGTCACGGAGCGCGGGCATCCTGCCCGCATCAAAAAAAGAAAAGTGCGGGCAGGATGCCCGCGCTCCGATTAAATAATGTGGTCTTTTCCGTCTTCGCGCGAGAAGATCGCTTCGAGGCTCGTCAAATTCATGCCGTGTTTTAAATAATTGTACGGCGTGAGGTTCACCGCCTTGATCAGGATCCGCGCGATCTCCGGTGCGCCGCCCTCGCCCGGCACCATGTCGAAATCGAGCACGTTGATGCAGCCGGTGTCCTGCTCGAAGGCGTTGGTGGCGGCGAGGCCGGCGCCTGTGGCCCAGCTCAGGAGCAGCCGGTTGATACCTTCGTGGGCGACCACGAGAATCTGTTTCCAGTCGGGTTCGCCGAGAATTTTTTTGATCGCGCCGACGGCTCGCGCCTGCGCGCCCGCAAACGCTTCGCCGCCTTCCATCATGGTCGCGCCGGGTTCGCCGGCCTTCGCGAAATAGAACGACATCGTCGCGATCAATTCCTTGCGGCTCTTGACCGACATGTGGCCGCCATGGATTTCCGCGAGTTCCGGTTCGGTTTCGAGCGCCGGCGCGGATGCCAGGCACGACAGCACGATCTCCGCCGTCTCGCGCGCGCGCGGATAGCCCGAGCAGATCGCACGATCGAACGCGACATGGCTGAAGGCGCGGCCCGCCGCGGACGCTTCTTCGCGCCCCTTCGGCGACAGCACCACATCGCGCGTCGAACGCGAGCGCACGATCTCCGGCGACAGATAATCCACATTGCCGTGACGCATCAGATAGATGCGACGGCGCCCGGTCGTGCCGGCAAGCATGCTCACGCCTCAGACCGCGCCGGCAGCTTCGAGCTTTTTGATCTCGTCCCGGCTGAAACCCCAGCGCGACAGCGCGCGCTCGGCGTTCGCTTCTTCCGGCGGCCCCTGGATTTCCGGCTCCGTACGGCTGAAGCGCGGCGCGGGCGCGGGCTGCACCACGCCTGCCACTTCGACGAACGTCTTGCGCGCGACATTGTGCGGATGCTTCGGCGCCTCGGCGAGCGACAGCACGGGCGCGTAGCACACATCGCTGCCCAGCATGATCGCGTCCCATTCGTCGCGGGTCTTGGTTTTGATCGTCGCAGCAAGCTTCGTCTTCAGCGACGGCCAGCCGCCATGCTTGAGCTGTTCCTCGAAGGCGGGATCGTCGATGCCGGTCTTCTCGAGCAACTCGCGATAGAATTGCGGTTCGATCGAGCCCAGCGCGATATGCTTGCCGTCCCTGGTTTCGTAGGTGTCGTAGAAATGCGCACCGGAATCGAGCAGGTTTTGCCCGCGCTCGTCGGACCAGTTGCCGCCTGCGATCATGCCGTAGAACATCGACATCAGCGATGCCGCACCATCCGTCATCGCGGTGTCGACCACCTGCCCTTTGCCGGATTTCTGCGCTTCGAGAATTCCGCACACGACGCCGAACGCGAGATAGAGCGCGCCACCGCCGAAATCGCCCACGAGATTGAGAGGCGGAACAGGCTTGCCGCCTGCATTGCCGATCGCGTGCAGCGCGCCTGTGAGCGCGATGTAGTTGATGTCATGGCCGGCCGCGAGCGCGAGCGGACCCGTCTGTCCCCAGCCCGTCATGCGGCCATAGACGATCTTCGGATTGCGCTTGAGGCACACATCGGGCCCAAGCCCCAACCGCTCCATCACGCCCGGACGAAAGCCTTCGATGACGGCATCGGCCTGCCCGATCAGCTTGAGCGCGGTTTCGACCGCCTCGGGCTTCTTGAGATCGAGCATCACGGCCGGCCGGCCGCGATAGGTGATCTCCGTCTTGCCGGGAATGCGCCCACCCTTGCGGTCGATGCGGATCACTTCCGCGCCCATGTCGGACAACAGCATGGCCGCAAACGGCCCCGGCCCGATGCCCGCGAATTCGACGATTTTGATGCCTTTCAAGGGGCCCATGACCTGCTCCGTCCAATAGCGTCGGGAAATGTCTTAGCGGGGGCCGGAGCGGGCGTAAACAGAGGCGATTTCTTACAGGGATTGCGCGTCGTCAGCCGTCAGGACCGAGCCCGTGATCGCGCGTGAGGCATCGGATGCGAGCAGCAGCAGCAAGCCGTCGAGGTCTTCCGGCTGTTGCAGCCTGCGCCGCGTAAACGACTTGATCTGTTCCTTGCCTTTTTCCGAATTGAACCACGTGTCGTTCAACTCGGTTTCGATATAGCCGGGACAGATCGCATTCACCGTGATGTCGTATCGCACCCATTCGCGCGCGAGGCATTGCGTCATCATCGCCACCCCCGCCTTTGCGATGCAATAGGCCGTCATGCCCGGCAACACGCGAAAGCTTCCGATGGATGCGATGTTGACGATGCGGCCGCGCTGTTTGCGGGCGATCATCCGCCGCCCCATTTCGCGCGCGAGCAGAAAGGGCGCGCGCAGATCGGTGGCGATGATCCTGTCGAAATCCGCAACCGCGAGATCGAGCGAAGGCCCCGGCACATTCATGCCCGCATTGTTGACGAGAATATCTATCGGCCCCAACGCTGCTTCCGCTTCGTCGAGCGCGGGTGCGATGCGCGCTTCATCCGTTACGTCGAGCGCGACAGCTGTGCATCGCCCGCCGTGCTGTTCGATCTCTGCGCGCACTTCCTGCAGCTTGTCGACGCGCCGCGCGGATATGGCAACCGCAGCGCCCGCGCCCGCCAGCACCTTCGCAAAATGCCGCCCCAACCCGCTGCTCGCACCGGTGACGAAGGCGGTTCGGCCTTTCAGATCGAATTCGGGCATCGGGAATCTCGAACGGCTGCCGTTGCTTAGTATAGGTTTTGCAATCTGCGAGCCAGCAAAGCACAACCATCGCCCGCGAGCGCAGTGTGAAGCGGCCCTTTGGGCCAATGAGGATGTGACGATGCTCTTCCTGCGAAAGGCTATCGTTCCCGCTGCGCTCGCCACGGTTTTGTATCCGCTTATGGCAACCTCCCCCGCGGACGCGGCAGTGGTGATTTCGTCCGGCGTGACGTTCGAAATCAGTTGCAACAGTGGCGTCTGCACACCCACCGCAGACAACGCCTTGCTGAACGTGAAGCAGCTCGAATCGATGTTGGCGTCCGGCGACGTGACGGTGAACTCATCGCCGAATACGGGAGGAAACGACATCGACGTCGATCATGCGATCACCTGGGCCAGTTCGAGCACCTTGACGCTGAATTCGTATGGCAACATCACGATCGACAAACCGATCAGCGTCACCGGTTCCGGCGGATTGACCCTCGCTTATAACAGTGTGGGAGATATCCTGTTCATCTACGCGCCCGGCTACATTACGTTCCTGAACTTGGCCAGCCCTTTGTCCATCAACGGCGATGCCTACACCCTGGTCGGCAATATTTCGACGTTGGCAAGCGATATTGCCGCCAATCCGAGCGGCAATTTCGCGCTTGCCAACAGCTACAATGCGACGCCGGACGGGACATACGCGTCATCGCCCGTTCCGACCACGTTCTCCGGATATTTCAACGGATTGGGAAACACGATCTCGCATCTGGCGGCGAGGCTGACGACGCCGCAGACATTCGGGCTTTTCGAGAATCTCGAATATCCGGGAATCATACAGAACATCAATCTCGACAAGGAAACGATCACGGGCAGCGGCGCCGGCACAAATGCGGGCGGACTGGTCGGCGCGAATTCCGGGCAAATCGTGGAAGTCAGCGCGAATGTAAACTTGATCAACCTCGCGGTGGCCGGCGGACTGGTCGCCACAAACATCGGCGACATGATGTATTGCTACACGTCAGGTAAGGTGGATACCGGCAAGACCAGCGCGGCGCAGGCCGGCGGCCTGATAGGCGCAAACGTCGTGTCGGGATTTTCCGTGGGATTCATGTCCCTCTGCTACTCGACTGCTACGGTGATCGTCGGCAAGAACTCCTACGGAGGGGGACTGGTCGGCTACGAGCAGGGGTTTGTCGGCGGGACCTACGCGACAGGCGCGGTGACGGGCGGGCAGGGATCGTATGTCGGCGGGCTCGTTGGATATGCCTACCTCAATACCGAAGATTCCCAGGTCATCGAATCCTATTCGACGGGAGCGGTCACGGCGACGGCAGGCACGGCAGGCGGATTGATTGGCGATGCGGACGGAGGGATCAGCTCGACCTATTGGGACACCACGACGAGCGGGATCGGCAGCCTTTCCCAAGGCGCGGGGACTCCCTCCAGCGAGTCCGGGATTACGGGTCTGAGCACGACGCAAATGCAGTCCGGGGTGCCGAGTGGCTTGTTCAACAAATTTTGGGCCGAGAGCCCGAGCATCAACGGCGGACTGCCCTATCTGGTCGCACTGCCGCCCAACAGCCTCTGAGCGCGGGCAAGGTGCAGCATCCGGTTTTGCGTGCAGTCGTCCGGAATATGCCGCGGCGTGTTCGAAGATAAGATGGAGGGGCTTGATATGATCGCATTGCGATATGCTTCGGCTACGACCGCGATTGCGGCAACGCTGTTTGCTTCGGCGGCTTCGCCCGCGGACGCGGCAGTGGTGATTTCCGATATTCTGGCGCAACCGCCCCAAAAAAATCGCCTGACGTGTCGTGAATGCTCTGGCGATGGCGTGCGATATATTCCAATGTGATGTGTGCATAGCGACGGCGCAGCGCTCGCCGCGACCGGAATAGGATGATGCCGGCCACGTTTGCTAGAATTGTTGGTGCAGTGATGTTGGGGGTAGCCCTATCAGCCCAAGCGCCGACGTATGACCCCAACATCGTGCCTGTCTTCATTAATGCATCGGGCGGTGCACAGATCGGCTGCTTTGGGGTGCCGATAACCGATAGAATTGCGTTTGCGAAGCGGCTTGCCGAATTCAAGCGGTATAACCCTCACATCCTTGTCACAGTTGTTGCGGAGAACGACGCTCCATCTGCTACCGTTGTGAATTTTCGAACGCTGATCAGTCAATCAGGCGTAGAAATTACGAATCGCGGAACGCTGTGCCCCTAATTCCAATTTCGGCCACTGCATTTTGAAAACCGGCCACCGAGGGGCAAAGTCGGCCAGTACCGGGGATTGAGGTAGGCATCCAGTCCGCCGCAAGGCGGGCACACCGGAGCGTCTTCGGTTTCGAGCCAGCCGACCTTGCAAAAGGCCGTCTCGGCTTCCTTGTCCATCATCCGCAGCACGTTGACGAGACGAAGGAGCCGTCATGGGAGGACCGGGCGTCCCGGTTTATCAAGGCGGAATTGAAGCGGGCGGATGTGACCTATGAGGAACTGGCCGTCCGACTGGAAAAGCACGGCCAGAACGAGATCAAGGCGTCCATAACGGCAGAGCTGGAACGGGGTACATTTTCGGCAGTCTTTTTCCTCACAACCCTAGCGGCCCTAGGATTGGACAAGATACCGTTGGAGGATGTCTGACGGACGGGGACTGATAATGTGGAAGCGTGCCGTCGTGTGGGCGTTGCCGCTACCGATCTTCGTGACGGTTTTGATTGGCGCAGCGGTCATTCGGATTCCGGTGCCACCCCAAGATTATCAAAACTGCCTCCAAGCCGCCCAGCAGTCCGGCAATAAAGAAACAGGTTGTCGCCGATATGAAACCATCTGGCAGCGCGGGCTTAGCGATCCGGTCGCGTACTACACGCTTTGGCTCACACTGTTTACTGGCGCTCTTGCAATCGTCTCCGGCTTTCAGTTGTGGTTCTTGCGGCGCGCCGACGAAACTGCCCGCGTCTCTGCCGATGCCGCCAAGCTGGCCGCAGATGCTGCTAACAAAAGTGCAAATGCCGCTCTCGCAGTCGAAATGCCTTTGGTTTTCTTGGATCAAAT
The DNA here is from genome assembly GCA_003139615.1 of Alphaproteobacteria bacterium. GTDB lineage: Bacteria > Pseudomonadota > Alphaproteobacteria > Micropepsales > Micropepsaceae > Rhizomicrobium. The sequence continues at coordinate 13,550 of PLJH01000109.1, forward strand.
CGATCTTGTCACCCCACAGCCGCCGTTGGGGCCAGACCCTAGACAAACTGTCCAAGGCATCCCGCCAGCTCTCACGACCATAAAGATGGTCTTCAAAAACTACGGGCGCACTCCTGCTCGTGTAGTGAGCGTGCATTTTCACCACCGCGTGATACGCGAACTGCCGCCAGACCCGCGTTATACGCTGGGGGAAGAAATGAGAACCGGGCTAGTCATTGACGCATCTGGCGGGACCTACCTGTATGAGCCATTCCGCATCATAAATCTGTCCGATGCTGACCGCGACGCTATAGCTGATCGAAAAACTCATCTTTGGGTATGGGGGGCACTGACCTATCGCGATTATCTCGGGAAGGGCCATTTCGCCAGATTCTGCTTGCGTTGGTTTCCCGTCGATCCCGGCGTTACGTCCGATACTGCAAGCGGGTTCGTTGAAGACGGTCCAGAGAGCTACATTGGAAACGAATAATGCGGCGAGTGCGCCCACGCGCGCACTGGCGCTACTCCAAATCCACCTCACTCATTTGGAGTTGCCCCGGAACGCCGCCAAGGCTGGGGTTGCCGGACGTGGATTCGCAAAACGCCCATCTCAAGCGTCCCTTCTCGCTTCGAACCCTTTGTTTAGCCTGAAGATGCACGAAGCATTTCCGTGCTATGTCGCTTGTGAGCGCGGTGTGAAGCGGCCCTTTGGGCCGATGAGGGTGTGACGATGATCTCCCTGCGAAACGCTGTTGTTCCCGCGGCACTCGCCGCGGTTTTGTGTCCGCTTATGGCAACCTCGCCTGCGAAGGCAGCAGTGGTGATTTCGTCCGGCGCGACATCGAACATCACCTGTACGAGCGGGGTTTGCACACCCTCAGCCGAAGGCTCCGTGCTGAACGTGACGCAGCTTGAGACCATGCTGGCATCGGGCAATGTCACGGTGAATACGAAGCCGAATGAGCCGCATGGCAACATCAATGTCCATCATGCGATTACGTGGGCCAGTTCGAGCACCTTGACGCTCAATGCCGCCACCACTCGCGATTCCGAAGCAAACATCACCATCGACGACCCGATCGGCGTCAGCGGCTCCGGCGGCCTGGCGCTCGTTATGGATACGAGGGTCGATTTGTTCTTCGGCCCCCGCGGAAATATCACATTCCTGAGCCTGACGAGCCCATTCACCGTGAACGGCCAAGCCTACACCCTGGTCGACAATATCGCGACATTGGCCAGCGGTATTGCCGCCAACCCAAGCGGATTTTTTGCTCTTGCCGGCAGCTACGATGCGACGCCGGACGGTATTTATTCATCCTCGCCGATCCCCACCACCTATACGGGGACATTTCTCGGATTGGGAAACACGATTTCCCACCTGACTGCGCAATTGAACACACCGCAGACCTTCGGGATGTTTGAACATCTCGGGCTGGGCGGATTTATCCTGAATCTCAAACTCGACAAGGTTTCACTCGCCGGCAGCGGCGTCGGTACGAATGCGGGCGCATTGGTGGGCACGAACAACGGTCAGATTTATCGGGATACCGCGAACGTAAGGATCACCGATGTGGTGATAGCCGGTGGTTTGGCCGCCGTAAATAATCTGGACATCGCCAACTGCTACACGTCGGGCAAGATCGACACCGCCCGGACCGGTGAAGCACGAGCTGGCGGCCTTGTCGGATCAAACGGAGTGACGGGATCGGAATTGGGCAGCGTCGGCGAAAGTTATTCGACCGTTTCCGTGATTGTGGGACGGAATTCCTATGGAGGCGGATTGGTCGGCTATCAACCTGGCGGCACCCTGTACTCTTCTTATGCGACGGGCTCCATCACAGGCGGCAAAGGGTCTTATGTCGGCGGCTTGCTCGGTTACACGACACAGTCAAACGAGGACCAGGAAATCACTCAGTCCTATTCAACAGGGGCGGTCACGGTCGGAGCAGGCGGCGCGGCAGGAGGATTGGTTGGCTATGGCGGCGTCGTCATGTCATCGACTTATTGGGACACGACGACCAGCGGTATCAGCGACCTTTCGCAAGGCGCCGGAACGCCGGCCAACGAACCGGGTATTACCGGGCTAAGCACAACGCAGCTTCAATCGGGACTGCCGAGCGGATTCAATGATAGCTTTTGGGCCGAAAGCCCGACCATCAACGGCGGATTGCCCTATCTGCTGCCGCCGCAATAGCCTCTGAGCGCCCGTTCCGGGTTGGATACCTCGCTAGACCGACAGGGTTGACAGTGAGACTGTGTTAGGTTTAAGGTCTTCTAGAACGTATCGTGAACATAGAGATGGCGCACCACGCCCGCCCTGCCGATGAAACGCGTGTTCAAAGTTTCAACCGTTGTCTGCCCGACAAAGGGGTGGACGCGGCAAACGACGGCCTGCCGGCGCCCCGGAAAATACGGCGCGGATAACAGGCGAGAACAGGCGAAATATCAGGCGGAATATCAGGCGAAGAACAGGACCCATTCTGCTGTTATGCCGACGCGAAAGCCACGGTTTGACTGGTTTTTTTGAGCGGAAAACAGGTGCGATTTTTTTGCGGCGAAACTCGAATCGTTTGTTCAGGCCTTTCCGGCCACGATCGGTGCATATCCGTCGAGGTTTCGTCGGAAGCGAAATCGTCCTATTTTCGCGTCATGCAGATCGACATCGTCTCCGATACCGTGTGTCCGTGGTGCTTCATCGGCAAGCGCAAGCTGGAGCGCGCGCTGGTTCAGCGGCCCGACATTTCCTTCGATGTGCGGTGGCGCGCGTTCCGCCTCGATCCCACGGTTCCGCGCGAAGGCGTCGACCGCAAGGCGTATATGAGAGCCAAGTTCGGCGACAATCCGCGCTCTGCCGCCATGGGCGACGCGTTGCGCACGGCAGGCGCGAGCGAGAATATCGCCTTCGATTTCGACCGCATCGAGAAACGTCCCGACACGATCGATTCCCACCGCCTGATCCGCTGGTCGGCATCGACCCGCAAGCAGAACGACATCGTGGAGCGATTGTTCGCGGCCTATTTCGAGCAAGGTCGCGATATCGGCGACCCGAACGTGCTGAAGGAGATCGCGGCGGAAGCCGGCATGGATGCAGATCTGGTCGGCGATCTGCTCGCAGGCGACGACGACCGCCAGACGATCGAGCACGAAGACGTGCTCGCCCACCGCATGGGCATCTCCGGCGTGCCGACCTTCATCTTCGAAAACAAATACATGATCTCCGGCGCCCAAGACTCCAACAAGATCTTGCGGGTCATCGACAAGGTGGTGGAAGAAGCGGCTCCGGCTCCCAGCTAATTCAATCCGGCGTGATCCAGGAAGCACGTCAACCATGGGAAAGAACAAGATGAGAATTGCACCCAGCATTATACTAGCCGCCTTCGCGATAATGATGGCTGTGCCTGCCTCGGCGCAGGTTTTCATCTCCAGTATTACTGCCGCGGTTCCCGATCCGAACGGCAAGGTGCCGGCGTTCAACGCGGTTCCCGGAGCAGGTATTGAAACATGGAGCAATGGCGTGGCGCAGGCGGTGCTCACCGGCGGTCAGAGCTACAATTACTGTGCCTCTGCGGCCGCCGCGACCGCCAGCGGCAGAGCTTCGCTTTCGTTCAAGATCGACCGCGGCACTGAGGTGATCCAATCGGCCACGATCGTGAAACCGAAGGACTTTAGAGTCGGCAGCAACGGAGTCTGGTATTTTTGCTCGGGCTATCTGTCGCTCCCCGACAGTCCGGGTGCCGCAAAGCTCACCGCCATCATGGTTTACACGCCAACCGGCACGACGGAATCGCAAAAGGTGGAACTGAGCGTACCGGTGCTGCTGCAGTAGCGCTCGCGAAACGGAAGACGGAAACCGGGAGTCAAGCCGCGTCGGCGACGACGCGGTTGCGGCCGTCGCGTTTGGCGCGGTAGAGGGCCTGGTCGGCACGGTGGAGAAGCTTGTCCGCGGTGTCGTCGGCATTTTCGGATGCCGCGATGCCGATGCTGATCGTGATGTTGAGTTTGTGGGGCGCGCGGCTGATCGTGAACGGGTTCGTTTCGACGCTGGAGCGCAGGCGCTCCGCGACCGCATAGGCAAACTGGATATCCGTGTCGGGCATCACGACGACGAACTCTTCCCCGCCGTAACGGCAGGCGAGATCGATGCCGCGCACATTCGCGCCGATGCGGCCTGCGAATTCGCGCAGCACCTCGTCGCCGATGTCGTGGCCGTGGAGATCGTTGACCGATTTGAAATGATCGATATCGAAGATCAGGAACGCAAGCGGCTTGCCGGATTTCTGCGCGCCTGAGATCAGCGTATCGAGATGCCGGCTCATATAGCGGCGATTGTGCAGGCCCGTGAGCTGATCGGTGATCGCCATCTCCAGGCTCAGCTGCACATTGTGGCGCAGGCGGTCCGCATAGCGCTTCTTGCGCAATTGCGTGCGCACGCGCGCAATCAGCTCGTTCTTGTCGACAGGGCGGGTCAGATAATCGTTCACGCCCATTTCGAGCGCCTGGGTCAGCTTGCGGCGATCGCCGTCGCTCACCAGCACGAGAATGGGAACGTTGCGGCCTTCGGGCAGCGAGCGCAGCTGCGAGCACAGCCGCAGCCCATCGAACCCGCGCAGGCCCAGGCTCACCACGATCAAGTCGAAATCGCCACCGCGCACGCGCACGAGCGCTTCCTCGAAGGAATCGACCGCGAAAATCTCGTTGGCCGGCTGGAGTGCCGCGGAAAACCATGCGACCGATTCCGGACGGTCTTCGATGATCAGGATACGACCCGGGGGCGCGGTTTCGGCGAGCGTCGATGCAGGATCGACGAGGCCCATATTCTGGCCCGTCGTTTCGCGCATCCGCAATTCGTCGGTCATCATCTTGAGCCGCACGAGACTGCGTACGCGGGCGAACAGCGCGGAATCATCGACAGGCTTGGTCAGGAAATCGTCGGCGCCCGCTTCAAGGCCGGCCACGCGATCGGCCGACTGGTCGAGCGCGGTCACCATCACGACGGGCACATGCGCGGTCTTGGGATTGTGCTTGATGCGACGGCAGACTTCGAAGCCGTCCATGCCCGGCATCATCACGTCGAGCAGCACGATGTCGGGATCGCACTCTTCGATCTTGCCAAGCGCTTCCATGCCGTTGAATGCGGTGACGACCTCGAAATACTCGGCCGTCAGCTTCGCTTCGAGCAGCTTGACGTTGGACAGGATGTCATCGACGACGAGAACCCGCGCGGTCATGGCTGCTAGCCGATGAAACGGCGCACGGTATCGAGAAAGCTCGTCACGGAAATGGGCTTCGAGATATAGGCTTCGCAGCCACCCTGGCGAATCACTTCCTCGTCGCCCTTCATGGCGAAGGCCGTAACCGCGACGACGGGAATCCCTTTCAGCGAATCATCTTCCTTGAGCCATTTGGTGACTTCGAGGCCGGAGACTTCCGGCAGCTGGATATCCATGAGAATCAGGTCCGGGCGGTGTTCGCGCGCGATATCGAGCGCTTCCATGCCGTCCTTGGTTTGCAGGATATTGTAGCCGTGTGCGTCGAGAAGGTCGTGGAAGAGCTTCATGTTGAGCTCGTTATCCTCCACGATCAGGACTGTTTTCGCCTTAACGTCCATTGTGTTGGTCTCCACGGCCCGGCCATACCCAATCTCGCGCAGCCTGCCGGCAGCAAAACGCTGAAGGCGGCCTTTGCGTTGGGTAGTATTAGGCGCGATGTCTTAACGCTCCCTTGACGATATGGGTGAGGGACCCCCTTTCTTGCAGGGCCGATCGCCTTGAAAATGAAGGGAAAACGGCGCGGAACGGGGAACTCGTCCCGATTCGGGCCGGCCATTTGAGCCGGCGACTAAAACGGAGGAAAAGACGTCACAATGCGCGGGTCATTTACACAGGAAGCAGCCGAGACGTTGGCCCTCAAGGCGCTTGCGTGGCTGGCGGCTATGCCGGACGACATCGACCGGTTCCTGAATGTCACCGGCGTCAAAGCGGGCGAATTGCGCGCGCGCGCCGACGAGCCGGAGTTTCTCGCGGGCGTCATGGATTTCCTGCTGGCCGACGACAAGCGTTTGACCGGCTTCTGCGACGCGGAGGGGCTCGATCCCAAGGATATTCATCTCGCGCGTCGCGCGCTGCCGGGTGCGCATGACGCGTGAGCCCGAATATTACGCGGATGCCGCGACCGTTCCGCTCGATCCCTCGCGGCCGCTTTTGATTGTCGATGCCGACGAGGTGCTCTTGCGGTTCGCGGAAGGGTTCGACCGCTTCCTGCAGGCGCGTGGGCTCTATCTCGATCTCGTGAGCTATCGGTTGCACGGCAATGTGAAACGGCGCGAGGACCAGACGCCGGTGCTCGATATCGAAGTAACGGGCCTGCTCGACGAATTCCGCAGCGACCTCGATTCGCTCGAAGCCGTGGACGATGCCGTGGACGTGATCGGCGCGTTGCGGGCGGAGCTCGATGCCGTCGTGTTGTCGAACGTCAATCAGGCGCAAGCGCTTCCGAGATTGCGCAATTTCGCGGCGCTCGGATTCCATATGCCGCTGGTGATCAATGGCGGCCCCAAAGGACCGGCGGTGAAGACATTGGCGCGGCGCGGCGGCAAGCCCGCATTTTTCGTCGACGACATTCCGCAGCACCTAGCGTCCGTCGCAGAAGCCGCACCGGAAGTGTTCCGCATCCACCTGATCGGCGACGAACGGCTGAAGGCGTTGCTTCCGCTCTCACCCCATGCCCATCTTCGCGCCGACAATTGGCGCGAGGCGGATGTCTTCATCCGCGAGAAACTCGCGAACAGGGACTAATCATGCGGATCGGCATCGACCTCGGCGGCACCAAAATCGAGATCGTGGCGTTGGGCGACAACGGCGCAGTCATACTGCGCGAGCGCGCACCCACGCCGAAGACGGGCTACGACGATACGATCCGCGCCATGCGCGATCTCGTTGTTGCGGCGCGGACGCGGCTGCCCGGAAACGCGAGCGTGGGCGTGGCAATCCCGGGAACGATCAGCGCGCGCACCGGCCTCGTGAAGAACGCGAACTCGACCAACCTGATCGGCCATCCGCTCGACAAAGACCTGGCAGCCGCCATCGGGCAGCCGGTGCGCGTGGCTAACGATGCGAATTGTTTTGCGCTCTCCGAAGCTGCCGATGGTGCTGCCGCGGGCGCCGAGATCGTGTTCGGCATTATCGCGGGCACGGGCGTAGGCGGCGGCGTGTGTGTCGGCGGTCGTGTGCTGACGGGCGCCCATGCCATTGCGGGCGAATGGGGCCACAATCCCCTGCCCTCGCCGAGGCCCGACGAACTTCCAGGGCCTGTCTGCTATTGCGGCAAGATCGGCTGCATCGAAAGCTGGTGCTGTGGGCCTGCGCTGATGGCGCAGTTCGAGCGGCGCACCGGGCGCAAACTCTCGGGTACCGAGATCGCCGAAGCGGCGGCTGCAGGCGACGCGGACGCAGGCGCGACGATGGAACTGTTTTTCGATCGCTTCGCGCGCGCGATTGCGACACTCGTCAACATTCTAGATCCCGATGCGATCGTGTTCGGTGGCGGACTTTCCAAGATCGAAGCGCTCTACACGGAATTGCCGGCGCGCGTGGAGCACTATGCCTTCACGCCCGAAAGCCCCACGCGCATTGTCCGAAACATGCATGGGGACTCGAGCGGCGTACGGGGCGCGGCGTGGCTGTGGCGCGAAGACGAGACCGCCCTTAGCCTCGGCGGATGAGCGCCTTCTGCCGTGACTGCCTTGCCGATGTCGCCGCAGGTGCGACACGTTGCAAGGCTTGCGGAAGCCGCAGGATCGCAGCACACGTCGAACTCGACGCACTGAGCATCGCCCATATCGATTGCGACGCCTTTTATGCCTCCATCGAAAAGCGCGACAATCCCGATCTGCTCGATAAACCCGTGATCATCGGCGGCGGCACGCGCGGCGTGGTCTCGACGGCCTGCTATGTCGCGCGAACGTTCGGCGTCAAATCCGCCATGCCGATGTTCCAGGCGCGGAAGCTGTGCCCGGATGCGGTGATCGTCCGACCCAACATGAAAAAATATGCGGAAGCGGCCCGCGCTGTGCGCGCGCTCATGCGCGAGTTGACGCCGCTTGTCGAACCGCTGTCGCTCGACGAAGCCTATCTCGATCTCTCCGGCACCGAGCGCCTGCACGGCCTCACGCCCGCGAAGACCATGGCGAAACTTGCCAAGCGGATCGAAAACGACATCGGCATCACGGCCTCGATCGGGCTCAGCCACAACAAATTCCTCGCCAAGCTCGCCTCCGAACTGGACAAGCCGCGCGGCTTCGCCGTCATCGGCAAGGCGGAAGCGAAGGCGTTTCTGCGCGACAAGCCCGTCGGCTTCATCCGCGGCGCGGGCAAGGCGCTGCAGGCGCGGCTCGCGAAGGACGGGATCACCCGCATCGGGCAACTACAGGATATGGACATCCGGAAACTTGCCCAGAAATACGGCAACACGGGTCTTTGGCTTCATCGCCTCGCGCAGGCTGAAGATGCCCGCAACGTCGATCCCTCCGGCGAAATGAAAACGATATCCTCCGAGACGACTTTCGACCGCGACATCGCGCGGCTTTCCGATCTCGAGAGCATCCTGTGGAACCAGGCCGAGCGCGTTTCGACCCGCGCCAAGGCCTACGATCTCGGCGGACGCACCATTGTGCTCAAGCTCAAAACGGCAAATTTCAAAATCCGCACGCGCAGCGTGTCGCTGGAGTCGCCTACGCAACTCGCCGACCGCATTTTCCGCACCGCGCGCGCCTCGCTCGCGCATGAGGCCGATGGAACGTCCTATCGCTTGCTGGGCGTGGGTCTGAACAATCTGTGCGCGGCATCGGAATGCGATCCCGCCGATCTCGTCGACAAAGGCGCCGACAAGCGCGCCGCAACCGAACGTGCGATCGACAAGGTGCGCGCCAAATTCGGCGAGGAAGCGGTCAACAAAGGCCGCAGCTTCGAACGACCTTCGCGGCGGCGCTGATCGCCGCTATTGACGACGCCGCGTATCCTCGCGTAGAGAGCTCCCATGAACCGCGCAACCTTCAGCTTGAGCCGACGCCGCCGCATCTTCGATGGGGCGGAAGGATTGCGCGTGCGCTGAAGCCAGCACGAAATGCGCAAATGACCGGCCCCGTCGAGAAATCGGCGGGGTTTTTGTTTGTGGAGAATGACGATGGAAAGTTTGGATGCCGTTCGGGAGACCGAGGAACACCTGATGAATGCGTGGCCCAGCCTGCGCACGCTCGCCTGCAACGGCTGGGTGTTCCGACAGGCCGGCGGCTACACCAAACGCGCCAACTCCGCGAATGCGCTGGACGTCCGCGGGCCTTTCGAGCCCACGCTTGTAAGCGCGCGCAAATTCTATGAATCTTTCGAGTGTCCCACGATCTTTCGGCTGACCCCGCTTGCAGGGCCGGAGCCCGATCGCATTCTGGCGAGTCTTGGCTTCGAAGTCGTCGACGAGACGCTGGTGATGAAATCGGTGATTTCGGACGGCGCGGAACCGGACGCTGGGTTTTCGATCAGCACGTCCTGCACGCAAGACTGGGAAGCGGGCTACGCGGCCGCGCATGGGCAGGATTCCGCGCAACGACTGGGGCATCGCGCAATCCTCAAATCCATTGCGCCCTTGCAAACGGCTTTTGCGACGATCCACGACGAAGGCCGGCCCGTCGCGTTCGGTCTCGGCGTGATCGAGCGCGGCCGTCTCGGATTGTTCGATATCGTCACCTCGCCATCCGTCAGACGCCGCGGATCGGCGCGGCGTCTGGTGGGAGGATTGCTCCACTGGGGACTCTTGCAAGGAGCAGAAACCGCATGGCTCAGCGTGATCCACGCCAACACAAATGCCATTGCGCTCTATCGCCGGTTCGGATTCTGCGAGAGCTATCGCTACCACTACCGCGTGGCTCCGTGACAGCGAAGCGCGCCACCTCACTGCTCGACATTTCGAGCCCGATCCTCTTGCTCGTTTGGGGCGCGTGGAATCAGGAAATCCTCCAATCGCGGCGCGACGTGCCAGCCGAGATCGGGGCGGCCGAACCGGCGTTCGACGAACGCGATATCGGGTCCATAGATCTCTTGCAACTCGAGAATCTCCTCGTGGTGCACGCGGGGGAACCCGGTTTCACCGAGGCCATTCCTGTGCAGAGTCTCGCGCGTTTCGGGATCGTCGGCGTCGACCGTCAGCGTGTTGTCCGATATCGCCAGTTTGAGGCCCCCGTGAATCATCCTTTCGGCCCCTTCCACGTCGACCAGCGGAATATCCAGAAAGTCGGTCACCCTCTCGAGCGTCGAGACGGGATCGACGAGAACGTCGTCCGTAAACAGCACGAGCATTTTGTCCGTGCCGAAAACCCGCTCCCACGGCCAATAATGTCGTTCGTAAAACCCCATTTCGACGACCCCGTAACGAAAGTCGAAATCAAGGAGGCGTTTCTGAAGATCGAGAATGCGATCCCGGGCCGCGATGCGCCCCTGCTTGAAATGGTGCATGAACGCGGAAACGGCCCGATGCACGGGGTGGCGCAGCAACAAGATCAACCTGACGTCTGCTCCCAGAGCATCGCGGACTGCAAGGGCAGTATGCAGTTGCAGTTGCCGCGGCCCCGACCCGAAAAAATTCCTGCTGCGATCGCGCGCCCAGAAATATCCCGGCGTTGCCTCGCCGACATAGCGCGCGCTTCCGGCTTCGAGAAAATTCTCGGCATAAACCTCCAAGTCGCGACGCGCGTCCTGCTTGCCGAAGAACGACAATTCCTTTGTCTTGGAAAGAAAGATATCGGGATGACGGCGCAACCGCTCATACAGCCACGTCGTGCCGCACTTTTGTGCTCCGATCACAAGCAGATTCGGCAATCGAAGGGTATTGCGCGGGCTCATGTCTCGGATGGCAAACGTTTTCTCAGCATGTCGCGGGGAGCGGCTCGACCTGCGCCAATGTCGCTTTTAAGGTATAATTCGAATAGATCAGCGACATGGAGCCGATGACGCCGTTGGCGTAGAGGCGCGAGGCGATTTGGTAGTCCGGGGTCTCGCTCTGCGCATCTTTCGGAAAGTAGCTCACGAGAACCGGCCATACCGGAACGTTCTTCACAAGGCCAGTCTTGTCGACAGGGTGTTCGAATTGAGCATCCGGAACCTTGCGTCCGATCAACACGGTCGAAAGGTACAATGCAGATTTGTCGCCGCCCTGGAACACGAAGGACTTGCCCGAGGTTTTTCCGGTTGACGCCGCCTGAATGATCTCGATCGCCTGACTTGTCGGAAACGCCGTGCCTCTGGGCAGCGGAAATTGCATCGTTTGCGGTTCGGCCAGTTCGACCGCGCCGCTGCCATCGGCATCTTCCTTCGCACGTCCGCGCTGGCGCTCGACGAGTTTGCCGTCCACGGAATTTGTGATGTCGAAGCGCATCTCGTGCCCCGCCTTGCTTTCCCATGCGGTGACGAGGAAATCCTCGCGGGCGACCTTGCCGTCCGCGTCAGTCATGTCGGCCAGCAGCCGTTGCGTGGTCGTCCAACCGTCGCAGACATCGCGGAATTCGATCACGACGCGGCCATGCGCTGCGATAACGCCGCCGGCGGTTGTATGCGCGAGCGACAATTCATAGATTGCGCGGTTGGGCACGAGCGCGACGGCCCCCGCAGACGCGCTCCCCGCGACTGTCAGCAACAGCAGCGCGACCGCGCGCCTCATTCCGATGATCCGTCGTGACTGCGCAGCACGCCGTAGAGCTCCGGCCGGCGGTCGCGGAACAGTCCCCACGACGCGCGCATCTTCGCAATTTCGTCGAGATCGAATCCGGCCGTCATGAGCCCTTCGTCTTTGCGGCCCATCTCCGCCACGAGTTCACCGGTCGGACCCGCAATGAAAGACGAGCCGTAAAAAGTGATCTCGCCCGCCTGCCCCTTTTCGGTGCCGATGCGGTTCGACGCGATCAACGGCATATAGTTCGCGCCCGCATGTCCCTGCATCACGCGCCGCCAATGGTCACGGCTGTCGACCGGCGGCGCGGGCGGCGGCTCCGTCCCGATCGCGGTAGGATAAAATAACGCCTCGGCCCCCAGCAGCGCCATCGCGCGCGCGGATTCGGGAAACCATTGGTCCCAGCAGATGCCCGCGCCGAATTTGCCGAAGCGAGTGTTCCAGACCTTGAAGCCGATGTCCCCCGGCGTGAAATAGAATTTCTCCTGATAGCCGGGCCCATCGGGAATATGCGATTTGCGATAAAGCCCGAGCACGCGTCCGTCCGCATCGACCATCGCCAGAGAATTGAAATGCGCGCGTCCTGCGCGCTCGAAGAAGCTGACCGGCAAGACCACGCCCAGCGATTTCGCGAGATCCGCCATTTCCGCGATCAGCGGATTGCCTTCGAAGGGCGCGGCATGTGCGAAATGTTCGGCCAACTGGTCCTGGCAGAAATAGGGCGTCTCGAACAATTCCTGGATGAGGATCGCGTTGGCCCCCTTCGCCGCTGCCGCGCGCACCATGTCCTTCGCCTTGGCGATATTGGCGCGCTTGTCCCATGAGCAGGCGAATTGCGCGGCCGCGAAAACGATATTTCTCATGATTCAGCCGGCTCCTGCTGGGTGATGCAATGAATCCCGCCGCCGCCCTCCACGATGTCGAGTGCATCGACCTGCAAAATGTCGCGGCCGGGAAAGCACGCCGCGATCACGCCGCGGGCGCGTTCGTCATGCGGATCGTCGAAGGACGGCATCACCACACCGCCGTTGGCGAGATAGAAATTGACATAGCTCGATTGCAGCAGGCGTCCGCGCCAATCAACCCGCGCCTTCTGTGGTTGAACGATCTCGACCACTTCGAGCTTCCGCCCCTGCGCATCGCGTGCATCTGTGAGCCGCCGAAGAGCTTCGATCGCCGGTTCAAAATCCGGATGCGACCGCGCCGAGGGAATACCTACGATCACGCGACCCGGTGCTGCAAAGCACGCGATGTTGTCGACATGCCCGTCGGTCTCCTCGTCGGAGAATCCCTCGCCCAGCCAGATCACCCGGCTCGATCCCGTATAGAGCGCGAGGCGTTCCTCCACCTGCTGGCGATCGAGATTGGCGTTGCGGTTGGTATTGAGCAGGCATTGTTCGGTGGTGATCAGGGTTCCCTCGCCGTCCGAATGGATCGCACCGCCTTCGCACACGAGCGGCGCTGGATAGGCGCGCACATCGGCCGCCTTCAGCACGCGCGCCGCAAACGCAGCATCTTCCGTATACGGATGATATTTGTTGCCCCAGGCATTGAACTGCCACATGACACCTGCCCGGGCGCCATCTCGTCCAGTGAGAAATGTAGGTCCGATATCGCGCGCCCAGGAATCGTCGAGCGGCGTGTCGAATATCTCGACTTTGCCGGCCGTCGCCAGCCGCGCTTCCGGCCCGTCGGGCGGACGCACCGCCATCATCACAGGCTCGAACGACGAAATCGCGCGTGCAACCCGCGCATAAGCCTGTTTAGCGCGCAACAGGCCCTCGGGGCCGCCCCAGATGTCCATGCGGCACGGCCAGCACATCCAGGTGCGCGCATGCGGAGCCCACTCCGCGGGCATCGCATAACCGTCACGCACGGGACATGGATCGTTGGCGTCGAGCCTTTTGGTCATGGTCCTCTATAGCGGTTCGCGCCGCGACGCGGGAGCCCCTCGCGCGGCCCGCGAAGGCCGATTAGGTTGGCGCACCCCAAGGAGAACATCATGACCGGAAAGATCGACGCCCGTCTCAAGGAACTCGGCATCGTATTGCCTACCCCGCCCGCGCCCGTTGCGAGCTATGTGCCCTTCGTGATTTCGGGCAAGCAGGTTTTCATCTCCGGCCAGGTGACGATTGCGGCCGACGGCCTCAAATATGTGGGCACGGTCGGCAAGGAGATCACGCTGGACGACGCCAAGGCCGCGGCGCGGCTTTGCGCCATTAATGTGATCGCGCAGGTGAAGGCCGCCTGCGATGGCGACCTCGACCGCGTCAAGCGCTGCGTGAAAGTGGGTGTGTTCGTGAACGCCGTGCCCGGCTTCGCCCAGCATCCCGAAATTGCCAATGGCGCCTCCGACCTGTTCGTCGAAGTGTTCGGCGATGCGGGCAAACACGCGCGCGCCGCGGTGGGCGCCGGCTCTCTGCCCCGCAATGTCGCAACCGAAGTCGAGGCGGTGTTCGAACTCGCGTGACGAAGCCAGGTCTCACGGCGCGACTGGCCGGACCTGCGTCGAGCATCGGCGCGGAGGCGTGGAACGCCTGCGCCAATCCGGAAGGCTCGAATGACCCGCATCCGTTCACGCGCTTCGAATTCTTTGCGGCCGCCGAGCGGTCCGGTTCGGCTGCGCCGCACGCGGGCTGGCAGGCCTGTCATCTCGTCGTCGAGCGCGGCGACCGCATCGAGGGGATCCTTCCGCTCTATCTGAAAGACCATTCGCAGGGTGAATATGTGTTCGACCATGGCTGGGCCGATGCGTTCGAGCGTGCGGGCGGCAATTATTATCCGAAGCTGCAGGCGTCCGTGCCTTTTACGCCCGTTATGGGGCGGCGCTTCCTGATCGCGGCGGGTGTCGACGAAGCCGAAGCGCGCGAGACGTTGATGGCTGCCGGCGCGTCGGCGGTGAAGGAACTCAAGGCATCGTCGCTGCACATCACCTTCATGACGGAAGATGAATGGAACGCGGCCGGCGCCGCGGGTTATCTGCAGCGCACCGACCAGCAATTCCACTGGGAAAATCGCGGATATGGAAGCTTCGACGAATTCCTCGGCGAGTTGTCATCGTCGAAGCGCAAGAATTTGCGCAAGGAGCGCCAGTCGGTACGCGATGCCGGGGTCGAATTCGAATGGCTTACCGGTTCGGACATCACCGAAGCGCATTGGGACCAGTTCTTTGAATTCTATATGGACACGGGCGGGCGCAAATGGGGCCATCCCTATCTCACTCGCGATTTCTTCAGCCGCGCGGGCGCGAGCATGTCCGAGCAGATACTGCTGATCATCGCGAAACTGAACGGCCGCCCGATTGCGGGTGCGCTCAACTTTTCCGGCGGCGGCGTGCTCTATGGCCGCAATTGGGGCTGCACGGAATTCGTGCCGTTCCTCCATTTCGAGACCTGCTACTATCAGGCGATCGACTTCGCCATTGCCAAAAAGTTCCGGAAAGTGGAAGCCGGCGCGCAAGGCGAACACAAGCTCCTGCGCGGCTATATGCCGACGCCGACTTACAGCGCGCATTACATCGCGCATCCCGGTTTGCGCCGCGCGGTCGCCGATTATCTTGCCCGCGAGCGCGAAGCGGTTGCCGAGCATATCGAAGTTCTCGCCGAGCATGGACCTTTCAAGAAGGGCTGAAATCTGCCCTTGCGCCGGAGCGGCGCATCTTTACGCTCTTGGCCGAAACGGAGCAGACGCCATGGCCTACAACCCCAACAATATTTTCGCACGAATCCTGCGCGGTGAGCTGCCCAAGGTCGCCGTTTACGAGGACGATCTGACGCTCGCACTGATGGACATCATGCCGTCCACGGAGGGCCACACGCTCGTCATCACCAAGGAGCCGGCCGAGGGTATTCTCGATCTGTCGCCGGATGGTGCGGCCGCGTTGATCAAGACGACGCAAAAGGTCGCGAAAGCCGTGAAGAGCGGGTTGGAGTGTCCGGGCGTGATGCTGGTTCAGCTCAACGGCGAAGCAGCCGGCCAGAGCATTCCGCATATCCATTTCCACATTTTGCCGCGCGCGGGGGGGCTCGACCTCAAGCTGCACGGCCGCGCGATGGTCGACGCCAAGACCCTCGAACCCATCGCCGCAAAAATCAGGGCCGCATTATGATCGTCGAACACGCCATCCTCAACATCCGCAAAGGCCAGTCGCGCGAATTCGAAGCCGCGCTGGAAAAAGCCCGCCCGCTGATCGAGGCGACGCAAGGCTTTCAGCGCATGGAGGTTCGCCCCTGTGTCGAGACGAGCGACCGCTATTTGCTGCTGGTCTGGTGGAGTTCGGTCGAGGCCCACACGGTGGGCTTCCGCCAATCGCCCCGCTTCGAGGAGTGGCGCGCGGCGCTACACCAGTTCTACGAGCCCTTCCCGACCGTTCAGCATTACGGCGCGCCGCTTTGATTCGGAACCTCGCCTCCCCGAGAGATTTGAACCTGGCGGCCCTTGTCGCGGGACCATCCACGCATTAATTCTAGGCTCGGGTTCTGGACGTTGGCCGATGATCTACCTGCTCGCCTTTTTCTGCTCGCCGCTGGCTCTGCTGTTCGAAGGCAAGCCGATCTCCGCGCTGTTCAATTTCATCCTGTACATCCTGTCGATCGTCTGCTGGGCCACAATCATTTTCTTCCATGCCGGTTTCCTGCTCTGGATCGTCTGCGTGCTGCATGCGGTTTTAGCGATCAACAACGCGCGCGAGGAACGCAGAGCCCGCCGTATCATCGCAGCGTCGAAAAGCGAATAATCATCGACCAAGGTGAAGCTTGAGCGCGCGCCGGAGCATTTCTGTGCGCCGGGCGCGTAAGATTCCTGTTCGGGCATCGCATTTTCGGCTATGATCCCAGGCTCCCGGATCAGGAACCTCACGGGCAATCGGGGCAAGCCTGCGATGACCGAGTTCACGAAACGTGCGTTTCTGGCCGCAACCGCCTGCACCTGTTGTGCGAGCGCGGTTGGCCGGTCGTTTGCCGCGACATCGCCAGCAAGCGTCGGAACATTCGGCGGCGAAGGTTTGCCGACCCTGCTCGAACTCGGCACCGATCCGATGACCCGTATCGGCGAGACCGTCTGGGTGGCGCGGATCGCGCCGCAATTATGGCTGCACACAACGACGGCGACGATCGAAGGCGGCTATGTGTTTCCGGCGAACGGATTGATCGTCGAGCGCCCGCGCGGCAGCCTCCTGATCGACACAGGATATTCACCCGACCAGTCCGAACTCCTGCTGCAATGGTCGAATATCAACCTCGCCTCGCCGATCTCGTCGGCTATCGCCACGCATTTCCACCGCGACCGCACGGGAGGCATCGACGGGCTGAAGGCGCATCGCATTCGCACGCTGGCCTCGCCGCTCACCTGCGCGCTTGCGAAGGAGCATGCGCTGCCCCTGCCTGAGCCGATCAAGGGTTTTGGCGACACGCCATACCGCTTCGCCGCCGATTGCGAGCTGTTCTTCCCGGGAGCCGGACACACACACGACAACATCGTCGCCTGGCTCCCGAAGCATCGGGTTTTGTTCGGCGGTTGCTTCCTGAAATCGGTGACAAGCGACGATCTCGGCAATGTGGCTGATGCCGATATTCCGGACTGGTCTGCCAGCGTGCGCCGCGCCCACGCGCAATATCCGCTCGCGAAAATATCGATCCCCGGCCATGGCTCGATCGCAGGCGATCCCGTTGCGCAGACGCTCACGCTATTGGCAAAGACGAACGAGCAGAACTAAACGCTCTCTTCGGCCTTGGGCTTTTTCGGCGGCGGCAGCGCCTTGGGGCGTAGATCGTCTTCGGTGATGAATTCGAAGACGAGCTTGTCCGTCTCGCGGTCGAGGAGGACGCGAACAGTGCCCCCCCCCTTGAGTTTGCCGAACAGGATTTCGTCGGCGAGCGGTTTCTTGATGTTGTCCTGGATCACGCGCGCCAGCGGGCGGGCGCCAAAGGAATCGTCGTAACCCTTCTGGCCGAGCCAACGTGTCGCTTCCGGCGTGAGGTCGAAGGTCACGTCGCGGTCGGTCAGCTGCGCTTCCAGCTCCAGCACGAACTTCTCGACCACGCGGTCGATCGTGTCGCGGCCGAGCGGCGCAAACGCGATTGTCGCATCGAGACGGTTGCGGAATTCAGGCGTGAAAAGGCGTTTGATCGCTTCCTCGTCCTCGCCTTCCCGCTTGCCGCGGCCGAAGCCGATGGATTCCCTGGCTGCGTCCGACGCGCCTGCATTGGTCGTCATGATCAGCACGACATTGCGGAAATCGATCTTCTTGCCGTTGTGATCGGTGAGCTTGCCGTGATCCATCACCTGCAGAAGGATATTGAACAGATCGGCATGAGCCTTTTCGATTTCGTCCAGCAGCAGCACGCAATGGGGATGCTGATCGACACCATCCGTCAGCAAACCGCCCTGGTCGAAGCCGACATAGCCCGGCGGCGCACCGATGAGGCGCGACACGGTATGCCGCTCCATATATTCGCTCATGTCGAAGCGCAGGAGTTCGACGCCCATGATCGACGCAAGCTGCTTCGCCACTTCCGTCTTGCCGACACCCGTGGGCCCCGAGAACAGGTAACAGCCGATGGGCTTTTCCGGCTGGCGCAGGCCCGCGCGCGACAGCTTGATCGCCGACGACAGCGCATGAATGGCGGCGTTCTGGCCGAACACCACGCGTTGCAGATCGGATTCCAAAGTGCGCAACGCTTCGGCATCGTCCTTCGAGACGGATTTTGGTGGGATGCGCGCCATCTTGGCGATCACCTCTTCCACCTCTTTGACCCCGATCACTTTCTTGCGGCGCGATTCCGGCAGAAGCATCTGTGACGCGCCCACCTCGTCGATCACGTCGATGGCTTTGTCCGGCAGCTTGCGGTCGTTGATGTATTTTGCCGCCAGTTCGACAGCCGCCTTGATCGCATCGGCCGTGTAGCGGACTTTGTGGAACTCTTCGTAATAAGGCTTCAGGCCTTTGAGAATCTTGATCGTGTCCGGCACGTTCGGCTCGGCCACGTCGATCTTCTGGAACCGGCGGACGAGCGCGCGGTCCTTCTCGAAATATTGCCGATATTCCTTGTAGGTCGTCGAACCCATGCAACGCAGCGTGCCGGCCTGCAACGCGGGCTTGAGCAGGTTCGACGCATCCATCGCGCCGCCGCTGGTGGCACCGGCGCCGATCACGGTGTGGATCTCGTCGATGAACAGGATCGCGCCCTTGATCGCTTCGAGTTCCTTCACGACCGATTTGAGGCGTTCCTCGAAATCGCCGCGATAGCGCGTGCCCGCGATCAGCGCGCCCATGTCGAGCGAATAAATGATGCTGTCCTTGAGGACTTCCGGAACTTCGTTCTTGACGATCTTGCGCGCGAGCCCTTCGGCAATGGCCGTCTTGCCCACGCCGGGATCGCCCACGAACAGCGGATTGTTCTTCTGGCGGCGGCAAAGGATCTGGATCGTGCGTTCGACTTCGGCTTCGCGGCCGATCAGCGGATCGATTTTTCCCGTCTTCGCCTTCTCGTTCAGATTGACGCAATAGGCTTCGAGCGCTTCGGTCCCCTGTTTGACGACTTTTTCGCCTTCTTCTTCCTCTTCGGCACCGCGCACGGGCTTTTGCTGCGTCATGCCCGGGCGCTTGGCGATGCCGTGGCTGATATAGCTCACCGCATCGAGCCGCGTCATGTTCTGCTCTTGCAGGAAGTAGACCGCGTGGCTTTCGCGCTCGGTGAACAATGCCACGAGCACATTCGCGCCCGTCACTTCGTCGCGGCCGGAATTCTGGACGTGGAGCACGGCCCGCTGCACGACGCGCTGGAAGCCCGTCGTGGGCTTGGCGTCTTCGCCGTCTTCGATCACCAGCGTGATCAATTCTTCATCGACATATTTGACGAGGGATTGGCGGAGTGCATCGACGTCGACATTGCAGGCCTTCATCACCTGGCCGGCGTCGGGATCGTCGAGCAAAGCGAGCAGCAGGTGCTCCAAAGTCGCGTATTCGTGATGCCTGTCGCTCGCGAGTTTGATGGCGCGATGAAGAGCTTGTTCCAGGCTCCGCGACAAAGATGGCATCGAATCGCTACTCCTTCTCCATGGTACACTGCAGAGGATGTTGATGGCGGCGGGCGAATTCAATGACCTGCGCCACTTTTGTCTCCGCAACCTCGAACGTAAACACGCCGCAAATCCCCACACCGTGACGATGGACATGGAGCATGATCTCGACCGCCTGATCGCGGTTCTTGTTGAAGAACCGCTCGAGGATCAGCACCACGAACTCCATCGGCGTGTAATCGTCGTTCAACAGCAGCACTTTGTACAGGCTGGGCTTCTTGGTTTTCGGCCGCGTCTTGGTCGCAATGCCGCTGCCGGTTCCGGTGCCCTGGCCGTTGCCTGCGCCGTTTCCGGTCCCATTTCCCTGGCCTGACTGGCCGTTGCCGTCTTTCTTGTCGCTCATTGCCGCTTTGGGCCGCCAAATCGAACGGTACCGCCGGTTCGCCGGCGCATCTGCAACAGCTTAACGGAAGTCCACCCCAGTTTGGCAATCGTGGATTGCCGCAAGGTTTACGAATGTAGGGATGGGCGCCGCAATTTCAAAATCCGGCAATTCGCGCATTAAGCGCCGCTTGAAAGCGAAAGGGCCTGGAGCAAGCTCCAGGCCCTTCCAAGACCGTCCCGCGAGCGAGGGGGGAGGGGATGCTCGCGAGACGAATAATTGCGCCAATCAGGCGGCGCGCGAACTCTGAACGATCTCGACCCACGCCTGGACGCGGCTCTGCAGCGGCTCGATCGCTTCCTTGCTCGTGGAGGCGAAGATTTCGCTGAGCTTCGTCATCTGGCCGACATATGCGTCAAACGCCGTCTTCGCGAAATCGGTCTGCAGCTCGAACACTTCGTGAGCCGACTTCGAACCGAGAACCGCCTTCACCGCCGCGATCGAACCTTCGACCGACTGCTTGGAGAAGGAGTAGATTTCGTTGTGGAGCGTTTCCGCGCCCTTGCCTGCCGCATTGGCGGACTTCATGTAGGCTTCGACCGTCCCTTTGCTGTAGCCAAGCAGATGGTCGTAATTCTTTACGGCTTTCTCAAAACCGGCCTTCAGAGCTTCCGAGCCGTTCTTCATTGCCGTTTCGATACCTTCAGCGCCGTTGATTTTCTCGCCGGCCGCTTTTGCCTTCGTAGCCATGGTGATAGTTCCTTTCGCTTCGAACGCACCGCGTGCCCGGGTCCCTAGCTAACTGGCCAATCGCCCTATTGCAGTGCAACATGACTTATATGCGGTGCAGCGTATTGGTTGTCAAGGGCAAAATGCTGCACTGCACCATGGAACATTTATAGGCACTTTTCCGAGGTGTCCGGACGCCCCTTTTTGGCATCAGTTAACCACTCGTAAACGCCCGTAAGACAAAGTGGATTTGCTTTTCTGCTTGCGGCAAAGGCCACAATTTGGTCTCATTGTTGCAAGGGCGGAACGCGTAACGAGTTATAGGGGTCTTGGATGTCAGCACGACCGCGTGCTTTGAATGGCGCGATCGCCTGGGTGGCATTTGCCGTCCTGAGTCTGCTTGCCCCCTGCCTGGTTTCCCAGCCGGCGGCCGCTTCGATTCGGCACCACCACTGGGTTGGCGGGAGTACGGGGGTCGGTGCGACCGACCCCGACAAGGACGCGGCCCTGGTCGTCGATGGCGCCACGGGCAAGACCCTGTACGAGCGCAACGCCGACGCCCTGCGCCATCCCGCCTCCCTGACCAAGATGATGACCCTCTACCTGCTGTTCGAACAGCTGAAGAGCGGTCAGATGACCCTGGCGACGCCCATCACGGTGTCCGAACACGCAGCCAGCCAGCACCCGACCAAGCTTCACGTTCGTCCGGGCAACAGTGTTCCGACCGAGACCGCGATCAAGGCGATCATTGTGCTTTCGGCCAACGATATCGCCGTGGCCGTCGCGGAAGCGATCGGCGGCACCGAAGCCCATTTCGCGGAATTGATGACGGCCAAGGCCCACGAGCTTGGCATGACGCACACGTTCTACCACAACGCATCGGGCCTGCCCGACGAACAGCAGATCACCACAGCGCGCGATCTTGCGATTCTGGCGCACCATCTCGCCTACGATTTTCCGCAATATTTCCCCTACTTCGCGACGCCGTCTTTTGCGTATCGCACCGCCTATTACAACACGCATGACAATCTGATCGGCAACTATGAAGGCGCCGACGGAATCAAGACGGGCTACACACAAGCCTCCGGATTCAATCTCGTGTCGTCCGTCGTGCGCGGCGGCACGCATGTCGTCGGTGTGGTGATGGGCGGGCGTACCGCGCATCGGCGCGACGGCGAAATGATTCGCCTGCTCAACGACACCTTCGCGCAGATCGATCAAAATCCGCGTCTGGTCGCGCGCGCCACGATCCCGTGGCAGACCGTCGCCGAGAACACCCGCTCCGGCCCCGTGATCGCAGGCTTCCAGATTGGCGGCGCGGGCGTTCAGCCCCAGCCGGCTCCGCCACCGCGCGCAACCAATGCGCCGGCAGATCCGGATGACGAAGATGCCGCCGAAAGCCGTCCAGATCCCGATGACAACCAGGCCCCACCCGCTCCCAACACCAACGTGATTGCGGCGGTGCCTGTGCCTTTCCCGCATCTGCCGGCTGCCGTTCCGGCGACAGCGCCTCCGCCGATGGTGCAGCACATCGCTCCTGTTGCGCCGCCTGCACTGCGGGTCGCGAGCAACATCCACGTGACGCCGACCCCGCGGCCTGCTTCACCGATCATCCTTGTGTCGTATCAGCCGCAGAACCGCCCACTTGTGACGCCGCGTGCCCGTGCCGAAGCGCTCGGCGAAGGCGACATCGGTGACGTGATCGAACATGTCGCGCGTTCGCCAGCGAAAATCGCTGCCGCCAGCCCGCCGCCTGCCATTTCCGGCGATAAGGATTGGGCGATCCAGATCGGCGCGTTTGTCGACATGGCGTCCGCGAAAGCCCAACTCGCATCCTATGCCGAGCATTCGATGGATGTTCTGGGGCAGGCCCAGCGCGTCGTCGTGCCGTTCAAATCGGCCGAAGGACAGACTTTGTTCCGCGCTCGCTTCGGGCCTTTCGTCGAGCGCGAAGCGCGCGAAGTGTGCGAACGCCTGACCGAACGCGGCCAGACCTGCTTCGCAGCGGTAGCCCAGCGCTAATTTCCGAGGAGCACGTCTTTCGCTTCATTGATTCGCGCGGCGGCTTCGCTTGAGCCGCCCACATCGGGGTGATTTTTCAGGATCAACTCGCGATGGGCGGCGAGGATCATGCGTTCGTCCGCACCCGGCTGAAGCCCCAACACCGCGAATGCTTCGTTGCGCGTCATGCCGGAATCGGGGCGACGGGAGTCTTTTCTCGGAGCTTTCGCCTTGCGCACCTTGGAGAAAAACCAAAACGGCCGGCGCGCGAACAGGACGAAGGCAAGGACGGTAACCGCAATTGCGGGAACAATCCTCTCGGTTATCGCTAGGCCCAGCGCCGTGAGGAGCAGCGACCCGAAGGCGAAGTAACGCAGACTTCGCGCGAGCATTTTGGGATCCGCGCCGAGGAATTCCCGCAGCACGATCAGCAACAGGAGCAGCGCGATCGCGCCGAGGATCACGTCGATCATTCACATCTCTCAAGGGAGCGCGCGCGCAAGCTGTTCATGCCACCGCGGCCTTGGCGCCGAGTCCGGGCAGTTTCAACGTCTGAAGCAATTCGCGAACTTCCTGGCGCGCGGCGACATGGGACATCGTCAACGAAATCTCGAGGCCCGGTTGAGGCAGATCGAGCATGGTCAGACCCATGGGAAATAACTCGCGGAAGATCACGCGTTCGCCGAAGCCCGGCGCCACGCGAAAACCGATGCGTTGGGCGAGCGCGTCCAGTGCCGTTGTCAGCCGCTTTTTGTTGCGCCCCTGCGTCGATGCTATGCGATTGCGCATCACCACCCAATCGAGCGCGGGCTTGCGCGCAAGCAAACGCTTCTTGCGGCAATCCCACACGAAATCGCTGTAAAGGCTGGGCGTCTTGATCTCGAACGTGATGGGGTCGATGCGGGCGAGCAGATCGAAATCGACGAAGCTGTCATTGAGCGGCGTGACCAGCGTATCGGCAGATGCGTGCCCAAGCCGCGACAATTGCGTATCGGCGCCCGGCGTGTCGATCACGATGAAATCGAATTTCGTTTCGGCCTCACCGAGAAGCGCGGTCAGCCGCTTGTTTTCTTCTTCGGCCGCCGCATCGAGCGATTTCAGCGGCGAGCGAGGGAACGGAAGCACGTCGGGCATGGCGAGCGTGTTCGCACTTTTGTCGCGCCAGATCCCGCGATTTTCCAGATGGCGAGAAAAGCTCCGCTGCCGCGTGTCCAGATCGACGGCGCCGACGCGCTTGCCCGCGCGCGCCAGCGCCACGGCCACATGCATGGCGGCGGTGGTCTTTCCCGAACCGCCCTTTTCATTCCCGAAGACGACGATGTGCGCCCGCTGATCCGTCATAATTCCATGTCTAGTACCAAGGATTTGATTTTTCACCGTTCCTCTTGTCGCCGGCGGGCCACAAAAGGGGGTATCTCGCGCGGTTTCAGCGGCCGACGGGCAGTAGCTTATCGGCAACTATTATTAAATCACACTATTAGCGACATATGCTCGACGGCGCGAGCCGCGTTGCCAAAAAGGTCGGTTGATAAGCGGTGCCAAGTCTCATCAACTGAAACTCATCAATTCGCCGGGGCGCAGTCATGGCAACTCGACCGAATGCACATGCGGTCATTGTGTTTTTTGTTGCTGCGGTCGTGCTTTCGATTTCACTGGAAGTGCGCGATATCGCCCGGTGGTCCGGCTATCCAATCCCGCGATTCCAGATCCCCTTTGGCGGCGCGATCCTCGACAATCTGCTTGCGATATTGCTCGTCGTCGGCTCGACAATTGTTCTGTCCGCCAAGTCGCGATGGAATCTCGCGACCAATCTCGGGCTTCGCTGGAATGGCTGGAAAGGCCCCGCGCTTGCGCTTTTGGCCACGGTGCCGTGCTGGTTGGGGCTGGCCTCGCAAGGCAATCTCGCGGGCGATATCGATCCGGTCGGCCTGCTGCTTCTTGCGGTACTCTTCCCCTTTGCGGAAGAAGTCGTCTTTCGTGGCTTCGGCTTCATCTTCGCAAATCTCCGGTTGGGTTGGCCGTTCCTTCTCGCGGCGCTCGTTCAGGCTGCAGCATTTGGAATGGTGCATTGGTTCGACGCGGGCGGCGGCGGAGGCATCGCGTTTCAGATCTTTCTGATCACGTTCTTCGGCGGCGTGGTGTTTGCATTCCTGGACGCGCTGGGCGGTTTTACCATCTGGAACGGATGGGTCTTCCACGCCTCTCTGAATGCTGCGTGGATGGTGTTCGCGGTGTCCGATACCGCCGCAACCGGATGGGTGGGAAATTTGCTGCGTTTGGCCAGTGCAGCATTAGCGCTCGCGCTTCTATCTCTGGTCGCGTGGCATGAAAGAAGCCGGGACATCGGCGGAAGCTAAATCCCGTCCTGTTCGCTGGAGAGGAGTGCCGCGTTTCCGCCCGCGGCTGTCGTGTTGACCGTGTAAGTACGTTCGAGCGCGAAACGCTGCAGATAGTGAGGACCGCCGGCTTTCGGACCCGTGCCCGACAGGCCTTCGCCGCCGAAAGGCTGCACACCCACCACCGCGCCGATCTGGTTGCGGTTCACATAGATGTTTCCGGCGTGGATGCGCGCGCGCACGAAATCCGCAGTTTCCTCGATGCGGCTATGCACGCCGAGGGTCAGGCCATAGCCCGTCGCATTGATCGCGTCGCAAACCTCGCCCAGCTTGTCGGAGGCATACCGCACCACATGAAGAACGGGTCCGAACACTTCGCGCTGCAACGCGCCAATCGATGCGATCTCGAACACATGCGGCGGAAAGAACACCCCATTGGCGAGGTCGGGCGAGACGGCAAGCTTGCGCAACAGTTTCGCCTCGCGGGTCATGCGCGTGACATGCGCTTCGAGATTGGCGCGCGCCTCTTCGTCGATCACCGGACCGATATCGGTGTCGAGACGCATCGGATCGCCGAGTTTGATCTCGTCCATTGCGCCGAGGATGAGTTCCAGCATCTTGTCGGCGACATCGTCCTGGAGGAACAGCACGCGCAGGGCTGAGCAGCGCTGGCCCGCACTATCGAAGGCGGATGCGATCACGTCGCGCGTGACCTGCTCGGGCAACGCGGTCGAATCGACGATCATCGCATTCTGGCCACCGGTCTCCGCGATCAGGGTTGCAAGCGGGCCGTTGCGTTGGGCCAGCGCGCGATTGATGGAGGTTGCCGCTTCCGTCGAACCTGTGAATGCGACACCCGAAAGCCGCGCATCGCCGAACAACGCATTGCCGATGCGCGGACCATCGCCCGGAAGCAGGTGGAGGATATTTGCGGGCACACCCGCTTCATGCATCAACCTGACGGCCGCAGCCGCGATGAGAGGCGTTTGCTCGGCAGGCTTGGCCAGCACCGCGTTGCCTGCCGCGAGCGCGCCGGCCACCTGCCCCGTGAAGATGGCGAGCGGAAAATTCCAGGGCGAGATGCAGGCGAAGACGCCGCGGCCATGCAGCGAGAGTTCGTTCTCTTCGCCGGTCGGTCCGGGCAAGACGGTGGGCTTGTCGAACAAGGTACGCGCCCGCTCGGCATAATAGCGCAGGAAATCCACCGCCTCGCGCACTTCGCCCAAAGCATTGGGCAGCGTCTTGCCCGCTTCGCGCACCGCGAGCATCATCAGATGTGCCCGGTTTTTCTCAAACAGATCGGCGGCGCGTTCGAGGATGGTGGCGCGCGCAGAGCCGCCCAGGCGATCCCAGCTTTCGTAAGCCGCGTGTCCCCGCGCAAGCGCATCGGTCGCATCTGCCGCGCTCGCCTCGACCACTTCGCCGACTGTGCGGCAGCGATCCGACGGATCGCGCACGGCCGCACCTGTTCCCTTGCGCTCCTCGCCGCCCACGATGGGCGCCGCGCGTTGAGGCGTACGCAGCGATGTTTCCATCTCGGCGATCATCGGCGCACTGATCATGGGATCGCTCCACAAGAAGCCGCTGGAATTTTTCCGTCCCGGCAGAAGATCGACGGGCTTGCGGATGATCGCGCTGCGGCGGGGATGTTGGGCCGCCAGCTGTGCGACCGGATCGGCGATGATCTCGTCAATGGGCGCTTCGTCGTCGGCGAGGCGATTGACGAAAGACGTGTTGGCGCCGTTTTCCAGAAGCCGCCGCACAAGATAGGCCAACAGATCCTCATGCGTGCCGACTGGCGCATAGATGCGCGTACCCGCGCCGCCATATTCCGGCTTCTTCACATCGCGGTAGAGTTCATAAAGCGCCTCACCCATGCCGTGCAGTCGCTGGTATTCGAAATCGGCGCGCCCGCCCGCGAACACCTGGATAGCGGAGAGCGTATGCGCATTGTGGGTCGCGAATTGCGGGAATATCTCGTTGCGCCGCGCCAGCAACGCGCGGGCACAGGCGAGATAGGACGTATCGGTGCCGGATTTCCGCGTGAAGACCGGATAATCTACGAGCCCCAGCTCCTGCGCGCGTTTGATCTCGGAATCCCAATAAGCGCCCTTCACGAGCCGCACGGGAATGCGCCGGTTCTGCCGCCGCGCAAGTTCGCCGAGCCAATTGATCACGGGAAGCGCACGTTTCTGATAGGCCTGCACGGCAAGTCCAAGCCCGTCCCAGCCGCGCAAGGGCTCCGCCTCGCCCATCGCTTCGAACACGTCGAGCATCAGATCGAGGCGCTCGGCTTCCTCCGCATCGACCGTGAGGCCCAGATTGGCCTTGCGCGCTTCGGCGCCCAGCGCCACAAGCGAAGGCAATAGTTCCGCGAACACGCGTTCGCGCTTGACCCATTCGTAGCGCGGATGCAGCGCGGACAGCTTCACCGAGATGCTAGGTCGTTCGAACACCGGCGCTTCCATGTCGGGTTCGGCGCGGGCAAGCGCCGCGAGCGCATTGCGGTAGGATTCGAGATACCGCGCCGCATCGTGGCGCGTATAGGCTGCCTCGCCCAGCATGTCGAAGGAGAAGCGATAGCCCTGCTTGATCCAGCCGCGCGCTTCCTTCAGCGCTTCGTCGATATTGCGGCCGAGCACGAACTGGCGGCCGAGGATGCGCATCGCAAGCGTGACCGCCTGGCGGATGACGGGTTCGCCCGAGCGCGCGACGAGCTTTTTCCAGATGCCTTCGAAATCCCATTTGGACGCGCTGTCGAGCTTGACGATGCGGCCCGTCAGCATCAGCGCGAAGGTGGACGCGTTGACAAAGGTGGAATCCGATTTGTTGCGGTGACGCGCCCAGTCGCCGCTGCCGATCTTGTCGCGGATCAGTTTGTCGGCGGTCGCGGTGTCGGGGACGCGCAGCAGCGATTCCGCGAGGCACATCAGCACCACGCCTTCTTCGCTCGACAGGGCATATTCCTGGGTGAACGCATCGACGCCGCTGCGCTTGTCGCGCGTGGTGCGGATGCGTTGCACGAGTTCGCGGGCGAGGGCCTCGGTGCCGGCGCGTTCGCCGGGCGACAGGCGGGCCCGCTCGATGAGGCCCGCAGTTGCGGTCTCTTCGTCGGCAAGGAAGGCGTCGGAAATGGCCTGGCGGGAGGGATTCATGGGCAGCGTCATGACCGGAATCGCGCGCAATTTCCAGTGGGTCGTGGCTTGGTTTGCGCCGATTTCGGGAAATGTCAGGGGGTCTGCGGATTGTGCTGCAAAATTACTCGGCAAGGGGCTTGGAAATGCCTGATCGCAATGCCAATTCCAACAGATCCGCTTTAGTGTCCCGCCATGCCTATGCCTCCCGTCGTCGAGACCATCGCAGACCTCCGCGCCCGCGTTGCGGGCTGGCGCAAGGACGAATCCGCCCGGATCGGCCTCGTGCCGACCATGGGCGCGCTGCACGAGGGCCATCTCTCGCTGGTGCGCGAGATGAAGGCGCGGACGGATCGCGTGGTGGTCAGCATCTTCGTGAATCCGGCCCAGTTCGCACCGCACGAGGATTTCGACCGCTATCCCCGCAACATGGAAGACGATCTCGCCAAGCTCGCGACGACCAGGGCCGATCTTGTCTTCGCACCCGGCGTGGCCGAGATGTATCCGCACGGCTTCGCAACCGGGATCGAAGTGGCCGGGCCCTCTGCCGGTCTCGAAACCGATTTCCGGCCGCATTTCTTTGGGGGTGTGGCGACCGTAGTGGCCAAGCTCCTCATCGCGGCCCTGCCCGACATCGCGATCTTCGGCGAGAAGGATTACCAGCAGCTCCTCGTGATCAGGCGCCTGACCGTCGATCTCGGCCTGCCGATCGAGATCATCGGCGGCGCCATCGTACGCGAACCCGACGGCCTCGCAATGTCGTCGCGCAACGCCTATCTCAAACCCGATGAGCGGCGCATCGCGGGAAAGCTCAATCTCGTGCTGAAGGGTGTGGCTTCGCGCGCGCGCAGCGGCCACGCGATCCCGGCTACCGAAGCCGCCGGCAAGACCGCGCTCCTTGAAGCCGGATTCAATTCGGTTGACTACGTTGCGATCCGCGATGCGGAAACGCTCGAGAAAATCGAAACGCTCTTCCGGCCCGCACGCATTCTCGCTGCCGCCAAGGTCGGCGCGACGAGGTTGATCGACAATTTTGCAGTTTGACGGCGCCAACCCGCAGGCGCGGACCCGCTACGACTCTGCTGTCACGGGACGCCTTCCGGCTTGATGTCCGTGAACAGCGCGAAGGGATGCACGCGCAAATAGGCCGACAGTAGCGGCTGCATGGCACCCGGCACGGGCTTGCGCCGGTCTATCCAGGCCTGCACTTCGCCCCGATCGCTCTCGATCCCGGCCGCAATCTGATCCGTCGCGAGATTTTGTTGCGCGATTTGCTGGGCCAACCCGACACCCCACCGGTCGGGTTCCTTCGTGTCTTCCAATTTGAAGGTGCGTTCGCCGACGTCGCGCATCCACGCCGTCACGCGATCCGACAGATATCCCGCCGTGATGCCCAAGAAAGAAATCAGATAGGGGCTCATGTTGGAATTGCCCTGACCGGCGGGGCTTTGCGAAAGTGCGAGAACCCCGGCCGAGGCAAAGAAATAAAGCGATAGCGCCACCGCCGCCCCCAGCCCGATGCGGAACAGCATTTCGCTGGGCTTCTTGATCTCGCCGAAAAGGATCATTTCGCGCGCCAGGTAAATCAGGCTGCCCAGCATTCCCATGAATATCGAGAGCATCAGCACAAGCATGGTATTCGGTACGAGAACGACATCGAACAAACGGGACCCGACCAACCATTTGAACGCCCGGAAATCCTCGACGACGCTCCGATAGGACGCATTTTTCAGCCTGTCCGGAAGCTGGGGGTTTTCCAGTTGCGGGACTAATTTCTTTTCCGTGACCTCGTCGGCTTGATCTCGCGATTCAGCGTCGTCGTATAATTCCTTGGCGAGCGTAAAGTCCTGCATCGGCGCCGAAAGCGCGCTCGACAACGCGGCAACGAAGCCGGGGTTCGAACGCTGCGCGCCTGCTTCGGGCGGCGCCGGCTTCTCTTTGGTCTTTGCCTCTTCGATGAACGCATCGACGCTTTGGTCGAGGCCGTACCAGTCCTGCAGATTGCCGGTGAGTTTTGGAAGACTCCCGCTCGCCGCGGGGTCGTATGGGTATCTGGCCTCCACGCTGCGGATGATGCTTTGAACTCCGCTGCGCAAATTCAGCATCTTGGACTCTTGATCGATCATCATCTCCCGGTGCGTCGCGCGCTCGGCTCGCAGGGCGTTCAGCTGGCCGGTCAGCGAAGCACTCTGCCCATCGATCGAATCGAGCGTCGCGATGTCGAGGCGCACCGACCCGATCGTCGCAGGCGTCTGGAGATCGGTATTGGTTTGAACTGATCCCTGCAAGGAAAGCGCGGAAATGAGGAATAGGACGCCGAGGAACACGACGGCAAAACTCACAAGCAATACGACGCCCTCGACAAATCGCGCCGAAAGCCCCGGCAGTCTTTCCAGGAACGGCCTCGCCGATTTCACCGGGCTGTTTGCAATATCGGACATTGTCACCCCTCTCACACCCTGGCGGCAAGTCTATGTGTCTATCGTGCCAAACACAAATTTGAGAAAGTGCAATACAATGGAGCATATGGATTGAGTGCGTCCAAAAGCTCGCCAGGTGTGAATTGCGGCAAGCGGCGCTCTACAGCAACCCCAACTCCGCCAGTTCTATCTTCAACGCTTGCGGCAAGCCCTTGCCGCCTTTGAGAT
The DNA here is from genome assembly GCA_003139615.1 of Alphaproteobacteria bacterium. Taxonomy (GTDB): domain Bacteria; phylum Pseudomonadota; class Alphaproteobacteria; order Micropepsales; family Micropepsaceae; genus Rhizomicrobium. The sequence continues at coordinate 44,490 of PLJH01000109.1, forward strand.
CGCGCACATCGGGTGGGGCTGCTTCGGGATCGAGATAGCGCCAGCCCTGGAACGGCCGATGCGAGCGGCGCAATGTGGGAACGAGCTTGGGTTCATAGACGAGCCCGCAATGGGGCACGCCTTCGCGGATGAGCGAGCGCAGTTCGAGCAGTTTTTGGCGCGCGGCGATCTGACCCTTGATCACCCAATAGAGCGAGCCGCCTTCGAGCAGCTCTTCCACGCGCTTTGGCGTCTGCCGCGTCACATGCATCAGTTCGAGCTTCTTGCCCTTTTTCTTGAGGTCCGTGAGGCGGCGCTTCTGCCATTGGGCGAGATCGTCGAGCGTCTCCACGCCGACGCAAAGCTTGATCAGATGCAATGTCATGACAGTCAGGCAGCCTTTTCCATTTCGAACCGCACGACCGTCGCGCCGTCGGTGACCTGGTCGCCGGGCGCAACGTCAACCGACGCCACTTTGGCGTCGGCCGGTGCGGATAGCGTGTGCTCCATTTTCATTGCTTCGAGAACCGCGAGCGGCTGCCCTTGCTTCACAGCGTCGCCCGGCTTCACCAGCACCTGCACGATCTTGCCCGGCATGGGAGTCGACACGCGATCCGTCGCTGCGCCGACTGCATCTGCGGCAGCAAACGGGTCATAGAGCGAGAGCATCCAGGTCTCGCCCCCCTCCATTACCGCGATCGCGCCCGACGACAGCCGCGCGGCGCTCGCTGCGTGCGCGCGCGTATCGAATTCGCGGCCATCTATGCTCACGCTCACTCCGCCGCCGCGACGATGGGCGATTTTCGCTGCCACCTTCTTTTCGACCACGAGGAATTCGATTGTTTCAGTGGAAGCTCCCGCAAGGCGGAATCCGTCATGCGCATCCCAGGGATCGCCGCCACGGTGCAACGCGGCACGCTCCTCTACGATAAACGACGCGGCGCGGGCCAGAATGTGCGGCGGCGGTCCGGTCCGTATCGGCATCAGCTGCGCGCTGTGGCGCTCGATAAATCCCGTGTCGATCTCGCCTGCGACGAAATCCGGCTCGCGCAGGGCACGCACGAGAAAACCTGCGTTGGTGTGTACGCCGGCGACTTCCGTGTTCGCCAACGCAGCGGCAAGCTTCGCTGCCGCGCCTTCGCGCGCCTCGCCCCAGGCGATCACCTTTGCGATCATCGGGTCATAAAAAATCGTCACCTCGTCGCCTTCGCGCACGCCGGCATCCACGCGAATGCCATTGCGCTGCTCCGGCAGCCGTAAAATCTCGAGCTTGCCGACCGAAGGCAGGAATCCCTTGTCGGGGTCTTCGGCATAAAGCCGCGCCTCGATGGCGTGACCGCGCGCGCGAATGTCCTCCTGCCGTTTCGGCAGCGCCTCGCCCGCCGCGACGCGCAGTTGCCATTCGACCAGATCGAGTCCCGTGATCGCTTCGGTCACCGGATGCTCCACCTGCAGCCGCGTGTTCATTTCCATGAACCAGAAGCGGTCGTCTCGCAGGCCCTCTGATGCATCGGCGATGAATTCCACCGTGCCCGCGCCGACATAGCCGACGGCCTTTGCGGCTTTCACCGCCGCCTCGCCCATCTTTGCCCGCATGGCGGCGGTCATACCGGGCGCGGGCGCTTCTTCGACTACCTTCTGATGGCGGCGCTGCAGCGAGCAGTCGCGTTCGAACAGATGAACCGCGTTACCTTTCGTGTCGCCGAACACCTGCATCTCGATGTGGCGCGGCCGCGAGACATATTTCTCGATCAGCACGCGGTCGTCGCCGAAGGCCGATTTGGCTTCGCGCTTGGCGCCGTCCAGCGCCGCAGCAAATTCGCCGGCCGCATCGACCTTCCGCATGCCCTTGCCGCCACCGCCGGCGACCGCCTTGATCAGCACGGGAAAACCGATTTTCGTAGCCTCTGCGGCCAGCAAAGCTGGCGACTGATCTTCGCCCAGATATCCCGGCACCACCGGCACGCCCGCCTTCGCCATCAATGCCTTGGCGCGGTCCTTCAAGCCCATCGCGCGAATGGCTTTGGGGGGCGGTCCCACAAACACGATCTTGGCGGCCGCGCAGGCTTCGGCGAACGCGGCGTTTTCCGAAAGGAAGCCGTAACCCGGATGGATCGCTTCGGCGCCGCTTTCTTTCGCGGCGGCCAGGATCGCATCGACATTCAAATAGCTTTCGCGCGGCGCGGCAGGACCGATACGATGGGCTTCATCCGCTGCAGCGACATGCGCGGCGGTCGCATCCGCGTCCGAATAAACTGCGATGGTGCGCAGACCCATGCACTTCGCCGTCCACATGACGCGGACGGCGATCTCGCCCCGATTGGCGATGAGCAGGGAACGGAACATCATGGCGCGCTCACATCCCCAGCAATGTTTTCCAACCGAACAGCAACACGCCGATGATCCCGCCCAAGATGAAAATCGCGATCAGGCAGCCTGCGCAGCCGAAGCCGCGCACGAAAGGCGGAGGATTGAAATAGATACGGGTCTCGGGAAGCTGATCCATGGGCGCAAACGTGTGTTATCGCGCCCATGCTTAGGCGGTTTTTGCACGCCGACCAAGTCTCAGAAAAAGCGAGGCCCTTATGCCGCCTAATGGCCTCCGCCACCGCCCGGAAGAACGCGCTTCTTGATGAAGAAGAAAATCGCGATGACGACCAGATAACCCAGGAAGAGCGCGATGGCGTCGCGCCAATAGGGCAGTTCGAGCATACCCGGCGGCAGGTGAAAGGGCTGGCGATTGTCCAGGACCGGCAGCATCACTTCAGCGATCAGATGAACAACGGTCGCACCCAGCGCCACTGGAAGCAGTCTCCTCCAGCTGGGGAGCAGATATGCCGCGACCAGCGCGATGATGATGCCCAGAATAGCATTGACCTGAGCGAAACCGTCCCGGAAGCCGGTTCGCAGGAAGTCTATGATTTCATTCAGATAAAATTGAAAATCGTGCATGACATCCCCCTTGAAGCGTTAAGCGTCCTGGTTAACAACGCTTAACTTAGATTGCGTTTCCCTGGCTCACATCCGGAAGACGCCGAACCGGGTCTCACCTATCTCGGCATTGAGACAGGCCGACAGTGCGAGCGCCACCACCCGGCGGGTGTCGGCCGGCGCAATGATGCCGTCGTCCCACAGGCGCGCGGTCGCAAAATAGGGATTGCCCTCTTCCTCATAGCGCGCGCGGATCGGCGCCTTGAACGCATCTTCCTCGTCCTTGCTCCAGCTTTCGCCGCGCGCCTCCATGCCGTCCCGCTTTACCGTGGCAAGCACGCTGGCCGCCTGTTCCCCGCCCATCACCGAGATGCGGGAGTTCGGCCAGGAGAACAGGAATCGCGGGCTATAGGCACGGCCGCACATGCCGTAATTTCCGGCGCCGTAAGAGCCGCCGATAATCACGGTGATCTTGGGCACGTTGGCGCAGGCGACAGCCGTCACCATCTTGGCGCCGTCCTTCGCGATTCCGCCCGACTCATATTTGCGCCCGACCATGAAGCCCGAAATATTCTGCAGGAACAGGAGCGGCACGCGGCGCTGGCAGCACAGTTCGATAAAATGCGCGGCCTTCAGCGCAGACTCCGAGAACAGAATGCCGTTGTTGGCGACGATGCCGATCGGCATGCCCTCGATATGCGCAAAGCCGGTGACGATGGTCGTGCCGTAGAGCTTCTTGAACTCGTCGAACTCCGATCCGTCGACAAGACGCGCAATCACTTCGCGCACATCATATTGCACTGTCAGCGACGGCGGCACGATGCCGTCGAGTTCGGACGGATCGAACGCAGGCGGACGCGGCGTCGCGAGTGGAATATTGGGCGTCTTCTTCACATTCAGGCCTGCAACGATGCGTCGCGCGACCGCCAGCGCATGCGCGTCGTCATTCGCGAGATAGTCGGCAACGCCTGAAGTGCGCGCATGCACGTCCGCGCCGCCGAGATCTTCCGCCGTCACCACTTCGCCGGTTGCAGCTTTCACCAGCGGCGGACCACCGAGAAAGATCGTGCCCTGCCCTTTGACGATAATGGTCTCGTCCGACATGGCCGGCACGTAGGCACCGCCCGCGGTACACGACCCCATCACCGACGCGATTTGCGGAATGCCCTGTGCCGACATGTTCGCCTGGTTGAAGAAGATGCGGCCGAAATGTTCCTTGTCGGGGAAAATCTCCGCCTGATTCGGCAGATTGGCTCCCCCGGAGTCCACGAGATAGATGCAGGGCAGCCGGTTTTCGCGTGCAATCTCCTGCGCCCGCAGATGCTTTTTGACGGTCATCGGATAATAGGTGCCACCCTTGATCGTCGCGTCGTTGCACACGATCGCACATTCGCGGCCGGAGACGCGGCCGATGCCGGTAATGATGCCGGCGCCATGAATGTCGCCCTCATACATGCCGAACGCGGCCAAAGGCGAAAGCTCGAGAAACGGCGAACCCGGATCGATCAGCCGCTCGACCCTCTCGCGAGGCAGGAGCTTTCCCCGCTCGGTATGTCGCTTGCGCGAGCGTTCGTCGCCACCAGGCTCGGCGATGCTCAAACGCCTCTTGAGTTTTTCCACGAGCGCGGACATCGCAACCGCATTCGATTTGAACGCGGCATCGCGTGGATTGATCAGAGATTTGAGAGCGGTCATAGACGCTCGACTGCCACGGCGGTTGCCTCGCCACCGCCGATACAGAGTGAGGCGATGCCACGCTTGAGGCCGCGCTTCTCGAGCGCCGCGAGCAAGGTCACGATGATGCGCGCGCCGCTGGCGCCGATGGGATGGCCTAGCGCGCAGGCCCCGCCGTTCACATTCACTTTCTCGTGCGGCAGTCCGAGATCGCGCATCGCGATCATCGCCACGCAGGCGAACGCCTCGTTGATTTCAAACAGGTCCACATCGCCAACGCGCCAATCGGCCGCCTTCAGCACCTTCTGAATTGCACCGACCGGCGCGGTGGTGAACCAACGCGGCTCGCCGGCGTAGCTCGCCTGCGCCACGATGCGCGCAATGGGTTTCAACCCGCGCGCGGCCGCGATGTCACTGCGCGCCAGCACCAAGGCCGCGGCGCCATCGGAAATCGACGAGGAATTGGCGGCTGTGACTGTCCCGTCTTTCGCGAAGGCGGGCTTCAAGGTTGGTATCTTGGCGGGGTCCGCTTTACGCGGCTGCTCGTCTAGCGCCACTTCAGTCTCGCCGCCCTTGCCCGGCACTTTCACCGACACGATCTCACCCGCGAACTCGCCGGATGTCTGCGCACGCTTGGCCCGCATCAGCGATTCGGTCGCGTAGGCATCCTGTTCGGCACGGGTGAACTGATAGTGCCGCGCGGCATCCTCGGCATAGGTTCCCATCAGCCGATGCTCATAGGCATCCTCAAGACCGTCGAGGAACATGTGGTCCTTGATTTCGCCGTGGCCTAGGCGATAGCCGCCGCGAGCCTTCGGCAGCAGGTAGGGCGCATTCGTCATCGACTCCATACCGCCGGCAACGACGATCTCGGCGCGTCCGAGCACGACCTGGTCGGCCCCGATCATCACCGCCTTCATGCCCGAGCCGCAGACCTTGCTGATTGTCGTACAGGGCACGTCGTCCGGCAGGCCGGCGAAGCGTGACGCCTGGCGCGCGGGCGCCTGGCCCAGTCCGGCCGGCAACACACAGCCCATCAGGGCCTCGCCGATATCGGCCGGCCGGAGCCCGGCCCACGTAACCGCGGCCGAGATCGCCGCAGCGCCCAACTCGGGCGCGGTGCGACCGGCAAGGTCGCCCTGGAACCCGCCCATTGGGGTCCGCGCACCTGCCAGAATCACTGTTTCCGCCGCCGCCATCTCTGTCTCCTGCCGATCTTTTGGAAGTTGGTAAATGCAGCCTGTGCCGCGGCGGGACAAGGGGTGACCGCCGCGCATGCCTGAGTTATCATCAATCCGAATATCCGGCCATGGCCGGAGGGGATCGACGATGGGTAAGGTGATCATATCGGCCGCGCTGGGCATCGCGGCTGCGGCGGCTGTGATGGCTGCGCCCTATGCGGGCGTGCACATCACGTCGACTCAGATGATGATGATGGCGGCGGCACTTTCGGTCGGCGCGGCGGTCGCTGTTCTGACGCGAACGGTGGCCGACAAGGCGATCGGCAAATCCAGAAAAGATCTTCTGCTCTCCTCGCAGCTCAAGGAAGCCGGCCAGCTCATCGCACGCTTTCCGCATGGCGGCGATATGCTTTCCCTCTCGATCAAGCCGGACACGCTGATTGACAGGCTTGAAGTGGTGGACAATCCCGGCAAGTGCATCACGCGCGACATTATGGTCGCGCTGAAGAATTCCGGTTCGACGAAATTCAATCCGGTCGAGTTGAAGCGGCTGTTCATGGCGCTGAAGGATCAGCCCGGCTTCATCCATCTCGTGCTGCTCGACAGCCACGGCGAATTCGTGGGCTACATTCCGGGCTTTTATGCCAAACGGGAATTCACCGGCCCGAACGCCGAAGTGCAGATCGCCAAATATGTCGACGACGTGTTCGCCGACGACAACAACAGCGTCAATCTCCGTCAGATCGAAGGTGCGGGGAAATCCGACATCATCAGCGACGAAGCAAAAATTTCCGAAGCGATCGTGAAGATGGCCGGCGGATTCCGCCGCCTCATTGTGCTGCGCCGCGGCTATCACCGCCGCCCCATCGGCCTCGTCAATTTCAGCGACCTGATGAGCGAGACGTTGAGCGAACAAACCAAACCGTCTCTGCGTTCCATGCTTGGGCGATAGCTCCGATCATCTTATCAGTTGAATTTTCACGCCCAGATTTGTTTGCTGCCAGGTCCGGTCGGCCGTCACCGCCGGAAGGCCATCGCGTAATGCAAGCGCGAGACATGCCCTGTCGCCCAGAGAAAGACCTTGCGGACGCGTTGGCGCCGCGAAACTCGCAGTAGTATCGGCAAGCTCGCGGTCGAAATCGACGATCTCCAGGGCGACAATTGCAAGCACCGCGCGAACATCGTCGATCGCTCCGCCGCGTGACAGCAGGTGCGCTTCCACTTCTGCGATGTTGACTGTTGAGATGCGCGCATCGCCGATGAATGGAGCGACACGGTCGGCGCCTGTCTCTCCATTCAAATAGGCGAGCACCGCCGATGCGTCGAGAACGGCCCTAGCCACGGCCTGCCTCGCGACGGCGTTGTTCGATCAGTTCGTCGACGAGGCTCACGCCCTCGGGGATCAATTTGCGGACCATGGCTTGCGCCTGTTGCATGGCAGTCCGCGGAGAGAGCAACTGAACCTCGCCCTCAGTCGCATGAACGAACACCGTGTCGCCCTCACGAAGTCCCGCCGATCGCATAGTCTCCTCGGAAAGGGCAAATTGCCCTCCCGCACCGATGCTGATTTTTAATGGCGAACCAGATTGTTGCGTCGCCGAAGTAACACCGAGCCTCGGTTTCGCTTGCCGTGTTCGGGTTCCACTGGTTCTTTCTGCATCAACGAGCACGTTCCGAACGTGCTGATAACGGATCCCCAAAAAATCCGCGATCTGGCTTCGGGAATAACCTGCCTTACCCAAAGTCCGAATCTTCTCAGATGTCGTCGAAAGGTCGGCGACAAGCTGCTCCATTTCAGGCTGCGCTATAGGCATGGGTCTCACCCCCTTATTACTTATAGGAGATTTGTAAGACATCACTCACACCCTGTCAATAGAAATTGGTTGGTTGTAACAACCTATGAAGTTTCCTCAAAAAGCTCCCGGCCGATCAGCCAGCGGCGGATTTCGGCTGTACCTGCTCCGATGTCGTAGAGCTTGGCATCGCGCAGCAGGCGGCCGGTGGGAAAATCGTTGATATATCCGTTGCCGCCCAGACACTGGATTGCTTCGAGCGCCATCCACACACCTTTTTCCGCGGCATAGAGAATCGCACCCGCCGCATCCTTGCGCGTGGTCTGGCCGCGATCACAGGAGCGCGCGACCGCATAGACATAAGCACGCGCGGCCGAGAGCGTCACATACATGTCCGCGATCTTGCCCTGCATGAGCTGGAACGAGCCAATCGGCGCGCCGAATTGTTTGCGGTCGTGCACATAGGGCACCACGACGTCCATGCAGGCCTGCATGATGCCGATGGAACCGGCGGCGAGGACAGTGCGCTCGTAATCGAGCCCGCTCATCAGGATGCGTACACCCTCGCCTTCGCGTCCGAGGACATTTTCTTCGGGCACATGGCAATTGTCGAAGATCAGCTCGGACGTGTCCGAGCCGCGCATGCCAAGCTTGTCGAGCTTTTGCGCGGTCGAGAATCCCTTGAAGCTTTTCTCGATAAGGAACGCGGTGATGCCGCGGGGGCCCGCCTTCGTATCCGTCTTCGCATAAACGACAAGCGTATCGGCCTGCGGACCGTTGGTGATCCACATCTTCGTGCCGTTGAGCACATAATGCGATCCGTGCTTCTCGGCACGCAGCCGCATCGAGACGACGTCGGAGCCCGAACCGGATTCGCTCATTGCAAGCGCACCGACGTGTTCGCCGGAAATCAGCTTGGGCAGATAACGAAGTTTCTGTTCGGTCGTGCCGTTACGGCGGATCTGGTTCACGCAAAGATTTGAGTGCGCGCCGTAGGATAGTCCGATTGCCGCCGAACCTCGGCTGATCTCTTCCATCGCGACGCAATGATCGAGATAGCCCAAGCCCGTACCGCCGAATTCCTCTTCGACCGTGATGCCGAGCAATCCGAGTTCGCCCATCTGCGGCCAGAGATGTCGCGGAAACACATTCGTCTTGTCGATCTCGTCGGCGAGCGGCGCGATCCTGTCGCCGACGAAGCTGCGCACGCTGTCGCGCAACATGTCGGCCGTATCGCCGAGATCGAAATCGAGAGTGGGATAGGCGTTCGGGATCATCCGGGTCTGAGGGGCAATGTGGCGTGGGTCTTATAGCGCGGAGCTTGGCTGGCTTGCCAAGGAGATCAGCGGCGGGGACCGTTGAACAATTCTCGCCCATCACAGGCGTTTCTTCGCAAAAGCTCGCCCGGACCCGCTCTTGAGGTATTTCTCAAACGCCACGGCCTTGTCGGGGCTGGAGAAAGCAACATAGGTCTTGAGCGCCCATGGGCGATATTTCGATGTTTGCCGACTGAACCATCGTTGTGCGTTGCCGACCTTTCTCGAAGGTCGTCCGTCAGGCCGACATAAAATCGTTCTGGTTCAGCAATCGAGGTGAGTATGTAGACGTATTTCATGGCTTTTCGGTCCGCTGGCGGGCTTGCCGCGCCGAAGCTGCGGAAACTGGCCCGCCTTCGCCCTGCGGGCTTTGGCGTGGCAACCTACGCTGCTCCGCAGCGAAGGTTGGTGCGGTCGAGAAGACTCGAACTTCCACGGGTTGCCCCACTAGCACCTCAAGCTAGCGCGTCTACCGTTCCGCCACGACCGCACGTGAGGGGCCGGGGTGTAGCAAAGGCGGGAATGCTTGGGAAGGGCAGCTTTAGATACCGTCGCCGTCGAGGCCGGTGTGAATGCCGCACTCGTCCTTGTCGAGCCCGGCCCAGCGACCGTCGCGATAGCTCTCGCCGGACTGGACGCGGCGCGTACAGGGCATGCAGCCGATCGAGGGATACCCGTCATCGGCGAGTGGGTGGTGCGGCAGTTCGTGTTTGGTCGCGTAAGCATCGAGGTCGGCCAGGGTCCAATCGGCGAGCGGATTGAACCGGAAGCGCCCCTCGAAATATTCGACCGGCGCCATGACTGATCGCGCAATTGTTTGAAAGCGTTTGCGGCCTGTGATCTGCGCTTCAAAGCCTTCGAGCGAACGACGCAGCGGAACCACCTTGCGGAAGTTGCAGCAGGCATCCGTATCGCGCGACCACAATGCGCCTTCCGGATCGAGCCGCGCGCGATCGCCCGGATGCGGGCCACTGGTGCGGATATCGGTCAGCCCCAGCAAATCCTGCAGCCGGTCGCGATAGCGCAAGGTCTCGCCGAACAATTTTCCGGTGTTGAGGAACAGGATCGGCGTCGTTGGATCGACCTGCGCCACCAAATGCAGCAGCACAGCCGATTCCGAACCGAAGGAGGAAACGACGGCCGTTCGCCCGGCGAACTCTTCGGCCAAGGCCAGCTTCAGAATGCCAAGCGCATCGCGACCCTGGGCGGCTGTTTGGAGTTCGGTCAGCCTCGCGGCAATGCGTGGGTCGGTGACTCCGCCTCCGATGCGATCGAAGACCCGCGGTGCTATCCCGCGCTTGACGTCGAGAACCGTGACGGAGGCGGCACTCATGACAACCAGTTCCGCTCGGCGACGAAATCGCGAAGCCGCTGCGATACTTCCTGGGGAGAGAGCCCTTCGGCACGCCATTGCGCGCGCCGATCGCTGATGGCTTCGAGCTGCCGGTTCCACTCGCTGCCGAGCTTTTTCGACAGCCATTCGCGGATGAGCCTGGCCAACCCTGGCGCGCGGCCTCCGGTAGAGATCGTCACCAGTATATCGCCGCGCCGCACCGTGGCCGGCGCATGAAAATCGCAGAGTTCGCGGATGTCCTCGACATTGACGAAAACCCCAGCTTCACGGGCGCGCGCCGCCAACACTGCAGCATCCGATTTGGAGATGCCGGCGATGTACAAAAGCTTGAGACCTGCCAGGGAAGCGCCCTGGACCGGGATTTCGATAGGCATCACGCCAGCCTCGGTCAGGGCTGCCCGGCGGCGTTCCAGCGCCTCGCCTACCCCTGCAAGCCCGACTTTGACAGCCGTCTCGTTGAATATGATGGCAAGCAACGCCTACTCCTGTGGCCGCCCAAATGGGTTCCACACAGAAGTACGCACTGATCTAATTAAATGCAAGAATGAGGTGGTAAATAGAAATTTGTACGCTACATGCGATGTGTTATATTACTGATAACCGTGGAGCAACTCTGTAATGGAGACGCCGATCCGGTCGCCCTGTATGACAATCTCGCCTCTCGCCACAGGCTTGTCGTTGGCCAGGACCATCACAGGGTCATCCTGGACGGAATTCAGTTCGATCACCGCGCCGCGGCCCATGCGCAGAAGCTGGTGCATCGGAATGACCGAGCGGCCCAGAACGACGGAGATTTCAACCTTGACGCTGTCGATGTTCGCGGACATGAGGCTCGCCTGAAGGTGACCGAATGAGACCTTCCGCGAATATGCTTTCCGGGGAGTTAACGCCGCCGCTTCCCGAGTGGCAGGTGCGCCCCGGACTGCTGCCCTACCCCGAAGCCGTCGCGGCGATGGAAGCGCGTGCCACTGCGATCGCCGAGGGACGCGCGCCGGAACTGGTGTGGCTGGTCGAGCATCCGCCTATCTACACGGCGGGCACCAGCGCGAAAAACAGCGATCTGATCGATGCGCGTTTCCCTGTCTTCAAGACGGGCCGCGGCGGGCAATTCACCTATCACGGTCCCGGCCAACGCGTGGGTTACATGATGCTCGACCTCAAGCGGCGCAAGGCGGATGTGCGCGCCTATGTGCGCGATCTCGAGGAATGGCTGATCCGGACGCTGGCGCAATTCAAGGTGAAGGGCGAGCGGCGCGAGGGACGCGTGGGAATCTGGGTTGCGCGCGGCCACGGCCGCGAAGACAAGATAGCAGCCATCGGCGTGCGCGTGCGGCGCTGGGTGACGTTTCACGGCGTGTCGCTGAACGTCGAGCCCGATCTCGGCCACTTCACCGGCATCGTGCCCTGCGGCATCAGCGAGCACGGCGTCACCAGCCTCGCCGATCTCGGGCTGCCGATGACGATGGCGGATGTCGATGTCGCGATGAAGGTCGCGTTCAAAGAAGTATTCGGCGACGTTCGATAATTTCACTCCGACGGCCGTCTGTGAAAACCCTTTTCCGTCGGCGGCTCGGCATTATGCAGCTCGACATTCTTGATCTTCGAGCCCGCGGGTCCGCGCATTGCGAGAGCCACGAAGGTTTCGACAGCCGGTGTCGGCCCTGAGACAAGCGCTTCCACCGTGCCGTCGGAACGATTGCGGATCCAGCCGTCGAGCGTGAGCTTGCCGGCTTCTTCGATACAATATTGGCGAAAGCCCACCGCCTGCACGAAGCCTTCGATGCGCAATCTGAGTGAAGTGATGTCGTCTCCCGTCATCGGGATAGCTCCAGAACGCGCCGGATCATGGCGCGTTTTCAGCGGACGTGCAAAGAACGCCGGTCAGGCAAATTCGAGGATCACTTCGTCGAGCGCGAGGCTATCGCCTTTCTTGACGTTGATCTTCTTGATGATCCCATCGCGCTCGGCAACAAGCACGTTCTCCATCTTCATCGCTTCGACGACGGCCAGCGTTTCGCCCGACTTCACGTCCTGACCTTCCGCGACATTGATCGTAACGACCAGACCGGGCATCGGACACATCAACAGGCGCGATGTATCGGGTGGCGCTTTCTTCGGCATCAGCGCCGCAAGCGATGCGGCGACGCGGCTGCGCACGGCGGCAACCACCTGTGCCCCGCCATGACTTAACCTGTAGCCACCCTGCAGCCGCTCGATCTGAACCGCACTGCGCTCCGAGCCCTCGGTGATATACATGATCGTCTCGCCGGGCTCCCAGTCGATCCGCGCTTCATAGGTCTTGCCGGCAATGTGTGCGCGGAACCGGCCATCGTGAAAATACGCGTCGGTCACTTCGACTGCAGCGTCACCCAAAGTCACTTGATATTCCGTGCCGCCGTGATGGGCGCCGTTCAGCGTTCCGGAAATGGAACTCGCCCGCTCGGTGCGCGCGAGTTTGGCGGCGACTGCCGCCGCCGTGAAGCGGCTGGTAAGCGTCTCGTCAAGCGGGCGGCCATGGAATCCGTCCGGAAATTCTTCGGCGATAAACGCCGTTGTCAGCCTGCCCTCGCGGAAACGCGCATTGTGCATGATGGCCGAGAGAAACCCGATATTGTGCGCGATGCCCTCGATATGGAATTGGTCGAGCGCGGTCGCCATCGCGTCGATCGCGGCGAGCCGCGTTGGCGCGTGCGTACACAATTTCGCGATCATCGGATCGTAGTAGATCGAGATTTCGCCGCCTTCGTACACACCCGTGTCGTTGCGCACGATGATGTCGCCATGCTTACCCTCTGCTGGAGGCCGATAACGCACAAGACGTCCGGTTGACGGCAGAAACCCGCGATAGGGATCTTCGGCATAAATGCGCGTTTCGACGGCCCAACCGTCGATCTTCACATCACTCTGTTTGATCGGCAATTTTTCGCCGGCGGCAGAGCGAAGCATCAATTCAACGATATCGAGTCCCGTGATCAGCTCGGTCACCGGATGCTCGACCNNGTGTTCATCTCGAGGAAGTAGAATTTGCGTTCCTTGTCGACGATGAATTCGACCGTGCCCGCGCTGTCGTAGCCGACGGCTTTCGCGAGTGCGACCGCCTCTTCGCCCATCGCCTTGCGCGTGGCGGCATCGAGGAAAGGCGAAGGCGCTTCCTCGATCACTTTCTGGTGCCGGCGCTGGATCGAGCATTCGCGCTCGTTCAGATAGAGCACGTTGCCATGCTTGTCGCCCATCACTTGAATTTCGATGTGGCGCGGCTCGGTAACGAATTTCTCGACAAACAGCCGGTCGTCGCCGAAGCTCGCTTTCGCCTCATGCTTCGAAGACTCGATCGCCTGCACGAGATCTTTCTCCTCGTGCACGATGCGAAGGCCTTTGCCACCACCGCCGGCGGAGGCCTTGACCATCACCGGATAGCCGATCTCCTTCGCGATGGCTCGGGCATGCGCCGCGTCGCGAATTTCACCGACATAGCCGGGCACGGTCGAAACCTTCGCGGCCTGCGCGAGCTTCTTGGACTCGATCTTGTCACCCATCGCGGCGATGGCCTTGACGTTCGGCCCAATGAACACGACGCCGATTTTCGCCAGCGCTTCTGCGAACGCTCCGCGCTCGGAGAGGAATCCATAACCGGGATGCACGGCTTCCGCGCCCGTGTCGCGGCAGGCCTGCACGATCTTTTCAATCTGGAGATAGGACTGCGCGGAAGGCGGCGGCCCGATATGCACGGCCTCATCCGCCATCTCGACATGGAGGGCATCCTTGTCGGCGTCGGAATAGACGGCAACCGTCTTGATGCCCATCTTGCGGGCCGTCTTGATGACGCGACAGGCAATCTCGCCGCGATTGGCTATGAGGATTTTCTTGAACACGTCTCCCCCTGGTTCGGATGTTACCGGAACCGGTCGCGTCTGGAATGCTTCGTGTGCAGGCGCAACATCACTTTGCGTTACGCCTGCTTACCCGGTTTACCATACACCCGCTTATTTCGTGGTCGCCATCGTCTTGTCGCGGATCGCACGGAACTCGTTGCCGGGATACCAATTCGGCCAATTGTCGTCATTGGCCAACTCGTCGCCCAGCGTGTAGAGCGCGTCGAGATCCTGCACCGGACCCGAAAGGTCCCAATCCGCTTTCCATTCGTCGGAAGGCTGATGATAGTGGTGCAGCAGATAATCTTCTCGCACGGCATGGCCTGCTTCGGTGCCGCCGACAATCAGATCGTAGCCGCCGCCCGGATCGAGCATCGGAACGCCGACCTTGGCGAGGCTGATGTGGTCCGAACGGTAGAACCCACCCTTCTCCGGCTGGGGATCGGACGTGATCGTGCGGCCCTGCGTCTTCAGCACATCGGCCAGCATGTCTTCCAATTCCGACGCGCCATTACCGACCACGATCATGTCGCGCGCCCGTCCCTCGGGCATGTTGGCGTCCAGATTGATGCCCGCTACGATATGCGACAGCGGCCACACGGGATGCTCCGCAAAATATTGCGAACCCAGGAGCCCCTGCTCTTCCATCGTCCAGCAGATGATGGCGATCGAACGTCCCGGCGCTGGTTTGTCATGCGCGAACGCTTCGCCGATTTCGAGGATGCTGGAATCGCCCATGCCGTTGTCGACCGCGCCGTTGTAGATCTTGTCCGGTCCGGCGACGTCGGGTTTCACGCCCAGATGATCCCAATGCGCCGTATACAGAATATACTGGTCGGGATGCTTGCTGCCGCGCACGACGCCCACGACATTGCGCGTCTTGATATGCGTGATCGTCGAATGCGCGTCGGCCGAGAGCGTCTCGCCGTTCATCGCGACAGCCTTGAACCCCGGCTTGTTCGCGGCAACCTTGAGCTGTTCGTAATCGAGGCCCGCGCGCTTGAAGAGGTCCTTCGCGGTATCGAGCGTGATCCAGCCCTCGATGGGAACCATGCCCATGTCCTTGTCCTTGGCGTCGAGCCAGGACTTGTTGCCGGAATTCGAATTGCGCACGACTTGCCAGCCATAGGCCGCGGGCGCGGTCTCATGCACAATGATGGCTGCGGCCGCACCCTGGCGCGAAGCCTCCTCGTATTTGTAGGTCCAGCGGCCGTAATAGGTCATCGCCTTTCCCTTGAAGAAATTGGGATCTGGATTGGCGTCTTCGTTGCCGGGATCGTTGATCAGGATGACGACGGTTTTGCCCTTTACGTCGACGCCTGCGTAATCGTTCCAGTGATATTCCGGCGCGATGACGCCATAGCCCACAAACACCAGCGGCGCGTTCGCGACCTTCACCGCATTGGTCTTGAAGCGCGGCGTCCAATAGACGGTGTCGTCGGGGAACTTCGGCGTCAGCGCGCCTTGCTGCGTGTTGAATACGAGGCTGGATTGCGCCGCTTGCAGCGTGACATTCACCGCCGGCACGGGCTGGAAATAGCTGCCGTGATTGCCGGGCTTCAGCCCGATGCGTTTCATTTCGTCGGCGATCCACTGCGATGCCGCCTCGCCGGCCACAGTTCCAGGACCGCGGCCCTGGAACGCGTCGTCCGAAATGGCTTTGTCGCGCGCTGAGAGATCGGCCGCGTTGATATCCGGCTTCGTGACTGGATGGCCCGGATAGGTATCCGCAAAAACGCAGGTTGCGGCAACGATGCCGCCCAACAAAATGCTCAACCGGCCAACGATGCCCATACGCGGAAGCCTCCCCAGATTTGGCGCGCATCCTAAGGGCTTGGAGGCCCCGCGCAACGGCGAATTGGACCGGAAATGTCGCGGGGCGAGCCTGTTCCCGGCCCTGCATCGCCTATAGCTTGGAGCCGACCGAGGGACCTGGGAGAAGTCGAATGGAACACATCGTCTCGCATGGCACGAAAGCCGCCAATCTGCCTTTCTCCGATGCGGTGCGCGTGGGGGACGTGCTCTATCTCTCGGGCCAGCTCGGCAATATCCCCGGCACGCGAAACATCGTTCCCGGCGGTATCGAGGCCGAAACGCGCCAGATGATGGAAAACATCGCGCGCGTCCTCAACGCGCAGGGGCTCTCATTCGATCATCTGATCCGTTGCACGGTAATGCTGGCCGACATGTCGCAATGGGGCGCATTCAACGAAATCTACGTCACTTACTTCAAGCCCGGCCGCCGCCCCGCCCGCTCCGCCTTCGGCACCAACGGCTTAGCGCTCGGCGCCCTGGTGGAAATGGAATGCACGGCGTGGATGGGCAACGAGTGAGGTGAACTCAATTTCCGATATTCGCTGCAAGGAATGCCTCGACTTCCTTCAGCATCTGAATGCGCGTGGCGGCAAGCCGTAGATAGTGGTCGTCGCCTTCCAGGCGCACGAAGCGGACCGATTTTCCGGCAGCTTTGAGCGCGGCCTCTTCTTCTTCGCTTTGGGCAATCGCAACCGTCGTATCGCCATCGCCATGCAGCAGCAGAATAGGACATTTGACCTGGGCCGCGTGCCGGGCGGGCGACGTCGCGTCTAATTGGGCAGCGTCGTCGCCGATGCGCGATTGCCAGAATGATATCACGTCGGAATCCTTGCCGTTGCGGGTGCGCTCGTTGAGAAGCATTCCAGGAAGATCGGAAACTCCCGCAAAGCTGACGGCGCAGGCATACAGATTGGGCGTGAATGTCGCGCCTGCGAGCGCCGCATAGCCGCCATAGCTCGCGCCGACGATGCAGATGCGTTTAGGGTCCGCGATCCCGTCGGCGATCAACTTTTTCACGCCGTCCGTGATGTCGTCCTGCATCTTGAGGCCCCATTGATGCAGCCCTGCGCCGGAGAATTTCGAGCCATAGCCGCTGGAGCCCCTGAAATTGGGTTGCAGCACGGCATAACCGCGATTGGCCATGAACTGCACCCACCAATCGAATCCGATCGAGTCGCGGCTGTCGGGTCCTCCATGCGGCATGACGACGACCGGGAGGTTCTTCGGCGTGCGTCCGGGAGGAATGGTGAGATAGGCGTGAATCGAAAGCCCGTCGCGCGCAGCGTAGGGATATGGCTTCATCTCGCCGAGATCGGATTGGCTCAGGCCCGGAAAGGTCGAACCCAGCTCCGCCGCCTGATGCGTTTTGCGATCGAGATAGTAATAGGTCAGCGGCTGACGCGGACTTTCGCTGCCGACGATCACGCGGTCGCCTGCAACATCGGACGAAACGACGGTCGCTGTCGTGTTCGGAAAGGCCTGCTCGATGCCCCGTTGCAGCGCCATGCCCGCAGGATCGAAATACACAGACTTCAGGGAATCATCCTCATAGCGCGCGCCAATAACGCGTCCTGTCCATTCATCGTTTATTGGCTCGCCAATATCATAGTCGGGATTGCTGAAGAGCGTCGTTTGGGCGCCGCTGGAAAGATCGACCGAAGCAAGCGCATGAGTGTCGCCGGTGAGCGCCGTCCGGACGAGCGATTTTCCGTCGCCGCTCAATCCCAGAACATGCGCCCCTCGGCCTTCCGTTGCATCATAGGAGGCGATGTCGCGCAAGTTACCGTTGCTGAACGCTTTCAAATGGTCCGTCAGAGGATTCACGCTCTGATCGATACGCGCAACGACCTGCCCGTTTCCGTCCATGAACCATTCCGTCGTCATGGCGTCGCCCGTTCCGAAAATGTCGGCGTCACCTGTCCGCACATTCACCCGAAACACGTCTTGTTGAAACATGTTCTCCGTCGAACCGCCGCCCTTGAGCCGGGAGGCCTGCTCGATGGGATCGAGATTGTCGGTCGTCACATAGAACGGAATGAACACGCTGTTCGGATCCGCCAGATCGTAATCTTCAACCGAGGCAATGCCGACATTGTTTCCGAAATTGGCATTATGCCGGAACGGTATCACTTCGTCGTCTCCGGTCGCGCTGATCACCATGGCCCGGCCGAAGGTCTGAAGCTGCTTCGCATTTTCGTATTCAAAGCCAAGCTGCTTATTTTTCTCCAGATACATGATGATGCGGTCGTTCTTGACCCAGCGCGCGCTCGCAATGAGCCAATCCGGAGACGGCACTGCGACAGGTTTGGTCCCCGGCGGCGCGCCGATCGTGTAAATCGCGAGCAGGGGCCGGCCTTCGAATGACTGGATCACCAGCATGTGGGTTCCGTCGGGCGATAATCTTGGTCCGGTAAGGCTCGGCAATTGTCCGAAGGCTTCGACGGGCGGATGACCAGGCGTTTGGGCGGCTGCGCAAGTGGCCCAAAGCAAAACGAATGCGGCGCAAACCGCGCGTATCCAGCCCATTGTTCCCCCTCGGCCGATTTGGACGACCTGGCAGCACCTTACTCCACGGCCGTCCGTGCGCAAGACAGCAGTACTGGAACAGTAACTAACCTGGAGTAAGTCACGGGAGGTGCGCGCGTTCACAACGGAATATTATCGTGCTTCTTCCAAATTTGCGGGACCTGTTTGTTTTTCAGCATGCGTAGCGCGCGCGCGATGCGCCAGCGGGTGGAATGCGGGCGGATCACGTCGTCGATGTAACCGCGGCCTGCTGCGATAAACGGATTGAGGAAGCGGTCTTCGTATTCCTTCGTGCGCGCCGCGATCTCTTCCTTGTTGCCGATGCTCTGGCGGAAAATGATCTCGACCGCGCCCTTGGCGCCCATCACCGCGATCTGCGCGGTCGGCCAGGCATAGTTCACATCCGCGCGCATATGTTTGGAGGCCATCACGTCATAGGCCCCGCCATAGGCCTTGCGCGTGATCACGGTGACCTTCGGCGAGGTCGCTTCGGTATAGGCGAACAACAGCTTCGCGCCGTGTTTGATGATGCCGCCATGTTCCTGCGCCGTGCCGGGGAGAAATCCGGGCACGTCGACAAAGGTGACGATGGGAATATTGAAGCAATCGCAGAAGCGCACGAAGCGCGCGCCCTTTCGGCTCGCGTCGGAATCGAGCACGCCGGCCAGTACCATCGGCTGGTTGGCGACGAAGCCCACCGTCGAACCTTCGATGCGCCCGAAGCCGGTGATGATGTTGCGCGCGAACGCCTCGCCGATCTCGAAGAAATCGCCCTCGTCCGCGATCTTGTGGATAAGTTCCTTCATGTCGTAAGGCTTGTTCGGATTCTCCGGCACCAGGGTATCGAGTGACAACTCTTCGCGGTGCGGACTGTCGGCCGTCGGCCAATGGGGCGGCTTGTCGCGATTGTTGAGCGGCAGGAAATCGTAGAGACGCCGGATTTCCTCGATTGCGATCACGTCGTTTTCAAAGGAGCCATCGGCGACGGCGGATTTTGTGGTATGCACCTTGGCGCCGCCGAGCTGCTCCGGTGTCACGTCTTCCTGCGTGACGGTCTTCACCACGTCGGGCCCGGTGATGAACATGTAGGATGTGTCGCGCACCATGAAGATGAAATCTGTCATGGCGGGCGAATAGACGTCGCCGCCCGCGCAAGGCCCCATGATCACCGACACCTGCGGGACCACACCGCTGGCCAGCACATTGCGCTTGAACACTTCGCCATAGCCCGCAAGGCTGCCCACGCCTTCCTGGATGCGCGCGCCGCCGGCATCGAGCAGGCCGATTATGGGCGCGCCGTTCTGCATCGCCATGTCCTGAATCTTGCAGATCTTCTGGGCATGGGTTTCGGAGAGCGAGCCGCCGAACA
>PLJH01000068.1 GCA_003139615.1 Alphaproteobacteria bacterium
TTGCCGGCGATGAAATGCGTGAATTCTTTCATGGGGTGCCGTCCCTGGACGTCGTGGGGGCTCCAGCGCCCTCGCGGGGGCTGTTTAGCCAAGCGACCTCCACGCGGCAACCGGCAAATTGCCTGCGATCAGCTGGACAAACGAAAAGGGCCGCGCCCACGGGGATGGAACGCGACCCTGTTCGCCCGAGGAGCCGGAGTTTAGCGATTCAGAGCAAGCTGACGGCCGTCGCTGATGCGGCTGCCCGCATAGGCATCGCCCTTGGGCTTGAGCCATGCGACGAGTTCGTCGTTTCCCGAATAGAGCTGAAGGGTCGGGCCGACAGACTTCCAATGCGTGATCACGGCGAGGCCGTTCTGGCAGTCGCTTGAGGGTGCGGCCGGACCCGCGCTGCCCACGGCGTCTGCGGTGAAGGTGAGCGTGCAGGGAGCGTCATTTGTGCCGATGCTGAGCTTCCAGGCGCCCGTAACGGTTCCGTCTGCATTCGCCATCGCGACAGAGGCAAAGGAGAGTGCGGCCACTAAAGTCAGGGTGCGAAGTTTGGTCATATGAATATCTCCTTCAATGTTTCGTATTCAGAACAATAGGAATAGCTCTGCGGTTTGTGAAGGGCGATTTTCGCATGGCCCAAATGTTTCGAATTTGGGACTAAACAGGGTCAAAATCGTGAAATACCTTGATATATCATATGGTTAAGGTAATTTTCCGCCGTTGAGCGAGGCTGCAGGGATCGAAAATTTCTGAAAATTTTTCGTGAACGGCCAAGTCGGCGTAGCCTCTTCTTTCGGCGAACTGACCACCAAGCACCGGCTCCAGCGACTCCGGATCACGTTTTCGTACCGCTTCCGAAAGTGATTTTATCTAATATACACGATCAAATTACTATTGTATTGTATTGCCGCTCGGACGGGATTTTTCGCCGCCGCGGCAGATCGGGAAAGAGACGCTTATGAGTACGGAATCGAAACTGCGCATTGTCCCGCAATCGCCGACATTGGGCGCGCGCATCGAAGGGCTCAATCTTGCCGAACCGCTCTCCGGCGATACCGTCGCTGCCATCCGGCAAGCGTTGCTCGATCACGAGGTGCTGTTCTTCGAGGATCAGAACCTGACCCCCGCCCAGCAGCGCAATTTCGCGGCGCGTTTCGGACGTCTCCACGTGCACCCGATCCGTCCGAGCGTCCCCGGGTTACCGGAAGTGCTGGTGCTCGACAATGAGCCCGCCAGCGAAACCGACAACGGCAAGTGGCGCAGCGATGTGACATTCATCGAAACGCCGCCGATGGGTTCGATGCTTTACGCGAAAGAGATTCCGCCGCTCGGCGGGGACACGATCTGGTCGAGCATGCGCGCGGCCTATAACGGTCTGTCCCAACCGTTTCGCAATTTCCTCTCGACCCTCGAGGCCGAGCACGACTTCACACGCTCTTTCCCGCCGAACCACACTGCCGCGAACAATATGGGTAAGGAACGCTACAGCTGGGCACGGCGCGAATATCCGCCTGTCGTCCACCCGGTGGTGCGCACGCATCCCGAAACAGGCCGCGACGGGTTGTTCGTCAACTCCGGCTTCACCACGCGCATCCTGGACGTTTCGCAAACCGAAAGCGAAAAGCTGCTCGAATTGTTGAACGAGCATATCCAGCGCCCCGAATACATCGTGCGCTGGAACTGGAAGCCGAACAGTCTCGCGTTCTGGGACAATCGCGTGACGCAACATTATACGTTGAACGACTACCTGCCGCACCGCCGCGTCATGCATCGCACAACGATTCTGGGCGATCGTCCGTTCAATGCGTCGCGCAGGCTGCGGACTCTGGCCGCGGAATAGAAGCTTTCGCGGCTAGTGCAGCGGCGGTCCGTGCATATAGCTTTCGACGAGGCTGCCCGTGACCAGCCGCCAACCGTCCACCAGCACGAAAAAGATGAGCTTGAACGGAAGCGAGATCACCGTCGGGGGCAGCATCATCATGCCCATGGACATCAGGATCGAGGCGACCGCCATGTCGATGATCAGGAACGGCACGAAGATCAAAAACCCGATCTCGAAGGCGCGCTTGAGCTCCGACAACATGAACGCCGGAGCCAACGTTGCGATCGCCACCTGATCGGGCGACGTGGGCGGCTTTTCGTGCGACATATCGAGAAACAGTTTCAGATCGGCTTCGCGCACATGCGCCAGCATGAATTTCTTGAGGGGCGCGCTTGCCTTGTCGAGCGCGACTTCGGTCGTAATCTGCTGTGCGATCAGCGGCTGGATGCCCTGGCTATAAATATCCTTCAGGGTCGGCGACATCACAAACAGCGTGAGGAACATCGCGAGGCTGACGATGACCGCGTTGGGCGGGCTCGTCTGCATGCCCATTGCCGTGCGCAGCAGCGACAGCACGACCACAATCCTGGTGAAGCACGTCATCATGATCAGGATCGACGGCGCGAGGCTCAGGATGGTGATCAGCGCCACGATCTGCATCATGCGGTCGGTGAACATGCCGCCGCCGGACAGATCGATCGACATTGAATTGGAGCTCGCGGCCGCACTTGCAGGACCGGCAGCCAGCGCCACATCCGGCATCAGAAGCAGCGCCGAGAAAAGCGCAAAGACGATTGCAATCTTTTTCACGCGGATGCCTCCGCGGAATGTTGTGCAGGCGCGGGGAGATCGTTCGACGCGATCGCGTGCGACGCTATCATCGCGGCCGGCGGCATAATTCCCGTCTCGACCACGCTGGCGCCCTGCGGCCCCATCAGCACGAGATGCTCCACGCCGTCGCGGCGCAGAAGAAAAAGCTTGTGACGCGGACCGACCATCAGCGTTTCGACAAGCGAAAGCCTGCGCGTTGCAGCACCTTTCACGATGCCGGGAAGTCCGAAGCGCCGCGTGCCGAGTGCCGCCGCGCCGAGAAGCCCCAGCACGAGCAGAAGTGCCGCGAAATAGCGTCCGAAATCGATGAGGTCCATGAAAGGTCGCCGAGAAGTTCGAGCGGCACTCTGACTTCGTCAACCTTAATCGACGGTTAAATAGCGGCAGCTTCTGCCCGGCAAAAAGGTTCGCTTGCGTTAAGCAGCGATTAAAACTTGGCGCGCAATATCGCGTCCGGTTAGGGCTAATTTTCCGTAAATGGATGTGATCCCATGAATCTTCCTTCGCTTCCGCTTCTCGATGTTCTGCGCGCGCGCATGTCGTGGCTGAACGAACGTCAGGGCGTTCTCGCGCAAAACGTCGCCAATGCCGACACGCCGGGTTATGTCGCGCAAGACATCAAGCCGCTCGATTTCGCCAAGGTGCTTCAGAACGCAACGTCGCCGTCCCCGTCGTCGCCGGGACTTTCGACGACCGATCCGCATCACATCGCGCTGCCCGGCAATTCGTCGCCCGGCGGATTCAATTCGAACGATCTCGAAGACAGCCCGACGAAAGGCGAGGCCGTCTCGTCGGAAGAAGAAATGATCAAGGTTGCCGACACCCAGGCGCAATACCAGGCGGCGGCGAATCTTTACTCCAAGGCGGTCGGCATGATGCGCACCGCTATCGGCACACCGTAGGAGCAACGCACATGGATCTTGCAACATCGATGATGGTGGCCGCGTCTGGCATGCGCGCGCAATCGACGCGCATGCGTACCATCGCGGAAAATATCGCCAACGCGAATTCGACGTCGAACACGCCGGGCGGCGATCCGTATCGT
The DNA here is from genome assembly GCA_003139615.1 of Alphaproteobacteria bacterium. Classification (GTDB taxonomy): domain Bacteria; phylum Pseudomonadota; class Alphaproteobacteria; order Micropepsales; family Micropepsaceae; genus Rhizomicrobium. The sequence goes on from PLJH01000068.1 coordinate 3,690, forward strand.
CGGAAAATCGCCACCATGACGAGCGATTTCGACAACGAGTTGAACGCGACGATGGTCCATGCCGGCACGCCGGTGCAGGATATGTCGGATTTCCACCTGCAATACGATCCCGGCAATCCGAACGCCGACAAGCAGGGCTATATCAAGTTGCCCAACGTCAATTCGCTGGTCGAAATCATGGATATGCGCGAAGCGCAGAAATCCTATGAGGCCAACCTCAATGTGCTCAACGCATCGAAGACGATGATGTCGCGCACCGTCGATCTCTTGCGCCAATAGGAAGCTAGACCATGACCATTGCACCGGCCGCAGCCGCGGCCGCCTATCAGGCGCTCTCCAATATCGGCGCCTCGGCGCCGACGGCCGCAGCCGGAACCGCCGCGCCCGCTTCCAGTTTTTCCGATTTTCTTTCCGGGGCGATGAACAACGCCGTCGGTACGATGAAAGCCGGCGAGCAGATCGCGACGCAGCAGGTCGCAGGCAAGGCCGACATCGTCGATGTCGTGAATGCCGTCAATTCCGCGGAACTCACTCTGGATACGGTCGTCGCCGTTCGCGACAAGGTGATCGCGGCCTACCAGAACATCATGCAGATGCCGATCTGACGTCACGGGGGAAACATGACGCCTGCCGATTCCATCGATTTCGCGCGCGAAGCGATTTGGGTGCTGCTGGAAATCGCAGCGCCCGCCATGATTGCAGGTCTCGTGGTGGGCCTCGCCATCGGCCTTCTGCAGGCCCTCACGCAGATTCAGGAAATGACTCTCGTTTTCGTGCCCAAGATCATCGTGATCTTCCTGATTCTGCTCATCTCGCTGCCCTTCGCGGGTGACGCAATGTATGGGCTGATGACGGAAATCGCCGGCCGCATCTCGGCCTATTAGCGCGATGACGGTCCATCTCGCCAATCTGTCCGGCATGGTTCTCGTTTACGCGCTCGTCTTTGCGCGCACGGGTTCGATGGTCATGCTGTTGCCTGCGATCGGCGAGGCAGGGATTCCCTCGCGCGTGCGGCTCGCGCTCGCGCTTGCCGTCTCTTTCGCGATGACACCCGTTGTCGCGCATCTCTATCCGCAGGAGATGCCGCAATCCGTGATGGCGTTCGGCCTGATGCTGACCCAGGAGATCACCGCGGGTGTTCTCGTGGGGCTCATGTCCCGCATCATCATGAGTGCGCTGTCGGTGGCCGGAACGGTCATCGCGATGCAAACCGGTCTTTCCTATGCGCAGTCGATCGATCCCTCGATGGGCGAGCAGGCCGCGATCGTGGGGAATCTTCTCTCGATGCTGGGTGCGGTTCTGATCTTCGCGACCGACCTGCATCACCTCGCAATCGGTGCAATCCAGGGCAGTTACACATTGATCCCGCCCGGCGCGTCATTGCCGACGGGCGACATGGCGGAATTGGCGGTGCGGCTCGTCAGCGGTTCCTTCGGCCTGGGCCTGCAACTGGCCGCGCCGTTTATCGTCTTCGCCTTTGCGGTCAACGCCGCGACGGGCGTGCTCGCGCGCATGATGCCGCAATTGCAGGTCTTCTTCGTCGCGATGCCGATCAACGTTCTGGTGGGCTTCATGTTGCTGTCGCTCCTGATCGGCTCGATGATGACCGTATTCCTCAATTTCTACGCCGCCCAGATGGCGAATTTCGGCTGAACCATGGCCGACGATAAATCGCAACAAACAGAACAACCTACTCAAAGGCGGCTGGACCAGGCCGCCGACAAAGGCGACGTCGTCAAAAGCCAGGAAGTCACGACCTTCGTCGTGCTTCTGGGCGGCACACTGTCGATCGCAATCTTCGGAAAGTCGACTGCCGAAAGCTTCGCGAACATGTTCCGCGTCTTCCTCGAACAGCCCGATCAAATGCCCGTGGATTCCCATGGGATCATGTTGCTGTTCGGCGTCACGGTCATGCATGTGGCAATGCTGCTGGCGCCGGTGTTCGCGCTTCTCGTCAGTATGGCGGTCGCGGGTCATGTGCTCCAGACGGGCTTTGTGTTCTCCGGCGAGCGCCTCAAGCTGGATCTGACCAAGCTGTCGCCCCTCAGCGGACTCAAACGCATCTTCGGACTGGAGGGCGCGACCAATCTTTTAAAGGGCATTCTCAAGATCGCCATTGTCGGCACGGCGGTGTGGACCGTTCTCTGGCCCATGCGCGGTCAGCTCGGTTCGCTGCTCGACGAATCGACCGCGGACTTGGCGGCCGACATGACGCATCTGATCATTCGCATCATGATTGCGGCGCTGGCGGTTCTCGCGGTGGTCGCCGTGCTCGATT
>PLJH01000088.1 GCA_003139615.1 Alphaproteobacteria bacterium
GCCGATCCAACATGCAAGGTGGCACGTGGCGCAAGCCGCGTGACGGAAGGGGGCCCGCGATAAAACCTACAGCTGCTTCATCACATGTTCGGCGCTCGACACTGCGAAGGCGCCGGGTTCTTCGATGTTCAGTTCCTTCACCACGCCGTTGTCCACGATCATTGCGAAGCGCTGGCTACGCTTGCCCATGCCGAAGCGCGAGCCGTCCATTTCGAGGCCGAGCGCGCGCGTGAAATCGCCGTTGCCGTCTGCCAGCATCATGACTTTGTCGTCCGTCTTCTGCTGTTCGCCCCACGCGCCCATCACGAATGCGTCATTGACGGAGACGCAGGCGATCGCATCGACGCCCTTGGCCTTCATGTTGTCGGCATTCTGCACGAAGCCGGGAAGATGTTTCGCCGAGCAGGTCGGCGTGAAGGCGCCCGGAAGCGCGAACACCACGACTTTCTTGCCGCTGAAAAGATCGTCGGTTTTCAGGGGCTGCGGCGCGCCGCCCTTCATCTGCATCAATGTTGCGGAGGGAACTTTGTCGCCAACTTTGATTGTCATGGATATCTCCTCAAGTATTAAGCCGCAGCGCTTGTAGCGCAGGCGCAAGGCCGCGAAAAGAGCGGACTGGCGCATGCCCGCTCCCGTGCTATCGTCTCGCCATGTCTGGGTCGAAACCGAAAAAGCCCCACACAATCGGGGGTGAAAGCTTTCTCGAGGGAAAGCTCCTGATCGCCATGCCGGGCATGCCCGACCCGCGCTTTGAAAAAACCGTCATCTTTATGTGCGCGCATTCGGGCGATGGCGCGATGGGCATCATCATCAACAAGCCGGTGGAAGGCCTCAATTTTCCCGACCTGATAAAGAAGCTCGAACTGGCCACAACCCCGCGCACGCCGAACATGCCGATCCTCTATGGGGGCCCGGTGGAAACCGGTCGCGGTTTCGTTCTCCACAGCGGTGATTATGACAGCAACGACGCGACCCTGCCGGTCGCCGAAGACGTGTCGCTGACCACGACTGTCGAAATCCTGCGCGCAATGGCCGACGGCAAGGGACCCCAGCGGGCAATTTTTGCGCTGGGCTATGCGGGCTGGAATCCGGGCCAGATCGAAAACGAATTGCGCGGCAATGGCTGGGTCCATTGCGATGCGGATCCGAATATCCTGTTCGGCCCGGAATTCGACGGCAAATGGGCAGCTGCGCTGCGCAAAATCGGGATCGACGCGTCGAGCCTGTCAGCCCACGCCGGACACGCCTGACACGGGCTTGGCCGCGACGCGGCAATGGCGCGCGATATAATTGAGCGCGTCCGCGCGCGGCATCGGCGGGCTGTAATAAAACCCTTGCGCATATTCGCAGTCCATATCCTTGAGCCGCGCCACGTCCTGCGCATTCTCGACACCCTCGACCACAACCGAGCGTCCCAATTCATGCGCGAGATTGACGATCGATCCCAGGATCACCGCGCCATCGCCGTCTTCATGCGAGCTGCCGTGCAATGCGAGGAAGCTGCGGTCGATCTTGACGGTATCGAAGGGAATGTCCTTGAGCTGGCTGAGGCTTGAAAGACCCGTGCCGAAATCGTCGATGGCGAGGCCGGCGCCGGTCGCGCGGATTTCTGCAAGCGCCGCGGCAACATCCGCCCCCCCCGCAACCGCACCTTCGGTGACTTCGAGCTTCAAGGTCGACGGCACGATGCCGTTTCGCGCCAGGAGATCGCCCAGGAATTGTGCAAAGTCCTTGTCCTGCAATTGGCGACGCGAAAGGTTCACGCTCGCAAACAAGGGCGGATCGAGGGGAAAGAATTTCTGCCAATGCGCGAGATCGTCAGCCGCGCGCTCCAGCGCAAAGCGGCCCAACTCGACGATCAATCCGGTTTCCTCGGAATGCGCCACGAAATCCGCAGGCGACACCAACCCCTTTGACGGATGATGCCAGCGCAGCAGCGCCTCGAAGCCGCCGACCGTGCCGTCGGCAAGCCGCACAATGGGCTGATAGAAAATATCGAGCTGTTCCTGCTCGAGCGCCTTGCGAAGCTCCGTCTCCAGCACCACCGGATCGCCGGGCGCCAGCGCTTCCATGGCGGCCGAATAGACGCGCGCGCAGCCGCCGCCGGCGCGCTTGGCCTGGTTGAGCGCAAGCTCGGAATTCTTCAACAGTTCCAGCGAATCCCGCGCGTCGCGGCCGGCAACGACGCCGGCGCTCGCCGGCGCAAAGATGTTGCGTCCTTCATATTCGATCGGCGAACGGCAGACCTCGACCAGTTCCGCGCCGATTGCAGCGGCGCCTGCGCCCGGCATGGGAAACACGAGCGCAAACGCATCGCCGCGCACGCGGAACACTTCGGCCACGCCTTTGAAGCGCGTCACGAGGCGCTGCGCGATAGCCGCGAGCACCGTATCGCCGCCGGCATCGCCGAGACTCGCATGAATCGATTTGAACCGGTCGATATCGAGAAGCGCGAACGTCACGCCGGACAGCCGCGCGCCCAGCTGTTCCAGTTCTTCCATCAACGCGACGCGATTGCCGAGGCCGGTCAACGCATCGCGCGTCGTGCGGTCGATGGCGGCCGCTTCGGCTTCCTTGCGCGTGGTAACGTCGGCCATGAGGCCCAGGCAGCGATCCGCCTCCGCGCCCTCGCCCATCATCGTCGCGCGCAATTCGAACCATGGGTAGCGCCCGCTTTCGCTGCGCACACGCAATTCGATGCGAAAGGCGATCCCCGGATGACCGCGATAATCCGCAATCGCCGCGCGATAGATGTCGCGATCTTCAGGATGAATACGGTCGATCCAGATGACATGGCGCAGCGTTTGCGCAGACTTGAATCCGATCAGCACCGACGCCTCGGACGAAAGCTCGACGATGTCGTTGCGCAAATTGAGATCGAACACGCCCTGATGCGATGCGCCGATCGCTTGCAGCGCGGCGCTCGGAACAGCAGCGTCGGCGGCGATATCTCCCGTGCGCGTGGGCGTCAGCGGCACCGGAGACGTGCGGTTTGCAGGCAGGATCGCAATCCCCTCGCCTGCGGCAATCGCGAGCGCCAGAAGAACGGCGCCGGCTGCCGCGAAGCCGCCGATAATCCCCGGCGCCGCGGGATTGTCCTGGAAACCGCCGAGCGCGGCGATGGCGCCTGCCGCGGCGACGAGTGCAAAAACCGCCGCGCTGGGTGCAGTGACGCGTGCGGCCTGCTGCCCCGTCCTGCCGCTGTGAACGAGATAGGCTGCGGCTCCTGCCGTGCCCACAACGACAAGCATACCGGTCAGCACGGTCGCGCCCGGCAATCCGGCAAACGCCAGAATGGAAATTCCGAGAAGCACGATCAGGCCACGGTCGAACCAGAAGCGTCCGCGCGGCCAAAATGTTTCGATCGGCGCAATGACATCGGCGAGACGCAGTCCCGCGGTCAGTGCGAGACCTTCGAGCATCGCAGCGAATCCATAGGGCCCGCCCACGACCGTCGCCCAGCCCGCATCGAACATCCCCGTGTCGCTCAAGCGTGTGAGAAACACGAGAGTCAATGTCAGCGCGGCCCAGCGGGGCGCAGGATGCGCGGTCATCACCGCCAATCCGATCATGATGGCGGTCGCCGCGGCGATCAGACCCGCGACGGCCGCAAAGAACACCGCCAGCTGGCGATTGTGCGAAACAAGCGCGGGCTCCGCCCAGGCGAGGATCGACGGCTGCGGATCGGCATAGGCCACCTGCAACGCAAGCGTCGCAGAGGTCGCCGCCGGAATCGTGACGCGGAACGCGCGCCGGCCGTCGGAGCGGGCGCGTTCGACCAGTACCTGGGCATCCGAACTCGCGATATTGAGCACCGCAGGCCGCGACCGTGCCGGCAATATCCGCAACGCTTCGTTCGGCGGCTGGCCCGCAAGGATGATGCGACCGACGGGCCTCTCGGAACTGTTCGAGGCCGTGATCATGTACCAGACGGGCGCGCCCGCTTCGTGCGATGCCGGCCCGTGTGTCGGGGCAAGTGCTGTTTTCAATTCGAGAATGCCGTCATCGCTCGCAAAATCGACCGCGCCGGACGGCGCGGCAGCGACAACCGACACAAGCGTCAGGAATAGCGCAAAAACGAGCGTCAGATATCTCGACACCACGACTCCGAAAAGTTGCAAAGACGACGACAGGACGCGGCTAACCTAACCGTGCTTCGTCCGCCAACAAAGCAAACAGGACGTGATCCTGCCACTCGCCATTGATTTGCAGATAACGCCGCGCCAGGCCCTCTTCGCGAAATCCAACCTTGCCCAGAAGGCTCTTGGAAGGATCGTTGGAGGGCAAACACGCGGCTTCGATGCGATGTAGTCCCAGCGTCTTGAAAATGAACGGCACCAGCGCGCGCACCGCATCGAACATGTAGCCCTGGCGCGCGAAGCGCTCGCCCACCCAATAGCCCAGCGCACAACATTGCGTGACGCCGCGACGCACATTCGAGAGCGTGCAGCCGCCGAGAAGCGCGTTGTCCTCGGTGCGAAAGACGAAGAACGCATAGGCGGAGTCGAGCCGCGTTTCGCGCTGATATTTCTTGAGCCGGCGGCGGAATGCGCCCTTGCTCAACTCGTCCGTCGCCCAGGACGGTTCCCAGGGCACGAGAAACTCGCGGCTTTCGCTGCGCAGTCGCGACCACGCAAAGAAATCCGGCACGCGCGGATAGCGCAGATAGACGTTCTCGCCGCGAATGACCGGCTGCTGGCCTCCGGGAAACGTCAGCCCCCGCATGAATGCCATCGGCCCCGAATTCATTCGGCGGCGCGACGGGCGAGACCCGCTCCAAAGCGGGCCGCGAACAAATCATAGCTTTCGAGATTCTTGATCGGACCGACCGCTGCCATGGCGGAACTGCCGGAGCTCATCAGACGCGCGCCAAACCGGCGCACCGCTTCGGCATCGACGGCATCCAGTTTCGCCGTCATCTCTTCGACGGAGACCACGCGGCCGTAAGCGAGAAGATTGGACGCGATCTGTTCGGTGCGCGAAGAGGGTCGTTCGAGGCCCATCAGCATCCCCGATTTCATCTGCGCCTTGGCGCGCGCGACTTCGACCTCGGTTGCCCCTTCCGCAAGGGCGGCCATTTCGCCCGCAATGACGGCGGAAATCTCGCCTGCTTCCGTTTCACCGGTGCCGGTATAGACACCGATCATGCCGGTGTCGGTGGAGGCCTGCGCAAAAGCCTGGATCGAATAACAGAGCCCGCGTTTCTCGCGCGCTTCCTGGAACAGGCGCGACGACATTCCGCCGCCGAGCGCCGTTGCATAAACCTGCGCCGCATAGATGTCGGGATCGTCGCTCGCCACGCCGGGAAACGCGTAGGTTACGTGGATCTGCTCGAGGTCTTCGTCGAAACGCTTGTCCGAACCGACGAAACGCGCCGGAATCGCCTGCGGTCCTGCACCCGCGCTCAATCCCGCGAATTGCTCTTCGACAAGCTGCACGATCGACGCATGATCGACGGCGCCCGATGCAATGAACGTCATGCCGCCGGCGCGATAATTCGCGCCCATATATTTGCGAAGATCGTCCTGCGTGAAGCTGCCGACAGTCTGCTCGTTTCCGAGGATCGGCCAGCCCATCGGCTGGTCGGGATAGACGGCTGCTTGCAGATGATCGAACACGATGTCGTCGGGCGTGTCCTGCGCCTGCCCCAGTTCCTGCAGCACGACCTGGCGCTCGCGCTCAAGTTCGCTCTGCTCGAAGGCCGGCGCCGTCAGGATGTCGGCGAGGATATCGATGCCGAGCGGCACATCGGCCTTGAGCACGCGCGCATGAAAGGCGGTTTGTTCGCGGCTAGTATACGCATTCAGAAAGCCGCCCACGGCTTCGATTTCGACGGCGATGTCGCGCGCGCTCCTGCGTTTGGTGCCTTTGAACGCCATGTGTTCGAGCATGTGGGAGACGCCCATGATGGGCGCCGTCTCGTGGCGTCCTCCACAATTCACCCACACCCCCATGGCCACGCTTTCCAGCTGCGGCATGGGATCGGTGACGATAGTCAAGCCATTGGAAAGTCTTGTGATTTCAATCTTCATGGATGTGCCAATCGGGCCTCGATAAAGGCGCGGACCCGGGCCCCGTCATGGGGCAGCAGGGAAACGCGCTCCTCCCCCTCATAGAGGCCCTTGAGGCGCGGCGGCAAGGGGGGCGAAACGCCGGTCGCCCGAGCCACGGATTCCGGGAATTTTGCCGGGTGCGCGGTCGACAAAACGACCACCGGTCCCCTCGCCTTGGGGGCGATTTTGGCAGCCGCGACCAGCCCCACAGCCGTGTGGGGGTCGACCAGCCGGGCCGTCCTTGTGTGGGTCTCGGCCATCATGGCGAGGGTTTCGGCATCATCACAGCTTTGGGCTTCGTAGCGGCTGCGGAGGTTGCGGAGAACTGCGGCTGGAATTTGGAGGCTGCGGGTCCTCCCAAATTCTCCCATCGCCTGCTCCGTCCAGACGGCATCGCGGCCTGATGCCTCGAACAGTGCGCGTTCGAAATTGCTCGCGACCTGGATATCCATCGACGGGCTCAACGTCGCCTGCGCCGTTCCGGCCGCGTAGACGCCTTCGTTAAGCGCGCGTGCCAGAATGTCGTTGGCATTGGTGGCGACGACCAGCTTTTCGACCGCAAGCCCCATCCGCATCGCGGCTTCGCCGGCAAACACATCGCCGAAATTACCCGTGGGCACAACGAAGACGGGCGTCGTACGCAATTGCGCCGCCGCCGTGAAATAATAGACACACTGCGCCGCGATGCGTACGAAGTTGATCGAGTTGACGGCCGTCAGCTGAACGCGGCACGCGAAATCCGTGTCGGCGAACAAATCCTTCACGATCGCCTGCGCGTCGTCGAAGCTGCCTTCGAGTGCGATGTTGTGCACATTCGCGTGGGCATCCGTCGTCATCTGCCGGCGCTGGACTTCACTGACGCGCCCTTTCGGATGGATCACGAACACTTCGATATTCGGCAGGCCGCCGAGCGCCGCAATCGCCGCCGAACCCGTATCGCCGGAGGTGGCCGCAACGACAGTTACTCTCGCGCCGCGTTTGTTCAGCGCGCGGGCAAACAATCGGCCCAGCACCTGCATTGCGATGTCCTTGAACGCGAGCGTCGGCCCATGAAACAGCTCGAGCAGAAACAGTCTGGGACCGATCTCGACCAGAGGTGCGATAGCAGGCGCATCGAACGCGGCATAGGCCGCGTCGATATCGGCTTTCAGTTCGGCCGCGGAAAAAGAGTTGCCGGCAAAGCGCGACAGAATGCGAAACGCCACGTCCGCATAGGGCGCGTCTGCAAAGCTCGCGATGTCCTCGGCATCAATTCGCGGCCATGCTTCGGGCAGAAACAGCCCGCCATCGTTCGCGAGCCCCGCAAGCAAGACATCTTCGAAGGATTGTGGCGGCGCTTTCCCGCGTGTGCTGACGTAACGCATCGATCTATGGCCGCAATCCGAGCCGTCCCTGCGCGCGATGATAGGCGAGATAGACGAACACGAGACCGGCCGCGAGCGCAAACCACGTGACCGCATATTGCAGGTGATCGTTGGGCAGATCGACGATCGTCTGCCCGCCTTTCGGCCAACCGCCGGGGTTCGGCGCGGCATCCGCTTCGATGATGACGGGAACAGCCGGCACGATCCCGTCCGCTTTGGCGATGCCCTTCAGGTCGCGCGAATACCAGGTGCGATGGGCGAGATCGGGTGCAGGCGTGAACGGTCCCGGCGCGTCAGGCGTCCGCCAGACGCCGCCGATGCTTCGCTCGCCTTCCAATTCGCCGGCTTGTCGTGTCGCCGGACTGCGCAGCGGCAGCGGAATGAGACCGCGATCGACCAGAAACACGCGTCCGTCGTCGAGCAGGAACGGCGTGATCACATGATAGACGGGCGCGCCGTCCTTCGCGGTCGTGTAGACATAAGCCTCTTTGGAATTGTCGAAGCGGCCGGTCAGCGACACATGGCGGTATTGGGCTTCCTTCGCGCCCATTGCGATTGCGCGGTCGATGGGAAGCGGCGCGGCACCCAGACTTTGCGTCATCTCATCGATGAGACCGAGCTTCCATTGCAGCCGGTCGAGCTGCCACACGCCGAGCGCAATGAGGGCTGCGAACGCCGGCAAAAAGCACAGCGTCAGAACGGGGATGGGGCGAAAGAAGAGCTTCATGGTCAGCACGACGCGCAGTCAGTCGGCGCGCCGCCCTTCATGGGCCTGATGTTTGTATTGCTGCACCAGCAGAAATGCCTTCATCAAGCGCAGAAGCGAAAATGTGAGGATCACGATCAGCGGCAGCCAGATGACGGCGTGCACCCAATAAGGCGGGCTGAAATGGACTTCCACGATCAGCGCGCCGCCCGCCACGATCGCGCCCACGATCAGGATGACGAACACCGCCGGCCCGTCGCCCGCATCGAAGTTCGCGTATTCAAGCCCACAAGACGTGCAGCGCGGGGCAACCGTCAAATAGCCCGCGAACAACTTTCCAGTGCCGCAACGCGGACACAATCCCAGAATTGCTGCGCGGAGGGTGCTCGGCTCGGCGACCTCGCCGGTCAAGCGAAGGTGACCGCGCTCTGGCCCCACACATAGATGAAAGAGAACAGGAACAGCCACACCACGTCGACGAAGTGCCAGTACCAGGCGGCCGCTTCGAAGCCGAAATGGCGCTCCGGCGTGAATTGACCCGCGATCGCGCGGAACAGGCAGACGGTCAGGAAGATCGTTCCCACGATCACATGGAAGCCGTGGAAGCCGGTCGCCATGAAGAAGGTCGAGCCGTAGATCGCGTCGAAATTGCCCGCACCCACCGAGAGCGACACATGCGCCGGATCGGTGAACGGAATGAGCGGCAAGTGATGGAAGCCGAACGAGAACGGCGCGTGGGAATATTCGTAAGCCTGCACGCAGGTGAACGACGCCCCCAGTCCAACGGTCAGCAGCAAGCCCTGGATCGCGCCCTTGCGGTCGCCATGCTGGAGCGCGTGATGCGCCCAGGTCACCGTCGTCGCCGAGGTGAGCAGCAGCAACGTGTTCAGCAGCGGGAAATGCCAGGGATCGAGCGTGGTGATTCCGACGGGCGGCCATTGGCCGATCGAAACGTCGTGCGGAAACAGCGCGCTGTTGAAGAACGCCCAGAACCACGCGACGAAGAACATCACTTCCGAGGCGATGAACAGCACCATCCCGAAGCGCAAACCGAGCTTGACGACAGGGGTATGGTCGCCGCGAACGACGGACTCTTTGATCACGTCGCGCCACCAGCCCACCATCGTGTAGAGCACGAGCACGAGGCCGACGATGAAGATCCAGGGTTGCCCGGCGAGGCTTTGGAATGCCGAGTAGCCGCTGTTCATCCAGAACACGGCGCCACTGAGCATCGTGAACGCGCCAATGGAACCGATGATGGGCCAGCCGCTCGGATCGACCAGATGGTAGTCGTGCTTGACTTCGCTATGCGCCATTGCTGTTCCGCCTCATCAACTTGTCCAATCGAAGACGTGGCCCTTGAGCCGCACCATCGTCATCACGAAAAACAAAACCACCAGGCCTGCGAGCGCGAGCCCGATTGCGATATTCCGCTTCCGCCGCTCGCGCGCAAACCGCTGTTCATTCTCATCCATCGCCTCACATCCAGGTCCGCAGGAACGCGGCGCCCAAAGACGCGGTACTTTGAGGTGCTACTCCGACGAGATGTTCGCAGATCAGCGCCGCGAACAGCACGAACAGATAGACGATCGACACTGCGAATAGACGGTGTGCAGCAGGCTCCTTCACGTCGTCCCGCTCGCGCAGGACGAGCCCCGCCTGCACCACGAACCAGCCGCCAAATAGAACCGCTGCTCCGAGATAGAGCGGTCCAGCGAGGCCGATGAAGGCGGGCGCAAGTCCCGCAAAGAATGTGGCGATCGCATAGGCAAAAATCTGCCGGCGCGTCGACGCCTTGCCTTTGACGACCGGCATCATCGGCACGTTGACGCGCGCATAATCGTCGGAGCGATAAAGCGCGAGCGCCCAGAAATGCGCCGGCGTCCACAGGAAGGTGATGAGCACCAGCACCGCCGGCGCGAGCGAGAGGCTTCCCGTCACGGATGCCCAGCCGATGGCAGGCGGTAGCGCGCCCGCAAGACCGCCGATCACGATGTTCTGCGCCGTGCTGCGCTTGAGCCAGAGCGTGTAGACGCCGACATAGAATAGGATCGTGAATGCGAGCAGCCCGGCGGCCAGGAAGTTGATGAACAGACCCATCAACGCGACGGAACCGATAGAGAGCGTCCAGCCGAACCCAAGCGCGTCGCCGCGCGAGACGTGCCCCATCGGAATGGGACGTGTCGCCGTCCGCGTCATGCGACCGTCGATGTCCGAATCATAGGCCATGTTCAGCGCGCCGGATGCTCCGGCGCCGATTGCGATGCAGAGAATTGCTGTGAATGCCGCAATCGGACTGATGTCACCGGGCGCGACCACAATGCCGGCGAGCCCCGTGAAGATCACAAGCGACATCACCCGCGGCTTCAGGAGCGCGAAGAAATCCCCGACCGTCGCGACGCGGGAACCGTCGGTGAATGTCTCGACCGTCGACATATGCCCTCAGGTGATCCGCGGCAGTTCGTTATAGGTGTGGAACGGCGGAGGAGACGGCAAAGTCCACTCGAGTGTCGTGGCCCCGATGCCCCACGGATTGTCGCCTGCGCGGCGCTTCGCGAGGAATGCTTCCACCATCGTGGCGAGGAAGATCAGCACGCCGAAGCCTGCAATGAACGCCCCGATGGACGAGACATAGTTCCAGCCCGCATAGGCGTCCGGATAATCCGCAACGCGTCGCGGCATGCCGGCCAGTCCCAGGAAATGCATTGGGAAGAACGCGACGTTCACGCCGATGAACGTGACCCAGAAATGCAGCTTCCCGAGCGTCTCGTTGTAGGTGTAGCCGGTGAATTTCGGGAACCAGAAATACCAGCCCGAGAAGATCGCGAACACCGCGCCCAGGGACAGCACGTAGTGGAAATGCGCCACCACGTAATAGGTGTCCTGCAGCACGACATCGACGCCGGCATTGGCGAGCACGACGCCGGTCACTCCCCCGACCGTGAACAGGAAGACGAAGCCAACCGCCCACAACATCGGGGTTTTGAACTCTATCGACCCGCCCCACATCGTGGCGATCCACGAGAAGATCTTGATGCCCGTCGGCACGGCGATGACCATGGTCGCGAACACGAAATAGGCTTTCGTGTCGACGGACAGGCCCACCGTGTACATGTGATGCGCCCAGACCAGGAAGCCGATGAAGCCGATCGCCACCATCGCATAGGCCATACCGAGATAGCCGAATATGGGCCGCTTGGAGAACGTCGAGATCACATGGCTGATCATGCCGAAGCCCGGAAGGATCAGGATGTAGACCTCGGGATGGCCGAAGAACCAGAACAGATGCTGGAACAGGATCGGGTCGCCACCGCCGGCCGCGTTGAAGAAGCTGGTTCCGAAATGGCGGTCTGTCAGCAGCATGGTGATTGCGCCCGCGAGAACCGGCATCGACAGAAGCAGCAGGAACGCGGTGACGAGGATCGACCATACAAACAGCGGCATCTTGTGGATCGTCATGCCGGGGGCGCGCATATTGAAGATCGTAGTGATGAAGTTGATCGCGCCCAGGATCGACGATGCGCCCGCGATGTGCAGTGCAAAGATCGCGAAGTCCATCGCAGGGCCGGGAGACCCGGTGGTGGATAGCGGTGCGTAAATCGTCCAGCCGCCGCCCACGCCCATGCCGCCGGAATCGCCTTCGACGAACATCGACATGATCAAGAAGGTGAACGAGAACGGCAGCAGCCAGAACGAAATGTTGTTCATGCGCGGGAACGCCATGTCCGGCGCGCCGATCATCAGCGGCACCAGCCAATTGCCGAAACCGCCGATCATCGCCGGCATGATCATAAAGAACACCATGATCAGTCCGTGGCCGGTGACGAACACGTTGAACGTATGCGGATCCTTGAAAATCAGATGGCCCGGATACATCAGGTTCCAGCGCATCATCATCGACAGGAAACCGCCCACGAGCCCCGCGCAGATCGCGAAGATCAGGTACATCGTTCCGATGTCCTTGTGGTTCGTCGAGTATACGTAGCGCCGCCAGCCTGTGGGATGATCCGCGTGCGCGTGTGCCATGTCGGCCATGTGGCTTGTCCTTGTTATCTCGTGAGAGCTGCGACGCGCGTCGGCGCGGGCTCATCGGCAGAGGCAAACTTCTTCTTCGCGGTTGCGGCCCAGGCTTCGAAATCCGCTTCGGACACGACCTTCACTTCGATCGGCATGAAGGCGTGGTGCGCGCCGCACAACTCCGAGCACTGGCCATAGAACGTGCCGAGCTGAGTCGCCTTGAACCAGGTTTCGTTCAGGCGTCCCGGAACGGCATCCATTTTCACGCCGAACTGCGGCACTGCCCAGGAGTGGATCACGTCGGCGCCGGTGGTGATGACACGCACGACCTTGTTCACCGGGACCACGACGACGTTGTCGACGCCGAGCAGGCGCGGCTCGCCCGCCGCTTTCGCCTTGTCGTCGGAAAGTCCCAGCGAGTCGAACTGGAAGTCGCCTTTCGTCGGGTACTCATAGGTCCAGTACCACTGCTTGCCGATCGCCTTGATCGTCAGGTCGGAGGGCGGAATGTCGGCTTCATAATAGAGGAGCTTGAACGACGGGATCGCGATCACCACGAGGATAACGACCGGCAGGATCGTCCAGACCACTTCCAGGATCGTGTTGTGGCTGACTTTGCTGGGAACCGGATTGGCCCGCTGGTTATACCGGATGATGATCCAGACCAGCAGCGCCAGGACGAACAGCGTGACCAAGGTGATGATGTAGAGAACGAAGGTGTGGAAGGTTTCGATCTGCTGCATCACAGGCGAAGCAGCAGGTTGGAACCCGGTCTGCCAATTGTAGGGGAGCGCCAGAGCGCCGGTCACGGAGGCGAGCAGCCCTGCCAGAACGCCGGCACCCAGTTTGAATTTCTTGCGTAGCATCCGGCGACCTCGAAAGACGGTTCGCGAGCGGCCCCGAACGGCCCCCGCTGCCGCGAAGATTCGACCGCGGGATTTAGGGGGGCTAAGCCACTGAAGTCATTGCGACAGTATGCCACTGAGGGGTGCAAAACCAACCCCCGGGTGACCCGCTCGGCAGCAAGAGTCACTATGTATCAACCGAAAGACCGGAGATTCGCAGCATGGCAAAGACAGACGAAGGCTTCTTCGAAAGGGCCGGGCTGGACCGCGCAAATGTGCAATCGCTGGTCGACGAATCCCTGAGGGATTCAGACGATGGTGAGCTGTTTCTGGAGTATCGCCAGAGCGAGAGTTTCGTGTTCGACGACGGTCGCCTGAAGGCCGCGACATTCGATACAACGCAAGGCTTCGGGCTGCGCGCCGTGGCAGGCGAAGCGACGGGATACGCTCACGCCACCGAACTGTCCGAAGCGGCAATCCGCCGCGCGGGCCAGACGGTGCGCGCCGTGACGCAGGGCTATTCCGGAGTCGTTGCACCCTCGCCCATCCGCACCAACGTCAAGCTCTACAGCGACATCGATCCGCTTCATTCGGCGGGATTCGAAACCAAGATCAAGCTGCTGGAAGAGATGAATGCGTATGCGCGCGCGAAAGACCCTCGGGCGCGTCAGGTCTCCTGCTCGCTCTCCGGCGAATGGCAGACGGTGGAGATCGTGCGTCCCGGCGGGGAGATTTATCGCGACATCCGTCCGCTGGTGCGAATCGGTGTCTCGGTCGTGGCGGAGCAAAACGGCCGCCAGGAATCCGGCAGCTTCGGCGGCGGCGGTCGCAGCGGCTACGACACCTATCTCGATCCCGTCTATTGGCAGAATGCGATCGACGAAGCGTTGCGCCAGGCGCTGGTCAATCTCGAATCCATTCCCGCGCCCGCAGGCGAAACGACGGTCGTGCTGGGTGCCGGTTGGCCGGGCATTCTCCTTCACGAAGCGGTGGGCCACGGTCTGGAAGGCGATTTCAATCGCAAGAAAACTTCCGCCTTCGCCGGATTGCTGGGCGAGCGCGTGGCGTCTCCCGGCGTCACGGTTGTCGATGACGGCACGATCGCCGGCCGCCGCGGCTCGCTTTCGATCGACGACGAAGGCACGCCCACCAGCCGCACAGTTCTGATCGAGGACGGCATTCTCAAAGGCTATATGCAGGACCGCCAGAACGCGCGGCTGATGGGCGTGGCGCCGACGGGGAACGGACGCCGCGAATCTTTTGCGCATTCGATCATGCCGCGCATGACCAACACCTACATGCTGGGCGGCGACAAGGCGCCCGAAGAAATCATCGCGAGCGTGAATAAAGGGATCTATGCGGTGAATTTCGGAGGAGGACAGGTGGACATCACCTCGGGCAAATTCGTGTTCTCCTGCACGGAAGCCTATCTGATCGAAAACGGCAAAGTCGGCGCGCCCATCAAAGGCGCGACCCTGATCGGCAACGGTCCCGAAGCGATGACGCGCGTGAGCATGATCGGCAACGACATGAAACTCGATACAGGGGTCGGCACCTGCGGCAAGAACGGGCAATCCGTTCCCGTCGGCGTCGGCCAGCCGACCTTGCGGATGGACGGATTGACGGTGGGCGGTACGGCGGCTTGATGCGCATCGGCGATGCGCATAACATATGCGCATGGTCAGACAGTTCTCCGATCCACCCAAGCCGTTTCGCGGTAAAGCCGAGCGTCGGCTGCTCCATATTGGCGAGCACAAGCCCGGGCGGAAACGGGCCGCGAATGTCTCGATCGACGAGGACATCCTCGCTGCGGCCAAGGCGATGAACATCAACCTGTCGCAGACACTCGAGGAGGAGCTGCGCAGGCGGGTTCAGGCCGAGCGCGATGAGAAATGGCGCCGGGAAAACCGGTCGGCGATCGAATCGTACAATCGCTTCATCGAAAAGCACGGCGTGTTCTTGGAAGAATTTCAGGATTGGGATGAGTCGTCAGTTTGACGTATTTCCCAACCCGTCCAGAACGGGCCGCGAAGGTCGGCCATTCGTGGTCGACGTGCAATCAAATCGATTTCATGATGTCCGCACGCGCGCGCTCGTTCCCCTGATCGTGACGTCCGATGTTGAGGAAACGCCGCGCCTGACACCGTCGTTCGTCATCAACGGGAGACGGCTCTATCTTCAACCGCTGGAAATCGGGATATTACCGGCGCGACTATTGCGCAATCCGGTCGCAAATCTGGAATCGGAACGCTATCGCATCATTGCCGCAATCGACTTGGTGTTCACCGGCATCTGATGGGCCGCTAACCGTGGCGGATCTTGAATCCGAGAATAATCAGTGCCAGCACGAGCGTGATGCCGTTCGCCGTGATCAGCGGGATGTCATGCTGCAGCAATCCGTAGATCAACCATAGCGCGACGCCGGTTGAAAAGATCAGGAACATGCCCAGCGAAATGTCTTTTGCGGAGCGCGTGCGCCAGGTCTTGATCGCCTGAGGCAGGAACGCGATGGTCGTACAGAACGCAGCCCCCAGACCGATCGCCGTCACATAAGTCATGCCACCCCGCCCTTCCTGCAAATGCCTGCGATCATGACGGACGCCGATTTCATAGCGGCGGTCCTGTTCAATCCGATCAATCGCACGATTCTGGAGCGCCTGCCCGCTCTCGATCTGCCTGATGCATGGCTCGTTTCGGGAGCTCTGTTCCAAACGGTGTGGAACGGCTTGACCAACCGGCAGCCCGAACACGGCATCCGGGACTACGACATCTTCTATTTCGATCCCAACGATTCCTGGGCGGCGGAGGACGCCGTCATTCGCCGCGTGAAGGATGCGTTCGCGGATATCGCGGCGGAGATCGAAATCCGCAATCAAGCGCGGGTGCATCTCTGGTATTTGCAGAAGTTCGGCGCGCCTTACCCGCCGCTCGCGCGCGCGACGGAGGGCATCGACCGGTTTCTAATGCACAATGCGCAAGTGGGTATTCGCCCCAACGGCAATGCCACCGAAATCTACGCGCCGCGCGGCTTCGACGATCTCGCCAAACTGATCGTGCGGCCGAACATCACGGCGAATTTCCGCGCCGATCTCTATTTTGCCAAAGCCGAACGCTGGAAAGCGGCATGGCCGGAGATTACGATAGTGCCGGTTTGATATCGGGAGGAATTCCATGCGCTACAACCAGCTGGGCAATACGGGGCTTTTCGTTTCCGAAATCTGCCTGGGCGCGATGACGTTCGGCGGCCAGGGCATGTGGAAGGTGGTAGGCGCGCTCGAACAACCCGCGGTGACGGGACTCATTACCCGCGCGCTCGAAGCCGGCGTCAACTTCATCGACACGGCGGACGTCTATTCCGAAGGCCGCTCCGAAATGCTGGTCGGTCATGCGCTCAAGGAAAGCGGCGTCAAACGCTCCGACGTGGTGATCGCGACGAAATGCTATGGCCGCGTCGGCAAGGGACCGAACGATATCGGCGCCTCGCGCGGACATATCATGGACTCCGTCGAGCGCAGCCTCGAGCGGCTGCAGCTCGATCACATCGATCTGTATCAGATCCATGCGCAGGACCCCGTCACGCCCGTCGAGGAAACCGTGCGCGCGCTCGACGACCTGGTTTCGCGTGGACTGGTTCGCTACGTCGGCTGCTCGAATTGGCAGGCGTGGAAGATCATGAAAGCGCTGGGCATCGCCGAGCATCGCGGCCTCGCGCGCTTCGAAACGCTGCAGGCCTATTATTCGATCGCGGGGCGCGATCTCGAACGCGAGATCGTGCCGATGCTCGCCGACCAGAAGATGGGGCTGATGGTCTGGAGTCCGCTCGCCGGCGGATTGCTCTCCGGCAAGTTCGGTCCGGGCAGCAACGGGCCGGAAGATGCGCGCCGCACGGCATTCGATTTCCCGCCCGTCAACAAGGACCGCGCCTGGGCCTGCGTCGCGGCTATGCGGGACATCGCAGATGCGAAAGGTGTTTCGGTGGCGCGGGTGGCGCTTGCCTATGTCCTCGCCAAGCCATTCGTCACCACCGTTATTATCGGGGCGAAGACGGCCGAGCAGCTCGACGACAATCTGGAAGCCGTAAATCTCAGCCTTTCTGCGGAAGAAATGGCGAAGCTGGACGACGTCAGCGCGTTGCCGGGGGAGTATCCCGGCTGGATGCTGGCCCGACAGGGCGGCGAGCGTCGCCCCAAGGCGAAATGATGCTATAGTCGGGCCTCAACGAGGGGAAATTTGATGCGCACGCTTTTATCGATAGTGGGAATACTGCTTCTCATCGCCGGCGCCGTCTGGGCCGGTCAGGGTATGGGGCTGATCACCTATACACCGCACGGCATGCATCCGAGCTTCATGATCGGCGACAAGCATTGGGAATATTACGGCGCGGCAACGGCCTTCCTGGGCATCGTAATTATTTACTTCGCGCGACGCCGCTGAACGGTTCTCAAAGAAAATTGTAGTCTCTGAACAGCGGGGCCATGTCGCGCTGCCAATCGGTATTGTAGTGGCGCAGCAGTTCTTCAGCGCGCGTATAGCCGCGCTCGACGAGTTCGATCAGCGGCTGCAGGAAACCTTCTTCCGTCGTGCCGATGGAGTCTTCTTTGGCACGACGGCGGAGGCCTGCGGATGAAATCGCGAGCATTTCGCGCGCGAGATCGCCCACGGTGCGGCCGCGGAACGGCGTCTTGAATGCGAGCACCGGCACCGCATCGCGCATCGCCTGGCGCTCTTCCGCGCTCCAGTCTTTCACCATGTCCCACGCCGCATCGAGCGCTGCCTGGTCGTAATAGAGACCGACCCACAGTGCGGGCAACCCGCAGATGCGCCGCCACGAACCGCCGTCCGCGCCGCGCATTTCGAGAAACTTCTTGAGCCGCACTTCGGGGAAAATCGTCGTCAGATGATCGGCCCAATCGGCCATGGTGGGCGTGATGCCCTTCAGTTCGGGAATGCGCCCGGCCAGGAAATCGCGAAAGCTCTTGCCGGCGACGTCGATATATTTGCCTTGCCGATAGACGAAATACATCGGCACATCGAGCGCATAATCCACATATTGCTCGAAGCCGAAGCCGCTCTCGAACACGAAAGGCAGCATGCCCGAACGCGCATTGTCGACATCGGTCCAGATCTGGCTGCGATAAGAGAGGAATCCGTTCGGCCGTCCTTCGCGGAAGGGGGAATTCGCAAACAGCGCGGTCGCGACCGGCTGCAGCGCGAGGCCGACGCGAAACTTTTTCACCATGTCGGCTTCGCTGGAGAAATCGAGATTCACCTGCACGGTGCAGGTGCGGAACATCATCTCCAGTCCGTAGCCGCCCACTTTCGGCATATAGTTCCGCATGATGTCGTAGCGGCCCTTGGGCATTTGCGGCACTTCGTCGAGTCGCCACGACGGCGCATAGCCGAGCCCCAGCACGCCCACGCCCATGCCGTCGGCGAGTTCGCGCACCTGCTCCTGATGCGTGTTCACCTCGGAACAGGTTTCGTGAACGGTTCTGAGCGGCGCGCCGGAAAGCTCGAACTGGCCACCGGGCTCCAGGCTGATCGACGCGCCGTTCTGTGCGAGGCCGATGATGTAATCGCCTTCGAGCACGGGCTCCCAGCCGAAACGGCGCATGCCTTCGAGGAGCGCGCGGATGCCCGTTTTGCCCTCATAGCCCACGGGCTTCATGGTCTTGAGGTCGTAGACGAATTTCTCGTGCTCCGTCCCGATGCGCCAATCCGATTTCGGCTTCGATCCTTCCGCGAGATGGCGGATGAGATCGTCGCGCGACTCGATTGCGCCCCCGGCCGATTGGGGGATCGACATGTGCCCGCCTCCTGCCCTCCCGGGCATAATCCTTACGGCTGTGTGTAAATTCTGAATCCGCCGTTCAACTTTCGACTATGTAAGCGCGCGCCCGCGAACCGGCAAGGGGGCCCAGTCGCCCCTGAGCGCCTGCCATACAGCGAGCGCGGCGAGCGCCGCCGTGTCCGCACGAAGGATGCGGCGCCCGAGCGTCACCGGCACGACGGACGGCAATGCGCGGATCATCGCGCGCTCGCCGTCGTCGAAGCCGCCTTCGGGTCCGGTGAGAACCGCCCATGGTCCGTCCTGTGCTTGCGCGAGCGCATCGCGGATGGGCGGCGCATCGCCCGCTTCGTCACAGAACAATAGTTTTCGTTCGTGCGGCCAGCTTGCGAGCAGCTTGTCGAGGTCGAGCGGTGCGCGCACGTCGGGAATGGTGAGGCGTCCCGATTGTTCGGACGCTTCGATCGCATTCGCCGTCATGCGTTCGAGATTGACGCGCCGCGCGATCGTGCGATGCGTGTACACCGGCTGCAGCGCGCGCACGCCGAGCTCGGTCGCTTTCTGCGCCACGTAATCGCCGGGCGTTTTCTTGATCGGCGCAAACACAAGCCAGATATCCGGCGTTTCCGCTTGCGCTTCCGTTTGCCGCTCGCACACCAGCACGCACGATCGCCGCGTGACTTCGTCGATGCGCGCCAGCCATTCGCCGTCGCGCCCGTTGAACAATTGAATGCCATCGCCCTGCTTGGCGCGCATCACATGCAACAGATAATGCGCAGCTTGCGCCGACGGCTCGACACGCGCACCCAGCGCCGCCTCAACATAGAGCCGCACCTTGCCGCCGGGTTCGGAGAGGGAGTTGGAGTTCATGCTGCGCTCTCGATCCTCTTCCCCCGCGAGCGGGGGAAGTGGCCNNCCTCCCCCACTCGTGGGGGAGGAACCGAACGCAGCGCTCAATTGAACAGATGCCATACAGACCATGTTGATCATTGAATTCTATCTTGGAAAAAACTGTCGCATTTCACGACGACAACCGCCGCGTTCCATGACACATTCCGGCCATG
>PLJH01000040.1 GCA_003139615.1 Alphaproteobacteria bacterium
GCAGATGTGTAGATACCCTAGCTGTAAACGGGGGAAGAAAAAGGCCAGCGCCCTACCCCAACCATTTCATCAGAAATTCCGGATGCACCGCCCAGCCGGCGAAGCCGGAGAGGCCCATCAACAGTCCCAGCGTGCCGAAGCCCCAGCCCACGATGAGGAGCCAATAGGCGGAGGAAAGTGCGGCCACGGCCGTCAGCGCGAGCGCGATCGACAGGAATGCGTCCGACAGATCGAACTGGTCGTGATGGAATGCGAGCTCGCCATAAAGCACGTCTTCGCCTTGCGCCTTCACGAAGAGCTGCGCGGATTCGTTGGTGTATTTCGTGATCTGGTTGGACAGAAGTTGCTGTTCGGCTGCGACCGCGTCCACATTCCCGCCGCCCGTCACCTTCAGCATCGCGCTCGCATTCTCGTCGAGATGCAGCTTGATGCGCGCCGCCTGGTATTCGTTCCACACATCCACGGATTCCGTCTTCACGCGCGACATGTCGCGCACGAGATTGTCGTCCTTCACTTTCTCGATCGCGAGAAACACCGAAATGATCAACACCGTCGTCGCGACCATTGTATTGAGCAAAGCGTTTTCGCTCTTGGCCTCGATCTCCATACGCGCCCCCTATTTCAATCTGGAATATGCGATCTCCTGGTTCTGCTGGAGATAGACCATGTGCATCTGCGACCGGCTCACCTGCAGTACGGCATAAAGCAGCGTGTCGCCATCGCGGTCGATCTCGAGATAGACGACCTTGGGATCGAATTTGGTTCCGGCGAATTGCGCGGGCGCCGCACTGCCGAGGAAGATGTGCCACGCGCCCGGTTCGGAATCGCGTTCCTCGCCGGCGAGCCTGTCGAAGGCGCGTCCGTCGGCGTCGAGTTCGCGCGTCCGGCGCGTATCGCCGTCATTCTGCCAGGTGCCGACGAGATATTGATGGACGGTCACAAGATCGAGCGGCGCCGCTTTTGCCACAGGAGCCAGTGTGGGCGCCGGTGTGGCTGTCTGTGCCGCGGCCCCTGTCAGCGCAAGCGCGAAGATCAGCGCCGCACCCAACACTATCCGCATATCCCGCCTCCGGCACTGCCCCGCCCGCGAATCCTTCGCCGGTTTCCGCGCCGCAATCAATTCCCAAGAACAAAAAGGGCCGGAAACGCTCCGGCCCCTGGAAACATCGCCGGCCGCGCAGATCAGGGCGTCAGGGACGCATGCTGCATCGGGGCAGTATAGGCGGTGAACTTGCCCAGCGAGCAGGTTTCGTGCGTTTCGATCACGTTGATGGGCCCGTTGGCGCAAATCTCGCCTTCATGCGCCACATAGCTGAAGCCGTGAAAGGAAAGTCCCGGACAGGGCGACTTCAGATTGTTCTGCCAGACCTTTCCGTCCTTCATGTAGAACAGCACGGTGCTGGGATCGACGGTCTTGGTGTGATCGACCGCATAAGGCCAATCGATATTGAGGCAGGTCGGCCCGGCCGCCGGGCTTTGCATGGCCGGGCTTTGCATGGCCGGGCTTTGCATGGATTGTGCCCCCGCCGCGCCAATGGACAACGCACCGATGGACAGAGCAGCGATGGCTACTCCGATTGCGATGGCTTTCATGTTCAATCTCCCAGGTTCGAAGCGCGCCCTTCGAAACCGATAGTTTCAGCCCCTCCGGGCAACACCGCAATGTCGCCCCGATCACGAAACCGTGCCTCGCCCGCGAACCGAAGGCGGCCCGTCACATGCTGGTCTTGGGCGGCGGCGTGTAAGGCTCAAGCGGCCCCATCGAACACATCGTTCCGGTGCGGATCACGCGGATGATCTGGACGTTCGGGCAAAGGTCGTCCGGCGGCGTCGCGTCGTAGGAGAAGCCGTTGAACGAGATTTGCGGGCACAAGCCGCGCAGCTTGCTCTGCCAGATTTTCCCGCCGCGCATATAGATCAGGACAGTATGGTCGTCCGGCGCCTTGGTGTGATCGATATCCTGGCTGTGCAGGCACAGGGGCGCGGCAGCCGGCGGCGGCGCCATTTCAGGCGTTTGGGCGAACGCGGCCGAGGCGACCAGGGCGGTTGCGGCAGCTGCGAGAACGGCAAGAGATTTCATCGGTCGAATCCTTCGTTACGCGACGCCCCTCGCCTCACTATAGCATAACGCTCAATGGGGCGGATCGTCGTGCAGGGAGGGCGTATCAGGAGGCGGCGGGTCTTTGGTGTCGTCATTGGGCGGAGTGACGTCGTCGGTATTGCCCGCGCCCTGAACGGGCCGCACGGCGCCATCGCCCTGCGTCGTGTCGACGGCGTCCTGGGACGGCCGCGTGTCGGCGGAGTTCGTTTCGTCGGCGTTCAGCATTTTATCGGGCGGCGTCGTCACATTGCCGGGTTCATCCAGCTTTTCCGCCGCCGCCTTGGCTTGCATCGAGGGCGGCGTCACGCTGTTGGGATCGAAACGCTGCACCGAGCGCTGTTCGAGCCTGACGGTCAGCGCCTCGACGTCCGGGGTCGGATTGGTTCCCTGCAGCACACGCGCCCGCTCCAGGCAGGAATCCACAGCAGTGTCCTCGAGGGAAGGCACGTCGCAGTCGGTCATGAGCTGGGTCGAAGGATCGGGCTCGGGCGCCATGGGGTCGGGACCCATCGTGCTTTGGGCGGCAGCAGGGGATCCCGCCAGTCCGAGCAGGATGAACGCCGCCGAAGTCAGATATGCAAAGCGAGTCATTGGGTTGGCCCTTGTCCCGTCCGCCGGAAAGCCGGGCGGCACTTTCGGCCCGCATTGCAAGGCTTGCAAGGCATTCGCCAGTCTTGACTTAACAGGCGGCCTTCCCGATGGTCCCCGGCTCTTTTCGAACCCGGAGAAAACCAGTGTCTGCGCCGAATTCCGCACCCGTATCGGGAGCCTCGCAAGTGACCATCACCCTGCCCGACGGCAAGGCGATGACGCTCACGCGCGGCATTACCGGCGCGGAAGTGGCGGCTGCCATCGGCCCGGGCCTCGCGAAAGCGGCGCTCGCCGTCGAAGTGAACGGTCAGCCCTGGGATATTTTCCGGCCGATCGAGGCAGATGCGCGCCTCAGGATCATCACCCGCAAGGATGTCGAAGCGCTGGAGATGATCCGGCACGATACCGCTCATATTCTGGCCATGGCGGTGCAGGCGCTTTACCCCGGCACGCAGGTGACCATCGGCCCCGCGATCGATGACGGCTTCTATTACGACTTCGCCCGCGACACGGCGTTCACCCCGGACGATCTCGCGAAGATCGAAGCGAAAATGCACGAGATCGTGTCGGCCGATTTGCCGACACGCCGCGAAGTGTGGCCGCGCGATGCGGCCATCGCGCATTTCGAGAAGATGGGCGAGCACTACAAAGCCGAGCTGATCCGCTCCATCCCCGCGAATGAGGATGTCTCGATCTATTTCCACGGCGACTGGCACGACCTCTGCCGCGGGCCGCATTTCGTCTCGACGGCCAAGATCGGCAACGCGTTCAAGCTGACCAAGATCGCGGGCGCCTATTGGCGCGGCGATTCCAACAATCCGATGCTCCAGCGGATTTACGGCACCGCGTGGCGCGACGAGAAGGAACTGGCGGCTTACGTCACCAGGCTCGAGGAAGCGGAGAAGCGCGACCACCGCAAGATCGGCAAGGAGATGGAGCTTTTCACCTTCTCGCCGGATGTGGGCGCGGGGCTGCCGCTGTGGATGCCGAACGGCATGGTGATCCGCCAGGAACTGGAATTCTTCGCGCTGCAGGAAGAACGCCGCGACGGCTATCGCCGCGTGTCGACTCCGCACATCGCGAAAGACGCGCTCTATCTGCGTTCGCGTCACCTGCCCTACTACAAGGAAGACATGTACGCGCCGCTCGATATCGACGGCGAGAATTACTACCTGCGGCCGATGAACTGCCCGCATCATCATCTGATCTATGGCGCCACGCGGCATTCCTATCGCGAACTTCCGCTGCGCATCGCGGAATATGCGCAGGATTATCGCTACGAAGCGTCCGGCGGATTGTCCGGCCTCATGCGCGTGCGCGGCTTCTGCCAGAACGACGCGCATATCTATTGCCGCTACGACCAGGCGAAGGACGAATTCATCCGCGTGATGCACCTGCATGCCCGCTATTACGACCTGATGGGCATCAAGGAATATTACATGCGGTTGTCCCTGCCCGACCCCGCGAATCTGCAGAAATATGTCAACGAGCCGGACAAGTGGCTCGCGGCGGCCGAGATCATCCGCGAGGCGATGAAGGAATCCGGCTATCGCTATGTCGAAGCGAAAGGCGAAGCCGCGTTCTACGGCCCCAAGGTCGATTTCATGATCAAGAGCGTGATCGGGACGGAATATGCGATCTCGACCAACCAGCTCGATTTCCTCGCGACCGAAACCTTCGATCTCAAATATATCGGCGAGGACGGCAAGGAACATCCCGTCTATGTGATCCATCGCGCGCCGCTGGGCTCGCATGAGCGCTTCACCGCGTTCCTCATCGAGCATTATGCGGGTGCGTTCCCGACCTGGCTCGCGCCCATCCAGGCGCGCCTCATTCCGATCAGCGAAAAGGCCGGCGAATATGCCGAAAAGGTCCGTCAACAGCTGAACGATGCGCAGGTGATCAACGGAACCGCGGGCCTTCGGGTGGACGTCGACACTACCAATGAGCGCATGCAAAAAAAGATTCGGGACGCCCAGCTGCAGAAGATTCCTTACATGCTGGTGGTGGGCGAGCGGGAGGCCGAAAACGGCACGGTGGCGGTGCGGCTCAGGTCCGGCAAGGATTTGGGCGCCATGACGCTCGATAAGTTCCTGGCCCGGATCAAGCAGGAGGCCGAATCCCGCTACGATGTGGCGGAATAGGCTCTTGCGAATCCCGCGCCGTTTCCTATGCTGTTAACGGATGCGGGCTCGCGAGGCGGGCCGCGTGTCCGCGCGTCCCGAAAAGGGCTTAAGCCCGCGCGCCATAGCCCAAGAGGAATCCGATCCCGTCCATGAGCCGAAATTCGTTTCGCGGGGCGCGCGGAGCCTCGCGGAGCAACGGCGCTCGGCTTGGTCTGACCACAATAGGAGAGAGTCATAGTCGCCAGACGTTTTGCATCCAATGCCCCGGCTCCGGCCAAGGACGGACCACGGGTCAATGAAGAGATTTTTTCCCGTACCATTCTCCTGATCGGAGACGACGGGCACAAATTCGGCGAAATCGGAATCGAAGAAGGTCGCGCCATCGCGGAAGAGCGCGGGTTCGATCTCGTGGAGGTCTCGCCCGAAGCGAAGCCCCCCGTGGTCAAATTGATGGACTACGGCAAATTCAAATACGAGCAGCAGAAGAAAGCCGCCGAAGCGCGCAAGAAGCAGAAGGTCATCGAGATCAAGGAGATCAAGATGCGCCCGACCATCGACGACCACGATTACGACACGAAGATGAAGGCCGCGCGCCGCTTCTTCGAAGAAGGCGACAAGGTGAAAGTGACCTTGCGCTTCCGCGGCCGCGAAATGGCCCACCAGCATCTCGGCATGGAACTGCTCACCCGCATCCAGAAGGACGTGGAGCCCATCGCCAAGATCGAGCAATACCCCAAGATCGAAGGCCGCCAGATGATGATGGTGTTGGCGCCGAGGTAATTAAAACCACCCGCCCCTTGAGGCTACG
>PLJH01000133.1 GCA_003139615.1 Alphaproteobacteria bacterium
CCATCGTGGCGCACGATGCCGGCGGGCGGCACGACGCTGCCGTCCGGATGGATGTTGTCGGTCAGGTCGAGGAGAGCGTTGATGAAAGCCTTGTAGGCCGCGATGGCCGCGGCCTGCACGTCTTCGCGCGTCGCGTTGACGGGAAGCTGCTTGGGATAGAAGCCGCCTTTCGAGCCGACCGGCACGATGACGGCGTTCTTCACTTGCTGCGCTTTCACCAGGCCCAGCACTTCGGTGCGGAAATCTTCGCGCCGGTCCGACCAGCGAATGCCGCCGCGCGCCACCTTGCCGAAGCGCAGATGCACGCCTTCCACTTGCGGCGAATAGACGAAGATTTCGACCATCGGCCGGGGCGCGGGCAATTCGTCCAGCTTCTGGCTGTCGAGCTTGACGCACAAATGGCGGGAGAAGCTTCCTTTCGCATCGCGCAGATAGAAATTCGTACGCAACGTGCAATCCACGAAATTGCGAAAACGGCGCACGATGCGGTCGTCGTCGAGGCTCGGCACGTCGTTGAGTGCTGCGACAATGCGATCGTCGAGCGTCTTGAGGCGCGCGTCGCGATCCTTGATGTCGAGATCGTGGCGCGCATGGAACAGATCGACGATCAGGGCAGCGATATCCGGATTCCGCGACAGCGCATGTTCCATATAGTCCTGGCTGAAACCGAATCCCGCCTGGCGCAGGAATTTTGCGGCCGTGCGCAGGATGGTCACGTCGCGCCAGGAGAGGCCCGCACCGACAATCAGGCGGTTGAAACCGTCGCTTTCCGCTTCGCCCGAAACGACGGCATGAAAGGCTTCCTCAAGCCGCGTCTTGATGTCGGCGAGATCGGCAGCCGCGCCGTCGGCCCGTTCCATCAGGAAATCGAGCACGGCTGCGTCGCCCTGCCGGCCGTCGCTCGTCTTGAGCGAGACCGGATAGGAATCCTCCGCGATCACCTTGAAGCCGAGATTTTCGAACACCGGCAACGAGGCCGAAAGCGGCAACACGGAGCCCAGCACGTAGAGCTTGAGCCGAAGCACGGCATGCGGATCGAGCGTAAGCCGATAGGCGCGCGCCTTGATTCCGGATGCATCTTTTACGCGCAGAAGCAAATCCAATTCGTTCAGATCGCGCACCGCCTCTTCCGGCGAAAACGCATCGCGATAGCGGGCAGGAAACGCATTCGCGTGGCGGTGGAACAGGCGCATGCCGTCGGCCTCGCCATGTTCTTTCATCAGCGCATCGGCAAACCCGTCTTCCCAGGTGCGGATCGCAGCGCGGATATCGCCTTCGAGCGTGCGGATATCGACCTGCGGACGCGGTCCCTGATTGCGGCCGACGATGTAATACACGCGGGCGAGCATCGAATCGTCGATGGTCGGCGTGGCAGCGGACTCGCGGCCGTCGAACGCCTTGGCGAGGATTGCATGAATCTTTTCGCGGACTGCCGTGTCGTAACGATCTCGCGGCACGAAGACGAGTATGGAGACGAACCGGTCGAACCGGTCGAAGCGCACGAACACGCGCACCTTGGGACGCTCGCCCAGCCGCAGGACGCCCATGGCGGTCGCGAACAATTCGTCTTCGCCGATCTGGAACAGCTCGTCGCGGGGGAAATTGTCGAGAATGTGCGCGAGCGCCTTGCCGTCATGGCTGTTGGGCTCGAGTGCGGCCTGCTCGCGGACATGCTCGACCTTCTGCCGCAACAGGGGAATGTCGTTGGGCCTGCGGCTGTAGGCACCGGACGTGAACAGGCCCACGAAATTGTGCTCGCCCGCGAAATCGCCTTTCGCGTCGAACAATTTGACGCCGATATAATCCATGTGGACGCGGCGATGCACATAGGAACGCTGGTTCGATTTTGTGACAATGAGCGGTTGCGGCAGTTTCAGGAAGGCGCGCACTTCGGGCGTCAATTGTCCGTGCCGGTCACCGCGCTGGATGGCGTGCGCGTGTTCGTCCGACAAAACGCCGAGCCCGCTGCCTTCGATCGTCACGAGCTGGCCGCCGTCATCGTCGCGATAGGTGTAATCGCGGGTACCGAGAAACGTGAAATGATCGCCGGACACCCATTCGAGAAATGCGACGCTTTCGGCGAGTTCTCCGGCGGAAACCGGCGGCGGATTCTTTTTGAGCGCCGCGATGGATTCGAGCAGATGCGCGCGCATCTTGCGCCAGTCGCGCACCGCAAGCCGCACCTGACCGAACACATTGCGCGCGCCGTCTTCGAGGGTCGCGCGGCGCTCGGCATCGATGATCGGATCGAGCACGAGCACGATCACGCTTTCTTTGATCTGCGCGCCCGCATCGCTGCGCCGTCCATCGGCGTCGCGTCCCACGAACATGATCGGATGAAACAGCGCATGCACGCGCGCGCCGGCCGCGTTCATCTCCGCCATCAGCGAATCGAACAGGAACGGACTATCGTCGTTGACCGCGACGAACACGGCTTCGCGCCGCGTCAACTCCGCAACCTGGGCCTGGAATTCGAATGTGGTGACGAGCGTTTCGCCCGGTTTACGAACCGCGGAGCGCTCGAAAACGAGGCTTGCAAGTGCGGCCAGCGATTCCGGCGTGTAGCGCGTGAGGTCTTCCGGCGACGCGCCCCGATAGAACGCATCGAAGAATGCGGCGAGGCCCGGCTCGGCCGATTTCAGGATGGAGGCGGCGGCGGAGAGTTCCTTGACTGCCCGCGCTTCAACTTCCTGGGCGGCTATGGCGGCGTCCGCGGAATCGTTTCGGAGCGCTTGGGCGGCAGGTGAGGTCATGGTCATCCAATCGGGGCTGTCTTGCGCGAACCGGGACCGTTTCGGTCTCTCGGGCGCGGCTGAACGTTTCCATCGGCCTACTCTAAGGGCAGGCGCCAAGGTTTCGGTTAACGGCGCGGGACACTACCGCTCCGCCATGGCAACCGAAAGACGGAAATGGGGCGGATTCAGCCCGTCTGAAGCTGGGCCAGATCGGGCACGGTCGGCCGCAAGGTGAGGCGCTCGGCAAGCTGAACGGCGACCGCGACGGCCGCACCTGCGATGAGCATGGCGGCCATGTCCATGACGCCGCCCTGGAAGGGGCGAAGAACCGCGGCAAAGGCCGAAAGCGTGACGGCCGGAACGAGGAAACACAGCGTCATGTCGCGAACGCGCAGGAACGCGCCGATCAGGGCCGGGACTCCGGCGCCGAATGCCAGAAGCATCAGAAGGCTCACATTGGCGGGCAGCACCAAAATCGCACCTGCCCCGAAGGCAAAGCCGGCATAGACAAGTGTCGCCGACAGATCGCGGGCAAAACCCTGCAAGGTGGCCAGTTCGAACGGTGCGCGGATCGCCTTGGAATAGGCGCGCGCGGCCGCTCCCACTCCGGCAGCGACCAGCACAAGCCAGGTGCCGAGTTCCGCGGACGGCGCGCCCGCAAGCACGGCCGTCACCACCGCCGCCGCCGCAAGTGCCGCTGCCGCATAGGGCGCGCGGCCGAGAAGGTTGGCCAGAAGCGCAGTTTTCGCCGCTTCATCGTGCAACTGGGACAGGCGGGTCAAATAGGCCCGGGCCAGCGACGGCGCAGCCTCGGCTTCGCGCGATTGGGGGGTGCTGACCGGGAGAGACGTCGCGCGCAGAGGAACTGCCATGGAAACCTCGTCAAAATCAGCTGCGTTCTAGGGCCCACGCTCTGACGAGCGCATTAAGAATGTCTTAATTCGGCTTTCGCCAGTTCCTGAAACATTCTCGTGGGGCGTTTCGTTCCAACTCAACGAGTTAGCCCCGTCCGCTTTTCTGTGGGCCGATTTCCATAAGGGACTTAGCCCGTTTCCTGTCCCTTATCGTGGCTGATTCGTTCTACTGTTCCGCTCGTGCCGGTCAGTAGACTGTCACCGATTGCCGCCGCTTGCTTGTCGCCATTATCAACGGCGTGCGTGTAGATCGCGGCGGTGATAGCCGGGTTACTGTGACCCGCACGCTTCGAAGCGTCAGCTAACGTGGTCCCTTGCCCAAGGGAATTGGTGAGGACATGGCAGACCGTATCTTCGCTGCTCGTGGCAGGCTTGCCGACATGACTGCGACCGAACGTGGTTTGTGGGAAGCTAGCCAACGCGTACAGCTAGAACGCTTCCTTGGTCCCAATTACGCCGACCGAGTTGAAGCGGCCGTGCCGTTTCTCAACCGCGCCAAAGGCGAATTCGTATCCAAGCTGGTACAGGACGGCGTGACCAAGGACGCCGCGATCATGACCCAATTGGTCCTTCACGCGGAACGGCTCGCAGCACGGGAGAAAATGTGAGCGGCGCTTAGCTAGCCGAGCGTTGCGGTGAACGCTCTCATTTCAGCCATGCAGTGCTCGCTCTCAGCTTGAACGCGGTTCGAGACCACCTGCCAATCATCGAGCGCCTTTTTGAATTCGGGCGTCACGTCAGCCAGTCGCGCAGGGAACGCTGGCATCGATATTGGCGTGTCTCCGATACCCGGTTGAAAATTTGCTAGCATCAGCCAGCCGACTTCAAACACTTCCCGGCTAGTACCTGTTTTTGCAGTCGCGATTGAAGCTTTGAGTATACCTTTCATGCTGTCTTTTGGCAGGGGTAACCATGTCTCATCCAAGAACGAACCGGGGTACTTCTCCATTAGTTGCCCTAATCGCGCCAAAGCTTCGCCAGCCAACTTGGCAAACTCTTGGGCTTCAATTCTTTTCCGACGCTTTGCCAGCCACTCTTGGAACATCCGGGCCTCCCGCTGGTGTCCTAATTTAAATTTTCCGGGTCATCTGTATCCTCTGGCTCCGCTGCCAAGTCATCCGGGAAGGGCACCCTCGATATCAGAACCCATTTTGTGGACCCCTTTTTTAGGGAGTGGC
This sequence comes from Alphaproteobacteria bacterium, assembly GCA_003139615.1. Lineage (GTDB taxonomy): Bacteria > Pseudomonadota > Alphaproteobacteria > Micropepsales > Micropepsaceae > Rhizomicrobium. The sequence goes on from PLJH01000133.1 coordinate 4,828, forward strand.
GGGCACCGACTTCGAGCAGAAGGCGTTGCGTGGTTTCTACGTCCGCTCCAATCATTTTCGAAAGATCGGCAATCCGGCGAAATTTATTCTTCGGGAGCTTCAAGATTTTTAGGAGCCGTTCCCGGCGAAGGCTATCTGCCTTGTCTTGCCGCCGATAACGCAAGCAATCGGCCACCCAAGCCGACAGCGGCCCAGAGAGAAATCCGATCAACGCTGCTAATACTGCGGCGGTCCCAGCGTCCATGTCGGCCCCCTGCTTGGACGTAAACGTCAAGTGCCATCAGAAAAGCACCTTGGTTTGTCCCTTATCAAGTCCCTTGATCCCCAGATATTTGCAGACCTTCCCGAGAATTTCAGGGTCCCGCCGTACTTCAGTTTTTGTGCAATTCCGCCTGTTTTCGTCCGCGCGCAAATGCGCTCATATGCGGCTATGGCAAGAATGTCTTAATGACGTGCCATCCCCTGATTCGGTTCCCGGGGATTGCGTTATCCACAGGTTGAAATGTCCGCAGCGATCGTCTTCGACCTCGAATTCACTGCCTGGAGCGGCTCGCTGGAAAGCCGCTGGCTTCGGCCGGGCGAGTTCAAGGAAGTGGTGCAGATCGGGGCGATCAAGGTCGATGCGGAGTCGTGGGACGAGATCGCGCCGTTCGACGCGCTCGTGCGGCCCCGCATCAATCCCACGATCACGGCCTATCTCGAGACGTTGACCGGCATCACCAACGCCGCGATCGCCGCGCGCGGGACCGATTTCCTTCCCGCCTATCAAAGCTTCGTCGCATTTGCCGATGGCGCACCGATCATCGCGTTCGGGCGCGACGATCTCGTGCTGACGAGCAATCTGCGGCTTTACGGGATCGCGTACGCAACGCCGCTGCCGCGTTATGTCAACATCGCGCCCTGGCTCGCGGCCAATGGCGTCGATCCGCGCGGACTGCATGCCTGCGATATCGCGGGCGCCGCGGGCGCGAAATTCGAAGGCCGCAGGCACGATGCGCTTGACGATGCGCGATCGGTCGCGCTTGGCATCAAAACGCTTGTGGCGCGCGGTGCTCCCAATCCCTTGACGACCCCGTGACCAACGAAGCGGACAACGTCATTCGCCGCTTGCGCCTCAAGCCGCATCCCGAGGGCGGGCATTATCGCGAAACATTTCGCGATTCAGCCAAGCGCGGACGCGCCTATTCGACGGCCATCTATTTCCTGCTGAAGCACGGCGAAGAATCCCGCCGGCATCGCATCGATGCCGCCGAGATCTGGCATTTCTATGCCGGTGCGCCGCTCGAATTGCGAATCGCGAATGGCAGCCGCACCAAACGGCATATCCTCGGAAACGACCTGTCGAAGAAACAGGCCCCGCAGATCGTCGTGCCTGCGCATGCCTGGCAATGCGCAAGATCGCTCGGCGATTACACGCTTGTGGGCTGCACCGTCGCACCGGGATTCGAATTCGAGAAATTCGAGCTCGCGCCGAATTCGCGAAAACTATTTCTGCGGAATCGATAGGCTCGTCGACAGCGCATGCGCGATCGCGCGCGAGGACGCGCGGCCTTCGAAGCCACGCCCGGCATTATAGGTCACGATCAATGTCCTGCCGTTGAAGGCAATCGTGGGACGCGAATTGGTCTGGATCGAGACGACGCTCACGCGTTTCGCAAGCGCATCGCGCGCCGGCCCAAAACTCGCAAAACGATCGATTCCGCGCGCCGCATTTTCCATCGCATCATAGGCAAAAGCGCGCAGCGACGAATCGGAGGCAAGCGCATTCCAATCCGCCGTGAAACTCAGATTGAGGTGGCGCACATAGCCCAGGCGCTGGCCGCTGTCGCCGGCCGCGGCCTGCATCTCCGACAGCGACACGGATGGCGGCTGTGGTGGAACGGAATCGCCCGTGCGCACGGCCGGCAATCCGCCCGGCTGCGCATCGGTGTAAAGCGTCATGCCGCCCCAGCCTGCGACGCGCAACGCCGTTTCGCCGGAATCGTATTTGAGCACACGTGAGCCGAGCGAAGCGCGCGTGGGATAGAGCACGAAAACTTCCGGCGTGCCGTCCATGCGCAACAGATATTCGCCGCCCAAGGCATCGAGGCTGAAGCCGATCCTGTCGCCTGCGACATACACGCCCGGAACGACGGGCGCGAGGCGATCGTAGGAGAGCCGTTCCTCGACCGAATCCTGTGCGCGGGCCACGGGAGCAGCCAGACAGGCAAACGCGAGCGCCAGATTCGCCGCGATTGCCAGGACTCTCTTCGACATTCTGCCCGTCTCGATGTGCGATGTTTTTGCGTGCGGCGCTTACGGCTCGCACGGGCCCCTCAGGCGCTTTGACGCCTTATCGGCGGGGAATAGGGCAACATTATGGAGCGCAATTGCCCAGCATTAACGGGAACTTAAGTAGGGCGTTTCGTCCGTGTACGGAGTTACAGATTTCTTATCGACGACACTGCATTTCTTTTTTCTTCTCCCGTTCACGGGGGAAGTCCCCGGCGAAGCCGGGGGATGGGGGCGCCTCACCGCCTCGCCGGCGCTCGTCACCTTCCCCGCAAGCGTGGGAGGAAAATCGATTCTAAATATTCTCGAAACTCCCGCCACGTCCCTTGCCCGATGCAAACCGTGCGGCGCCGGCCCGTGCCTCGCCGCTCGCGAGAGTTTTCGCGCCATGCGCGAATTCGTTGGCGAGTGCTGCGGCCGGCGAAAGACCGGATTGTTCGTATACGGATGATCTGTCGCCGCGCAGGCAGATCTGCGGCATGCGGGCAATTTCGCGTGCAAGCTCTTCCGCTTTGGCGCGCGCCTCACCTTTATTCACCACGCGATTGGCAAGGCCCATCTCAAACGCTTCGGCGGCGCCGACCGGACGTCCCGTCAGGATCATGTCGAGCGCGCGCGATTGGCCGATCAGGCGCGGCAGGCGGATCGTGCCGCCGTCGACCAGCGGCACGCCCCAGCGCCGGCAGAACACGCCGAACACCGCGTCCTCTTCCGCCACGCGCAGATCGCACCACAAAGCGAGCTCCAGTCCACCCGCAACCGCATGGCCCGAGACTGCGGCGATGACAGGCTTCGAAAGCTGCATGCGCGACGGACCCATGGGGCCGTCTGCCGCGAGCGGGTCGTAAGCATCGCCCGTTTTGGGCGGGACGGTGCGATTGCCGCGGCCGTCGGCCACGCCTTTGAGGTCCGCGCCCGCGCAAAATGTCCCGCCTGCGCCCCAAAGCACGGCCACAAGCGCGGTCTCGTCCTTCTCGAACGCCAGAAACGCGCGCGCCAACGCTTCAGCGGTCGGCCGGTCGACGGCGTTTCGCACGTCCGGCCGGTCGAGAATCACCGTCGTCACGGGTCCGTCGCGTTCGACGCGCACCGTCGCGGTATCGGCTGCCATGTTTCCCTCCGGACCCGGCTTTTTGGCGGGTTCTATTTGTTAAGTCGGCATGCATTAAAGAGCATGGAATCGGCGGGGGAAACTGCCTAATGTCCCGCGCGATTCCGCGAAACCCTCATCCGGGACAAATCCCTTGGCAACCAGCCTCGACAGTTTCAAATCCCGCCGCACGCTCTCGGCGGGCGGCAAGACCTATGCGTATTTCAGCCTGACGGCCGCGGAGAAGAACGGCCTCAAGGGCATCTCGCGATTGCCCTATTCGATGAAGGTGCTGCTGGAGAATCTGCTGCGCTATGAGGACGGCAAGACCGTCACGGCCGACGACATCAAGGCCGTCGCAGCATGGCTCAAGAAGAAAAGCTCGGACCGCGAAATCGCATTCCGCCCCGCGCGCGTGCTGATGCAGGATCTGACCGGCGTGCCCGCCGTAGTCGATCTCGCCGCCATGCGCGATGCGATGAAGGACCTCAAGGGCAATCCCGAAAAGATCAATCCGCTGGCGGAAGTCGATCTCGTGATCGACCATTCGGTGATGGTGGACAATTTCGGCCACAAGGATTCATTCAGGAAAAACGTCGCCATCGAATATCAGCGCAACAAGGAGCGTTACGGCTTCCTGCGCTGGGGCCAGCAGGCTTTCGCGAATTTCCGCGTCGTGCCGCCGGGGACAGGCATCTGCCACCAGGTGAATCTCGAATATCTCGCCCAAACCGTGTGGACGCGGAAGATCAGGGACGAGAAGACGAAAAAGATGATCGAATATGCATTCCCCGACACGCTCGTCGGCACCGACAGCCACACCACGATGGTGAACGGTCTGTCCGTGCTCGGCTGGGGCGTGGGCGGCATCGAAGCGGAAGCGGTGATGCTGGGACAGCCCATCTCCATGCTCATTCCCGAAGTGATCGGGTTTCGCCTGACGGGGAAAATCCGCGAAGGCGTCACCGCCACCGATCTCGTGCTCACCGTCACGCAGATGCTGCGCAAGAANNAACATGGCGCCGGAATATGGCGCGACCTGCGGCTTCTTCCCGATCGATTCCGAAACCCTGCACTATCTGAAGGCGACGGCGCGCAAGCCCGGGCGCGTGGCGCTCGTCGAGAAATACGCGAAGGCGCAAGGCCTGTTCCGCACGGCGAAGAGCGAAGAGCCAGTCTTCACCGACACGCTCACGCTTGACCTCACGACCGTCGAGCCCAGCCTTGCCGGCCCGCGCCGTCCGCAGGATCGCGTGTCGCTCGCCAATGCGTCGCAGGAATTCGCGACTGCGTTGATGGATGTGTTCAAGAAAGAAGACGACGCGAACCGCCGCGTGAAGGTCGAAGGCACGGAATACACCATCGGCCACGGCGATGTGGTGATCGCGGCGATCACCTCCTGCACCAACACGTCGAACCCGAGCGTGATGATCGGCGCAGGGCTCGTGGCGCAGAAAGCTGTTGCGCGTGGGCTCAAGGTACGTCCGTGGGTGAAGACGTCGCTGGCGCCGGGAAGCCAGGTCGTCACCGATTATCTCGCCAAGGCCGGTCTCGACACCGCGCTCGACAAGCTCGGATTCCGTCTCGTCGGCTATGGCTGCACCACCTGCATCGGCA